>NZ_JAVDVB010000002.1:0-974741 GCF_031456625.1 Duganella sp. 3397
TCTGATAGCATCGTGCAGAAAGTTAACACTTCCGGCAGTCGTTTACAAGAAAAATGCCGCTAAGAGCTTAACTTAGCGGCATTAGGCACTGACCCTGAAGTGGGAACTTCCGCCTGCAAGGTAATATGGTCGATGCCGTGCTTCTCGAGCAGCATCGCCTTGATCGCCTGCAGGATCGCAGGCCAGCGCTGCAATTCGACGATCTCCACGTGGCCGATCAGCGCCGGCTCACCCGGCGACATGTCCCACACGTGCAGGTCGTGCACCGAGCACACGCCGTCGATGTGCTCGAGGTCGGCGCCCACGGCCAGGTAGTCGATCGGTTCGGGCACGCCGCCCATCAGGAAGTGATACGACTCGCGCAGCACGCCGATGGTCGAGCGCAGTATCAGTAACGCGACGAACAGCGACAGCAGCGGATCGACCTGCATCCAGCCCGTGTAATAGATCACCGCGCCCGAGACCAGCGCCGCCACCGAACCGAACAGGTCGCCCATCACGTTGACCAGCGCCGCGCGCGTATTCATATTGCTGTCGCCGCGCGAGAGCATCCACGCCAGCAGCAGGTTGATCACCAGGCCGATGCCGGCGACGATGAACACGGTGGAGCCGTGCACTTCTTCAGGTTTGGAAAAGCGCTGCGCCGCCTCCAACATGATCCAGCCCACCAGGACCAGCAGCACCAGGCTGTTCACAAAAGCTGCCAGCGCCTCGGCGCGACCAAAGCCGAACGAGTGTCGCGCCGACGGTGGTCGCTTGGAAATGATTTGCGCCAGCAGCGCCAGGCCCAGCGCGGCAGCGTCGGTCACCATGTGGCCCGCGTCCGAGATCAGCGCCAGCGAATTGGCCATGAAACCGGTCACCGCTTCCACCACCGCAAAGCTCAGCGTAAGCAGCAGCGCCCAGGCCAGCACTTTCTGGCTGCGCTGCACGCTGACGTGCTTGTACTTGGCGTCATCGCTGCGGTGCTCGTGCAGATGGGAAGACGGGGAGGCGGCGCGGCTATCTAAGGACATGGCGGTTCTTGTGTATGAATAGATACAGGCAGTTTACTGGAAGCAGGGACAGCGTGTGCTATCGACATCGTGCAATCCGTAAATCTTTCCTATGAAAGCCTCTTGTCATTCTGCTTTTCGCTCTCTATAATGCTGGTCTTCGGGCGGTTAGTTCAGCTGGTTAGAATACTTGGTCGACATCCAAGGGGTCGGGGATTCGAATTCCTCACCGCCCACCAGAATTCGCAGTATCGCAGTAAAAAGCGCAGTAAAATGTAGTGCAAAAGGGCGGTTAGTTCAGCTGGTTAGAATACTTGGTCGACATCCAAGGGGTCGGGGATTCGAATTCCTCACCGCCCACCAGAATTCAAATGAGGCTGATTCAAAATGAGCGCGGCAAGGCGCAACACCGCAGACAGTGCGGTTGCACGGCAAGGTGGTGCAACGAAGCTGCGGTCGTTTTGAGTCGGCCCTTCATGTAAGAGCGAGAAAGGCATCCCGGTTATGACACCGCGAACTACTACCAAGCTTTGGGAGTGACGCTAGTCGAACGGGAACCTTTTTGCTCAAAAAAAGAGAAAACGCGGCTAGTCCGCGTTTTTTTTCGTCCGCGTTTTTTAATTCAATGTACCAACAGGCGCGCCATGCGCCCACAGGGAGAACTTCATGATTTCAGTCCGCCTTCCAGATGGCTCCGCCCGCGAGTTCGAGGGTCCCGTCACCGTTGCCCAGGTCGCGTCCAGCATTGCCACCAGCCTCGGCAAAGCCGCGCTGGCCGGCAAGGTCGACGGCAAAGTCGTGGATACTTCCCACCTGATCGAGAAAAACGTCGACCTGGCCATCATCACCGATAAAGACCCCGAGGGTCTGGACGTGATCCGTCACTCGACCGCCCACCTGCTGGCCTACGCCGTCAAGGAACTGTTCCCGGATGCGCAAGTGACCATCGGCCCGGTGATCGAGAACGGTTTTTACTACGACTTCTCGTACAAGCGTCCGTTTACGCCCGATGACCTGGTGGCGATCGAAAAGAAAATGACGGAACTGGCCAGGAAGGACGAGCCGGTCACGCGCCGTGTCTTGCCGCGCGACGAGGCCGTGGCCTACTTCAAGTCGATCGGCGAAGCTTATAAAGCTGAAATCATCGCCTCGATCCCGGCCGACCAGGACGTCTCGCTGTACAGCGAAGGCGGCTTCACCGACCTGTGCCGTGGGCCGCACGTGCCATCGACCGGCAAGCTGAAGGTGTTCAAGCTGATGAAGCTGGCCGGCGCCTACTGGCGCGGCGACAGCAAGAACGAAATGCTGCAGCGCGTGTACGGCACCGCCTGGGCCAGAAAGGAAGACCAGGAGCAGTACCTGTTCCAGCTGGAAGAGGCGGAAAAACGCGACCACCGCAAGCTGGGCAAGCAGCTGGACTTCTTCCACTTCCAGGACGAGGCGCCGGGCCTGGTGTTCTGGCACCCGAAAGGCTGGACCATCTGGCAGCAGGTTGAGCAATACATGCGCCACAAGTACCAGGTCAACGGCTACCAAGAAGTGAAGGCGCCGCAAATTCTCGACGCCAGCCTGTGGGCCAAGACCGGCCACTGGGACAATTACCGCGAAAACATGTTCGTCACCGAGTCGGAAAACCGCTCGTATGCGTTGAAGCCGATGAACTGCCCGGGCCACGTGCAGATCTTTAACAGCAATATGCGTTCGTACCGCGACCTGCCGCTGCGCTACGGCGAGTTTGGCCAGTGCCACCGCAACGAGCCTTCGGGTGCGCTGCACGGCATCATGCGCGTGCGCGGCTTTACTCAGGATGACGGCCACATCTTCTGTACCCACGAGCAGATCGAGCCGGAAGTGGTGTCATTCCACACCCAGGCCATGGAGGTGTATGCCGATTTCCACTTCCATAATATCGAAGTGAAACTGGCGCTGCGTCCGGATAACCGCATTGGTTCCGACGAAGTGTGGGATGAAGCGGAAGAAGCGCTGCGCTCGGGCCTGCGCGCCTGCGGCGTGAGCTGGACCGAATTGCCGGGCGAGGGCGCCTTCTACGGTCCGAAGATCGAGTACCACCTGAAGGATTCGCTCGGTCGCCCATGGCAGGTGGGCACCATGCAGGTCGACTTCTTCATGCCGGAGCGTTTGGGCGCCGAGTACGTGGCGGCCGACAACACGCGCCAGGTGCCGGTCATGCTGCACCGTGCAATCGTCGGTTCGATGGAACGTTTCATCGGCATCCTGATCGAAAACTATGCGGGCGCCCTGCCGGCGTGGTTGGCGCCGGTGCAAGTTTCGGTCTTGAACATCTCCGATGCGCAGGCTGATTATGTGCGCGAAGTAACCGAAAAGCTGCGTCGGGCCGGGTTCCGCGTGCAGCTTGATTTGCGCAACGAGAAAATAAACTATAAAATACGTGAACATTCCGTCCAAAAACTGCCGTACATCCTCGTGGTGGGCGACAAAGAGCGGGATGCCAATACCGTGGCCGTGCGGGCACGGGGCAATGTCGATCTGGGCGTCATGTCCGTCGATGCCCTGATCGAGCGACTGTCGCAAGACATCGCCAACAAAGCCTGATCGCACGCGCCTTATTCTCAGATTTTAAAAAGGAATCACCATAGCTACTGACAAGTCGCATCGCATCAATGGCGAAATCACTGCCCCCGAAATGCGTTTGAGCGGGGTCGATAACGAAGCACTCGGTATCGTGACTTTGGCCGAAGCCTTCCGCCTGGCGGAAGAGGCAAACGTCGACCTGGTCGAGATCGCCCCTACGGCGGTCCCGCCGGTTTGCCGTTTGATGGACTACGGCAAATTCAAGTACTCGGAGCAGAAGAAGGCTCACGAGGCGAAATTGAAGCAGAAAATCATCTCCGTGAAGGAAGTCAAATTCCGTCCGGGTACCGATGATGGCGACTACAATATCAAGCTGCGCAACCTTATCAAGTTCCTCGAAGAAGGCGATAAGACCAAGATCACGCTGCGTTTCCGCGGCCGTGAAATGGCGCACCAGGATATTGGCTTCCGTATGCTGGAACGTCTGAAAGCCGACCTCGAGCCACATGGCCAGGTCGAGCAGTTCCCGAAAATGGAAGGCCGCCAAATGATCATGGTCCTCTCCCCCAAGAAGAAAAAATAAGTCGCCGCTAGCGGTTGCTTCATCATTCCCGCGCAGGCGGGAATCCAGTTTTGCCTGAGTCAACGTGGCTCGCCGGCATTGGATTCCCACCTTCGCGGGAATGACGTTTTTGCAAGCCGGAATGACGTTTTTCAAGTCAGCGATTTTTGCTGCACAGTTGCTTCAAACCGGCTATAATCGCCGGCTGTAGTCAATGTAGTGGACTCGCATCCGCTGCACAAACAAGTGAGAGCAGGCATCTAAGCGTAACGTAGTTACCACCTGTAATCCTGTTTCGATATGGAGCTGTCCGTAAAACGACAGAATATCTATGCCAAAAATGAAAACCAAGAGCTCCGCGAAAAAACGTTTTCGCGTACGCCCGGGTGGAACTGTTAAGAGTGGCCACGCTTTCAAGCGTCACATTCTGACCAAGAAAACCACCAAATCCAAGCGCCAGCTGCGCGGTATCACCAATGTCGATGCGGCAGACGTGAAATCGGTTCTGCGCATGATGCCATCGGCTTAATCTCACACTCAATTTAAGGAGTTACTATGCCTAGAGTAAAACGTGGGGTTACAGCTCGTGCCCGTCATAAAAAAGTCTTAAACCTGGCCAAGGGTTACCGTGGTCGTCGTAGCAAGGTTTACCGTGTTGCCAAGCAAGCAGTCATGCGCGCTGGCCAGTACGCCTACCGCGACCGTCGTAACAAGAAGCGCGTCTTCCGCCGCCTGTGGATCGCCCGTATCAACGCCGCTTCCCGTGAGCATGGCGTGACGTACAGCGTATTCATGAACGGTCTGAAGAAAGCTGCAATCGAACTGGACCGTAAAGTCCTGGCCGATATGGCAGTAATGGACAAGCCAGCGTTCGCTGCGATTGTCAACGTAGTCAAAGCACAAATCGCTGCGTAAGCACTGATTGATGATGCGGCCCTTCGCGGGGCAGCGTAAAGGACGGGGCAAAGGTGTGAACCTGTGCCCCGTTTTTGATTGAGGATAAGAAACGCATGTACTCCCTGGAACAACTCGTTGCCTCAGCAGTGCAGGACTTCACGGTTGCGCAAGACGACGCCGCCGCACTGGAAAACGCCAAAGCCAAATACCTGGGCAAGACCGGCCAGATTACCGAATTGATGAAGGGCCTGGGCAAGCTCGACCCGGAAGCCCGCAAGGCGCAAGGCGCCCTGATCAACGCTGCCAAGCAGCAGATCGAAGCAGCCCTCACGGCCCGGCGCGACGCGCTGGCCGACGCCCAGATGCAAGCGCGTTTGAACGCCGAGGCGATCGACGTCTCCCTGCCAGGCCGCGGACGCGCCGGCGGTGGACTGCACCCGGTCATGCGTACCTGGGAACGGGTGGAAGAGATCTTCCGCTCGATCGGTTTCGATGTGGCCGACGGCCCCGAGATCGAAAACGACTGGACCAATTTCACAGCACTGAACAGCCCGGAAAATCACCCGGCCCGTTCGATGCAAGACACCTTCTATATCGACGGTAACGACAGCGAAGGCAAGCCGCTGCTGCTGCGCACCCACACCAGCCCGATGCAGGTGCGCTACGCGCGCAGCCACACGCCGCCGATCAAGGTGATCGCGCCCGGCCGTACCTACCGCGTCGATAGCGACGCCACCCACTCGCCGATGTTCCACCAAGTGGAAGGGCTGTGGATCGCCGAGAACATCAGCTTTGCCGACTTGAAGGGCGTTTACCTGAACTTCGTCAAGGCCTTCTTCGAGACCGACGATCTGCAAGTGCGCTTCCGTCCGTCGTATTTCCCGTTTACCGAACCATCGGCCGAGATCGACATCGCCTTCGGCTCGGGGCCGCTCAAGGGCCGCTGGCTCGAGATTTCCGGTTCCGGCCAGGTGCACCCGTCGGTGGTGCGCAACTTCGGCCTGGACCCGGAAAAATACATCGGCTTCGCGTTCGGCTCCGGCCTCGAGCGCCTGACCATGTTGCGTTACGGCGTGAACGACCTGCGGCTGTTCTACGAAGGCGATTTGCGCTTCCTGAAGCAGTTTAACTAAGACGAGATAAATCCCTGACTGTGCCTGCGCCAGCAACCGAGATCGCCGGCGCTCGCACCGTCATCCTCGCGAACGCGGGGATCCATAGAGCGCTTGTTCAGTCGGCTCAGCATGGATTCCCGCGTGCGCGGGAATGACGGCTCGAAGGTCGCGGGTACAAACAACTAGAAAGTTTGATTATGCAATTCTCCGAAAACTGGCTCCGCACCATGGTCGACCCGAAGATGACTTCGGACGAACTGGCCCACCTGCTGACGATGTCCGGCCTGGAAGTGGAAGAGGTCGAACCGGTCGCGCCACCGTTCTCCAACGTGGTGGTCGGCCTGGTGCGCGACATGGCCAAGCATCCGAATGCCGACCGCCTCAACGTCTGCCAGGTCGATGTCGGCACCGGCACCTTGCTCACCATCGTCTGCGGCGCACCGAATGTGCGCCCGGGCCTGCACGTGGTGTGCGCCAAGGCTGGCGCCGTGCTGCCGCCGGGCGCCGATGGCAAGCCGTTCGAAATCAAGGTAGGGCAACTGCGCGGCGTCGAGTCGCAAGGCATGTTGTGCTCGGCCAAGGAACTGAAATTGTCGGAAGAGGGCAGTGGCCTGCTGGAACTGCCGGACGATGCGCCGGTGGGCCAGGACTTCCGCGACTACTACGCACTGAACGACCTCAAGTTCACCATCAAGCTCACCCCGAACAAGGCGGACTGCCTGTCGGTGCTGGGCGTGGCCCGTGAAGTGTCGGCATTGACCGGCGTGGCGCTCACCGCACCGACGTTTACCCCGGTGCCGGTCACCAGCGACGAAGTGCTGCCGGTAAAAATTTCGGCGCCGGACCTGTGCGGCCGTTTTGCCGGCCGCGTGATCCGCAATCTCAACGCCAAGGCTGCCACGCCGGACTGGATGAAGCAGCGGTTGGAGCGCAGCGGCCAGCGGTCGGTGTCGGCACTGGTCGATATTTCCAACTACGTGATGCTGGAACTCGGTCGTCCGAGCCACGTGTTCGACCTGGCCAAGATTCACGGCAGCCTGGACGTACGCTGGGCCAAGGAAGGCGAAACCCTCAAGCTCCTGAACGGCAACACCGTCACCCTCAACGAGTGGGTCGGCGTGATCGCCGACGAGCAGCAGATCGAATCGCTGGCCGGCATCATGGGTGGCGATTCCACCGCCGTGTCGCTCGAGACCGACGCTATTTACCTGGAAGCGGCGTTCTGGTGGCCGAGCGCCATCCAGGGCCGCGCCCGCAAGTTCAACTTCTCCACCGACGCGGCGCACCGCTTCGAGCGCGGCGTCGATTACGCCACCGTGGTCGAACACATCGAGCGCATCACCGCGCTGCTGGTCGAGATCTGCGGCACCGCCACCACGCAAGTGGGCCCGGTGGACGACAAGGTCGTCAACCTGCCGCAGCGCTCGCCAGTGCAATTGCGCACCGCGCGCGCGCAGAAGGTGATCGGCGTGCCGCTCGACGATAAAGTGATTGCCGACATCTTTACGCGCCTGGCGCTGCCGTTCTCCCTGGCAGACGGCGTGTTCTCGGTAACCGCGCCAAGCTACCGCTTCGACATCGAAATCGAGGAAGACCTGATCGAGGAAGTGGCGCGCGTGTACGGCTTCGAGAACATTCCCGCTGTCGCACCAATCGCAGCCAACACCATGGTGATCGCGCCGGAAAACACCCGTTCGCTGTTCGCCGTGCGCCACCAGCTGGCCGACCTGGGCTTCCAGGAAGTGGTCAACATGAGCTTCGTGGAAGCGGCGTGGGAGCAGGACTTCGGCGGCAACAGCAACCCGATCACCCTGCAAAACCCGATCGCCAGCCAGATGAGCGTAATGCGCTCGACGCTGGTGGGCAGCCTGGTGGCCAACGTCCGCTACAACCTCAACCGCAAAACCAACCGCGTGCGCGTGTTCGAAGTCGGCGCGATCTATCGCCGTGACGACAGCGTGGCCGACGGCCCGCTCAGCGTGGCAGGCTATCTGCAGCCCAAGCGCGTGGCCGCGATGGCGTACGGCAGCAATGTTGACGAGCAGTGGGGCCAGGACAGCCGCGCGGTCGATTTCTTCGACCTGAAAGCCGACCTCGAGCACCTGTTTGCACCGCAAATCCTGCGTTTCGAGAAAGCGGAGCACCCGGCGCTGCACCCGGGTCGCTCGGCCAACGTACTGTTGAACGGCCAGGTGATCGGCTTCATCGGCGAACTGCACCCGCGCTGGATGCAGAAATACGAGCTGCCCAATGCGCCAGTGGTGTTCGAAGTCGATGCGTATGCTTTGCAGCAACGATCGGTGCCCGAGTACGCAGAGATCTCCAAGTTCCCCGGCGCCACGCGCGACCTGGCGGTGGTGGTCAAGCAGGGCGTGGCCGCGCAAGATGTGCTCGACGCTTTCCATGCCGCAGTGCAAGCAAGTCCGCAGGCCCGGTTGGTGCAAGCCATTGTTTTGTTTGATGAATATCGCGGCAAGGGTCTGGAAGCGGACGAGAAATCGCTTGCTTTCCGCTTTAGCTTACAAGATACTCAAAACACCCTGCAAGACGATGTTGTCGAGGCCATCATGGCTGCAGCGGGAAGTGCCGCACAGCACAAACATGGCGCGCGTCTGCGGGCGTGATAGCATAGCGGGCTGGCACAAATAAGCACATACGTTTCTTTTATCATCCGGGAGTCCGGCCATTTGGCCGGCCTCATGCGTTTTTGAAGGCAGGGCAGGAAAATTAATAATCACGACGTTGATTCCGCCGTACTCCAGTCAGCATTGGCTGCCGATTTACACCGGGCCATGCAAGTGGCCAAGGTACGCCAGGATGCCGAAAAAGATTTGCCCACGCTGACCAAGGCGGAGCTCGCCGAGCTGCTGTTCGAGCAAGTGGGCCTGAACAAGCGCGAGGCCAAAGACATGGTGGAAACCTTCTTTGATGAAATCCGTAACGCACTCGAGCGCGGTGAAGCGGTCAAGCTGTCCGGCTTCGGCAACTTCCAGTTGCGCGACAAGCCGCAGCGTCCTGGCCGCAATCCCAAGACCGGGGAAGAAATTCCCATCA
Organism: Duganella sp. 3397; assembly: GCF_031456625.1. Classification (NCBI taxonomy): domain Bacteria; kingdom Pseudomonadati; phylum Pseudomonadota; class Betaproteobacteria; order Burkholderiales; family Oxalobacteraceae; genus Duganella; species Duganella sp. 3397. The sequence continues at coordinate 9,177 of NZ_JAVDVB010000002.1, forward strand.
CGGCGCGCCGTGTCGTGACCTTCCATGCCAGCCAAAAACTCAAGGGCATGGTCGAAGAGAGTAATCCGATGGCGCGTGTCGCCTGACCCAAGCTGATTCTTGATGAACGATCGTCCCGCCAAGTCCGAGCTGGTGGCATTGCCACCGATCCCCGCCAAGCGCTACTTCACCATCGGCGAAGTGAGCGAGCTGTGTGGCGTCAAGCCGCACGTGCTGCGTTATTGGGAGCAGGAATTCACCCAGCTCAAGCCAGTGAAACGGCGCGGCAACCGCCGCTATTACCAACACCACGAAGTGCTGCTGATACGCCGTATCCGCGAACTGTTGTATGAACAAGGCTTCACCATCAGCGGCGCACGCAATAAACTCGACAGCCGTGCCTATGGCGGCTTACAGGAAGAGTATGATGCACAAGCCCCGGTCAACGACGTGGCGCCAGAGGACATTGCTGTGCCGCTGGACCGTGAATTGATACGCAGCGAACTGCTCGATATTCTCGGTCTGCTCAGGCAAGGGCAATAACCCCACGAGGGTGCGCACCGCTGGCGGGCAATACGTCAGAAGTGTGATTGCTGATATACTTTCAATATTATTTAATAAGTCAGCGACTGCTGAAATACGGTGGCGTGAAGTTCGGCCCGCGCCCAGCGCGTGTATGCCGGACACGACGAGAGGAAACAATGATACGCGTTGCCATTTGTGACGACCATCAAATAGTAAGAGCAGGTTTCAAACAGATTTTTTCGTCTTCGGACGATTTCGACGTGGTAGCGGAAGCCGGTACCGGGCGTGAAGCGCTCGACATCGCGCGCCGCGAAATCTGCGATGTGCTGTTGCTCGATATCGCCATGCCAGATCAAAGCGGCATCGATACCTTGCGCACCATCCGACAAGGCCAGCCCGACCTTCCTGTGCTGATCCTGTCCGGCTATCCGGCCCAGCAGTACGCACTCAACCTGTTCAAGATGGGCGCCAATGGCTACCTGAACAAGGAGTGCGAGGCGGACGAACTGATGACCGCCGTGCGCACCGTGTACCAGGGCCGCCGCTACGTCAGCTCCACCGTCGGCGAACTGCTGGCGCAAAGCTTCGACCGCGATCCCAACACGGCGCTGCACACGGAATTGTCCGACCGCGAGTTCCAGGTATTCTTGCGCCTGGCGCGTGGTGCGACTGTGTCCGATATCGGCGTGGCCCTGTCGCTCAGCATCAAAACCGTGAGTACCTACCGTACCCGCATCATGGAAAAAATGGGCATGCAATCGAATAGCGATCTGACCTACTACGCCATGAAAAACAATCTGCTTGACTAAACAATCTCACCTGATTCCACCGGGAAATTCCTTGTGGTCCAGGTGGCTTGCTTTCTTTTCTCCCCGCACTGTTCGCGTGCGCACTAATCTTACTTCCCGTCTATAATTGATCGGCTTGGGCGCGCCGTCGCCCCACTGATTGAAGGAAGAGGATGTATTTCACCGTCGATTCAGCGCCGCATCGTCGTTTGCCGCTGTACAAGACTGTCCTGTGCGTCACTTGCGCCTTATTGTTGATCGTCAACGGGTTCAGCCTGTTCCACAACCTGCAGGCGCTGCGTGGCGCCCAGGTCCTGATCGGCCAGACCGCCCGCGTGGCCGACCGTCTGCAATACCTGAACGTGCTGGTGCTCGATGCCGAGAGCAGCATGCGCGGCTATTTCTTGTCCGACCACGACGCCTACCTGGGCCCCACGCGCACCGCCCTGGCCGAGAGCGAAGCGGAGTTCCGCGAGCTGGAAAAGCTGCTGTCCGATAATCCCAATCAACTCAAAAACCTGGCGCAACTGAAAACCCTGGTGCGCCGCCGCCTGACCATCATGACGCAGTCGCTCGATGTCTACCGCGAGGGTGGCTTGAGCGAGATCGTCAAGATCGCGCGCGTGAGCGACGGCCGCGCCAGCATGGACGAGATCCGCCTGCAAGTAGTGATCATGGAACAGGAGCAGAACGAAACGCTCAAGGCGCGCAGCGCCATGTTCTACGAGGAATACCAGAAGGCCGTGATATTGGGTATGGGCATCAATGCCGTGGCCATCGTGGTGCTGATCATGTTCTACCAGCTGGTGGGGCGCAGCTTTGCCACCCGCGCCGAGGCCGAGCACGCGCTGAAAATGGCCAACGAAAGCCTGGAGTCGCAGGTCGAACAGCGCACCGAGCAGTTGTCGGTCCTGTCGCGCCACCTGATCAGCATCAGCGAGGAGGAAAAGGTCAGGCTATCACGCGAGCTGCACGACGAGATCGGCGCCCACCTGACGTCGATCAACATGGATATCGCGGCGGTGACCATGCAGCTGCAAAAGTCCGATCCCGAGCTGGCGGCGCGGCTCAAGCGGGCGCGTGGCTCGCTGGTGGAAGTGGTGGAAATGAAGCGCCGCATCGTCGAAAACCTGCGGCCTAGCCTGCTCGACAACCTGGGCCTGTGCGCGGCCATCGAGAGCTACTGCCAGGAGTTCAGCCGGATGGCGTCGGTGCGCTGCGATTGCGACGTCGATGACGAGATCGAACTGCTCACGCGCGATGCCGGCGACTTGTCGATTGCTTTGTTCCGCATCGTCCAGGAGTCGCTCAACAATATCCGCAAGTACGCCAAGGCCAGCCGGGTGTCGGTCATGCTCAACCGTAACCAGGAAGGGCTGATGCTGCGCATCATCGATGACGGCGTAGGCATTTCGGCAGCCAATATCGCCAAGCCGATGTCGCACGGTTTGCTGGGCATGCGCGAACGCGCCTTGTTGCTGGGTGGTACCTTGAATATCCGGCGCGGACGCAACGACAGCGGCACCTGCATCGAGGTGGCGATCCCCGTGCGTGACAACGTGGCGCCACAAGAAGAAAGACGGGCAGCGCCCGTCTTCGAGATGGTAGACCGCCGGGCAGCGCCGGCAGCTTAAAACCGTAGCGAGCGGTTCGATATCGTCGGGAGTAGCGGAGGCGTACGGAGGTACGCTGAAGGTAAGTAATGGAGCGGCGATAGCGAGACGCGCAGTAGGTTTTCTGTCAGCAGCGGCCGACATCGACCAGCAGGCGATCATACTCGGTCTTGGCGACCTTGTAGCATTCGCCGGCATAGGCTTCCAGCGCCGAGCGGTCGAGCACGGTGATATTGCCGCGGCGGTAGGTGATCAGGCCTTCGTCCTGCAGCTTGCCGGCAGCGGCGGTAATGCTTTCGCGGCGCACGCCGAGCATGATGGAAATCATTTCCTGTGTCACCTTCAGGGAGTTGCCTGGCGAACGGTCGAGGCGGTCGAGCAGCCAGCGGCACAGTTTCTGTTCGATCGAACTGTGGCGGCCGCCAACGGCGTTCTGCGCCATCTGCGCGAACAGCGCGGTGTTGTAACGCATCAGCAGCGCAGGCAGGGCGCCGCCCTGGCTGAACGCAGCGCGCAGGTGCTGGGTTTTCATGCGGTAGCCGTAACCGGCGGCCTGGGTGACGGCGCTGCACATGGCGCGCTCGCCATCGAATAGCGAGACGCCGATCACGCCCTCGTGACCGACCACGGCGATCTCGGTGGTGGCGCCGTCTTCCATGACGTACAGCAGCGAGACGATCGCGGTGGTAGGAAAGTACACGTAATCCATGGTGCCGCCGAACTTGAACAGTTCTTTGCCGAAAGGCATCGTGACCAGTTCCAGGTGTTCGAACAGCGATTCGAGCACGTCGCGCGGCAGGGCGGCCAGCAATTCGTTTTGCTGGGTGCCGCTATAGCTGACCACGGGCCGCGACGACGCCGTGACATGGTCGGCGCCAGCTGGAAGGCGGCGCGGTACCGGTGCGATGGTGGCGTTGTTTTGGACGTTGATCATGTTTTTCCTCACTTAATTAATGCATTGTGTGACTTACCTCACGTACAGGTGACACTGTATTGCCAATGTTAATTCCCGAACATAAGACGAGGGGGCGCCCCTCTGTAGGCTTGGACTACAAGGGCCTGTAGGCCTTCTCCTACAGGGCACTGTAGGTTTCTACCCTGCACGGGCGCATAATGCATATATCCAACAATTACGGCGCACAGCATGCAAATACTGGTAGTGGAGGACGACAGCGTGATCTCCGACGGCCTGTGCCGGGTACTGGGCGCGCAGGGCATGACGGTGCAGGTGGTCGATAACGGCTTGGCCGCCGACCAGCTGTTGCAGCGGCCGGATACGGCGGAGGTGGTGGTGCTCGATATCGGCCTGCCCGGCATGGATGGGTTCGAGGTGGTGCGGCGCTTGCGCGCGCGCGGCGGCCGGGTGCCGGTGCTGTTGCTCACCGCCCGCGACGCCATCGAAGACCGCGTGCGCGGCCTGGAAATCGGCGCCGACGACTACCTGGTCAAGCCGTTCGCCAGCGCCGAGCTGGTGGCGCGGGTGCGGGCGCTGGCGCGGCGCCACGGCGAACCGCCGGCGGTGCTGGCCATGGGCGCGCTCACGCTCGACTGCGCCACCCGCCGCGCCCGCGTGGGCGAGCGCGTGGTGGACTTGTCGGTGCGCGAGTGGACCGTGCTCGAATACCTGTTGCAGCACGGCGCCCGGGTGGTTTCCAAGCAGCAGATCATCGAAGCGATTTTGCCGTGGGGCGATGATCTCACCCTCAACGCGGTGGAAGTGTATGTGTCACGCCTGCGCCTGAAGATTGCCGACGCGGGCGTGGCGATCCGCACCATCCGTGGCTTCGGCTATATGCTCGAACCCGCGCCGGCCGCGGCTGCCGACACCGCGCCATGACCAGCATCCGGCTGCGGCTACTCAAGTGGCTGATCGGCCCCATCTTGCTGATCAACCTGGCGGGCGGAATGCTGGCTTACAAGCTGGCCTCGCTGCCCACGCCGCTCACGGCCACAGTCCCGGCCTCGGCCGACGCCGCGCGCAAGCAGGAGCAGTTGCGCCAGGCCGTGCTGCGCGCGTTGCTGCTGATGGAAGGTGTGTTTGCGGTGGCCAGCGTGGGACTGATCTGGTTTTCGGTCAGCAACGGCCTGCGGCCACTGCATCGTCTGCGCGCCGACCTGGGCGCGCGCGAAGCCGACGAGCTGGCCCCGCTCGATCCGGCGCGCGTGCCATCCGAGCTCGAGCCGGTCGTGACCGCCATGAACGGCTTGCTGGAAAAAGTAGGCGAGGGCGCCAGGGCGCGCCAGGACTTCCTGGCCAATGTCGCCCACCAGTTGCGCACGCCGCTGGCCGGCCTGAAAACCCAGCTCGAGTGGCTGCAGGCGCGCCACGCCGAGCCAGAGACGGCGCAATCGGTGCGCCTGATGCAGGCCGCCACCGAGCGCATGATACGGCAGACCAACCAGCTGCTGTCGCTGGCCCGGGCCGAACCGCACCAGTTCGAAAAAGCCCGGCTCGAACCGCTGGCGCTGGACGCCCTGGTAGGCGAAGCGATCCAGCTGTTCGTCGAGCAAGCCGTCCGCAAGGGCATCGACCTCGGCTTCGAATTGCAGCCGGCGCCGGTGACGGGCGACCGCTTCCTGCTACGCGACCTGATCGATAACCTGATCGACAACGCGCTGCGTTACACGCCGGCGGGAGGTACGGTGACGGTGCGCTGCGGGGTTGGGGATGAACGCAGTTTTCTCGCGGTGGAGGATGACGGTCCCGGCATTCCGCTGGCGCGCCGGGCCGACATTTTCAGCCGATACGTGCGCCTCGACGACAAATCGCATGGCAGCGGCCTGGGCCTGGCGATCGTGCGCGATATCGCCACGGTGCATGGGGCGGCGTTGACGGTGGGGGATGGACTGGGCGGCATAGGCGCTGTGTTCGAGGTGCGGTTTCCTTGAGAAAGTGCGTTACTCTGGCAGCTTACGCTGTCGGCGCTTCCACCATAGTCTGATTGCAGACACCACCAGCATCCAGAACGCGCCGGAGACAATCAAGCGCTGCCACAAGATGTCATCCACACCGATCAGCAGCGCCAAAGGATTCCGGGCAACCGAACCGACCGGGGCGATACCCTGGCTGTCGGCGAGGAACGGCAGCGGGAAGCCGTAGGCGAGCACTGGGCAATAGACCGGAACGTCCACGTGGGAGCACACCGCGTTGACATGTCCCGGGACTGCCAGTGACGGGTAACGGACAGCTCCTGTGGATTTATCATACGCTTGTCAGCAATCCGTCAGCATTCCCTCAGGGAAATGCAAGCTTGCCCGGCTACACTGTTTCCAAAAGCCAAGCCCCACGGAGACAGCCATGCACACCCGAAAGCCACGCGGCTTCACCCTGATCGAGCTGATGGTCAGCGTCGCCATCATCGGCATCCTGCTGGCGGTCGCCATTCCCTTGTACACTGACTACGTCACCCGCAGCCGCCTGAGCGAAGCCTTTTCCGCGCTGGGTGGCGCCCAGCCTGCCGCCGAGCAGTTCTGGTCCAACAACCGCACCTATGACGGTTTTGCCGCCGCCACCGGTTTTCCTGCCAAGACCGACAACTTCACCTATACCCTGACCGACGCCAGCGCGTCCGGCTACAAGCTCGTCGCCACCGGCGCCGGCAAGACCGCCGGCTTCATCTACACCATCGACCAGAACGGCACCCGCGCCACCACCGCCAGTCCGGACGGCTGGGGTACCAGCACGTCGTGCTGGGTCGATCACAAGGGCGGTACGTGTTCCAACTGAGCCCCTTCACGGCTACCGCCACCCAGCGCGGCTTGACCATGATCGAGCTGCTGGTGACGGTGTCCATTATCGGCATCATGCTGGCCGTGGGCATCCCCAGTGCCAGCCACTGGCTGCTGGCCAACCGCGCACGCGCGGCCAGCGAGTTTTATGCGGATGGCTTCAGCCTGGCGCGGCGCCAGGCCATTGCTCATAACAGCCACAGCCGCATTTCGCTCACGCCCAACGTGACCACCGGCCAGATGGACTGGCAGGTCGATATCTGCTTTACCACGCCCAATGCGCGCTGCACCGACGCCGCCGGCGCCTGGTCCACCACGGCCGCCGCGTCGGCTGCCGATCCGCAAGGGGCGGGCGGCTGGAAGTCGGTGTTCCGCGCGGCGACCTCCTTGCCGCCGAGCGAGGTGCTGGTGCCCGCCATCGTGCCCGATGGCGCCACCCAGGTCTACTACACGGCGCTTGGCTGGGTCGATCCGGTGGTCGGCAACCGGCTTTCCAGCCTGCGCCTGATCCCGGCCAGCGCCTACGCCGCCGACGTGCCGCCGGTGGCGCTGGTGGTGACCCTGGCCGGCATGCCCGTCAAGTGCAATCCGGCCGTGGCCCGCAGCGACAGTCGCGGGTGCCCGCCATGACGATTCCAAGCCGCCACACCAGCCGCTGCGCCACCATGCCGCCCGGACCAGCTGCCAGCGCACCGCCGGCGCCAGGCCGGCACGCCAGGCGCCAGGCCGGCATTGCGCTGCTCGAAGCGTTGATCGCCGTCGTCATCCTCGGCATTGGCCTGCTGGGCATGATCGGCCTGCAAGCGCGCGCGTACGCGGCGCTGTCCGATGCCAGCATGCGCGCCGAGGCCACCATGGCGGCCGAGAAACTGCTGGGGGTAATGAATACCGACATCCCCAACCTGGCCAGCTACAACCTGGCCGCCGGTGCCACGCCCAACAGCTTTCTGGCGCCATGGGTGCTGGAAACGCAGCGTGCGATTCCAGGCGCCAAACTGACGGTGCGGGTGCAGGATCAAACCCGGCAGTCGCAAGTCGATATCGGCATTACCTGGCAGCGCAAGGCTGCCGGTGCGCAGAACCGCCATGTCGTCACCGCCTACATTGCCAACTGACCCCATGCGCCGCCACGGATTCTCCATCGTCGAACTGATGGTCAGCATCGTGATCGGCCTGCTGGCGATCACCTTTGCCACGCGCCTGGTGGTCGGCGGCGAAAAGGCCAAGGATGCGGCGGTGGGCGGTTCCGACGCGATGCAGAACGGCATGCTGGCGTTGTATTCGCTCAGCAATGATGCCGGTGACGCCGGCTGGGGCCTGAACGATCCGATGCTGGCCGGCTGCAATACCGAGTTTTCGGACAGCCGTGGTTTCCGCATGGCCGTGGCCCAGCGCGGCGGCCTCGACATCACGCCGCTGGCGCCCGTGGTGATCGAGTCGCGCGGCGCGGCGCCCGACCTGGTGACGTTTTACAGCGGCACGTCGCAAACCGGCATCGGCTCGGTCAAGCTCGCGGCCAACTACACGCCCGGCGAAAGCTCGATCGCGGTGGACAGCAACAGCCCCTACGATTTCAATGTGGGCGACGTGCTGGTGGTGGCCCCGCTCGCGGCCGCCGGCGCGCGCTGCACCGTGATGCAGATGTCGGGCACCGGCAGCGGCCAGTCCTCCGCCAACCGCTTGACGATCGCCACCGGCGACCAGTTCCGCTTCAATCCGCAGGCGGGCCTTGGCGTGCCCTACGAGCTCAACCTGGCTTACCTGTACAACCTCGGCAGCGCCGACCGTCTGCATTTCCACACCTGGTCGGTCAGCGCGGGCGTACTGCTGCTGCGCGCCACCGACATGCCCGGCTCGGAAGCGAATGGCGCCTCGGTGAGCGACAACATCGTCTCGCTCAAGGCGCAGTATGGCTTCGACAACCGTACCGTGCCGAATTACAACCCGAATACGCCCGGCAACAGCAGCTGGGGGGAGACCACGGCCAGCGGCATGCGCATCGGCGCCTGGAGCGCCACCATGATCGATGCCGACGGCGACGGCCTGGTCGGCGGCGCCGGCGACTACCAGCGGGTGGGGGCGGTACGGCTGGCCGTGGTGGCGCGCAGCAAGAGCACCGAGCGTCCGGCCGCCAACGGCGCGTGCACCGCCACCACGGTGTTGCCCACGGTGTTCGAACAAGCGGCGCCGGCCAGCGTGGCGGCCGTGCCGATGCAGGTCAACGTGGCGGTGGCCGGCGACCCGGTGGACTGGAAGTGCTACCGCTACCGCGTGTTCGAAACCATTGTGCCGATCCGCAACGCCCAGTGGCGGCCATGATGCAGCGCCATCAACAGGGCATCGCTCTGCCCATCATGCTGATCATGCTGACCGTGATGATGGTCAGCGGCATCTACCTGATCAAGTCCAGTACGTCGAGCGCGCTCACCACGGCCAACCTGGCCTACGATTCGGCGCTGGCCAAGGCTGCCGACGCCGGCCTGCACGCCGGCTTTGCCTATTTGCGCACGGTGGTCAACAAGGCCGACCTCGAAAACAATCAGGCCGCGCAAGGCTACGTGGCCACCTTGAATTCCACCTGGACCGTGAGCACGCCAGCGTTCTGGACCGGTTCCGTCATCATGGATCCCAACGCGGCTGGCGACCGGGTGGAATACGTGATCCATCGCCAGTGCGACTTTACCGGACCGTACAACGGCAACACCTGCATCAAGACCTCGGCCCGGCCCAACGCGCCCACCCCGGTGGCATTCGGCAGTTCGCTGGGGCTGGGCAGCGCCCGCTATACCACCCAGCCACAGCTGCACTACGTGGTGACAGCGCGTATCAACGGTCCTCGTGGCGGCAACGTGGTAACCCAGGCGGTGGTGCTGAAAGGACCATGACCATGAAAAAACTGCTACAGATCTTATTTTTCCTTGCGCTGCTGCCGGGGACGGCCATGGCCGCGCAAACCCAGATCGCCCAGGTGCCGCTGCTCAATATCACCGGCACCGGCACGGTCAAGCCCAACCTGATGCTGTTGTTCGATAACTCCGGCTCGATGGACCAGACCTATACGCCCGACTATGTCAACGATAACCTGTGCCGCAGCAGCATCAGGCTGGCGTTCGGCACCAGGGCCTGCACGGTCGGCCATCCGCCGTTCATGAGCCCGGACTTCAACAAGCAGTACTACAACCCGCAGATCCGCTACGCGGTGCCGCTGCGCGCCGACGGCAGTGCCTACCCGGTCCAAAATGCCGCCACGACCAGCAACTGGACGTCGGTCAGTAGCGACGGCTATGGCGTCAGCCGCGCCGACCTGGCCGGCAACAGCGTCAACGGCAACATCAACCTGGTGACGGATTTCCCGGACCTGCGCTGGTGCGTGATCATCAATAACAACCTGACCTGCCAGAGCAATACGTCCAGCTACACCTACCCGGACCTGCTGTACCAGACCCCGTACGCCGCCACCGGCGCCCCGTACTACTACACCATCGGCGTAGGGCAATACTGCGCCGACGACACCTTGCGCAGTTGCGTGTCCACCGCCATCGGCGCCAACGCGCCGCCCGGCTACCCGGTGCCGGTCAAGGTGCGCTGGTGCAGCGACCGCCAGTTGACCCAGTGCCAGGGCAAGCGCGTGGGCAATTTCATTTACCCGGCGTATTCGCAACCGACCGGCGCGCTGGCCGCCTACGGCACCATTGCCATCGGCGCCTCGGCTACCGCCACGTCGCTGGGCATCAGCGATGTCACCCTGACCGATGCCCAGGGCAACACGAGCGAGCTGATCGCCAACACCGTCACCGCGCCCACCGGCACCAACACCGCCTTCAAGCAGCAGACCATGGCCAGCGCGCTGGCTGCCGCCATCATCGCCACGCCCAACAATTCGTTGCGGCAGATGTATGCGTGCGTCAAGACCCCGACCGGACAGTCGAGCGTGCCGGCATGCAGCTTGTTCGGCATCACCATCGGCGCCGAGAATGTGGTGGCGGTCGTGCCCCTGATTTGCGTGGGCAATACCAAGAGCCTGGCCAACTGCGTGGTGGTCAACGATCTCAGCCGCCAGGGCTGGGGCTTGACGGTGACGTCGCCGCAGGTGCAGGTGTCCGCCGCCACGCCGGCGCGCTCGGTGATCACGTTTTCCGGCGCCAATACGTCCAATACCCGCAACGCCCTGGTACGCAACCTGGCGCTCGGCTCGACCACCCTGATCGGCAATGGCGTGTTCGCCAACCCCAGTTACCTCGACCTGGGCCTCAACCGCAGTGCGGCGTACGCGGCCAATGCCATCGCCGGCAAGATCGGCACTAGCGGCAATATCCGCGCCTACGTTGGCGGCAACGCGCTGTGCCCGGGGCTGTCCAATCTCAACGTCTGCCTGATCAACTATGGCGTCACGTCCAACAACGCGGCCATCAGCAACTTCACCATCGACAACCAGGGCGGCCTGAGCTGGGTGCGCGGCGCCACCAGCGGCTATGCGCCGGCCGTCAGCGACGCCGTTCCAACGACCACGGCCTCGATCTCGGGCGGCCTGGGCGCGCCCAATCCCTTCGTGCGCGTGAACATCGTCAGTGGCCGCACCTATCCCAAGGCTGCCGACCGTATCGACTGCGCGGGCGCCAGCTGCACCTACGCCGAGGAAATGACCAACTTCGCCAACTGGTATGTGTACTACAAGAGCCGGCTGCAAATGATGAAGACGTCGCTGGGCATTGCCTTCTCGCCGATCACCAGCAACTACAAGGTGGGCTACGTCAAATTGTCCACGGCAGGTGCGGGTGGCGCCGTCGAGCTCAAACCGGCCGACTTTACCGGCAGCGCGCGCGAGAGCTGGTACTCGCTGCTGTACAACACCACATCGTCCGGCGCCACGCCCATCCGCACCGCGATGGACAACGTCGGCCGCATGTTCGCCAACCTGTCGCCATATGCGTACGATGCCGGCGCCGAAGTGGTGCAGTACCCGTGCCAGCAAAACTTTTTGATACTCACCACCGACGGCTACTGGAACGGCAGCAGCACGGCCAACGTGACCAGCAACGACAACGTCGCCAATCCCTCGCGCTTCTGCACCCAGGCGCGTGGCTGTGTCGATGCGCGGGCACAGGCGCAGCCGTCGATCGCGGACGTGGCCCTGCACTGGTACAACGGCGGTTCGAGCACCGGCACCACGTCGCTGCGGCGCGACCTGGAAGACATGACCAAGGCTGGCTCGGTGCCAGCCGGTGCCGGCGAGAACACCCACCTGCACATGAACACCTACACGCTGGGCCTGGGCGTGGACGGCGTAATGACTTACGAGCCCAATTACGACACGGCGCCGCGTACCGGCGGCGACTTTTACAACCTGGTCACGGCCGCCGCCACGGGCTGCCCGTGGAACAACAACGGCCCCTACGTGTGGCCCGATCCGCAGACCGGGGTCTCGGCCAACACGGTGCAGGAGCGGGTGGACGACCTGTGGCATGCCGCCATCAACGGCCACGGCAAATACTTCAGCGCACAGGAGCCGCGCGATGTGGTCAATGGCCTGAGCGAGGCGCTGTCGAACATGCAGATCCGCAGCGGCGCGGCGGCGGCTGCCGCCACGTCCACGCCCAACGTGACCCAGTCCGACAACGATATCTTTTCCAGCACCTTCACCACCGTCAAATGGTTCGGCGAACTGCTGGACCAGAAGATCAACATCACCACCGGCACCGCCAACACGGCGCCGGTGTGGAGCAGCCATGCCACGCTGGGCCGGCAGGTGGCCGCTGCCACCGACACCCGCACCATCGTGATGATGAACCCGGCCGGCACGGTCGGCAGCGATGCGCTGTCGTTCACCTTTGCCAACATGAGCGGCGCCATGGCCGGCTGGTTCAGCAACAAGTGCGGCGTGCTGGCGCAATGCACCCAGCTGTCCACCGCCGACAAGGCCATCGTCAACGACGGCGCCAACATGGTCAACTGGCTGCGCGGCCAGCAGCAGCACGCCGACGACGTGCGCTTCCGCCGCTACGCCATCACGCCCGCCACGCCGGCCGGCGCCACCGGGCCGCTGCCGATCGTGCTGGGCGATATCGCCTCGTCGAAGCCAGCCTACGTGCGGGCGCCGCTGGCCGATTACCCCGATACCACCTACGTCGCCTTCAAGGATGCCCGTATCGATCCTGCCAACCCTTTGTTCCGGCGCGGCGCCGTGTTCGTCGCCGCCAACGACGGCATGCTGCACGCGTTCGATGGCACGACCGGCAACGAGCTGTGGGCCTACGTGCCGCGCATCACCATGAAAAAGCTGCCCGGGCTGGCCAGCAGCACCTACGGCACCAACCACCAGTACACGACCGACGGCTCGCCCGAGGTGGCGGACGTCAAGGTAACCATCGGCGCCACCCAGCAGTGGCGCACGATCATGGTGGCGGGCCTGAACGACGGCGGGCGCGGTTACTACGCGCTCGACATCACCGACACCCACGCCGCGCCCAGGCAGCTGTGGGAGTTCTGCGCCGACGCCAGCGTGTGTGCGCGCAGCGACGCCGATATCGGTCTGACCTTCGGCAACCCGCAGTTCGGCACGCTGGCCGACGGCCGCTGGGTGGTATTCCTGACATCCGGCTACAACAACGTGCCCGGCATTGACGGCGTGGCCGGCGGTGATGGCAAGGGCTACCTGTATGTACTCGACGCCTACACGGGCGAGCTGCTGAAAAAAGTGCCCACCGGTTCCGGCGACACCACCACGCCCTCGGGCCTGGCCCGCATCACGGCCATCTCGAACGATCCGGCCACCGACCCACGCGCGACCTACGTGTACGGCGGCGACCTGCTGGGCCAGATGTGGCGCTTCGACTTTACCGCCACCAATGGCACGGTGGCGGTGCTGAAGATGGGCGATGCCGGCGCCCTGAAACCGATCACCACCCGGCCCGACGTCACGCTGTGCGGCGTTCCCGCCACCAGCACCAGCAACGGTGTGACCAGCACCGTGCTGCAGGGCCAGCGCATGGTCCTGTGGGGCACGGGCCGGCTGCTCGATATTCCCGATACGTCCAATACCGACCAGCAAAGCCTGTACGTGGTCAAGGACAGCGGCGCCACCGTCAATGTGCGCGGACCGACGATGGTGCGGCAGTTACTGAGCCTGCCGAGCGACGACACCAATTCGCCTGTCTATGCGATCACCGACAACGCGGTGGACCTGGCCCAGCGCGACGGCTGGTACCTGGACTTTTCGCTTAATGCGGGCGAGCGGATGAACCTCGATCCGCAGATCATCAACGGCGTGGCCAACCTGGTCACCAATATGCCGACTTCCTCGTCGTCGTGCTCGGTGGGTGGCTCGAGCAACCTTTACCAGCTCAACGTGTGCAATGGCCACTCGGTGCGCAACTATCCGGCCGGGATCACGCTGTCGAGCGCTTCGGCGGCGGTGGGGTACGTGGTGGTGCGCCTGCCCGATGGCCAGCAAAAAATCATCACCACGCTGGCCGATGGCACCAAAAAGACCGATCGCGGGGTGGAGGAGGTGTCGGCCGAGGCGCACAGGGTGGGGTGGCGCCGGGTCAGGGGAGAGTGACGGGGCTGGAAATTTCACACGAGAGTGGCATCTCCCGGTAAAATCGAGGGTTTTGCGGGCCCCCGCCGGAAGTCCCGGCCGCCGACCACCAAGCCGTCATTCCCGCGTTCGCTGGAATGACGTATGTTCCGTCCAGGGCTGGCGAACACTTAAATCAAGCATTAGCTTCAGATCGCGAATAAATGTCCAACGATATCGAAAACGTAATACCCGAGAATAGCGGCGAAATTAACGACGACGGCGCACCGTCCTCCAGCGCCGCCAGCGCCAAGACGCCGGCGCTGATCGCGCGCGAAGTGCAGCGCCGCCGCACCTTCGGCATCATCTCCCACCCGGATGCGGGCAAGACCACGCTGACCGAAAAGCTGCTGCTGTTCTCGGGCGCGATCCAGATGGCCGGTACCGTCAAGGCCCGCAAATCGGGCCGCCACGCCACGTCCGACTGGATGGAAATCGAGAAGCAGCGCGGCATTTCGGTCGCCTCGTCGGTGATGCAGTTCGAATTCCGCGATCACGTGGTCAACCTGCTCGACACCCCGGGCCACCAGGACTTCTCGGAAGACACCTACCGCGTGCTCACCGCAGTGGACTCGGCGCTGATGGTGATCGATGCCGCCAAGGGCGTGGAAGCGCAGACCATCAAGCTGCTTGACGTCTGCCGCATGCGCAATACGCCGATCGTCACGTTCATGAACAAGATGGACCGCGAAACCCGCGATCCGCTGGAACTGCTCGACGAGCTCGAATCGGTGCTGAAAATCCAGTGCGCGCCGGTGACCTGGCCGATCGGCATGGGCAAGAACTTCCGCGGTGTGTACCACCTGCTCAACGATACCATCATGCTGTTCAAGGCCGGTGAAGAGAAGGCCGACGGCGCCTTCGAAGTGCTGGAAGGTATCGATAACCCGCGCCTGACCGAGATGTTCCCGCTCGAGATGGATCAGCTGCGCATGGAAGTGGAACTGGTCAAGGGCGCCTCGCACCCGTTCGACCTGGAAGAATTCCTCGCCGGCGTGCAAACGCCGGTGTTCTTCGGTTCGGCGATCAACAACTTCGGCGTGCGCGAGATCCTGTCGGCGCTGGTGGACTGGGCCCCGGCCCCGCGCGAGCGCAACGCCACCGTGCGTGAAGTCGATCCGAAAGAGCAGCCGTTCACCGGTTTCGTGTTCAAGATCCAGGCCAATATGGACCCGGCCCACCGCGACCGCATCGCCTTTTTGCGCGTGTGCTCGGGACGTTTCGAGCGCGGCATGAAGGTCAAGCACCTGCGTTTGGGTCGCGAGATCAAGGTGTCGTCGGTGGTGACGTTCATGGCATCGTCGCGCGAGCAGGTGGAAGAGGCGTACGCCGGCGACATCATCGGCCTGCCCAACCACGGCAATATGCAGATCGGCGACAGTTTTTCCGAAGGCGAGATGCTGACCTTCACCGGCATCCCGTACTTTGCGCCGGACTTCTTCCGCTCGGTGCGCATCCGCAACCCGTTGAAAATCAAGCAGCTGCACAAGGGCTTGCAGCAGCTGGGCGAGGAGGGCGCGGTGCAGGTCTTCAAGCCGGTGCAGGGCGGCGAGCTGGTACTGGGCGCGGTCGGTGTGCTGCAGTTCGAGGTGGTGGCCAGCCGCCTGCTCAACGAATACGGCGTCGATGCCGTGTTCGAAGGCACGAGCATCAGCAGCGCGCGGTGGGTATCGAGCGACGACAAGAAGGCGCTGGCCGACTTCGAAGATGCACTGGGCCACAACGTCGCCTACGACGCCGCCGGCAACCTGGCCTACCTGGCCACGTCGGGCGTCAACCTGCGCCTGACGCAGGAACGCTGGCCGAAGCTGCAGTTCCACGCTACGCGTGAGCATTCGGCGAAGCTGGTGTAATGAGGTAGACGTGCTGCCTGCTTCAGGCAGCACGTAGTCCGAGGTGCGCCACAAAAGGATTGAAATCTCTGTCGCTGTATAGCAGGGAGTAGCCACTCTCGATGCAGCGGGTCGCGATGATCGTGTCGATGGTTTTACGAACCGTGATGCCGAGGGCACGCAGCGTACGGAAATTTTCCGCTGCCTTGACAGCCACGTCCGAACCCGCGACGTCGACAATCAATAAAGATGTCATCAGGCTTTTGGCGCGCTTGAAATCACGCGCATGACGAAAGCCTTGCAATACTTCGGTAAGAATCAGGTCGCCAGTCGCGACGATTTCGCTTGCAAGCAGCTCATCCAGCGTATCGGCTTGCCTGCTGGAAATTCCGTGGAAGTAATCGATCCATACACTGGAATCGACGAGGATCATCTGTGGGTCCGCATGTCGTCAAGGTCGCCTTCCCAAATGAGTTTGCCACGCAGTTGACGAATCTCTGCCTGCTGATGCAATCGCACCAGTGTTCTCAAGCCGAGCTCGATTGCCTCGCGCTTGGTCTTTAATCCCGTCGCGCGCAGCGCTGCCGTGATCAAATCTTCATCGATGGCGATATGAATGGTCATTGCTCAATTCCTTCGGCAAATATAGCCGTATCTTAGGCCTGTAGAACACTTGCTGCAAATTTGCTTTTGGGATGGGCGCGTCGCAACTAATTTCAGCTAGTGCGCCGAGAGCGCCCGCAGCAGCGCCGGCACCTCCGCGCTGATCTCGCGCGCCAGGTAGCCCAGCGGGCCGTGGCGCAGCGACAGCTGTTCGCCGGCCATTGCGTGCAATGCCACGCCCCACGCTGCGGCCTGTTCCAGCGAAGCGCCGCGTGCGGCCAGGCCGGCGATCAGGCCGGCCAGCACGTCGCCCGATCCCGATATCGCCAAGCCGGTGTTGCCCCCCGTGTGCGACCACATATCGCCGTCCGGCGCGGTGATGATCGTGGTAGCGCCCTTGAGCGCCACCACGGCGTTCAGGCGCTGCGCCGCACTGCGCGATGCCGGCTGCGGGTCGGCCGCGATGGCTTCCTTGTCGGCGCCGGTGAGGCCTGCCAGTTCGCCCGCGTGCGGCGTGAGCAGCACCGGCGTTGCAAAACGCATGCAGTCATCACCACCGGCCACGCACATGGCGCCGGCATCGAGTATCACCGGCGCATTGCCGCAGCAGGGCAGCAGTGCCGTCACCAGCGCGGCGCATGCGTCCTTGTCCTGCATGCCGGGACCGATCAGCACTGCGCTGGCGCGTTCGCAGGCTTGCCGCAGCGGCGGTGCCACGCCGGCGTCTTGCTTCTCGCTTGCCGATGCTGCTAACGGCGCGCCTTCAGCCAATTCACCAGACGAGCCGGCCAGCAGCTCACGCGCCGCCCGGTTTGACGCTCGCGTCACCAGTCCGCCCTCCGGCGTTTCATCCAGCCCGATCACCCGCGCCTCGGGCAGCGCCACGCCCAGCGCCGCCGTCACGCTGGCTGCGGTGGCGATGGTCAGCTTGCCGGCGCCCGCGCGCAGGGCGGCGGTAGCGG
Organism: Duganella sp. 3397; assembly: GCF_031456625.1. Taxonomy (NCBI): domain Bacteria; kingdom Pseudomonadati; phylum Pseudomonadota; class Betaproteobacteria; order Burkholderiales; family Oxalobacteraceae; genus Duganella; species Duganella sp. 3397. The sequence goes on from NZ_JAVDVB010000002.1 coordinate 26,784, forward strand.
CCAGCAGCAGCGCGCCCGGCATCTCGCGCGAGCCGGCCACGATCAGCACGTGGCCGCGCGCTTCCTTGTCGGCGTGGGCGCCCGGCATGGGCAACGGCCAGTCGCGCAGCATGCCGGCCGTGATCTCGCGCACGGTGGCCGCGCTGGCGCTGCTGTCGGCGCCCGAGTGTGCGGCTGCGGCGTTCATGACTTGGGTGCAGCCGGCATGTCCGGCTGGTCGGTGACGGGCGTGCCGGTATCCTCCAGTGGCGCGACGAAATTGGCCTGTACCAGCGCCAGCTTGCCGCGCTTGCCCAGCGTGGGGTCGAAGCGGTACTCGGTGATGCCGCAATTGGGCACGTCGGCCTCGCGGTCGATCGCCAGGATGGTCTCTTCGTCCATGCGCTCGAGCAGGTAGCGCAGGCAATTGACGATCACCTGGTGGCCCACGATCAGAACCCGCTCGCCGCGATACTCACGGACGATGGTGTCGAGCGCGCTGCGCAGGCGCAGGATCACGTCGCACCAGCTTTCGCCGCCGGGCGGACGGAAATAGAATTTGCCGACGTGCTGGCGCTGCTCGGCCAGTTCCGGGTACTTGTCGTGGATGCCCAGCGGCGTCAGGCGGTCGAGGATGCCGAACTCCTTTTCGCGCAGGCGCTCGTCCATCACGGTGGTCAGCAGGTCGTCGCGGCCGATGCGGCCGATCACGGCGTTGGCGGTTTCGCGCGCGCGCACATACGGCGAATACAGCACCACGGTGGGCCGCTGGTCTGGCTCGAGCGCCTCGAACCAGTTGGCCAGGGCCTGCGCCTGGCGTTCGCCCAATTCGGACAGCGGCACGTCCATGTCGCGGTCGGCGATATCGATCAGGTGCAGGCGGGCCGCCTCGGCTGCATCGCGCGCGACGTTGCCTGCGCTCTGGCCGTGGCGCACCAGCCAGATTTTTTGCGGCCACTTTTGGTTGGCTCCGCTGGCTCCGCTGCCCGTGTCGGTAAAAATATCGGCGACGTCGTCGCCCGGTTGATCTGTCAGTATGCCCATCAATGGTCTCCGTCGAGGTCGAGTTCTATCCATACCGGCGCGTGGTCGCTGGGCTTTTCGCGGCCACGCACGTCGCGATCCACTTCGGCCTTTTTCAGGTGTGGCGCCAAGTCGGGGGAAAGCAATAAATGGTCGATGCGAATGCCGGCATTGCGCCCGTAAGCGTTGCGGAAATAATCCCAGAACGTGTAGATGGTCTCGCCCGGGTGCATGGTGCGCAGGGCGTCGGTCCAGCCTTGCGCCACCAGGCGGTGAAAGGCCTCGCGCGTTTCGGGGCGGAACAGGGCGTCATCGACCCAACGCTCGGGCTTGTACACGTCGAGGTCGGTCGGCATGACGTTGAAGTCGCCGGCGATCACGGTGGGCGTCCCGGCTTCCATCAGGCCGGCCGCATGGGTGATCAGGCGCTCGAACCATGCGAGCTTGTAGTCGAACTTGGGGCCGGGCGCCGGGTTGCCATTGGGCAGGTACAGGCCGCAAATGAGCACGCCGTTGACCACTGCTTCGATGTAGCGGCTCTGTTCGTCTTCAGGATCGCCGGGCAGACCGCGTCCGACTTCGATCGGCTTGACGCCACGCGCCAGGATCGCCACGCCGTTCCAGCTTTTCTGGCCGTGCCAGATCGCCTCGTAGCCGATTTCCTGGAGTGCCGCCTCGGGAAACTTTTCCTGCGGCGCTTTGAGTTCCTGCAGACAGACCACGTCGGGCTGGGTTTCTTGCAGCCATTGCAGCAGGGCCGGCAGGCGGGCGCCGATGCCGTTGATGTTGAAGGTGGCGATGCGCATGGAATTCCTTAAGTTGATGATGACTCTTCCTTGAGCACGGTGATCATGCCGTTCGCCTCGAGGAAGACATACTTCATTTTATCAAGTGGGCAGTCCGCTTCGCGCAGCGCCTGGTCGACGTCGCCCTTGGCCACGTGTTCGCGCTTCATGGCGTCCTTGAACACCTGGCCGTCGCGGCCCAGCAGCACCGCTTCGCCATCGACCAGCTTGGCCATCTTTTCGCTACGCGAAGTGGCAATCGCGATGCCGACGTTGAGCACGATGAGGGTGCCGGCCGAGATCAGCGCGCCAGCGACCGAGTCTTCACCGGCCGACAGCCCGTTCGAGACCGCTTCGGACAGCAGCATCACGACCAGCAGGTCGAACGGCGTGAACTGTCCCACGGTGCGCTTGCCGGTGAAGCGCATCATGACCAGCAGGGCGATGTAGATGAGGCTGGCGCGCAGCACCAGCTCCCACCAGGGCAAGTCCAGTTCGAACATGGGGCCTCCTTGCAATGTCATGCATTATAGTCATCGTTTTGTGACCATGAAGGTGGGTTCGCTAACAGTGCGCGCGCCTTGTGGTCGCTACGCTGTGCCCATGGACGACTTGATCAATTTGCTGCAATGGCCCGCGATGGCCATCACCCTGCTGGCCGCCTGGCTGGTCGGTTCCGAGCACCACCGGCGCCGCAAGCTCGGCTTCTGGTGTTTTCTGGGAAGTAATGCCCTGTGGGTGGCGTGGGGCCTGCACGACCAGGCCTGGGCGTTGATCATCCTTCAGCTGTGCCTGGTGGTGACCAATCTGCGCGGTGCGGTCAGGAACGACGATGATTCCAAAAAATGAAGGAAATGAATTGACGGCTGCTGGCGCTGCTTGCGCGTCATGGCGCCTGCGTTTCCGTCCGGGCGATTGGCATCCTGGATATCGCGTCGTGAATCGGTTATTGGTTGCGCGCCAGCCACCACGCATCGAGTACCGCACCGAGCCAGCACACCACCAGTACCAGCGACGCCAGGTTGGTGCTGGCATCGTCGCCGCCGGAGGCGCTGATGCGCGCCATGATGACCGGCACATCGAGGGGCAGGGCGCCGCTCTGGATTTCGGCCACCAGCTGGTCGGCCAGGGTGAGCGTGGTACGCAGCAGTACGCCGATCGCCAGCAAGGTGGGCACGATGAACAGGCAGCCGCGCATGGCGCGCTTGAGCACGAAGTGACCGAGGCCGGGGAACAGCAGCGCCGAGATGAGAACTGCCTTGGTTTTCGCTTTCATGCGGACGTCATCCTGTCGTAAATTTTTCGTGCGGAGATATTGTTGGCGCAACTCGGCAGCCTGGAGCAGGCTATCTTACCTGCCGCAGACTGTCACGCGCGTCCTGTTAGCAGAACGAGACGCGAGCGGTGCGCCGGCTGTCGCGGAAAACATGTAGTTTGGCATCTCTCACCGCGACCCGGCCGCGACCAGACCAAGGAGACCGCCATGACCCGCACCACTGCTGCAGTACGTCCGACCAGCCTGGCCGCTCAGAGGGGCAAGTTGGCCCTTACGCTTGCCGTCTCGCTGGGCCTGGCCGCCTGCGGCGGCTCCAGCGACGATACCGTGGTGGTCGTCAATCCTCCCGCCAATCCCGGCAACCCCGGCAATCCCGGCAATCCCGGCACACCCACCGCGCCGACCGCGCCCACCGTGGTGGCCAGCGGCCTGCGCGCGCCGTGGTCGATCGCGTTTTACAAGGGGACGCCACTGGTGAGCGAACGCGATACCGACCGCATCGTGGCCGTCGGCAGCAACGGCGCTGTAAGCGAGGTGGCGGTGATCGCCGGCGTCAATGGCAGCGGGGAAGGCGGCCTGTTGGGCATCGCCGTGCGCGACGATTACCTGTACGTGTATTTCACCGCCGGCAGCCAGAACCGCATCGTGCGGTATCCGCTGTCGGGCGACGGCGCCGGCATACGGCTGGGCGCCGTGCAGTCGGTCCTGAACGGCATCCCGGCCGCCTCCACCCATAATGGCGGCCGCATCGCCTTTGGTCCGGACGGCATGCTGTACGCCACCGCCGGCGACGCCGCCAACACCGCGCGCGCCCAGGACATGGCCTCGCTGGGCGGCAAGATCCTGCGCATGACGCCGGAAGGCGCGGTCCCGCGCGACAACCCGTTCCCCGGATCGTATGTCTACAGCCTCGGCCACCGCAACCCGCAAGGCATTGCCTGGGCCGCCGACGGCGCCATGTATGCCTCGGAATTCGGCCAGAATACCTGGGATGAACTGAACCGCATCACGGCCGGCGCCAATTATGGCTGGCCGGTGGTGGAGGGCATCGCCACCGACAGCCGCTACACCAATCCGCTGCAGCAGTGGAGCACGTCCACCGCCAGCCCGAGCGGCATGGCGATACGCGGCAGTTCGATCTATATCGCCAACCTGCGCGGCGAACGGCTGCGGCAAATCGCGCTGGCCACGCCATCGACTTCTGTTGACCGCTACACCGGCGAATACGGCCGCCTGCGCGACGTAGTAGTCACACCGGAAGGCCTGCTGTGGATGATGACCAATAACACCGACAGCCGAGGCGAGCCGCGCCCCGGCGACGACCGCATTGTCAGTATCCCGTTGCAGTGAGACTGCTGGTGAACGAGGGTAGTATCAAGGAGCGGACGCCGCCGGGTAGCAGCGCGAAGCGTACGGTGCCAGCTCGGCCAGCGGCTTGCCGTAGAGGTGCAAGTGGAAGGTGGGCAGGTCGTCGGCGGCAACGGTGGCGTGGATCGCATCGGCGCGCAGGTGGATCACGTCGTTTTCCTTGACGTCGATCGTGCACAGTGCGTGCAAGGTCGCGGCAGCGGTGTCGCGCTGATAAAGCACGTTGCGCTCGTTGCCGGACAGGCCGACGATGACCGCCCAGGTGGTGTGCTCGTGCGGCGGACTGGCCACCCCGGGCCCGTCCGAGACCAGGTACAGTGCCGGCTTGCCGGGGGCGACGTGCAACGGATAGAGCAGTTCCTGCTGTCCGTCGGCCTTGGGCAGTGCCATCACGTCGTCGGGCAGGGCGCGCGGCAAGCGCATCCAGTCCTGCATCAGCCGTCCGACTTCGCCGAGTTGTTGATCGGTAGGATCCGCACCCAGCCCCAGGGCTGCCACCTGCTGCAGAAATCTGCTCGTCATTTCGCCAGCTCATGTTCTTAAAATGACAATTTACCCCTGATCAACATTTCGTGCAAGAGGCAAGCGGACGAAAATAGCGGCCCGAAGGCCGCTGCGTAGTGACTAACGACAGTTAGCGGTCGGTGCGCTGATTCTGCCGCCCTGGCTGCTGACCCTGCTCCTTGCCTTGCTCGCGAGTGCCGCTGCGCGAACCGCTTTCGGAGCCGTAATCGCTGTCCAGTTCGTCATCCTCGCTGAGCGGACGGTCGCTTTGCTGGTTGCCTTGGTCACTGCGCTGGCTGCGGTCTTGCGAGGAATCTTGCATGGGATTGCGCTGGTCGGGATTGCGTTGATCTGGGTTGAGCGGATTGCCTTGCTGATTGTTCTGATTAGCCATGATCGTCTCCGGTTGGGGCCCCGTGCTTGGGGTGAATTCATCTTAGGCGCTGTCCGCCGTGCTCGCCATCAGGCGCCATGCTGCGCACTTGTAGGACATGCCTGTCGGTCTGAACCTGAACACTTGCAGAGACGACAGTTGTCGGTGTTGCGCTTCAGGTAATATGTTGTCATTTTCCCCACCTGGAACTGCTGCCATGAACCCCGTCAAACTCCTACTCGTCGGCATCGCGCTGCTGGCTTGCCACAACGGCGCGCTGGCGGCGCAACCACCGCCCGCCAGCCTCGCCGGCACCTGGAGCACGGGCGAGACACCGTTTGAAGGAGGCACCCGCCAGATCGACCTGTACCTGGAGCCAGGCGGCACGGCGGTAATGGTCGGCGCCAGGCGGTATGCAGGAAGGATGCAACAGCTGCCGCTGCGCATCGGCATGCCGATGCGGACCACGCTCGACGGCGACCAGCTGCAGGCGCGCGCATTACCTGCCGACATCCGGCCACCGCAGCGGCCAGAGGACATGACGTTGAGCTGCAAGGTAGCGCAGGCATCCATGTTATGCCACGACCCGCGCGGCGCCACGTTCGAGATGACCCGCCGCAGCGACAGCGCCACGGCCGACATCGTCCAGATGCAGGCGGCCATCGGCCGGCAACTGGCAGAGCATCCGGAAAAAGGCGCGATCACCGTCATCGTGCCCTGAAATAAATTCGGGGGCAGTTCCGAATACCGGAACTGCCCCCGAAGCGGATGCCGCTTAACGACGGATTACTCGTAGTCGCTCATCGGCGCGCAGCCGCAGAACAGGTTGCGGTCGCCGTAGACATTGTCGGCGCGGCCTACCGGCGGCCAGTACTTCTGCTTGCGCAGCGATGGCACCGGGTAGGCTGCCACTTCGCGCGAGTACTTGCGTTCCCATTTGTCGGCGGTCAGCACTGCGGCCGTGTGCGGGGCGTGCTTGAGCGGGTTGTCCAGCTTGTCGAACTCGCCGCTTTCCACCTTGGCGATCTCGTTGCGGATAGCGATCATGGCGTCGATGAAGCGGTCCATCTCGACCTTCGATTCGCTTTCGGTCGGCTCGATCATCAGGGTGCCCGGTACCGGGAAGCTCATGGTCGGGGCGTGGAAGCCGAAGTCCATCAGGCGCTTGGCCACGTCCTCGTTGGTGATGCCGGTGGCATCCTGCAGCGGACGCAGGTCGATGATGCACTCGTGCGCCACCAGGCCATCATGGCCCGTGTACAGCACCGGGTAGTGCGGCGCCAGGCGGCGGGCGATGTAGTTGGCGCCCAGGATGGCGTTTTCAGTCGCAGCCGTCAGGCCTTCTGCGCCCATCATGGCGATGTACATCCACGAGATAGGCAGGATGCTGGCCGAGCCGTACGGCGCCGCGCTGACCGCGCCGATGCCGGCGTTGTCGCGAATGTAGCCGTTCGAACGCTGGTTCGGCAGGAACTTGGCCAGGTGCGCGCCCACGCCGATCGGGCCCACGCCAGGACCGCCACCACCGTGCGGAATGCAGAAGGTCTTGTGCAGGTTCAGGTGCGAAACGTCGCCGCCGAACGCGCCGGGAGCAGCAACGCCCACCAGTGCATTCATGTTGGCGCCGTCGATGTACACCTGGCCGCCGTGGCCGTGGACGATCTCGCACAGTTCCTGGATGCCTTCTTCGAACACGCCGTGCGTGGACGGGTAGGTGACCATGGCGCAGGCCAGGTTCTTCGAGTGCAGCTCGGCCTTGGCTTTCAGGTCGGCCAGGTCGACGTTGCCGTTGGCATCGCAGGCGGTGACCACCACTTGCATGCCGACCATGCTGGCCGATGCCGGGTTGGTGCCGTGCGCCGACGATGGAATCAGGCAGATGTTGCGATGGCCTTCGTTGCGCGACTGGTGGTAAGCCTGGATCACCAGCAAACCAGCGTATTCGCCCTGAGAGCCGGCATTAGGCTGCAGCGAGATTGCGGCGTAGCCGGTGACGGCGCACAGCATTTCTTCGAGCTGGGCGATCATTTCGCGGTAGCCCACGGTCTGGCTGTCCGGTGCGAACGGGTGGATGTTCGAGAACTCGGGCCAGGTGACCGGGATCATTTCGGACGTGGCGTTGAGCTTCATGGTGCACGAGCCGAGCGGGATCATGGTGCGGTCCAGCGCCAGGTCCTTGTCCGCCAGGCTGCGCAGGTAGCGCAGCATTTCGGTCTCCGAATGGTAGCGGTTGAATACCGGGTGCGTCAGGTAGGCGCTGGTACGGGCCAAGGTGGCCGGGAACGCTTCGGTGACGCCGGCTTCGACGGTGTCGAGGTCCGGGCCGTGGGCCGGGCCACCGACCGGATGGGCGAACACGGTCCACAGCAGGGCGATGTCTTCGCGGGTGGTGGTTTCGTCGAGCGAAATGCCGACGTGCGACGCATCGATCACGCGCAGGTTCACGCCGTGCGAGTGGGCCGAGGCGTGCAGCTGTTCGGCGTTGGCGGTGGCTACCGTCAGGGTATCAAAATAAGTCTCGTTGGTGACCGTGTAGCCGAGCGTTTTCAGGTTGGCGGCAACGATGCCGGTGTAGCGGTGCACGCGCTGGGCGATCTGCTGCAGGCCTTTCGGGCCGTGGTACACGGCGTACATCGAGGCGATCACGGCCAGCAGCACTTGCGCGGTGCAGATGTTGGACGTGGCTTTTTCGCGGCGGATGTGCTGCTCGCGGGTTTGCAGCGCCAGGCGGTAGGCTTTGTTGCCTTGCGCGTCGATGGTCACGCCAACCAGGCGGCCCGACATGCTGCGCTTGAATTCGTCGCGGGTGGACAGGTAGCCGGCGTGCGGGCCGCCAAAGCCCAGCGGAACGCCGAAGCGCTGGCTGTTACCGACAACGACGTCCGCGCCCCATTCGCCCGGCGGCGTGAGCATGGTCAGCGCCAGCAGGTCGGCAGCGACGACGACCATCGCACCGGCGGCTTTCACAGCTTCCACGCCGGCCTTGTAATCGCGCACCACGCCATTCACGCCAGGGTACTGCAGCAGCACGCCGAAAGCGTCGGTGATGCTGGAGAGTTCGGCCGGGTGGAACGGCTTGATGATGATGCCCAGCGGCTTGGCGCGGGTTTCCAGCACTTCGCGCGTTTGCGGCAGCACATCGTCAGCGACATAGAACGTGTTCGACTTCGACTTGCCCACGCGCTGGATCAGCGTCATCGCTTCGGCGGCGGCGGTACCTTCGTCGAGCATCGATGCATTGGCGATGCCCATGCCGGTCAGGTCGGTGATGGTTTGCTGGAAGTTCAGGATCGCTTCCAGGCGGCCTTGCGAAATCTCTGGCTGGTACGGCGTGTACGCGGTGTACCAGGCCGGGTTTTCGAAGATGTTACGCAGCACCACGCCTGGCGTGGTGGTGTTGTAGTAGCCCTGGCCGATCAGCGACTTGAGCACCTTGTTTTTCGAGGCGATTTTCTTGAGCTTGGCCAGCGCTTCGCTTTCCGGCAGCGGCGCGGAGTAGGCGCCCAGCGGCAGGGCGGCCTTGTTGCGGATGTTGGCCGGAACGATGGCGTCGATCAGGGCGGCGCGGGTGGGGTAGCCGAGCGCCGCCAGCATGGCTTGCTGTTCGGCGGCGTCCGGGCCGATGTGGCGCGCGATGAAGGCGTCGCGGGCTTCGAGTTGGGTCAGGCTGGTGCGGGTCATAGGAGGGCGGGGAGCTTTAATAATGAGACGGGAACTCTGAGCCGTCATCCTCGCGAAAGCGGAGATCCAAGGAACGGTTGAACGGCTCGCCGGTTCTATGGATTCCCGCATTCGCGGGAATGACGGTGGAAGCGTTACTGGCGAATCAGGAAGCGGTGGCGCTGCCGTAAGCGGCAGCGTCCAGCAGGCTGTCAACGGCTGCGGCGTCGCTCGGCTTGATCTTGAACAGCCAGTTGGCGTAAGCGTCGGTGTTGATCGACTCTGGCGCGTTGACCACGTCGTCGTTCACCGCCACCACTTCGCCAGCCACTGGCGCGTAGATGTCGCTGGCGGCCTTCACCGATTCCACCACGGCGGCGTCGTCGCCGGCGCCGTAGGTCGTGCCCACTTTTGGCAGTTCGACGAAGACGATGTCGCCGAGCGCATCTTGGGCGAACTCGGTGATGCCGACGGTGACGGTGCCGTCGGCTTCAGTGCGTACCCATTCGTGGGATTCGGTGTACTTCAGGTCGGCAGGAATGTTCATGTAAAGCTCCAGTGGGGTGGGGTGGTGTATGGTGAGAAAAATCGAAAAAATTAAACGGCCAGGATCTTGCCGTTGCGCACGAACGGCAGCTTGACGACCGAGGCAGCCAGTTTCTTGTCGCGGATTTCGACGTGCACGGTGTCGCCGACGGCCACGCCGTTCGGTACCCGCGCCAGCGCGATGGCCTGCTGCATGGTCGGGCTGAAGGTGCCGCTGGTGATTTCGCCGACCGCATCGCTGCCGGCCACGATCACTTTTTGGTGGGCGCGCAGTACGCCGCCTTTTTCGCGCAGGATCAGGCCCACGAACTGGCTGTTCTGGCCCAGCGCTTGCAGCGCGGCCTTGCCGATGAAGTCGCGTTCCGACACCAGGTCGATGGTCCAGGCCAGGCCGGCGTCGAGCGGGTTGACGGTTTCGTCCATGTCCTGGCCGTACAGGTTCATGCCGGCTTCCAGGCGCAGCGTGTCGCGCGCGCCCAGGCCTGCCGGTTTCACACCTGCGGCCACCAGCGCGTTCCACAGCGCTTCGGCCTGGGTTGCTGCCACGCCGATCTCGAAGCCGTCTTCGCCGGTGTAACCGGTGCGGGCGATCATCGCCTCGCCAAATTGCGCGCTCTGGGCAAAGGCCACGTTGAATGGCTTCATGTCGGCAGTGCCGGCCTGCGCTTCAGGGATCACTTGCCACACCTTGGCGCGGGCGTTCGGGCCCTGCACGGCGATCAGTGCCATGGCATCGGCACCATCCCTGCGTTGGGTTATGGTCAGGCCGCTGTTGGTCGCGTCGTTCTGCGCCTGCATCCATGCCACGTCTTTTTCGGCGGTGCCGGCGTTGACCACCAGGCGGAACCAGCTCTCGTTGATGAAATAGACGATCAGGTCGTCGATCACGAAGCCTTGCGGGTTGAGCATGCACGAGTACAGTGCCTTGCCCGACACTTGCAGCTTGTCGACGTTGTTGGCCAGCAGGCCGCGCAGGAAAGCGCGCGCGTTGTCGCCACGGATGTCCACGACGCACATGTGCGCCACGTCGAACATGCCGACGTCGGTGCGCACGGCATGGTGTTCCTCGATCTGCGAACCGTAGTTGACCGGCATGTCCCAGCCGCCGAAATCGACCATGCGGGCGCCGGCTGCGCGGTGTGCGTTATTGAGGGGTGTGGCTTTGAGCGTCATGGCGGTCCAGGATCAAGAGGGTTAACAGAGCATACAAGGAACAGCAAAGCTGTTCCGCAATGTTGCAGACCCCTCTGTCCTTGGTACCTGAGAGATAACGGGAATGACCCCGTGCGCCCCTTCGGTGGATTGCTGAGGCAATCGCTCTCCAGAGTTTGAGCAGCGCATGTTGCCATGCGGCGCCCCTTGACCGGTCCTTTTGCCTGAGAGTTTTTGGGTAGTGCCCCTTCGGCGGCAACGCTGGATTGCCCTCTCCCGATCAAGACTCGGGAATATAAGTCAGAAGGCTCACCATGTCAATCTTGCGGGGCCGTGAACCAGCGCACAGACGAGCTCGCAGACCGCCGCACGAATGACGCGCAAGTAAAAAGCCCAAAAGACAACTTTTTGCTAGAATAAATCACACAATTTTGAGAGCCCAGCCATGAGCCAAGACCCACAATCCTTAGACGAGTACGCTGGCCAGGCGTGGTTTACGCTGTCCGGCGACGTCAATAGCGATATGGTACGCCGCATGTTCGACGCCGTTGCCGACATGACCGAAGACCGCATCACCACCGCCCACATCCTGATCCAGTCCAACGGCGGCTATGTCAGCGATGGCATTTGCCTGTACAACTACCTGAGCAAGCTGCCGATCAAGATCGTCACCTACAATGCCGGCGCGGTAGCGTCGATCGCGGTGATCCTGTTCCTGGCCGGGGAAGAGCGCTACGCCAGCGAGACCTCGCGCTTCATGGTGCACAAGTCGCACGCCAGCGCCCCGCACGGCGCCCGCCCCGATGCGCTGCGCATCATCGTCGAAGGCTTGCAGGCCGACGACGCGCGCACCGAGCAAATCCTGCGCGAACACGTGCAACTGTCCGAAGAACACTGGCGCACCCATGCGTATTCCGACCTGCACCTGACCGCATCGGACGCCCGCGACGTCGGCATGATCAACGACATCAAGGACTTCATTCCCCCGCGCGGCCAGCGCGTTGCCAACATCTGATCCCCCAGGCGCCAATCCCGGCGCCTTCCGGTCTCCCATCCGCACGCTTGTATCCTTTCCTTGCACTACATTCATAATTGCCGCACTGCATTAATTGGCTACAATGCTGCTGCTGTGTTTAAATAGCATGGTGCAATGCAATAAATGAAAGGCTTTACGGATGATGTATTTTTGGCACCTCTTGAGCATGATCGGCAGCCTGGCTGTCACCGGCCCCATCGGCGCAGCCATCGCCATCTACCTGATCGCAGGCAAGCAATGGCGGCTGACGCTGGCCTGGGCCATGTTGTTCGGCATCGGTATGGCGCTGGTGGTGATCACCAAGATGATGTTCATGGGATGGGGATTGGGCGTGGAGTCCGTCGAGTTTGCCGGTTTCAGTGGCCACGCCATGCGCGCGGCGGCGGTGTACCCGGTGGCCGGCTACCTGGTGCTGCGTTCCAGCGGTCCGTATGCGCGCTACATCGGCGCTGCCGCCGGTGTGATCCTGGCTGTGCTGATTTCCATCTCGCGCGTGCCCACGCTGGCCCATTCGGTGTCAGAAGTGGTCACCGGCGCCATCCTCGGCCTGGCAGTGGCGGGCGGCTTCATCTATTTCGCCAGCCGCGAGCACCGCTGGGCACTGAGCCGCATGTTGGCCGTGCTGTGCCTGCCGATCGTGCTGGTGGCGCCCAATGTCGAGCCGATTCCTGCAGAAGACTGGATCACGCAAGTGGCGCTCAAACTTTCGGGCCGCGATCATCCTTACACCCGCGAGATGTGGCGCCACAATAACTCCAACGTGGCCCACTAGCTCTCGCGTCGGGCCGCACGCTTGCGGTCGTGGTTTTTGGCCTTGGTCGATAAGCTAAATGGTATTATTGCGAACCTTTATAGCCCATATTCCAAGTAAACCAACGTGCGTCTCTCTTCCATTAAATTGTCGGGATTTAAGTCTTTCGTTGATCCCACCAATTTCCAGGTGCCGGGGCAACTGGTTGGCGTGGTGGGACCGAACGGCTGCGGCAAGTCCAACATCATCGACGCCGTGCGCTGGGTGCTGGGCGAATCGAAGGCGTCCGAGCTGCGCGGCGAGTCGATGCAGGACGTGATTTTCAACGGCTCCACCCACCGCAAGCCGGCCGGGCGTTCGTCGGTCGAACTGGTGTTCGACAACGCCGACGGCAAGGCCGCGGGGCAGTGGGGCCAGTATGCCGAGATCGCCGTCAAGCGCACCCTCACGCGCGACGGCACGTCCACCTATTACATCAATGGCCAGCCGGTGCGCCGGCGCGATATCCAGGACATTTTCCTCGGCACCGGCCTCGGGCCGCGCGCCTACGCCATCATCGGCCAGGGCATGATCAGCCGCATCATCGAGTCGCGCCCTGAAGAACTGCGGGTGTTCCTGGAAGAGGCGGCTGGCGTCTCCAAGTACAAGGAACGCCGCCGCGAAACCGAAAACCGCCTGCACGACACGCGCGAGAATCTGCTGCGCGTGGAAGACATCCTGCGCGAACTGAACAGCAACCTGGAGAAGCTCGAAGGCCAGGCCGCCGTCGCCACCAGGTTCCACCAGCTGCAAGCGGACCAGGAAGAGAAGCAGAAGCTGCTCTGGCTGCTGCGCAAGGTCGAGGCGGAAAGCGAGCAAAAGCGCGTATTCCGCGAGATGGAGCAGGCCCAGAACGACCTCGAAGAACAAACCGCCAAGCTGCGCAACGTCGAGCTGTCGCTCGAACACCTGCGCCAGTCCCACTTTGCCGCCGGCGACCGCCTGCACACGGCACAGGGCGCGCTGTACCAGACCAATGCCGAAATCGGCAGCCTGGAAGCGCAGATCAAGTTCGTGATCGAATCGCGCAGCCGGCTGCAATCGCAGCTGGCCACGCTCACCGCCCAGCGCGACCAGTGGCAGCAGCAAGCCACCGAATATGGCGGCCAGATCGAGGAAGCGGAATTCACGCTCGAAGAGCTGGGCGCCAAGGTGGAAGAGGCGCAGATGCGCGCTGAACAGAAGGCCGAATCGCTGCCGCTGCTCGAACAGGCGTGGCGCGCCGCGCAGGAAAAAAGCACGCAGTCGCGCGCCCGCATCATGCAGGCGCAGCAGCAGCTGGAACTGGAATCGGCGCACCAGCGCAACGCCAGCAATATCCTGGGCAGCCTGGCCGTGCGGCGCGAACGGCTGCAACAGGAAAAGCACGGCCTGAGCCTGCCCGACAGCGCCCATCTGAGCAACCTGCGCGAGCAGCAGGAAGAGCAGCAATATCAGCTCGAAGAACAGACCGGCTTGCTCGAAGAACTGACCGCGCAGCAACCGGCGCTGGAACAGGAACGCCGCGACGCCCAGCAGCAAGTCAATGCCGAGACTGCCGCCAACGCCCAGCTGGAAGCGCGTCTGAACGCGCTGCGCCAGTTGCAGGAACGGGTGCAGACCGAGGGCAAAGTCACGCCATGGCTGCAAAAACACGAACTCGATACCTTGCCGCGACTGTGGCAAAAGCTGCATATCGAAGCCGGCTGGGAGACCGCGCTGGAAGCGGTGCTGCGCGAGCGCACGTCGGCGCTGCAACTGTCGAATATCGACTGGGCCAAGGCCTTTTTTGCCGATGCGCCGCCGGCCAGGCTGGCGCTGTACGCGCCGTCGTCCAGTGCGCCGCCAGCACCGGTGGACGCTTCGGGCCTGGCGCCGTTCATCGATTTATTGAAACTGAACGATCCCGGCCTGCGCGGCCTGCTGCAAGACTGGCTGCACAGTGTCTACCAGGCGCCCGATGTGGCTACCGCGTTTGCCGAGCGGGTCAAACTGCCGCTGGGCGGCAGTTTCGTCACGCCGCAGGGCCACGTGATCAACGCGGCCAGCGTGCGCTTTTACGCAGCCGATTCCGAGCAGGACGGCATGCTGGGGCGCCAGCAGGAAATCGAGAACCTCACGCGCCAGCTGCGCGCCCAGCAGATGCTGGCCGACGAGGCGCGTGCGCGCGCCGTGCGCGCCGAAGCAGCGCTCAGCGCCCACACGCGCGCGCTCGGTGACGCCCGCGTCAAGCTGCAAAGCCTGCAGCAGTCGGTGCACAAGCTGCAAATCGAAGTGGTCAAACTGTCCGAGATCGAAGCGCGCTTCAACCAGCGCAGCACGCAGATCGCCGCCGACCTGGCCGAGATCGTCGCGCAGGAACAAGAGCAAACCCAGATCAAGCTCGAGTCGGAAGAAAAGTTCGAGCAGCTCGACATGGAACTCGGTAACCTGCAAGGCGAGCACGAAGACGGTCAGACCGTGTTCCTGGAACAGGAGCAGCGCCTGGCCGACGCCCGCGACGCCGCGCGCGATCTCGAACGCGCCGCCCAGGAAATCGCCTTTGCCGAGAAAACCCACCGCAACAAGATCGAGGAACTGCGCCGCGCGATTGCCACCGCCACCGCCCAGGTGGTGCAGGTGACCGACAGCATGGAGGCCGGCCACATGGAACTGGCCAACCTCGATTCGGGGGCTGCCAACGACGGCTTGCAGGACCTGCTCGATCGCCGCACCGACCAGGAAAAAGCCTTGTCGGACGCGCGCCACGAATTGGACCAGGTGGCGCAGCAGATGCGTGCCTTCGAGGAAGGGCGCATGTCCACCGAGCGCGCGCTGCAGCCGCAGCGCGACAAGATCACCGAGCTGCAACTGAAGGAACAGGCCGCGCGCCTGAACCAGGAGCAGTTCGCCGCCCAGCTGGCCGAAGCGCAGGCGGACGAAGCGGCGCTGTCCCAAAAACTGCATCCGGACATGAAGGCGTCGTACCTGCAAGGCGAGGTCACGCGCCTGACCAACGCCATATCGCTGCTGGGCGCGGTGAACCTGGCGGCGCTCGACGAGCTGGCCACCGCCTCGGAGCGCAAGAATTTCCTCGACGCGCAGAATGCCGACCTGATGGAAGCG
Organism: Duganella sp. 3397; assembly: GCF_031456625.1. Taxonomy (NCBI): domain Bacteria; kingdom Pseudomonadati; phylum Pseudomonadota; class Betaproteobacteria; order Burkholderiales; family Oxalobacteraceae; genus Duganella; species Duganella sp. 3397. The sequence goes on from NZ_JAVDVB010000002.1 coordinate 42,360, forward strand.
ATCGCCACGCTGGAAAATGCGATCACCCACATCGACAAGGAAACCCGCGACCTGCTGCAAGATACGTTCGACCGCGTCAACGGTCATTTTTCCGAATTGTTCCCCATCCTGTTCGGCGGCGGCCAGGCCAAACTGATCATGACCGGCGACGAGATCCTCGACTCCGGCGTGCAGGTCATGGCGCAGCCGCCGGGCAAAAAGAACGCCACCATCCACCTGCTGTCCGGTGGCGAAAAAGCGCTGACGGCAACCGCGCTGGTGTTCTCCATGTTCCGCTTGAATCCCGCGCCATTCTGCCTGCTCGACGAGGTCGATGCGCCGCTGGACGACGCCAACACCGAGCGCTTTTGCCGCATGGTCAAGCGCATGTCGGAACATACCCAATTCCTCTTCATCTCGCACAACAAGATTGCGATGGAGATGGCCAATCAACTAATCGGTGTGACGATGCAGGAGCAGGGCGTGTCGCGCATCGTGGCGGTGGACATGGAGTCCGCCGCCAACTTTGCAACTGAGGTACAAGCAGCATGACAGATCTCCAACTGAGTTTGATCGGGCTCGCGGGCGTGTTCGTCGCCGGCGTTTTCACCTATAACAAGATCCAGGAATACAAGGCCAAGAAAAGCGTGGAACGCGCGTTCGGCACCGATCACGACGACGTGCTGATGCGCGATCCAAATGCGCCCAATGCATCGTCGGCGCCTTCCTATGCGCAGAATCCGGTGCCTGCCGCGCCGGTCGCGCCAGCCCCGGTGCGCGCTGCCGCTCCGGTCACTGCGCCAGGACTCGATCCCGCCGTGCGCCAGGAACCAAGCTTCTCGCTCGACGAGCCGGTGTCCGATACCCCCGGCGTGGCAGGCGCCGAAGCCACCGCGTCGGCTGCCGCCCTGGGCGCCGTACTGAGCCCGGTTAGTCCAGCAGGCCCGGCTTTGCCGCCGATCCCTGAATTCACCATCGACCCGGTCGCGCCCGGTGCACCCGAGCCGGACGAGGACGAACTGGCCGCCCGCGCCAACGCCGCTGCCGCAGCGGCGGCCGAGCAGGCCACCGCGCTGGTCGATCCGTTGATCGACTGCCTGCTGCCGCTGGCGCTGGAAGCCCCGCTGCGCGGCGACAAGCTGCTGCCGGTGCTGCAAACCCTGCGCATGGTCGGCAACAAGCCGCTGCACTACATCGGCCTGGCCGTCTCCGGCGACTGGGAACCGATCGCTTACGGTGGCGTGTACACCAGGCTGCAAGGCGGCATCCAGCTGGCCAGCCGCAGCACTGCGCTGAACGAACTCGAATACTCGGAGCTGGTCACGCGCCTGCGCGCCATGTCCGACGAAATCGGCGCCGAACCGGAAGTGCCGGACATGATCGAAGTGATGGCCGAAGCGCGCAACCTGCACCGCTTCGTCGCCAGCCACGACGCCCAGCTGGGCGTCAACCTGCACACCAATGGCGCACCATGGGCGATCAACACCCTGATCGGCGCACTGGAAAAGCAGGGCTTCGATCTGCGGCCGGACGGCCGCTACGTGATGCCCGACGGCGACGGCGGCTTCCTGTTCTCGCTGTCCACCAACGTCACGCTGGCCGAGGAAACCACGTCGCGCCTGACCCTGCTGCTCGACGTGCCCTGCGTGGCGCCCGCGCGCGACGGCTTCGGCGCCATGATCGCCTGCGCCAAGTCGCTGATGGGCCGCCTGGACGCCACCATCGTGGACGACTACAACCAGCCGCTGTCCGACGCCGCCCTGGCCGAAATCGCCAAGCAGGTGCAGGACTTCTACACCGAAATGAATGACGCCGACATCCCGGCCGGTTCCACCCGCGCCATGCGCCTGTTTAGCTGAGCCGAGTAACTGCAATGACCGAAGTGGATTACCAAGCACGCATCGCCGCACTGAGCGCGGAGCTCAACCGCCACCTGCACGCCTACCACGTGCAGGACGCGCCCACCATCCCGGACGCGGAGTACGACAAGCTGTTCCTCGAGCTGCAGCAGCTCGAGCAGGATCACCCTGAACTGGTGCAGCCCGATTCGCCCACCCGGCGCGTGGGCGCGGCGCCGCTGCCGCAGTTCGACCAGGTGACGCACTCGGTGCCGATGCTGTCACTGAGCAATGGGTTCACCGACGAGGACATCGAGAACTTCGATCGCCGCGTGCGCGACGGTCTCGATACGTCGGCCGAAGTGGAATACGCAGCTGAAGTCAAGTACGACGGCCTGGCCATCAACCTGCGCTACGAGAATGGCCTGCTGGTGCAGGCTGCCACCCGTGGCGACGGCTACACCGGCGAAGACGTCACCGCCAACATTCGCACTATCAGCGTGATCCCGCTGCGCCTGGGCACCGACAAGCCACCGGCCGTGCTGGACGTGCGCGGCGAAGTGCTGATGTTCAAGGGCGATTTCGCGGCCCTGAACACGCGCCAGCGCGAGGCCGGCCAGAAGGAATTCGTCAACCCGCGCAACGCGGCGGCAGGCAGCCTGCGCCAGCTCGACTCGCGCATCACGCGCCAGCGCAAGCTGCGCTTCTTCGCCTACGGCGTCGGTTTGCTGGAAGGCGCCGACATGCCGGCCTCGCACAGCGCGTTGCTCGAGTGGTACCAGACCATGGGTCTGCCGGTGGCCAAGGAAGCGGCCGTGGTGCGCGGCTACGACGGCTTGATGGAGTATTACCAGACCGTCGGCGCTGCCCGTCCGACCATGCCCTACGAGATCGACGGCGTGGTGTACAAGGCCAACCGCCTGGAAGACCAGCGCACGCTCGGTTTCGTCTCGCGCGCGCCGCGCTTTGCGCTGGCCCATAAATTTCCGGCCGAGGAAGCGCTGACCACCGTGCAGGCCATCGAAGTGCAGGTCGGCCGCACCGGCGCCATCACGCCGGTGGCGCGCCTGGCCTCGGTGTTCGTCGGCGGCGTCAACGTTACCAACGCCACGCTGCACAACGAGGACGAAGTGCGCCGCAAGGACGTGCGGGTGGGCGACACCGTGATCGTGCGCCGCGCCGGCGACGTGATTCCGGAAGTGCTGTCGGTGGTGCTGGAGCGCCGTCCGCAACCCGAGCCGCCCATGTACGTGCTGCCCAAGACCTGCCCGGTCTGCGGCTCGCACGTGGTGCGCGAGGAGGGCGAGGCGATTGCCCGCTGCTCTGGCGGCCTCACTTGCGCGGCGCAGCGCAAGGAAGCGATCCGCCACTTCGCCGGCCGCCGCATGATGGACATCGAAGGCCTAGGCGACCGCTACATCGACAACCTGGTCGAACACGGCAAGGTCCAGCGCGTGGCCGACCTGTACGCGCTCACGCTCGACGACCTGCTGGAAATGAAGCGCCTGGCCGATGAACGCGACGGCACTACCCCGGAGACAGTGGCCAACGGCAAGGTCGCCACCAAGTGGGCCGAGAACCTGCTCGAAGCGATCGAAGCGAGCAAGAACCCGCCGCTGGAGCGGCTGCTGTTCGCGCTCGGTATCCGCCACGTGGGCGAATCGACCGCCAAGACCCTGGCCGAGTGGCTCGGCCGCTTCGAGCTGGTACGCCGGGTGCCGGCCGCGCTGCTGCGCGTGCTGCCCGATATCGGCGGCATCGTCGCCATTTCGATTGCCGAGTTCTTTGCCGAACCCAAGAACCAGGAAGCCATCGATGCGCTGCTCGCTGCGGGCGTTGCGCCCAAGGGCGAACACGCGCCGAGCGCCAAGCTGCGCGAAAAGCTCGAGCCGGTCAAGCTGATGGCCGCGCTGGGCATCCCCAAGTTGACGGAACCGCGCAGCAAGCAGCTGGTCGAACAGGAAGTCTCGCTCGACGTGCTGGCGCACCTGACCATCTACAACGTGTTCGGCCTGCCGGCCACGGTGTCCGACGCGCTGCAAGCCTGGATGGACGTTGCCGCCAACCGCCAGCAAGTGAAAGCGCTGGCCGCATTGCGCGAGGACTTGCTGGCGCAATTGCCGGCCACGGTGGCCAGCGAGGGCCATTTGACCGGCAAGACCTTCGTCCTGACCGGCACCTTGCCCACCATGGGCCGCGACCAGGCGGCAGAGTTGATCGAAGCCGAAGGCGGCAAGGTCTCCGGTTCGGTCTCGAAAAAAACCCACTACCTGGTCGCCGGAGCGGATGCCGGCAGCAAGCTGGCCAAGGCCCAGGAGCTGGAAGTGACCATCCTCGACGAAGCAGGCCTGCTGGCGGTGCTGGCGGCAAAATAAAGGAAGCGTAATGGCAGTTCGTGAAATTTTGAAGATGGGCGATCCGCGCCTGCTGCGCGTGGCCGAACCGGTCACCGAGTTCGACACGCCGGCCATGCGCGAGCTGATCGCCGACATGTTCGACACCATGCATGATGCCAATGGCGCCGGCCTGGCCGCGCCGCAGATCGGCGTCAACCTGCAACTGGTGATCTTCGGCTTCAAGCAGAACCTGCGCTACCCGGACGCGCCGCAGGTGCCGGAAACGGTATTGATCAATCCCGTGCTCACACCTTTGTCCGACCAGATGGAAGAGGGCTTCGAAGGCTGCCTGTCGGTGCCGGGCCTGCGCGGCAGCGTGCCGCGCTACACGCGCCTGCGCTACGAAGGCGTGGACCAGCACCGCCAGCCGATCCAGCGCGAGGTGGACGGTTTTCATGCGCGCGTGGTGCAGCACGAGGTCGATCACTTGCTGGGCATACTGTACCCGGCGCGTATCACTGATTTTTCCAAATTCGGCTTCACGTCGGTGATGTTCCCGGATCTTGACTCCAACGACGACGATTAAGCATGGCGATGACATTCAATGAATTTGTGAAGCGACTCGTCGCCAAGCCACAACCGGACGGCCGCCGCGTGCTTCAGCCATTGGCCCCGTTCGGTCCCGCTTACCTGGTGTCCGAGCAACAGTGCGCCGTCCGTGGCTGGCTCCAGCTGCTGCTGTTCGCAGGATGGATCGTCGGGATGGAATGGGTTCCGCTCGAGGACTCGCTGCTCAATATACTGGTCTACCTCGCAGCTTGCCTGGTCATCAACACGGTTATCTCTTTATTGTGGAGCATCGGTTTACCACGCACCCAGGTGCGTATCACCGAAGACCAGAAGCGCGCCGGGCTGATCGAGCACGGCAACCGTGTTGGTAACGGCATCAGAAACATGGCGATCTTTTTGTGGATCCTCACGGCGCTTGACGCTGCCATGTATCTGTACCAGGGCGACTGGTTTAGCGCCGTGCTCGGTACCGTAATATTAGGCGGCATTGCGGCAGTCCTCACCTGGCATCACGGCCTGTTACGCAAAGCCAGGGACGGCAAACCGCTGTAGGACCAGCGCTACTCTGGCTTGGCCACTGCCGCCACGGCCCCATCCTCCGGCATCAACACCATCTCCACGTAATTCTTGCGATCGAGGTAGCGCCGCGCCGCTGCCTTGATATCGTCGGCAGTCACCGCGTTGATGCGCTGGTCGATGTTGAGGATCTCGTGCGGGTCCAGCCCTTCGAGCACGTTCAGACGCAGGTAATTCATCCAGTAGCCGTTTTCACGAAGCGCCCGGCGGTAGGTCTGCAGCCTGGCCTGTTTGACCTTGTCCAGGTCGCCGGCCTGCGGGCCGTCTGCCTGCAGTTTCTCGATCTCGCCCCACAACGCCGCTTCCACCCTGGGCACCTTGTCCGGGGTGGTCGGCAACACGATGGTGGCGCCATACTGGCCGCGCGGGATCTTGTCGTACCGCACGCTCGAGCCGCCCGAGTAGATCAGCTTTTGCTGTTCGCGCAGCTCGTCGTTGATGCGGATATTGAGCACTTCGTTCAGCAGGCCGAGTGACCAGGAGTCGGCGTAGGAATACGTGGTGTCGCCGCCGAAATCGACGATCACGGTGCTCTTCTGTTCCAGGCCGGCTTTTACCTCGCGCCGCACCACGCCCGGCCCCTGGCGGATGCCGGGGTCGCGGTAAGTGAGCGGCACCTCGCCCACCGGCAGCGTCGCCACGTACGTCGCCAGCAGCGGCTTGATCGCCTCGATCTCGAAGTCGCCGACGAAGATGAAGGTCATGCCCTTGACGCTGGACTGGCGCGCGCGCAGCAGGTCGAAACTGCGGTCGAGGTTGATCTTCTCGTAGTCTTCCGGTGTCGGCGGCAGTTCGAGCAGCGGATGGTTGCCGTACACGGTCCTGGCCCGCGCCTCGGCAAAGCGCGCTTCCGGCGCGGCCGAACGGTTGCGCACGGCTTCGGCGCTGCGCACAACGTAGGACCGGAACAGCTTTTCGTCGCGGCGCGGTTGGGTAATGGTCAGATAATTCATTTGCAGCACCGCTTCGAGGTCGCCGCTGCGGCTGCCACCGCTCAACTGGTCGGCGTACAAGCCCATGGTCGCGCTGTACGCCAGGCCTTTGCCGGCCAGTACGGTCTGCAGGTCGGACGGGCTGTACGAGGCCACCCCCATCGCCTTCTGGACGTCGCTGGCAAAGCGCACGGCAGCCTTGTCGGCGTCGCTGTAGGCCGTGCGGCCACCGGGACGCACTGCCAGCATCTGCACCATGTTCTTGCTGAAGTCGGTGGGCTTGAGCAGTACCTTCACGCCGTTCGATAGCGTCAGGGTAGTGACGCCGGTGGCCTTGTCATCGATCTGGGCGGTAATGCTGCCCGGCGCGGGTTTGCTGCTCATCAGGTCGTTCGGCAGCGCCTTCTCCACCAGCTTTACGACCGGCAGCTTGCTGGCTGCCTCGGCACGCGCCAGCAGGTCGGCGCCGGTGGGGGCTGGATGGCCGTCGGTCACACTGTTGGTGTTCGCGGTGTACAGCACCAGCTTGGGCGCCGTGGCCGGGATGACGCTTTGGGCGTAGGCGTTGATTTCTTCGATGGTAATGGTGGGCAGCAGTTCGTGCGCATATTCCGCCTCCTTTTCTACCCCGGGCAGCGGACCGCCGGTGCGGAAGTGGCGTATCAATTCGCCCGGGATGGCGGCCGAATTGCGGGTTGTGCGCGTCTTCACCGCGGAGTCATAACTGCCCAGCATGGTGCGCTTGGCCGCGTCGAGGTTGTCCGCAGAAAAGCCGAACTGCCGCACCCTGGCGTTTTCCCGCACCAGCGTGTCGATCGAGGCATGCACGCCTGCCTTGCCCACCATGGCGCTGGCCGAGTAACTGTAGTGGTTCACGCCGAACGGCAAAGCGGTCTCGCCGGAAACGCCGCCGACAAACGCCGGCCTGGCCGTCTGCGTCAGGCGGCCCAGGCGCATCGCCATCAGCTGGCTGAACAGGCGCCGCACCAGGGCGTCGCGCAAGTCGCCGACCGTTTGGCCCGGTGTGCGGGTATAGGTGGAGTAGATCAGCTGGACGTTATTGGCTGGCGCTTCCTGGTCGAGGAAGACCAGCGCCTCCGGCGCACCGAGCGGCGGCACCGGGTAAGCGACATTCGGACGCGGCTTGGCCGGCATGGTCAAACCGCTGAAATGGCGCTTGACCATCTGCTCGGCCTCGACCGGGTCGAGATCGCCGACCATGATCACGGCCATCAGGTCGGGGCGATACCAGTCGGCGTAGAAGCGGCGCACGGCATCTGCCCTGGCGTGCAGGATCGAGTCCTCGGTGCCGATCGGCAGCCGGTCCTGGTAGCGCGAACCGTTGGCCAGTTTCGGCAGCACGGCGGCCAGGCTGCGCCGGGCGTAGCCGCTGCGCAGGCGCTTTTCTTCGAGCACGATCTGGCGCTCGTCGTCGATATCCTGGTCGGTGAGGGTCAGGCCGTGGGCCCAGTCTTCCAGCACCGTCATGCCTTGCTCGAGGTTTTCCGGTTTGTCGGTCGGAATCGGCAACATGTACATGGTCATGTCGAAGCCGGTGGTAGCGTTCAGGTCGGCCCCGAAGCGCACGCCGATCGAGCGCAGGTAGGCGATCAGCTCGTGCTTTTTAAAATGGGTGCTGCCGTTGAAGGCCATGTGCTCGAGCAGGTGAGCCATGCCGCGCTGGTCATCGTCCTCCTGCACCGAGCCGGCATTGACCACCAGCCGCAGTTCCACGCGCTGGGCCGGCTTGGCGTTTTTCTGGATGTAGTAGGTCAGACCATTATCGAGCTTGCCGATCTTGACGCTGGGGTCGAGCGGCAGCCGGTCGGTGAGGACCGGCGCCGCAACTGCCAGCGCCGTCATGGCCAGCAGCACGCCGGCGAGCAGGGCGGACAAGCGCAAATGTTTGGTCATGCGAATTCCTGTAAGTGAGGTCTCTCAGACTGTAAGCGAGAAATATCCTTTCGGCAATGCGCAGCCGATCAACTGCTTGAGAGAAAGGCAACTCCCGCCGTGGCTGACAATCACCAGACGTGTTTGAAGTCGATCAGTTCGCTTCGGACTTCAATGCATCAAGCTCGGCGATATCGGCGCTTGCAGCGCCGAGCTTGCGGGTTCGGGTGCAGCCACTTGCATACAGCCGATTGCCGGCGGTGGTCGCGTAAATCAGGTAACTTTTTCCAACCTCGTATTGGTACTCGGTCGAGACGATGTAATCGGTGCCGTCGGCATCCCTGGGGATCATGGTGTGCAGCGTGACCTGTTCGCTCGGCGTTCCTTTCCACCAGGTGCCGGTACTCAGTTTAACTGTCTGAAACTTTCTGCCGTTGGCCTGCTGAGCGTCCGCCGGAACGTATTCGATCGCGGTGACCTGGGCGGTGAAGACTGCGCTGCTGTCATGCATGGCCGAGCCTACGACCGTTTTATGATTGGCCGATGCAAAGCCCGGCCTGACGTTGCAGGCTGCCGCGGCAGCGCCGCTTGCTGTCACGATGGTCAGGGCGGTTGCGAGGTTGATCAGCGATGGGATCTTCATGTGTCCTGGGTGGCGAATTGGCAGTGCAGCCAATCATACACTTCAGATAACACCATGGGTGCTATTGCAGACACGGTGATGGCCAGCTTGAGGCCAGGCAAGCTAAGGCTGATCCGGGATATCCGCCAGCAGGTCGCGGGCATTGAGCAGCGCATAAACAATCTCGGGATGCTCGGCGAGGCAGCGCCGCACTGCCGCCGGCAATATCTCGCGGGTGCGGCGGCACAGGCCTTGCTGCTCGGCCAGCTTGATGTTCAGGCCCCGAACGGTGCGCACGCCGTTGGCGCTGGGTGTGATGGTGAGCCGGATGCCCAGCAGGTCGTACAGGCGCTGCTCGATACGGTTCAGCGCTTCGTAGCTGTCGATGGCTTCGATGCGCGCGACCAGCGCTTTTTCTTCGTCGCGCGTCAGGCGCAGGATGCGGATATCGGTGGCCGGGTCACGCTCCCAAGCGTCCAGCAGCTCGCCCTGGCGGCATTCACATGCGCCGGGCGGGCATTCCTTGCGGATCGGGAAGGGCAGGGCTGGGGGCATGGTCGGCAGCGCGCGGCGATCGAAAAGCCGATTCTAACCCGAACGCGGGCCGCCCGAACGCGCATCACCCGATCCGCGCTCAGTCCCATGCAATCATGCGCTACGACTGCAAGCGCCGCTGCAACAGCGCCAGCACGGCAGCTTCTTCTGGCCGCAGCGCGTGCACGTCGTCCTGCAACTGCTGCTGCGCGCGCTTGCGCAGCGCGGTCTTCATGGCACCACTGAGGTAGGTCTCGATGACGGCCGGGTGCACATAGCACTTGCGGCAAATGGTCGGCGTATTGCCGAGCTTTTTTGCCACCGCTTCGATCGCGGCCACCACGTTCTTCTTGGCCTGCACTTCGGAATCGAACTTTTCGTATTCGAGCAGTGCCACCGCCGCCAGCACCGTGCCCGACCAGGTGCGGAAATCCTTGGCGGTATAGTCTTCGCCGGCGATCGATTGCAGGTATTCGTTCACATCGGCCGAGCCGACCGTGTGCGGGTTGCCATCGTCATCGACGTACTGGAACAGGTCCTGGCCTGGCAGGTCGAGCGTGCGGCGGATGATATTGGCCAGGCGCCGGTCCTGTACCTGCACCGAGTGGTTGACGCCGCTCTTGCCGCGGAAGCGGAACTCCACTTTGGTGCCGTCGAGCCGCACGTGGCGTTCGCGCAGCGTGGTGAGGCCGAACGACTTGTTCTCGCGCGCATACTCCTCGTTGCCGATCCGCATCATGGTCGCTTCGAGCAAATAGACGATGGTGGCCAGGACTTTTTCGCGCGGCAGACCCGGCAGCTTGAGCGACTCGTCGACGGCGCGGCGGATTTTCGGCAGGGCCTTGCCGAAGCTGAGCATGCGTTCGTACTTCGACTCGTCGCGCACGGCGCGCCACTTGGGATGGTAGCGATACTGCTTGCGCCCGCGCGCGTCGCGGCCCGTGGCTTGCAGGTGGCCGTTGGCGTGCTTGCAGATCCAGACGTCCTGGTAGGCCGGAGGAATCACGAGCGACTTGATGCGCGCCAGCGTATCTTCGTCCTTGACAGTGGCGCCGTCCGCATCGACGTAATAAAAAGTTTTGCCGCGCTGCTTGCGGGTGATGCCGTGCTGGTCGTCGTGCACGTAGCGCAGGCCGGCCGATTTCGCGGCGGCCGGCGCATCGGCCACGCCGCCCGGTACTTCAGGTAGTTCGTCGCGCTTCATTGCTGTCCTCTGGCGTCGTTTAGCAGTATCGGAACGATGCTACTCCCGGCGCTGGCGGCGTGTTGTGCGCGAACGCACCGACCCCACCCAGAGTATGTAGCGCCAGACAAAGCTTTCAGCGCAAGGCGCAGCGACGAAGACAGTACGAATAGTACGGCGAGGAGCTGCAACGAAGCGCTGGAGGCTTTGTCTGACGCTACTCGAGGCTTTTTAAACGTTGGCCCATGATGCCCCACTTGCGCGGCTCGCCGTCCACGGTGCCCACCAGCGCCCAGCCGGTGCCGATCTTGACCACGTCGATCGGGCACTCGAGTTCCTTGGCCAGCTTTTCGGCCCAGCCGCGCGCGGCGCCCTGGCCCTTGAACAGTTCATTACCCTCGTAGATCACGGTGGCGTCAAACACGGAGGCGGCAAATATGGTCATGGCGGTTCCTTCAAAGTGAAGGCGGTATTTTGCCACGCCAGGGCCGCCATCGCCACTGCCATGGTTGCGACAAGTATGTATTTATGGCAACATCCGCCACCTTGCCACCGGACCCTCCTCATGCACCGACCCCCTGATTGCCATCGCACTTGCCGTTGCTACCTCGCCCGGCCATGCTGCCGCCACCCCGCCGGCGACAGCCAGCGCCGACGCCAGTGTCGAGTTTGCCAAAGGGTTGCGTCGGCAGGCGCAACAGCTGGCCGGGCCCGAGGCGCCGCCGGACGACGTACGGCGCGCGGTGGCGCTGTACCAGCAGGCGCTCGATTACCTGGCCGGGCCGGCGGTCAGGGAACGTGCCGACGGCAACCGGTCGCTGATCTACGAGCAGCTCAATCTCGAGCTCTCGCAGGCGATGGCGTACGCGAAGCTCGGTCAACAGCAGCAGGCGCTGGCGGTGCTGGATCGGCTGGCCAACCTGGCGTGGGCGCCAGCCATCGAACGCGCGCTGGCGCACGAGGACTTCAACGCACTGCGTGACGAGCCGCGTTTCAAGGCGCTGCAGGCGACCATGAAGCTGCCCGGACAAATCTACAATACGCCGGCCATTGCCACACCCTGGAAGCCGGTGCTCACCACGGCAGAAAAAGTGGCGGGCCTGTCGCTATTCTGGGCCGAGGCCCGGCGCAATTTCGTCTATTTCGACCATGTGCCGCAACTGCAGTGGGACCAAGTCTATATGGACTACCTGGCCAAGGTGATCGCCGCGCCCACCACCGAGGATTACTACCGCGTGATGCTCACGCTGGCGCCGCTGCTGCAGGACGCCCATACCGACATCCGCGCGCCGGAGCCACTGGCGTCGGTGCTGTACGCGCCGGCGCCGTTGAATACGGCGCTGATCGAGGACAAGGTCATCGTGCTGCACGTGGGCGACGCCGGCGTGGCGGCGCGCATCCACCGTGGCGACGAAGTCGTGTCCATCGACGGCGTGCCGGTGCGCCAGTACGGGCGCGAGCGCATCGCGCCCACGATAGGCGGCAACACGCAGCGCTACCGCGACGCGCGCACGTTCAACTACCAGTTGTTCGCCGGCGACGCTGGGCGGCCGGTCGTGATCGGGCTGCGTGCGCCCGATGGCGCCGAGCGCACCGAAACGGTGGCCCGCTCAGGCTTCGGCAGCGTGCCGCCCGGCGGCGGTTTCAAAATGCTCGACGGCGGCATCGCCTACATCGCGCTCGACCAGTTTGCAGACGATGGCGACATAAAAGCGTTCGAGGCGGCGCTGCCACAAATTCTGGCCGCGCAGGGGCTGATCATCGATGTGCGCCGCAATGGCGGCGGCAATGGCGCGTACGCCGTGCAGGTGCTTTCGCATCTGACCCGCTCACCGATCAAGTTCATGGACAGCATGACCCGCAACGACAACGTCATCGAGCGCGCGCAGGGCAACCCCATGATCGACTGGAGCCGCCGCAGCTACGAATGCCGGCAGCCGCAACAACAGGTGTTCGACGGTCGCGTTGCCGTGCTCACCGGCGTGGACACGCTGTCCGCCGCCGAAGACTTCACTGCCATGTTCAGGATCATGAAGCGCGGCGTCGTCGTGGGCGAAACCACCGGCGGCAGCACCGGTCAGCCGCTCTCGCTCTCCCTGCCCGGCGGCGGCTGGGCACGGATCTGCGTCAAGCGCGACGTGTATCCCGACGGCTCCACCTTTGTCGGTAAAGGCATCGCGCCCGACCTGGAGGCGCCGCAAACCGTGGCAGACCTGCGCGCGGGGCGCGACCTGGCGCTCGAACGCGCTGCCGCCGTACTGCGCCACCCATCGGCGCGCGGCGGCCAGGTTGCGTCACCACCACTACGTTAATTGACGTATTCCCCGACCTGACCCCGCTGGCTAATCTTGCAACATGTCAAAGGCGCAAACCCTTTGATGAACGAGCAAGCAATTCAAGACTAGCCAAAACAAGGGGAATCGAATGGGTCGTGTAGCGAAGAATAGCCGCAGCAGCGGTAGCAGCGGTAGCAGCTTGTTGGCGGTGGCCGCCCTGGTGGCCGGCGCCTGCGCCGTGGGCCAGGTCCACGCCGGCGCCACCATCAAGATCGACGACGAAAAGTCGGTCTCCGTGGGCTTCGGCCTGCGCGAGAGCTACACCTCGCTTGACGACGGCGCGCCTGGCGGCGGCAAGCGCTCCAGCGATTTCAATCTCGACAGCGGCCGCTTGTACTTCGGCGCCACCCTCAACAAGAACATCAAGGGCATGTTCAACACCGAGTGGGACGGCGACAAGATCCGCGTGCTCGATGCCGCCGGCCAGTTCGCCATTTCTCCCGAACTGAATATCTGGGCCGGCCGCCTGCTGTCGCCGTCCGACCGCGCCAACATGGCCGGTCCGTACTACTCGCTGGGCGGCGGCTACTGGGCCGGCGTGGCTTCGCGCTACGGCTACAACGGCGGCATCTTCCGTGGCCGCGACGACGGCGTGGTCGTCTGGGGTAATGCGGCCGACGGCAAGCTTGGTTACTCGTTCGGCGCCTTCGAAGGCCACACGCTGGGCATCGGCACGCTGACCCAGTCGCAGGCCAACGCTGCCGGCGTCAAGGCCGACGACGCCCTGATGTATGCAGGCCGGGTGCAGTATGACTTCTGGGATGCGGAACCGGGCTACTACGGCACCGGCAACTACCTGGGCAATGCCGACATCCTGTCGATCGGCGTGGCGGGCCGCTACCAGAAGGACGGCATCCTGACCGTGGCGCGCAGCGGCAAGTACAGCTCGTACAACATCGACTTCCTGATGGAGAAGCGCTTCAAGGGTTCGGGCGCGGTCGCCATCGAAGCCGCCTACTACGACTACGACACCGACAACATCGTGCTCTCCGAGCAGGGCAAGGCCTATTCGGCCGGCGCCTCGTACATCTTCGAGCAGAAAGCCGGCTGGGGCAAGCTGCAGCCGTTCGCCCGCTTCCAGAAATTCAACGCCGACACCAACATCGACACCAAACAGGTCGACGCGGGCGTGAACTACATCATCGACGGCTACAACGCCCAGGTGAGCGCGGTGTACTCCAAGACCAAAGTTACCCGTGCCGGCGACGCCGACAAGTTTGCCGTCACCCTGCAACTCCAATACTAATCCCTCATTTTCGGAGCCCGACCATGCAAAACCACCTTCGCACCCGCCGCACTTTCATCGGCGCCATGACCCGCATCGCCGCCGCCACCTCGCTGGTGGCCGTCGGCAGCCTGTTGCCAGGCCTGGCCCAGGCCGCGGACACCATCAAGATCGGCATCCTGCACTCGCTGTCCGGCACCATGGCCATCTCGGAAACGTCGCTCAAGGACGTGGCGTTGATGACCATCGACGAGATCAACGCCAACGGCGGCGTGATGGGCAAGAAGCTCGAAGCGGTCGTCGTCGATCCGGCCTCGAACTGGCCGTTGTTCGCCGAAAAGGCGCGCGGCCTGATTGCCCAGGACAAGGTGGCAGCCGTCTTCGGCTGCTGGACGTCGGTCTCGCGCAAGTCGGTGCTGCCGGTATTCAAGGAACTCAATAGCCTGCTGTTCTACCCGGTGCAGTACGAGGGCGAAGAACTGGAAAAGAACGTGTTCTACACCGGCGCGGCGCCGAACCAGCAGGCCATTCCCGCCGTGGCCTACTTGATGAGCAAGGAGGGCGGCAGCGCCAAGCGCTTTGTCCTGCTGGGCACCGACTACGTGTACCCGCGCACGACCAATAAAATCCTGCGCGCCTACCTGAAATCGAAGGGCGTGAAGGACAGCGACATCGAGGAGGTGTACACCCCGTTCGGCCACTCCGACTACCAGACCATCGTCGCCAACATCAAGAAGTTCTCGGCCGGCGGCAAGACGGCGGTCATCTCCACCATCAACGGCGACTCCAACGTGCCGTTCTACAAGGAGCTGGGCAACGCCGGCATCAAGGCCACCGACGTGCCGGTGGTGGCGTTCTCGGTGGGCGAGGAAGAACTGCGCGGCGTCGATACCAAGCCGCTGGTCGGCCACCTGGCGGCCTGGAACTATTTCGAGTCGATCAAGAACCCTGTCAACGCCGACTTCATCAAGAAATGGAAAGCGTACGCTGTGGCCAAGAAGCTGCCGAACGCCAAAACCGTGGTCACCAACGACCCGATGGAAGCAACCTATGTCGGCATCCACATGTGGGCCCAGGCGGTAGAAAAAGCCAAATCGACCGACACCGACAAGGTGATCGCGGCGATGGCCGGCCAGACCTTCAAGGCGCCGTCGGGCATGACCCTGACCATGGATGCGACCAACCACCACCTGCACAAGCCGGTGTTCATCGGCGAGATTCGCGGTGACGGCCAGTTCAACGTGGTGTGGA
Organism: Duganella sp. 3397; assembly: GCF_031456625.1. NCBI lineage: Bacteria > Pseudomonadati > Pseudomonadota > Betaproteobacteria > Burkholderiales > Oxalobacteraceae > Duganella > Duganella sp. 3397. The sequence goes on from NZ_JAVDVB010000002.1 coordinate 57,635, forward strand.
AAACCCCGGGCCCGGTACGCGCGCAACCGTGGAGCCCTTACATCAAGGGTAACGAGGCCAAGCAAAAACTGTAAGGCGCTGTAACTGGCGGAGTGGGCAATGTCAACTGCTGCGGCTCTGCCCAAACCAACGGAGCACGCAGCATCATGGCTGCGCGCTCCGTCATCCCCGCGCACGCGGGATCCATGCCGAGCATGATTTCCCCCACCAGGAAGCACCAAGTGAAAAAACTCCTATTCATCGCCTGTCTGCTGTTGTGCGGCGCGGTACAGGCAGCCATTGCCCCCGCGCTGCTGGCCCCCCTGGCCGGCGACGACTTCGACCCCAAGCTCGACGCCATCGCCAAGATCGGCGCGCTCGCCAACGACGACGCCACCCGCCTGCTCACCGCGCTCAATAACGACGCGCTCTACAAAACCGCAGACGGCCGCCTGCTGATCGTCACCGACGACCAGGCCTACGACCCCGCCACCGACAAGACCGGCCCCATGCCCGAGGGCCTGGACGGCGTGATGCTCAACAACCGCCTGCGCGGCGCGGTGGAAGAGGCGCTGTCCGCGCTCAAGCTGTTTTCGAAAGACCGCGCCGAACGCGCCGCCGCCGTGGGCGAGCTGCTAAAAAGCGTGACCTACGCCCAGGCCCCGCTGATCGACAAGGCGCTGGCCGCCGAACAGGATTCCGCCATCCGCGAGCAGCTGCAACTGGTCGCCGCCACCGCCAACCTGCAGTCGCCCGACGCCGCGCGCCGCAAGGCTGCGGTGGAAGCGCTGGCCGGCAGCAGCAACGCCAGCCTGCGCCCGTCCCTGGAGGCGATGCAGGGCAAGAACGACGACGGTACTCCGGTGGAACCCGACCAAGCCGTGCGCGTGGCCGCCGCCAAAACCCTGGCGGCGATCGACAGCCGCCTGGCCCGCACCGAATTCCTCGGCAATGTCTTCTACGGCATATCGCTCGGCAGCGTGCTGCTGCTCGCCGCCCTGGGCCTGGCGATTACCTTCGGCCTGATGGGCATCATCAACATGGCGCACGGCGAGCTGCTGATGATCGGCGCCTACACCACCTACCTGTGCCAGATGGCGTTTCGCCACTCCTTCCCATCGGCGGTGGACGCCTATCTGTTCGCCGCGCTGCCGGCCGCTTTCCTGGTGACGGCGGCCGTGGGCGTGGCGATGGAGCGCACCGTGATCCGCTGGCTGTACGGCCGGCCACTCGAAACCCTGCTGGCCACCTGGGGCATCAGCCTGATCCTGATGCAGACCGTGCGCACCATCTTCGGGGCGCAGAACGTCGAAGTGGCCAACCCCGCCTGGATGACCGGCGGGGTGACCGTGCTGGGCAACCTGGTGCTCGCGTACAACCGCATCGTCATCATCGGGTTCTCGCTGGTGGTGGTGGCCGGTGTCTGGCTGATCCTCAATAAAACCCGGCTCGGCCTGTTCGTGCGTGCCGTGATGCAGAACCGTCGCATGGCCGGCTGCGTGGGCGTGTCCACCGCCAGGATCGACATGATGACCTTCGGCCTCGGCTCCGGCATCGCCGGTCTCGGTGGCGTGGCGCTGTCGCAGCTTGGCAACGTCGGTCCCGACCTGGGGCAGGCGTACATCGTCGATTCGTTCATGGTGGTGGTGCTGGGCGGCGTGGGCCAGCTGGCCGGCACCATCATCGCCGCCTTCGGCCTCGGTGAAGCCAATAAATTCTTGGAGCCGTTTGCCGGCGCCGTGCTGGCCAAGATCGGCATCCTGGTCTTCATCATCGTCTTTATCCAGAAACGCCCGCAAGGCCTGTTTGCCCTGAAAGGCAGGAGCGTAGAATGACATCCCCATCTCTTTTTTCCAGGCAGGCCTGGGTCGGCATCGTCGTGTGCTGCGTGGTGCTGGCGGCGCTGCCGCTGTTGAATCTCTTCTTTGCCGACGGCCACCCGCTGCATGTGCCGAGCTACATGGTGAGCCTGATCGGCAAATTCATGTGCTACGCGCTGGCCGCACTGGCGCTGGACATGGTGTGGGGTTACGCCGGCATCCTGTCGCTGGGCCACGGCGTGTTCTTCGCGCTGGGCGCCTACGCCCACGGCATGTACTTGATGCGCGCCATCGGCCACGAAGGCAGTTACGCCAGCGACCTGCCGGACTTCATGGTCTTCCTCGACTGGAAAACCTACCCGTGGTTCTGGGCCGGTACCGACAGCTTCTGGTACTGCCTGGCGCTGGTGGTGCTGGTGCCGGGCGTGCTGGCCTTCGTGTTCGGCTACTTCGCCTTCCGCTCGCGCATCAAGGGCGTGTATTTTTCCATCATCACGCAGGCCATGACGTATGCGTTCATGCTGCTGTTCTTCCGTAATAACACCGGCTTTGGCGGCAACAACGGTTTCACCGACTTCAAGCGCATCCTCGGCTATTCCATCAGCGCGCCCGGTACCAAGGCGGTGCTGTACCTGGTCACGCTGGCCGCGCTGCTGGGCGCCTTGCTGCTGTGCCGCGCCATCGTCAAGTCGCGCCTGGGCCGGGTGCTGCAGGGCGTGCGCGATGCGGAGTCGCGCCTGATGTTCATCGGTTACAACCCGCTGTGGTTCAAGCTGTTCGTCTGGACCTTGTCGGCAGTGCTGTGCGGGATTGCCGGTGCGCTTTACGTGCCGCAGGTGGGCATCATCAATCCGTCCGAAATGTCGCCGTCCAATTCGATCGAAATGGTGATCTGGGCCGCTGTCGGTGGCCGTGGCACGCTGCTCGGACCCATCGTCGGCGCGTTCTCGGTCAACGGCCTGAAAAGCTGGTTCACCGGCGCCTTCCCGGACCTGTGGCTGTTCGCCCTGGGCCTGATCTTCATCCTGGTGACCATCTACCTGCCGCAGGGACTGGCGGGACTGACCGCGCGCTGGCGCAAGGAGCAAGCATGAGCATCGTTGACACCGCGCCGGACGTAATCGGCGCCCAGGGTCCGTCGTACGGCCGCGTGGCCGGCCACGGCGTCGATACCAGCCACGGCGCCATCCTGTACCTGGAAGAGATCACGGTGATGTTCGACGGCTTCCGCGCCCTCAATAGACTGTCGCTCGATATCTCGGTTGGAGAACTGCGCTGCATCATCGGCCCCAATGGCGCCGGCAAGACCACGATGATGGACGTCATCACCGGCAAGACCCGGCCCACGACTGGCACCGCGTTCTTCGGCCAGACCATGGACCTGTCGCGCATGGCGGAGCACGAAATCGCCCACGCCGGTATCGGCCGCAAGTTCCAGCGGCCCACCGTGTTCGAGCACCACACGGTGTTCGAAAACCTCGAGCTGGCGATGAAGGCCGACAAGCGCGTGCGCCCCACGCTGTTTGCGCGCCTGACGTCGGAGCAGAAGGGCAAGATCGACGAAATCCTGCGCCTGATACGCCTGAACGGCAGCGAAACCCGGTTGGCCGGCCTGCTGTCCCACGGCCAGAAGCAGTGGCTGGAAATCGGCATGCTCCTGATGCAGGAGCCGCAACTGATCCTGCTCGACGAACCGGTGGCCGGCATGTCCGACGCTGAAACCGCGCGCACCGCCGAACTGCTGAACGAATTGCGCGGCAAGCATTCGATCATGGTGGTTGAACACGATATGGGTTTCGTCACCGAGATCGCCCGGCAGGGCGTGGTGACGGTGCTGCATGATGGCTCGGTACTGGCGCAGGGCACGATGGCGCAAGTGCAGTCCGATGAACGGGTGATCGAAGTCTATCTCGGACGCTGAAGGGAATAACGATGCTGCAAGTGGAAAATATCAACCAGTACTACGGCGCCGCCCACACGCTGCGTGGCGTGTCGCTGGAACTCGAGCGGGGCAAGTGCATGGCGCTGCTGGGCCGCAATGGCGTGGGCAAGACCACGCTATTGAAATGCCTGATGGGCGTACTGCCGGCGTCCAGCGGTTCGGTCAAGCTGGAAGGGCGCGACATCACGCGCCTGGCGCCGCACCAGAGGGCGCGGGCCGGCATCGCCTATGTGCCGCAGGGCCGCGAGATTTTCGCCCGGCTGACGGTGGAGGAAAACCTGCTGATGGGCCTTGCCACGCACAGCGGCAAGAAGGCCAGCGCCATCAAGGGCGAGGTGTACGAACTGTTCCCGGTGTTGAAGTCGATGCTGCATCGGCGCGGGGGCGATTTGTCCGGCGGCCAGCAGCAGCAGCTGGCAATCGCCCGCGCCTTGCTGGCCGAACCGAAACTGATCATTCTCGATGAGCCGACCGAGGGCATCCAGCCGTCGATCATCAAGGATATCGGCAACGTTATCCGGCTGCTGCGCGAACGCGGCGACATGGCGATTTTGCTGTGCGAGCAGTACTTCGACTTCGCCCACGAGCTGGCCGACCAGTTCATGGTGCTCTCGCGCGGCGAAGTGGTGGCGGCCGGCGTGCAGGCGCAGATGGGCGACCCCGAGGTCAAGCGCCACCTGGCGGTTTAACTCACTGCTCGAGCAGGTAGGCGGCCATGTCGCGCGCATCCGATTCGGTCACGCCCATGGCCGGCATGGCGCTGTGGGGGCTGATGGCTTGCGGATCGCGGATGAAGCGCGCCAGGTTGGCGGCGTTATTGGGCAGGTCGTCGGCGATGAACTTGCGCGACCTGAGGTTTGCCAGCGCCGGGCCCACCGAAGTGTCGGAACCGACCACGCCGGGGATCATGTGGCAGGCATGGCATGCATACTGGGTAAAGGCCAGCTTTCCACGCCCCACGTCGGCCTGGGCGAACGACTGCCGTGGCGCGCGCTGTTGTGCACCTGACTGCGCGGTGATGTCGGCGTAATCCCTGGGCGTCATCGAGGGCAGGGCGACCAGGAACCCCACCACCGCCCAGATGTCCTCTTCCGCCAGGTGGTACTGCCAGGCCGGCATGCCGCTCATCTTGATGCCGTGGCGCGTGATCCAGTACAGCTCATTCGGGCGCCAGCGCCGCGCTGCGTCCGACAACGGCCCGGGTACCGGCTGCATGCTCTTGCCGATATCGTCCTGCGCTACGCCGGGCGCGCCGTGGCAGGTGACACAATTGTCGCGATACAGGCCGGCGCCGCGCACCACCTGGCTCGATGCCCGATAGGTGGCCGACGGTGCGCCGGGCGGCGTATCGGCCTCGCGCGCAATCGCTGGCGGCACTGCCACGTCGCGTGCATGAAAGCGCACCGATTCCAGCAAGCCCCGTTCCAGCACGTGGTACACCTGCGGGAAGTGCGACTTGGTGGCGCCGATATGATAGAAACCGCCATACAGCACCGTCAACCCGATGGCGCCGCCCACCACGCCAACTGTCGCCAACGTGGCGGCAACGGTGGTGATAACCAGTCGACGGCGGGTGTTGATCATCGGATGTTCCAGTATGGTTCTGTTGCCATTAATAAATCAATATCTTTCTTGTATTATAGCTATTCGATGACTAACACCGGATTGCTATCGTGCGCATGTCTCTTCATTCCTTGCCGTTTTTGTGCGCCGCTTTGCTGGCCGGCTGCGACAACGGTGGCAAGGCGCCGCTCGCACCGGCCACCGGCGACCCCGCGCGCGGCAAGCTGCTGCTGGCCCAATATCATTGTGGTTCGTGCCACGCGATTCCCGAGGTGCCGGCTGCGCGCGGCGGGATCGCACCTTCGCTCGATGGCTACGGGCGGCGCAGCTATATCGCCGGCCACGTGCCGAATGCCCCTGAAGCACTGGCGCGCTGGATCGTCGATCCGGCCGCCATGAAACCCGGCACCACCATGCCGGCCATGGGCGTCTCGCTCGACGACGCGCGGCACATGGCTGCCTACCTGACGGAGTTGCGATGACCAATATCGCACAACAATCGGTGCTGCATCCGGCCGGCCCCGATGCCGCCATCATCACCCAGCTGGCCTGGATCCTGTTCATCGGCGGCACGGTGTTGTTCGTCGGCGTGATGGTGCTGTGCGCCCTGAGCCTGCGGCGCGGGCAGAAGGTACGCCCGATGGTCTGGTTACTCGGTGGCGGCGTGCTGCTGCCGCTGGTGCTGCTCTCGGCACTGCTGGTGTTCGGCACCTGGCGCTCGGTGCAATTGACGCAGCCCTCGTCGCAGCATGCGGTCAAGATCGCCGTGATCGGCCACATGTGGTGGTGGGAGATCCGCTACAGCCATCCCGATGGCCGTGACGACGTGGTGCTGGCCAACGAGATCCGCCTGCCGGTGGGCCAGCCCGTGTACCTGGGCCTCAGTAGCGCGGACGTGATCCACAGCTTCTGGGCGCCTGCGCTGGCGGGCAAGGTGGACATGATTCCGGGCCGGGTGCACGGCATGACCTTGCAGGCCGACCGCGCCGGCGTGTACCGCGCCCAGTGCGCCGAATACTGCGGCGAGCAGCATGCACGCATGGCGCTGCACATCGTGGCGCAGCCGCCCGCCGAGTTCAAGGCGTGGCTGGCGGCGCAGGCCGGACCGGCGGTGAAATCGAACAGCACCGAAGTGGAACGCGGCCGCCGCGCCTTTGTCGAACAACGGTGCAGCGCCTGTCACACGGTGCGCGGCGTGGACGATCCGGCAGTTGCCGCGCCCACGGTGCAGGCCGCGGGTATCAATGCACCCGACCTCACGCACTTCGGCAGCCGGCTGTACCTGGGCGCTGGCGCCCAGCCCAACAACCGCGCCAACCTGACGGCCTGGATCGCCAACCCGCACATGGCCAAGCCCGGCGTGCGCATGCCCGCCAGTACCGACATCGATCCCGCCACGCTTGCCGCGCTGGCCGCTTACCTGGAAAGCCTGAAATGACCGCAGCCACCGACCAGGCCACTGCTTTGCCCAGCTCCCTGCCACGTCCGCCCGACGAAGTGGAAAAGCTCGAACGCGTATGGCGCACGCCGCGCGGCCTGGCCTTTCTCACTACCGTCAACAATACCAATATCGGCCTTCTTTACATCGGCACTGCGCTGCTGTTTTTTGTATTGGCCGGCATCCTGGGCCTGATGATCCGCGCCCAGCTGGCCGTGCCCGACGCCGGCCTGCTCACGCCCGCCACCTACAACCAGGTGTTCACCATGCATGGCACGGTGATGATGTTCCTGTTCGCCATTCCCGTGGTGGAAGCCATCGCCGTCTATCTGCTGCCCGGCATGCTCGGTGCGCGCGATTTGCCGTTCCCGCGCCTGTCGGCCTATGCCTACTGGGCCTACGCCGTGGGCGGTCTCGGATTTTTCACCAGCCTGTTCGTGGGGCTGGCGCCCGACGGCGGCTGGTTCATGTATCCGCCGCTGACCAGCAAGGAGTATTCGCCGGGACTCAATGCCGACTTCTGGCTGCTGGGGATTGGTTTCATCGAGATTTCGGCGATTGCCGGTGCGATCGAACTGATCGTCGGGATCCTGTTTACCCGCGCGCCGGGCATGACGCTCGCGCGCATGCCGGTCTATGCATGGGCCATGCTGGTCGTGGGCGTGATGATCGTGTTCGCGTTTCCAGCGGTGATCGCCGGCACCACCTTGCTGGAAATGGAGCGCGCGTTCGACTGGCCGTTCTTCATTCCCGATCGCGGCGGCGATCCCATTTTGTGGCAGCACCTGTTCTGGTTCTTCGGCCACCCGGAGGTGTACATCATCTTCCTGCCGGCCGCCGGCATGGTATCGACCATGATCCCCGCGCTGGCCGGTACGCCGCTGGTCGGCCATCGTTCCATCGTGGCCGCGCTGGTGATCGTCGGCTTCTTCAGCTTTGCGCTGTGGGCGCACCACATGTTCACGGCCGGCCTGGGCGTGCTGGAAACCAGCCTGGTGTCCGCCGCCAGCATGGCCGTGGCGATACCGACCGGGGTGCAGGTGTTTGCGTGGCTGGCCACCATGTGGCGCGGCCAGATGCGCATGGTCGCGCCCACGCTGTTCCTGCTCGGCTTCCTGTTCATCTTCGTGCTCGGCGGGCTCACCGGCGTGATGGTGGCGCTGCTGCCGTTCGACTGGCAGGCGCACGATACCTATTTCATCGTCGCCCACTTGCACTATGTGCTGATCGGCGGCCTGGTATTCCCGATGTTCGCGGCGATGTATTACTGGATGCCGCTCATCAGCGGTAATCAACTGTCCGAGAGAGTGGGGCGCTGGGTGTTCGGCCTGATGTTCGTGGGGATGAACCTGGCCTTCTTCCCGATGCACGTCGCCGGTTTGCTGGGCATGCCGCGTCGCGTTTACACATACGGCACCGAGATGGGGTGGGACGGCTACAACCTGGCTTCGTCGATCGGTGCGCTGATCCTGGCGCTGGGCGTGCTGCTGTTCATCGTCGATGCCGTGCGCACCTTGCGCTTGCCGAAACGCGAGGCCGGCAACCCGTGGCACGCGGCCACGCTGGAATGGCTGCCGAATGAAGACTACGCCACCCGCAGCATCCCGGACGTGCGTTCGCACGAGCCGCTTTGGGACCGCCCGCAGCTGATGACCGAAGTGCCGGAGGGGCAGCACTGGCTGCCGGGCACCGTCACCGGCCGTCGCGAGACCATCATCACCAGCCCGATCAGCGCGCGCCCGGTTTACCTGCAGATTCTGCCCGGCGACAGCTGGTGGCCGCTGATCGCTGCCGTCGGTACCGCCGGTTTCTTCCTGCTGCTCACCATCCAGTGGACGCTGGTATCGAGCCTGTGCGGCGTGGTGGCCGTGGCGGCGGTGGTGATCTGGATGTGGCAGTCGGATCGCTTGCCGATGCAGCGCACGGCCAGGGTGAGCGACACGGTGACACTGCCGGTGGGCGCCAGCGGGCCGGCGTCGCACTCGTGGTGGGGCACGATGATCATGCTGGTGGTCGATGGCACCATCTTCGCCTCGTTCCTGTTCGCGCACATCCACACTACCATGCGGCTGGACGTATGTCCGCCGCCGGGCAGCCGGGTGCCGGACGCCATCTGGCCGCTGCTCTCGTGCAGCCTGCTCATCGCCGGCTCGGCGCTGATCGAATGGACCCGCCGCAGCGACGGCAGATCGGGCGTCCACCGTCTGACCGTGCTGGTGGCGCTCGCGTGCGCGCTCGGCGCCTTTGCCGGCGACTTGCGCAGCCAGTTCCTCGCTGGCCTGGACCCTACCGCCAACGCCTGGGCGGCAACGATTGCCGCCATGCTGTCGTACCAGGGCCTGCACGCGGTCATACTCGTCATCCTGGCGCTGTACCTGGTGGCCCGCTCATGGACCGGCCGCCTGTCCACCGTCAACCGCGCCACGCTCGACAACTGCGCGCTGGTATGGCACTACGCCACGCTGCAGGGGGTGATGATCGCGGTGGTACTGCAAGTGCTGCCCAAGCTGATGGAGGGATGATGCGCGCTCAAGACAGGTTGTTGCCCCGCACTTTGACCGCCGTGCTGCCGCTGGTGCTCTGGGGGGGGCACTTCTTCTTCTGCTACGCGTGGGCGGCGGTGGCCTGTGAGCGCGGTAGCGACCCGGCGTGGGCGCTGGGCGCGGTGTCGGTGCTGGCAGTTGGGGCGGCGACAGTACTGTTCGTCCGGGCGCTGCGCCGGGTGTGCCAGTTGAGGGAGGGCCACACGTCACCGGCGCTGCACGACTGGGCTACGCTGGTGACGGCTGCGCTGTCGCTGGTGGCCATTGTCTGGACCTGCGTGCCGATGCTGATGGTCGATATGTGTTCGGGGCCAGCGGCGACGTAACCGGGCGTCCGACCTGTTGATGATGAACCGTTATACTACCGCCTTTTGTCTCAGCACGATTATCCAGCATGTCCAGAGAATCACGCCTGCCGCCCCGAAAATTCGTCGATACCCCTGAAGAGGCGCTGGCGAGAAAACACGCGCGCGAATTGAAGGACGCCCAGGTGCGCGGCGTGCCATCGATCGCGACAATGCGTGACGCCATTCGTCGCGTCAGCCGCGAGCTGCCCACGATTACCGAAGTGCCGCGCTGCGGTCACCTCGACGCGGCGGCCTTTCGCGCCCGCGCCGCCCGCGGCTTGCCGTTCCTGATCACGGGCGTGGTGGAACGCTGGCCGCTGTGCCGGCTCACCCCGGAGCAGCTGCGCGAACAATACGGCCATGTGCCGGTGCGCGCCCGCGTGGGCGACTATATCGCCAACGCCTTTGCCGCGGACCGGCCGATGCGCGACATGACGATGCGCGAATACCTCGATATTTCCCTCGCGGGTTCTGACGACTTGCCTCCCTATGTAGGGAACCTGGAGCTGCGCGAATTGAACAGCATGTGTCACTGGCCCGGCTACTTCGAAAAAATGGGGCCGCCGCGCTTCTGGCTCGGCCCGTTGCGGACCATGACGCCGCTGCACTGCGACTACGACGACAACGTCTTCGCGCAAATCTGGGGCATCAAGCGCATCTTCCTGGCGCCGCCGCACCACGACGAATTTCTGTACCCGAAGGAGGCGAACGCCATTCTGTTCGGCTCCCCGTTCGATCCCGAAGCCCCCGACTACGAGCGCTACCCGCTGGCGCGCCAGGCCAACTGCGTCGAAGTCATCGTCAACCCGGGCGACATGCTGTTCGTTCCCGCCGGCTGGTACCACCAGGTACGCGCGCTGACATTCTCGCTGTCGTCCAACCGCTGGGCCCGAGGAATCCCCCTGTCCCTCACCTGACCCAAATTCGAGGGTCAGTGCCGACATTCGGACATTTTTGAACTTCTCTGTTGTTGTTAACTTCAACGAAAAAGTTCCGTAATGTCCGAATGTCGGCACTGACCCCGAAGTTAAAGGTGATGCTGGCTGAAGAATTGCCAGATGGTTTCGTTGGCGTCGATGGTGGTGGTGGTTTTGCCGATGGGCAGGCCGATGTTGAAGGGATCGGCGCCGGGCCAGGTGTGACCGCCTTCGCGGATGGTGGCGAGCGCCACGCGCTGGCGGCCGTTGCCTTGCTCTTGCCAGGTGACGTCTGCGCCGATGTTCGCCGTTTTCGTCTCGCCTGCGGTAATGCCGTTGCGCTCGAGCCAGTAGGTGTAGGTCGCTGGCGCCGACAGGTAGCCGGTGGCCTTGCCGGCGTAAGCCACTACCTGGTCGGCGGTGCCGTGCAGCTGAAGTACGCCCACCTTGCTACGACTGGTGTGGTGGGCGATGACAGGTTCCGGCATCGGTGCGCCCACCGAGGCGACGGCGGCGAACAGCTGCGGCAATTCGGCGGCGAGGCGTAGCGCGAAGAAGCCGCCGCGCGACAGGCCGGTGGCGTACACGCGTTGGTCATCGACCCTGTAATCCTGCTTGAGCTTAGCCAGCAGCGCCTGCGTAAAGCCGATATCGTTGGTGCCGTCCTGGTACGACATGCCGAAGCCCACGTTCCAGTCCTGTTTGACGCCCGCTGGATATACCACGATGAATTCGTGGCGGTCAGCCGCGCGGTTCATTTGCGTGTACAGCATCTGCTCGGCCATGGTCATGCCGCCGCCGTGGAAGTTGAACACGACCGGGTAGACCTTGTGCGGCTGCTGGCCGTAAGACGGCGGCGTGTAGACCAGGTAGCGGCGCTTTTCCTCCTTGTGCACCAGCGACTTGACTTGCGCCAGCGCGGCGGCGGGCAGGGCGGTGCAGGCGATCAGGAACAGGCTGACGAGAATTTTCATGTGCGACTCCGGGGTGTTTAATGGAGACCGCAGCATGCAGGGGCACCGGTGAAATGCAGGTGAAGTTTGCCGGATTTATTGGTCGCGTGGCGTTGCGGCAGGCGTGATGGTCACGCGGTAGCCGTCGTCAACCGCGTCGAAAGCGATCTGCCACTGCATGGCTGCCGCGATGCGTCGCAGCAGGTGCTGGCCGTGGCGGAAGCCCTGGACAGCGGCAGGATGTTGCAGCGCTACCGTGTTGGTGATGGCGAGCGCGCCGGCCGAGAATTCAAGTTGCAGGCGGCAGTGGGCGCCGCCGTGGAAGACGGCGTTGCGCAGGCAGTTGTCGAGCAGGAGGCTGCACAGGTGTCGGTTGCCTGTTACCGGCAGTCGGTCCGGCAGCGACAATGCCAGGCCTTCGGCGTCCCAGCCTTCGTCCTCGATCAGCCGCAGCAGCCGTTCTTCGGCCAGGGCGCGCAGATCGAATGGAGTGGCGGCGATGTGCTCGGCGCGTGCCAGTGCGAACAGCACATCCACCGTCCCGCGCATTTCAGCGACGCCCGCGCGCAGCTGTTCCGCGTCCGCGCGGACAAGTACGGCATTGGCGCCAGCGGCTGTGACGCCAGCACCGGCAGCAGTCGCAGTCGCGCCGCCATCAATGTCACCGCCGCGCGCCAGCACATTGTGCATCACGGTCAGCGGCGTGCGCAGCTCGTGCCCCACATCGCGGGTAAAGTCATGCTCGCGTCGCAGCGCCGCGTGCAGGTCGTCGATGGTGGCGCCCAGCCGGTCGGCCAGGTAACCGATTTCGTCGCGCCGGCCGCTGGCGCTGAACCGGATCGCCGCACCTGGCGCTGCCAAGGAGACCGCGCGCACTTCCCGCGCCAGCACCTGCAACGGCGCCACCAGCCTGCGCGACAGCAGGTAGGCCAACAGCAGCGCCACCGCCAGCAGGCCGAGCGCCACTGCTGTGAGAAAGCCGCCAACCTCCTGGAACAGTTTGGCCACCACCAGCACCGGGCCAACTTCGGCCACCAGGTACACCCGTTGTCCACTTGAAGATGTCCCCAGGTCCAGCGTGCGGAGGTGGTAATGTTGTCCGGTGTCGGTGGCGATTTCGGCGCGCTCACGACCGGCCATGACTGCTTCTTCAACGACGTCCGGCAGAGCTGCCATGCTGCGGTACAAACGGATCAGCGTCAAATCCGGCGGCTTGATGTCGCCATGCTGGCGATAATGCATGGCAACGCCGTCAGCCTCGCGCGCCAGCAGCCGATCGACCAGCATGTCTTCGGTAACATACGAAATGACCACCGCCAGCACCGTGTAGCACACGCAGATCAGCAACGTGAAGCCGGCCAGGGCGGCGAACAGGCCGTGGCGGATCGACCTAAACATCGCCGCCGTTCGCGAAAGCCAGGCGGTAGCCCAACTGTGGAATCGTGACGATGATGTCTGGCGCGCCAGCGAGTTCGAGCTGCCTGCGCAGCGCGTACAGGTGCGACTTCAGGGCGTCGCTGTCCGGTGGATGGTCGCCCCACAGCGCGTGGATCAGTGCCGAGCGGGCCACCGCGTGCGGGTACGCTTCGCACAACAGCGATAGCACGCGGAACCCGGTGTGGGTGAGCGTCACCGGCGCGCCGTGGCACAGCGCGCGCCGCTCGCGCAGGTACAGCGTGAGCGGACCCGCCGTGGTCTGCTGGTCGCGGTGCAGTGCATTGCGGCGGGCCAGCGCTTCGCAGCGCAGCGCCAGTTCGCGCAGGTCGAACGGCTTGGTTACGTAATCGTCGGCGCCGCCGTGGAATCCCTGCGCCTTGTCTTCGAACGCGTCGCGCGCGGTGAGCATCAGCACCGGCACATTGCGCGCCGCCCGCGCCTTGATCGCGCGGCAAACGTCCAGGCCATCGATGTCGGGCAGGTTGAGGTCGAGCAGGACGACGTCATAGATATTGGTGGTCGCCAGTTCGACCGCCAGCGCACCGGTGCCTGCATGGTCGGCCTGCCACGCCAGTCCCTCGAGGAAGCCCACGACCTGGCGTGCGATGATTGGGTGGTCTTCGACGACCAGGATGGACAGGGACGGTTGGTGCATAACGGCGCAGGAAGTGAAATTGGTAGCGCGATGATATCCTGTCGCGACTGATGAAAGGCTATCCCATGGAACTCGACCACCTGTTTATTCGCGCACTGCCCGGCGCACCCGAAGCGCAATTGCTGCTCGCTGCAGGCCTGCTGGAGGGCAGCGGCAACCGTCACCCCGGCCAGGGCACGGCCAACCGCCGCTTCTTCTTCGAGAACGCCTTTCTCGAACTGCTGTGGATAGACGACGAGGCCGAGGTGTGCAGCGAAGCCACTGCGCGCACGCAACTGGCGCGGCGGCTCGGTGGCGCCAACGATGCGTCGCCGTTCGGCGTGTGCTTCCGGCCGTCGCCCACCGAGCGAGGCGTGCCATTTTCGACATGGGCTTACCGCCCTGGCTATCTGCCGGCCGGCATGCAGGTGGACATCGCCGACGACGCGCCGTTGGAGGAGCCGATGTGGTTCTACCTCGAGGAGGGCAGCGCGCCGGAACACGCACCGGCGGCGAGGCGCCAGCCGATGATTCATACGGCCGGCGTGCGACGTATCACTTCCGTGACCATTACGCTGCCTGCGCAACCGCCATATTCCGACGCGGCCCAGGCCAGCGACGTTGTAAGGCTCAGGCAAGGTGACGAGCACCTGATGGAGATCTGCTGCGACCATGGTGCAGATGGCAAACGCTTCGATTGCCGTCCCGGCATGCCGCTGGTCATGACATATTGATACCAAAAGATGGCCTATTGGCAGCAACCAAAACGTTAAACCAGTCTCATGTATATGTCACGGTATGTGCGCTGACTAACATTGCTAGCACGTTTCAAGCCGGAAAGCTATTGGACAAGCGCACTTTTTCTTGCTATAATTGATGCATATTTACAACAGGTGTAACAAGCATTAAGCAAAAGTAGCGACCACGCTACACATTGTTTTTCACCTCTGCCGTGAGAAGCAATCGATGGGCTCTCCGCCCAAGTTCAGGTTACCTGGCGCCATGCAGTTTCGGCGCCCGCCCCCTAATACGTCACTTGCTTGCGTGCGCCTCGCGCCGCGACATCGCCGACGGAATTCGCTTTGAATTCGCAATATTGCGCCCGCCGCAGCCGCAAGGCTTGCAGCGCTTCATCCATTCGTCCATCGAGGGAGAACCACGACGTGGCTAAACAAATTATTATCGATCATGTATTCAAGGTCTTCGGCGACAAGCCGGAAGAAGCACTGGCCATGGTCCGCCAGGGCGCCAGCAAGCAGGACATCCTGGCCGAAACCGAATGCACCATCGGCGTTTTCGACGCCACCTTCACCATCGAAGCGGGCGAGATCTTCGTCATCATGGGCCTGTCCGGTTCGGGCAAGTCCACCCTGGTGCGCATGCTCAACCGCCTGATCGAGCCCACTGACGGCCGCATCATGATCGATGGGAACGACATCAACACGCTGCCCGATAAAGAGCTGCGCGCGCTGCGCCGCAAGGACATCAGCATGGTGTTCCAGTCGTTTGCGCTGCTGCCGCAGATCACGGTGCTGGAAAATACCGGCTTCGGCATGGAGCTCGCCGGCATTCCCAAGGACGAACGCAATACCGCGTCCCTGCAGGCGCTCGAGCAGGTGGGCCTGGCCGGTTACGGCGCCAGCTACCCGGACGAACTGTCCGGCGGCATGCAGCAGCGCGTGGGCCTGGCCCGGGCGCTGGCCTGCGATCCGTCGATCCTGTTGATGGACGAAGCGTTTTCGGCGCTCGATCCGATCATGCGCACCGAGATGCAGTCCGAGCTGCTGCGCCTGCAGCAGATCAAGCGCCGCACCATCGTCTTCATTTCGCACGATCTCGATGAAGCGATGCGCATTGGCGACCGCGTGGCCATCATGAAGGACGGCCACGTGGTGCAGGTGGGCACGCCGGAAGAAATTCTGCGCAAACCCGCCAACGACTACGTGCGCAACTTCGTGCGCGGTGTCGATGCGGCGGCCGTGTTCAAGGCCGGCGATATCGCCCGCAAGAGCCAGATCGTGGTGTCGGAGTCGCCGACCCGTGGTTCGCGCGCCGCGCTGTCGATGCTCGAAGAGCAGGATCGCGCGTACGCCTACGTGGTCAGCCCGCAGAAGAAATTCATGGGCGTGGTGTCGGCCGATTCGTTGCGCACGGCGCTCGACGGCCATATCGGTCCGCTGGGCCTGGCCCACGCCTACCTGCCCGATGTGCCCACCATTGATGCCGATGAGCCGGTGGCCGGCCTGTTCGGCCAGGTGGCGCAGCTGCCGTATGCCGTCCCCGTGGTGGCCAACGATGGCAGCTTCCGCGGCGCCATCAGCAAGACGACCTTGCTGAAGTTCCTCGACCGCGACACGCCGCCGATTGCCGAACCACTTGCACAGAAAGGACAAGCATGAAATTAGCTAACCCCGCCGATACCGTCACCGCCGCGAATGCCGCGAACGCGACCACTGCCGCGCAACCAGCCGTAGAACAAGCCGCCCAGATCAACCCGTGGCTGCCGCAGCCTCCGACCGACACCTCGTGGTTGGATGCCGCCGCGCCGGCCGCCGCACCGGCGCACGCCACCGGTTTCCATTTCTCGCAGATCTTCGACGGTTCGCTGCCGCTCGAAGCGTGGATCAACCAGGGCCTGGGCTGGGTGGTGGCCAATTTCCGGCCGTTCTTCCAGGCCGTACGCGCGCCGATCGACGCCACCCTGACCGGCGTCAGCGACGTGCTGCTGGCCGCGCCCGCGCTGGCGGTGATCGCCATCGTGGGCGTGCTGGCCTGGCAATTCACCAGCCGCGCGCTGGCCATTGGCACCGTGCTGGCGCTGCTGGTCGTCTCCATGCTGGGCATCTGGCCCGAGGCGATGATCACGCTGTCGCTGGTGCTGACGTCACTGGCCTTCTGTTTGATCATCGGCCTGCCGCTGGGGATTTTCCTGGCCAGCAGCGACCGCGCGCAGAACCTGTTGCGCCCATTATTGGACGCGATGCAGACCACGCCAGCTTTTGTGTACCTGGTGCCGGTGGTGATGTTGTTCGGTATCGGTAACGCCCCTGGCGTGATCGTCACCATCATCTTCGCCTTGCCGCCGCTGGTGCGCCTGACCAACCTCGGTATTCGCCAGGTGCGTCCCGACCTGATCGAAGCGGCGCGTGCCTACGGCGCTTCGCCGTGGCAGCTGCTCACCCGGGTGCAGTTTCCGCTGGCGATGCCGTCGATTATGGCCGGTATCAACCAGTCGCTGATGCTGTCGCTGTCGATGGTGGTGATCGCCTCGATGATCGCTGTCGGTGGCCTGGGCCAGATGGTCTTGCGCGGTATCGGCCGTCTCGATATGGGTCTAGCTACCGTCGGTGGTCTCGGCATCGTGCTGCTGGCCATTACGCTCGACCGCCTGACGCAGGCCATGGGTCAGCCGCGCCGTGGCGTACGCCACTGGTACCAGACCGGCCCGGCCGGCCTGGTGATGCGCCTGGTGCGCCGCGAGCCGGCAGCGGTGCCGGCGCCAGCGCCGTTGCACGACAAGGCGCCGGCGCAGCTGGCCCCACAATAAGAAAGGAACTCCATGAATCAAGTCGAACAATTCAAACAAACCCGCAAGTCGCAACGCAAGTTCCAGTGGTTCTCGTTCCTCGGCATTGCCGCCATGGTGCTGGGCACCAGCCTGGCCATGGCGCAAACGCCTGCCGCCGATTTGCCCGGCAAGGGCATCAAGGTGCAGGCGCTGCAAAGCTCGATCGCGGAAGAGACTTTCCAGACCATGCTGGTCGAGCGCGCGCTGGAAAAGCTCGGCTACGAAATCCTGCCGATCAAGGAAGTCGAGTATCCGACCGCGCACATCGCGATTGCCAACGGCGACGCCACGTTCCTGGCGGTGCACTGGGACCCGCTGCACAAGGATTATTACGATAACGCCGGCGGCGACGCCAAGCTGGTGCGCCTGGGCAAGTACGCCGGTCCCGCCGCCCAGGGCTACCTGATCGACAAGGCTACCGCCGACAAGTACCACATCACCAATATCGACCAGCTGCGCGACCCGAAGATCGCCAAGCTGTTCGACCACGACGGCGACGGCAAGGCCGACCTGACCGGCTGCAATCCGGGCTGGGGCTGCGAGGCGATGATCGAGAACCACATGGACGCCTACAAGCTGCGCGCTACCGTGCAGCACGTGCAGGGCAGTTATTCGGCGCTGATCGCCGACACCATCGGCCGCTACAAGCGCGGCGAACCGATCCTGTACTACACGTGGACCCCTTACTGGGTCAGTGGCGTGCTGGTGCCGGGCAAGGACGTGGTGTGGTTGCAGGTGCCGTTTTCGTCCAACCCGGACAAGACCAACACCCGCATGGAGGACGGCAGCGATTACGGCTTCGCGGTCAACACCACGCGCATCGTGGTCAACCGCGCCTGGGCCGGCAAGAACCCGGCAGCGGTGAAACTGTTCGAGGTGATGCGCCTGCCGATTGCCGACATCAACGCGCAAAATGAACGCATGCGCACCGGCCAGAACACCCAGGCCGACATCGCCCGTCACACGGCCGGCTGGATCAAGTTCCACCAGCAGCAGTTCGATGGCTGGATCGCCGAGGCCAGGGCCGCAGCCAAGCCTTGAGCCTTGAGCCTTAGGCTTTAAACTTTAAACCACCTCTTCGCCGCGCCCTGTGCCATGCAGCTTGCTGATGGCCAGCGCGGCGGCCGAGGTGCGTGTCTCCACCCCCAGTTTGACGAACACGTGTTCCAGGTGCTTGTTGACCGTGCGCGGGCTGGTGCCGAGGATTTCGCCGATATCACGGTTGGTCTTGCCCTTGACCAGCCAGTTCAACACTTCCGATTCGCGCTGCGTCAGCTTGAAGGCCGCCATCAGTTTTTCGATCTGGGCCGTGTCCGATTCTTCGCGCAGCACGATCATCCATTGTTCGTCTTCGCTGTATTCAGCTGCCGAAAAGATCAGTCGCCGGGCGCCGCGTAACAAGGTCAGCGGCGGGTGCGCCTGGCCCCTGGCGTGCGCTTCCTGCGTTGCCGCCAGCCATTCCGGCAATTCCTTCTCCACCGCGTAACCTTGCATCAGCGTGCGCGCCAGCGGCGTTTGCCAGACGATCTTGCCGTCCTGCGGCGACATGGCGATCACCGCATTGCCGAAGGCGTCCAGCGCGCTGCGGGCCTGGTCCATCAGGCGCGCGGTCTGGCGATGCGCGGCGATGCGCGCCATCACTTCGCTGGTGCGCACCGGCTTGGTCACGTAGTCGTTGCCGCCCGCTTCGAAGGCGGCCACCACGTGCTCCGACTCGGTCAACCCGGTCATGAACACCACCGGGATGTGGCGCGTGACCAGGTTCGCTTTCAACCGGCGGCAGGTCTCGAAACCGTCCATGCCGGGCATCATGGCGTCGAGCAGGATGATGTCCGGCTGCGCCTCGGCCGCGCGCACCAGGGCCACTTCGCCGCCGTTGGCCACCAGCACGGTGTAGCCCGATTCGTCGAGCGCGTCGTGCAGCACTGCCAGGTTCTCGGGCACGTCGTCCACCACCAGTACGACGCCCGGTGCCGCAGGATTAAAGTTCATGGTCTTTGCTCTTTCGGATAAAGTCTGCCATCACGTCCAGCTGGAAGCGCGCGGCGTGGCCGCGCAGGATGTCGGTAAAGGCGCGGTAGCGGGTATCGAGCGCATCGATCTCGTCTAGCCGCGCCTTGATGCCGCGCACGTAGCCGATGCGCACCAGCTCCGCCAGCGCGGACAGGTGTTCGTCTGGCGGCAGCACCAGCGCTGCGGATGGTGATGCGGCCGGCGCTGCCGCAGGCTCCACGGTGGTCCACTCCAGCGCCAGGCGGCGGCCGAGCCAGTCGAGCAGTTCGGCGATATTGACCGGCTTGACGATGAAGTCGTCGGCGGTGATGCCGGCCGCGTTGTCCATGCCCTTGTCGAAGGCGTTGGCCGAGACGATGGCAATCGGTGCTTGCGAATTATGGCGGCGGCGCAGCACGTAGCTGGTTTCCCAGCCGTCCATGCCGGGCATGGCCAGGTCCATCAGCACCACGTGCGGCTCGAATGACGCGTGCAGGTCGATGCCTTCCAGTCCCGACGCGGCCTGCGCCACCACGAAGCCCAGCGGCGTGAGGATATTGACCAGCAGCTCGCGGTCCACCTGCTCGTTGTCGACCACCAGCACGCGCCGGCGCGGGCCCAGATAGCCGTTGCGCTGGCGCGGCGGCGCCAGCGTCTCGGCCAGCGCCTTGCCGGCCACGTGCACGCTGGGCAGGAACAGCCGCACGTGGAAGGTGCTGCCGACGCCAACAGTGCTGCGGATGCGCATCTCGCCACCCATCAGTTGCGTCAGCATGCGCGAGATCGGCAGCCCCAGTCCCGTGCCGCCGGCATTGGCCTGGGCGCTGGCGCTGCCGCGCGTAAACGGCTCGAAGATGTGGTCGAGTTCTTCCTGCAGGATGCCGGGGCCGGTGTCTTCGATCTCGAACGAGGCGATTTCGCGCGCGTAGCGCAGCCGCATCGTCACGCTGCCTGCGCTGGTGAACTTGACCGCGTTGCCCAGTACATTGATCAGGATTTGCCCGAGGCGCTTGCGGTCGGCGCGCACCACGCGCGGCAGGGCGCCGGTCAGTTCGTACCGGAAGCTCAAGCCCTTGTTGGCGGCCTGCAGTTCGAACATGCGCACCAGCTGGCCGATAAACTCGGGGAAGTCGATCTCGCGCGTGGCAAAGGTCAGCTTGCCGCCTTCGATGCGGGCGATATCGAGCGTGCCTTCGATCAGCGACAGCAGGTGCTCGCCGCTGCTGCGGATCACCCGCACGGCCTGCTGGCGGTGGGCGGGAATGGCCGGGTCGTTGTCGAGCAGCTGGGCGTAGCCGAGGATGCCGTTCAATGGTGTGCGGATCTCGTGGCTGATGCCGGCAATGTAGCGGCTCTTGGCCTGGTTGGCCTGCTCGGCGGTCTTGCGCGCTTCTTCGGCGATCTTGCGCGCCTGCTGCAGCTGGGCGTCGGTCTCGTTGTGCAGCGCGATTTCGCGCGTGAGCAGCCCGGTCTGGCGGTTCGACTCCTCCTGCGCCACGCGCCGGCTTTCGCTGGTCAGCACCAGCCACCAGGCCACGATGCCCGAGGCCAGCAACAGTGCGGCAAACACTTTTACGAAGGCCAGCCGCAGTTGCGGCAGCAGCGTGGCGTCCGGCAGCACCGACTGCTCGTGGTAATACAACAGTCCCAGCAAAGCGCCCAGGAACAGCACGGTGACGATCATCAGGAGCAGGTAGTGACCAAGCCCGTTGCTCAGGTAGCGCCAGGTCGCTTGCGGCAGCATGGCGCGCATCGCTTGCTGCCACTGGGCGGACACGCGCGCGTGCGGCTTGCAGGCGTCGTTGCAGCGCGCGTCCAGGCAGCAGCACAGCGAGCAGATCGAGCCCTGGTAGGCCGGGCAGTGCGCCATGTCTTCGGACTCGTACTCCTTTTCGCAGATCACGCAGGTGCGCGACTCGACCTGCGG
Organism: Duganella sp. 3397; assembly: GCF_031456625.1. Classification (NCBI taxonomy): domain Bacteria; kingdom Pseudomonadati; phylum Pseudomonadota; class Betaproteobacteria; order Burkholderiales; family Oxalobacteraceae; genus Duganella; species Duganella sp. 3397. The sequence continues at coordinate 78,695 of NZ_JAVDVB010000002.1, forward strand.
CGCCGCGCGCGCCGTGTAGTACTTGCCGCGCGTGGCCAGCGCGATCAGCGGCGAGGTGATAAAGGCGGTCACCAGCGCGATGAACGCCGAAAATGCCTGCGCCTGCACGCCGAACGCGCCCATGAAGGCAGCCACCGACAGCATCGACGCCAGCAGCATGGCGCCCACGCCCACCGGGTTGATGTCGTACAGGTAGGCCCGGCGAAACTCGATGCCCTTGGGGCTCAGCCCCAGCGGCTTGTTGATCACCAGGTCGGCCACCACGGCGGTAATCCACGAGATGGCGATGTTGGAATACAGCCCGAGCACCTGGTCGAGCGCCTGGAACACGTCGAGCTCCATCAGCAGCACGGCGATCAGCGCATTGAACACGGCCCACACCACGCGGCCCGGGTGGCTGTGTGTGAGGCGCGCAAAAAAATTCGACCACGCCAGCGAGCCGGCATAGGCGTTGGTCATGTTGATCTTGATCTGCGAGATCACCACCAGCACGGTGGTGGCCAGGAGCGCCAGTTGCGGATGCTCGAACACCAGGCCGAAACCGGTCAGGTACATATGGGTGGGATTGACCGCCTGCTCGAGCGGCACGGCCGCGCGGATGGCCAGAAAGGCCAGCAATGCGCCCCCGAGCATCTTGGCGATGCCGAGCAAAATCCAGCCCGGGCCGGCGATCAGCACGCCGAAGTGCCAGCGCCAGCGGTTCTGCGGTGTCCTGGGCGGCATGAAGCGCAGGAAGTCCACCTGCTCGCCGATTTGCGTGATCAGCGCCACGCCCACCGCCGTGGCAGCGCCAAAGGCCAGCATGTTGAAGCGGCCGTGCTGGCCCGGTTGGCCGTGCTGGCCGGCGTAGTCGAACAGCTGCGGCAGCAATTCGGGCTGCTTGTGCAGGATGGCGATGAAGGGCAGCGCCATCAGGATCAGCCACACCGGCTGGGTGAGCATCTGGATGCGGCTGATCAGGGTCACGCCGTGGGTCACCAGCGGGATCACCACCAGCGCGCTGACCAGGTAGCCGAGGTAGAGCGGCAGGCCGAAATACAGTTCCAGTGCATAGGCCATGATGGCCGCTTCCAGCGCGAACAGGATGAACGTAAACGACGCATAGACGAACGACGAGATGGTCGAGCCGATGTAGCCAAAGCCGGCGCCGCGCGTCAGCAGATCCATGTCCACGCCGTAGGTGGCGGCGTAGTAGCTGATCGGCAGCCCGGTGGCGAAGATGATCAGACCCACGGCCAGGATCGCCCACAGGGCGTTGATGAAACCGTAGTTGACGGCGATGGTGCCGCCGATGGCCTCCAGAACCAGGAACGAGATGGCGCCGAACGCGGTGTTCGAGACGCGAAAGATCGACCAGCGCCGGAACGAGCGCGGCGTGTAGCGCAGCGCGTAGTCTTCGATGGTTTCGCTGGCCACCCAGGTGTTGTAGTCGCGGCGGATCTTGATGATGCGCTGGGCCGGTTCGGTCGCGGTTTCGCTTGTCGTCATGACGAACTATCAAGCAAAAAGCGTACCCAGGTAAAACGTGGCTAGCGCTGGCGGGTGGCGTTCAGTTCCTGCAGTTTGCGTGTCAGTTCTTCCTGCATCGCTGGCGACAGGTTGATGAACTGGCAGCCGATCTGCACCTGCTCGCCCAGCAGGAACGAGCGGAAAGTGCGCGACAGGCGTACTTCGAGGTCGGCGATCATCACCGTATCGGGGCCGAGTTCGAGCCGCACCCGTTGCAGCTTGCGGCCCACGTGCAGGCCCACGGTATCGCGCGGGGGCGCGCGCATGCCCACGCCGCCGGCGGAAAAATCGTAGAGCTGCAATTCGTACGGCTTGCCGTTCAACACGAACGACGCCATGTAGTAGATGCCGAGCGGGGTTTCCAGCCGCGTCGACGAGCGCCGGTTGAGCACCTGGCAGCGCAGCGGGAAGTCGAGCGGAATGATGGTCGGCTGGTCCGGCACCGGGGTCCAGTTGTCGTAGGCCAGCTTGAACTGCATCTTGGACGAGCGCAGCCAGGCAACAAAGGTCGCTTCGCCGGGCGGAATGAATTCGCCCTCGTTCAATTCGAGAGTGAAGTGGGGCAGTTCGGGATGAACCGACAGGATACGGCCGAGCACCACGTTCGTGCTCGATGCCGGATAGATCGACACCGGGTCGCCATTTTGCGCCAGCAACGACAGCGCTTCCGCAATGTCATGCTCGTCGCTCATTTCATGCGGCTGCGAGCCGGGCGGCATCGGTTCCACCGCGTCTTTCAGCAGCGGCGGCCCACGGCGCATGTCATTCGGTATAGGATCGTTCACGACGGCATATCTCTTCACTAACGTCACTGTGCGGGGTCGGATCGCACAGTGTATATTTTATTGCTGCATTTGGCTTGCGTTTTGGCAAGTTTTTTTGACCGGTTGTGCAAAATTGCTTAAAACTGTTCGTCGGGACGCAGGTAACGCCACTCGCCGACCGGCAGATCGCCGAGCTTGACCTTGCCGATGCGCACGCGTTTCAAGCCGATCACTTTCAAGCCCACCATGTCGCACATGCGGCGAATCTGGCGTTTTTTACCTTCGCGCAGGGTAAAACTGAGCTGGTCGTCGTTCTGCCAGCGCACCTTGGCCGGCTGCAAGGCTTTGCCATCCATCCACAGGCCGTGGTTGAGTTTTTTCAGGTCGCTGTCGGGCAGCTTGCCCGGCTTGGTGTATTCGACGCGCACCAGGTATTCCTTGTCGACGTCGGTAGTCTCGCCGATCAGGTGCTTGGCCACGCGGCCGTCCTGCGTCAGCACCAGCAGGCCCACCGAGTCGATGTCGAGGCGGCCGGCCGGCACCAGCGAGCGCAATTGCGTCGGGTGGAACTGCTCGGGCGACGGGTCTTCGGCCCAGCGGTTTTCCGGCTTGATCAGCACCACCGCCGGCTGGTAGCCGTCTTCGGCCTGGCCGCTCACATAGCCCATCGGCTTGTTGATCAGCACCGTGACGCGCTTCGATTGCTCGGCGGCGGCCTGCCGCTCGACCGATACGCGCTGGCTCGGATAAATCTTGGTGCCCAGCTCGGACACCACCTTGCCATCGACGCGCACCCAGCCGCGCGCGATCCATTCGTCGGCTTCGCGGCGCGAGCACAGGCCCAGTTCGGACATGCGTTTGGACAGGCGTAATAATTCTTCTGACATGATGCTCTTTATAAAGTGATAGTTGACGACCTGCGTGCTAGACCTTCATGGCGTCGAGCAGGTCGGTTTCCAGTTGCAGCTGGTTGCGCGGGTTGCCCAGCGCGGCGCCATCGATCAGGAACACGTCTTCCACCCGCTCGCCCAGGGTCATCACCTTGGCCGTGTGCAGGTTGAGGCGGTACTTGGCCAGCACGTTGGCGATCGCGTACAGCAGGCCGGCGCGGTCGTTGGCGGCGATCGACAGCAGGTAGTACTGGCCCCGTTCGTCCGGGCGCAGATCGACCGTCGGCTGCATCGGGAACGTGCGCGACAGGCGCGACAGCCGGCCCTTGCCCGGCGGCGACAGCGGCTCGGGGTGGGTGAGGGCGCCGCACAGTTCGTGCTCGATCAGGTTGATGATGTCGCGGTAGCTCTTGGCGAAATTCTGCTCGGTCACCAGGAAGGTATCGAGCGCGTAGCCGTGGCGCGTGGTGTGGATCTTGGCGTCGAGGATGCTGAAGTTCTTGCGGTCGAAGTACGAGCAGATGCGCGCGAACAGGTCGGGCTGGTCGCGCAGGTACACGGCGATCTGCAGGCCTTCGCCGATCGGCGCCAGGCGGCACTTGACCACCGGCTGCTCGCTGTTGAACTTGTCGTACAGCGCGCGGGTTTGCCAGGCGATGTCGGAGGCGTCGTGGCGCAGGAAGTACGCGACGTCGAGCTGCTTCCAGAACGCCAGGTGGGCGTCCGGCGCCAGGCCGTAGAGGCGCAGCGTGGCCAGTGCTTCCTGCTGGCGGTTTTGCAGTTCGTGGTCGGCGCTGTGCGGCTGGCCACCCAGGACGCGCAGGGTGATCCGGTACAGGTCCTCGAGCAGCTTGGCCTTCCAGGCATTCCACACCTTGGGGCTGGTGCCACGGATGTCGGCTACCGTCAGCAGGTACAGCGCGGTCAGATGGCGTTCGTCGCCCACCTTGCGGGCAAAGGCGGCAATCACATCGGGGTCGGACAGGTCCTGCTTCTGCGCCACCTGCGACATGTCGAGGTGGTGCTCGACCAGGAATGACACCAGTTCGGTGTCGGCGTCGTTCATGCCGTGGTCGCGGCAGAACTGTTCGGCATCGACGCGGCCAAGGGTGGAATGGTCGCCGCCACGGCCCTTGGCGATATCGTGGAACAGCGCGCCCAGGTACAGCAGCCAGGGTTGGCCGAAGTTGGCCATCAGCTGGCTGCAGAACGGGTATTCGTGCGCGTGTTCGGCCATCGAGAAGCGGCGCATATTGCGCACCACCATCAGGATGTGCTGGTCCACCGTGTACACGTGGAACAGGTCGTGCTGCATCTGGCCGACGATCTTGCGGAAGTTGGGCAGGTAGCGGCCCAGGATCGACAGGTCGTTCATGCGCCGCAGCGCGTGGATGATGCCCTTGGGCGCCTGCAAAATACGCAGGAACAGCGCGCGGTTGGCCGGATCGGCGCGGAAAGCGGCGTCGATCAGGAACCGCTCGTTCCACAGCGCGCGCATGGTGCGCGAGGTCATGCCCTTGAGCGAAGGACGCTCGGTCATCAACAGGAAAATTTCGAGGATGGCCGATGGCGTCTGGGTGAACGTGTCGTCGTCGCGCATGTCGATCAGGCCGTTGACGTCGTTGAAGCGGGCGTTGATCTGTACCGCGTGCTCTTCGCGCGGGAACAGCCGTTCCTCGATGTTTTGCAGCAGGATGGTGTTGAGCTGGGTAACCGCCTTGGCGGCCCAGTAGTAGCGCTGCATCAGGTATTCGCTGGCGCGGCGCATCTCCACGCCGGCGCCGGTGTTTTCCAGGCCCAGCGACTCGGCAATCGCCGTCTGCACATCGAACACCAGGCGATCTTCGCGCCGCCCCGCGTGCAGGTGCAGGCGCACGCGGATATCCTTGAAGGCGCGCTCTTTTTCCATCAGCCCCTTGGCTTCGGCTTGCGTCACTAGGCCGCTGGTGGCCAGCGTGCGCCACGAGTTGGCCAGGCCGGCCGCCTTCACCAGCCACAGGATCACCTGCAAGTCGCGCAGGCCGCCCGGGCTTTCCTTGCAGTTCGGCTCCAGGCTGAAGGCCGTGTCTTCGTATTTGGCGTGGCGCTGGCGCATTTCCAGCAGCTTGGCCTGGAAGAAGGCCTGCGGGTCCATGGCCGCGCTGTAGCGCGCCTGCAGCTGCTCGAACAGCGGCTCGTCGCCGCAGATCAGGCGCGCCTCGAGCAGGCTGGTTTGCACCGTGATGTCGGCCTTCGACTCTGACAGGCATTCATCGACGGTGCGGATGCTGCTGCCGATTTCCAGGCCGAGATCCCACAGCAGCTGCACCAGTCCTTCGAGCTTTTCGGTGGTGGCCGCGTCGGGCGCGTGGTCGAGCAGGATCAGGAGATCGACATCGGAATACGGGAACAACTCGCCACGGCCGTAGCCGCCCACGCCGACTAACGCCGTGTTGGCGGGCAGGCGCGCATGGTGCCAGGCTTCGGTCAGCACCGCGTCCACGCTCTGGCGCAGGCTGCGCAGCAGCTTTTCCGGCATGCCGTCAGTGCGGAAAGTGCCGATGATGACCTGGCGTTCGGCTTTCAGCTGCGCTTTGAGGCGTTCGCGGATTTCCTTGTCCATGGAGTTTTACTTGGCGGCGTTGGTGATGAAGGCTGGCGGCGGCGGGCTGCCGGCCGACAGCGTGAGCACTTCGTAGCCGGTCTCGGTCACCAGGATCATGTGTTCCCACTGTGCCGACAGGCTGCGGTCCTTGGTCTTGATGGTCCAGCCGTCGCCCATTTCGCGGATTTCGCGCTTGCCGGCGTTGATCATCGGCTCGATGGTGAAGATCATGCCGGCCTTGAGTTCTTCCAGCGTGCCCGGTTTGCCATAGTGGAGCACCTGCGGCTCTTCGTGGAATACCTTGCCGATGCCGTGGCCGCAGAACTCGCGCACCACGCTGTAGCCGGCTTTTTCGGCGTGTTGCTGGATGGCGTGGCCGATGTCGCCGAGGTGGGCGCCCGGTTTCACCTGCGCGATGCCGAGCCACATGCACTCGTAGGTAATTTCGGATAGGCGCTTGGTCATGATCGACGGCTCGCCGATCAGGAACATGCGGCTGTTGTCGCCGTGGTAGCCGTCCTTGATGACGGTGATGTCGAGGTTGACCGAGTCGCCGCTTTTCAGGACCTTGTCGCCGGGGATGCCGTGGCAGATGACGTCGTTGACCGACGTGCAGATGGCCTTGGGGTAGGGTGTGTAGCCGGGCGGGCTGTAGTTGAGCGGCGCCGGGATGGTGCCTTGCACATTGGTCATGTATTCGTGGCACAGGCGATCGAGTTCGCCGGTGGTCACGCCAGCCTTGACGAACGGCGTGATGTAGTCGAGCACTTCGGAGCCGAGGCGGCCGGCAATGCGCATGCCTTCGATGTCTTCGGCGGATTTGATGGATATGGACATAGTTAAGCTGGGTATTCTATGGAGGAGTGCGGAACGAGCGCGGACAGCAAGCGGACCGGGGTCTGCTCGCTGTTTGCTAATAGTATGGAATTATAGACGACGCGTGCGCGGGTTGGCAGGTTGTCGGGCCGGTGGCCCCGGCCAGGCTAAGACTAAGACTAAGAACTAAGACTCGCGCCGGCGGCGGCGCGCGATGCAACCCATCAGGCCCAGGCCGGCCAGCAGCATGGCCCAGGTTTCGGCTTCGGGTACCGCCGCGACCGGCACATCTTCGCGCGGGGGCGTGATGCCGCCGAGCTGGCGTGGCTTCAATGGCGCGCGGGTGGGGTACCCGGAGAGCGGCTCCCAGCCCGGTAGCGGGAAGTTTGACGCGCCGCTCAGCAAGGGCGGCGTCTCCGCCCTTTGTTGCTCCTGCGCATCGTAAAGTCCGAGCTCGTAGGTGCCGACGTGGTCGGTCCAGTCGAATACCGTCGTCGTTTCCAGTTCGCGTTCCGGTGTTGGCATGGCGGTGGGGGGCATCGCGGTGGGCTCATCTGTATCGCGCCGGGTGATGCGGCTGACGTTGCCGCAGATCTCGGGCACCAGGATGCAGTGGCCGTCGGCGCAATACACGGCGCCGGGCTCGACGCGCGCGGCGCTCCACTTGGCGCGACTGACCGTGCCGCACACCTTGTCTTTGCCGAAATGCATGTCGCGGATGGCGGCGCCGTAGCGATGCTTGCCCTCGATGGCGTCGCGCTTGATGGCGACCATTTCGTCCGGGTTGCCGTATTGCAGCCGGTACTTGAGCTTGGTGCGCACTTTTTCCGGCAAGTCCTTGTAGCGGTCGATCGCCGCCTGCGCCGTGCCAGTGTAGGGATTGGCGCCGGGGTTGTCCCAGGAGCAGTCGACCGGCGTGGTGGCGGCAGCGGCGGCAAGGGCAATGGCGAACAGGGCGGACATGGTGTCTCCAGAAACGGCAACTGTAGCAATGGTGAAATATTGCCAACAGTAATTATAATATGGTAACTTAGTTGGTTCCCGGATAATATTACAAGGAAATTACCTTTGTATATTTATTTTTGACGAAAGTCATGTTTTGGTGCGTCATCGCTCATTTGCGCAACAGATTGGTGCGTGGTGATGTGAGGGGTGCACCAGGATGTGGCGCAGGGGAGCTGGGCGTGCGGCACTTGCCAGGAAACCACGTTCGGGGATATAATCTCGGGTTGCTTGAATCCGCTTTGAGCAATGCAGTAAAAAATCACTTATTTTCGTTAATAAACTCGAATCCGATCGACAAGGGTGCCTGGCGTAATAACCGGGTCACTGGTCGGATTCCAGACCCAACCCTGGAGTTAAAAAATGTCCGTAACTATGCGCGAAATGCTGGAAGCCGGTGTCCACTTCGGTCACCAAACCCGTTTCTGGAACCCAAAGATGGCACCGTTCATCTTCGGTCACCGCAACAAGATCCATATCATCAACTTGGAAAAGACGATGGGTATGTATCAAGAAGCGATGAAGCATGTTAAGCAAGTAGCTGCAAGCCGTGGCACCATCCTGATGGTCGGCACCAAGCGCCAGGCACGCGACATCATCGCTGCTGAAGCTGCACGCGCAGGCGTTCCTTTCGTTGACCAGCGCTGGCTCGGCGGCATGCTGACCAACTTCAAAACCATCAAAACCTCGATCAAGCGTCTGAAAGACATGGAAGCCCAGGTTGAAGACGGTTCGGTTGAGAAGCTGTCGAAAAAAGAAGCGCTGATGTTCCAACGCGAAATCGTCAAGCTGCAAAAAGCAATCGGTGGCATCAAGGACATGGGCGGCGTTCCTGACGCAATCTTCGTCGTTGACGTCGGCTACCACAAGGGCGCCATCACCGAAGCCGCAAAACTGGGCATCCCGGTTATCGGCGTGGTCGATACCAACCACTCGCCAGAAGGCGTGAAGTTCGTCATTCCAGGTAACGATGACTCGTCGAAAGCAATCACCCTGTACGCACGTGGTGTTGCCGACGCGATCCTGGAAGGCCGTGCTGCTGCCGGTAACGAAGTAGTTGAAATGGTTAAAGCCGCCGCCGGCGACGAATTCGTCGAAGTCGAGCAAGCTTAATTGTTTGAAGTTGGCTTGAGGGGTACATTCCCTTCATGCTGGCTGAAAGAAAAAGGGGTGGCCACCAGCTCCCCCTTTTTTTTAACATCAATGGGTTAGAGCCATAACGGTTCCCCATCCCCCGAATACCGAACAACAGGAGAAAACACATGGCAGCGATTACAGCAGCAATGGTAGGCGAACTGCGCGCGAAAACCGACGCGCCGATGATGGAATGCAAAAAAGCACTGACCGAAGCCGAAGGCGACATGGGTCGTGCTGAAGAGATCCTGCGCGTCAAGCTGGGCGGCAAGGCATCGAAAGCATCGTCGCGCGTGACCGCCGAAGGCGTGGTTGCCAGCTTCATCAACGGCGGCGTAGGCGCCCTGGTGGAAGTGAACTCGGAAACCGACTTCGTTGCGAAAAACGACGACTTCCTGGCCCTGGCCGCCAACGCTGCCAAGCTGGTAGCCGAACACAACCCGGCCGACGTCGCTGCCCTGCTGGCCCTGCCAGCTGGCAACGGCCAGACCCTGGACGAAGTGCGCGCTGCCCTGATCGGCAAAATCGGCGAAAACATGTCGATCCGTCGCTTCCAGCGTTTTGAAACCACCGCCAAGCTGGCGTCGTACCTGCACGGCGCGCGCATCGGCGTGATCGTCGAGTTCGACGGCGCCGACGAACAGGTCGGTAAGGACGTTGCCATGCACATCGCCGCGATGAAGCCAGTCGCGCTGTCGTCGGACAACGTGCCAGCCGAACTGATCGAAAAAGAGCGTTCGGTTGCGAAACTGAAGGCCGACGAAGATGCCGCCGCAGCCGTTGCTGCCGGCAAGCCGGTACAGCCTGCCGACATCGTCGCCAAGCGCCTGGAAGGTTCGGTACAGAAGTACCTGAAAGAAGTATCGCTGCTGAACCAGGCTTTCGTGAAAAACGACAAGCAATCGATCGAGCAGATGCTGAAAGAAAAAGCTACCACGGTTAAATCGTTCACCATGTACGTGGTGGGCGAGGGCATCGAGAAGAAGGTAGACGACTTCGCAGCAGAAGTGGCCGCTCAAATGGCCGCGATCCAGGGTTAATCACCCTGCAAGTTAAAAAACGGGCCGCGAGGCCCGTTTTTTTAGCCTGACCCCGTAATATTAATTCTTAAGCAACAGTCGCGCTGCCGCCGTCGTCTCAAGGTATGATAGGCGCCGGCAGCCCCCCAACCCACCATATTTAGGAGCCCCGTCTCATGTCCAAACCAGCCTACAAGCGTGTCCTCCTCAAACTGTCCGGCGAAGCGCTGATGGGCGACGACGCGTACGGTATCAATCGCAGCACCATCGAGCGGATGGTGGCTGACGTGGCCGAGGTCGCGAAACTGGGCGTGGAACTGGCGATCGTCATTGGCGGCGGCAACATCTTCCGTGGTGTCGCCCCTGGCGCCCAGGGCATGGACCGCGCCACCGCCGACTACATGGGCATGCTGGCCACCGTCATGAACGCCCTGGCCCTGGCTGACGCCATGCGCCACGTCGGCATCACCGCGCGCGTGATGTCGGCGATCGGCATCGAGCAGGTGGTCGAGCCGTATGTGCGCCCGAAAGCGCTGCAGTACCTGGAAGAAGGCAAGGTTGTCGTGTTCGCCGCCGGCACCGGCAACCCGTTCTTCACCACCGATACCGCGGCCGCCCTGCGCGGTGCGGAAATGAGCGCCGAAATCGTTCTGAAGGCAACCAAGGTCGATGGCGTGTACACTGCCGATCCGAAGAAAGACCCGAACGCCACGCTGTACCACAAGATCAGCTTCGACGAAGCGATCGCCAGCAATCTGCAAGTGATGGACGCCACCGCCTTTGCGCTGTGCCGCGACCAGAAACTGCCGATCAAGGTGTTCTCGATCACCAAGCCCGGCGCGCTGATGCGCGTGATCATGGGCGAGGATGAGGGTACACTGGTTCACGTTTAAGATTTACACCATCCGTATACAGGAGAGCAGCAATGTCCGTAGCTGACGTTAAAAAGAATGCGCAAGAGCGCATGACCAAATCGCTGGAAACCCTGCGCGCCGACCTGGCCAAGGTCCGCACCGGCCGCGCCCACACCGGCATCCTCGACCATGTCATGGTCGAGTACTACGGTTCGCCGACCGCGCTGTCGCAAGTGGCTGGCATCAACCTGATTGACGCACGTACCATCGGCGTGCAGCCGTTCGAAAAGCGCATGGCTGCCACCATCGAAAAAGCCATCCGCGACGCCGACCTGGGCCTGAACCCGTCGGCGCAGGGCGACGTCATTCGCGTGCCCACCCCGGCGCTGACCGAAGAGCGCCGCAAGGAAATGGTCAAGCTGTGCAAGAGCGAAGCCGAAGACGCGAAAATCGCCGTGCGCAACATCCGCCGCGACGGTAACGAATCGCTGAAAAAGCTGGTCAAGGACAAAACCATCTCGGAAGACGACGAGCGTCGTGCTGTCGATGATGTGCAGAAGCTGACCGACAAGTTCATCGCCGACATCGACAAGATGGTGGCAGAGAAGGAAAAAGAAGTCCTGACGGTTTAACCCTTCAGGCCGAGGCGCCAGCGACCACTTTGTCATTCGCGCTCCAGCGAATGGCAAGTTGGCGCTGGCGTCTTGTCTTTTTCCGTTCCACCTGCAATACTTTATTCCTTTGGCAGCAAAGCTTTCATGAAATATACGAGTTCGACTACCGAGGTCCCGGACGCACCGCAAGTGCCGCGCCATGTCGCCATGATCATGGACGGTAACGGCCGCTGGGCCACCAAGCGCTTTTTGCCGCGCGTCGCCGGTCACGTCAAGGGCGTCGAAGCGGTCCGTAACGTGGTCGAGGCCTGCATCAACCGCGGCATCGAGTACCTCACCCTGTTTGCCTTCAGTTCCGAAAACTGGCGCCGCCCGGAAGAGGAAGTGTCCCTCCTGATGCGCCTGTTCATGACTGCGCTCGAGCGCGAAGTGTCCAAGATGCACGCCAATAACATCCGCCTGCGCGTGGTGGGCGACCTGACCCGCTTCGACGACAAGCTGCGCACCATGATCGCCAACGCCGAGCGCAAGACCGCCAACAACACCAGCCTGACGGTCACCATCTGCGCCAACTACGGCGGCCGCTGGGACGTCATGCAGGCCGTGAGCAAGATGGTTGCCGCCCATCCCGGCGCCACCGATTTTTCCGAAGAACAGCTGGCGCCGCACCTGGCCATGGCGTACGCGCCGGAGCCCGACCTGTTCATCCGTACCGGCGGCGAGCAGCGCATCTCCAATTTCCTGTTGTGGCAACTCGCGTACACCGAGCTGTTCTTCACCGACACGTACTGGCCCGATTTTTCGATCGAGCGCCTCGACGAGGCGATCGCCTCCTACCAGCACCGCGAACGCCGCTTCGGCCGCACCGGCGCGCAACTGGCAGAAAAGAAAAACTGATGCTGAAAACACGGATTATTACCGCTCTGGTCTTGCTGGCGGTGCTGCTGCCAGTCCTGTTCTTCCAGTATTTCCCGGCCTTTGCCGTGGTCGTCACGCTGTTCCTTGGCGCGGCCATCTGGGAAGGTGCGCGCATGTTCGGCCTGAAAGACAGCCCGGCCCGCATCGCCGGCATCGTCGGTGCGCTGCTGTTCGTGGCGCTGTTGTACAAGGCCCAGCCCGGTTCCGCGACCCCGCTGTACGCGATCGCCTCGCTGCTCTGGCTGATCCGCTACGCGCCGTCGCTGGGCCTGGGCTTGCCCCAGCTGGGTACGGCCGCCAACTGGTCGATGGCGCTGACCTTCAGTTTTGCCGTGTTCGTCTGCTTCTTCGCCATCGTCGGCCTGTACCTGCGTTCGCCCGTGTACCTGCTGTCGGTGCTGGTGCTGGTGTGGATTGCCGATATCGGCGCCTACTTCTCCGGCAAGGCCTTCGGCAAGCGCAAGCTGGCGCCCACCATCTCGCCCGGTAAATCGTGGGAAGGCGCGATCGGCGGCGGTATCGCCGTGCTGGTCATCGCCATCATTTCCATTCTTGCGGCGGGCGGCGTGCCGTGGCTGCAAGACACCTTTGCCGTGCGCCTGCAGGCGCGCTTCGGCTGGGGCGTGACCATCGTGGCGCTGCTGCTGATCGTGGCCGCGTCCGTGATTGGCGACCTGTTCGAATCCCAACTCAAGCGCCGTGCGGCCATCAAGGACAGCAGCAACCTGCTGCCCGGCCATGGCGGCGTGCTCGACCGTGTCGATGCGCTGATCCCCGTGCTGCCGATCGCCGCACTGATCTCGGCCTGGCTCTGAAAGAACTCCTTATGCAACGCATCACCATCCTTGGCGCCACCGGTTCGATCGGCGTGTCCACGCTGGACGTGCTCGCCCGTCATCCCGAGCGCTACGCTGTCTATGCCTTGTCCGCGCACAGCCGCGTCGATGCGCTGGCCGCGCAATGTATCGCCTTCAAACCGCAACGTGCGGTGGTCGGCACCGCCGAGGCGGCAGGGCGCCTGGCCGCGCTGCTGCGCGCCGCCAACGTCAACACCGAGGTGGAATACGGCGAAGCTGCGCTGTGCGCGATTTCGTCGGCGCCCGAAGTGGACAGCGTGATGGCGGCGATTGTCGGCGCGGCTGGCCTGGCGCCAACCCTGGCCGCTGCCCGCGCCGGCAAGAAAATCCTGCTGGCCAACAAGGAGGCACTGGTCATGTCCGGCCAGCTGTTCATGGACGCCGTTGCCGAATCGGGCGCCATCCTGCTGCCGATCGACAGCGAACACAACGCGATCTTCCAGGCCATGCCGCAATTTGGCGGACGCATGCCGGCCGTGCGCGATGCCGGCGCCGGCGTTGCCAAGATCTTGCTCACCGCGTCCGGCGGGCCGTTCCTCACGCGCGACGTCGCCACCCTCGAGGATGTCACGCCCGAGCAGGCCTGCAAGCACCCCAACTGGTCGATGGGCCGCAAGATTTCGGTCGATTCGGCCACCATGATGAACAAGGGCCTGGAAGTGATCGAGGCGCACTGGCTGTTCGGCGCCCCGGCCGACCGTATCGATGTGGTGATCCACCCGCAGTCGGTGATCCACTCGATGGTGTCGTACATCGATGGCTCGGTGCTGGCCCAGCTGGGCAACCCGGACATGCGCACGCCGATCGCCCACGCGCTGGCCTACCCGGAACGCATCGCGTCCGGCGTGGCCCAGCTCGACATCACCGAGATCGCCACCCTGCAATTTCACCGTCCCGACTACGCGCGCTTTCCGTGCCTGGCGCTGGCGTTCGACGCCTTGCGCGCCGGCGGCACGGCGCCGGCGCTGCTCAACGCCGCCAACGAAGTGGCGGTGCAGGCTTTCCTCGACCGCAAGATCGGCTTCCGCCAGATCGACCGCGTGATCGCGCAAGTGGTGGACCAGTTGCCGCATGGCGCTGCCGACAGCATCGACATCGTGATGGCCCAGGATCGCGCTGCCCGCGTGGCTGCTGAAGCCGTGATTGCCGGACTCGTTCAATGAATTTCCTGACCACCATCCTGGCCTTTGCCGTCTGCCTCGGCTCGCTGATCACGATCCACGAGCTTGGCCACTACCTGGTGGCGCGCTGGTGCGGTGTGAAAGTGCTGCGGTTTTCGGTGGGCATGGGTAAAGTCGTGTGGTCGCGCCGCTTCGGTCCTGACCAGACCGAGTGGGCCATCTCGGCCTTGCCGCTGGGCGGCTACGTCAAAATGCTCGACGCCCGCGAAGGCGACCTGGCCAGTATTCCGAAAGAAGACCTGGCGCGCGAGTTCACGCGCCAGAATGTCTGGAAGCGCATCGCCATCGTGGCCGCTGGCCCGCTGGCCAATTTCCTGGTCGCCATCGTGCTGTTCGCCGGCCTGTACATGCATGGCGTGCAGGAGCCGGCCAGCAAGATCAGCGTGCGCGCGCCCGCCGGCCAGGACGCCGACCGCACGCCCGCCGCCATTGCCGGCCTGCGCAGCGGCGACCGCATCACGGCCGTCAACGGCGAGCCGGTTTCGGCCTGGTCCGAACTGCGCTGGAATTTGATGCAGGCGGCCGTTGACAAGCGCCAGGCCAGCCTGGCCGTGGAACGTTCCGGCTATGGTCACATTACCGCCGTGGTGCCGGCTGCGACCATGGCCGCGCTCGACCTCGAAGGCGACATCGTCGGCAGCCTCGGTATCGACGTCTCGCGGCCGTCGCCGGTGGTGCAGCAAGTGCTGCCGGGCGGCGCCGCCGAGCGCGCCGGGCTGCAAGCGGGCGACCTGCTCAAAAGCGTCGATGGCGTGGCGGTGCAGGACGGCATCGCCTTCATCAACCTGGTCCGCGCGGCGCCTGGCAAGACCATGCAGGTCAATGTCGAGCGTGGCAGCGAGGTGCGCACGCTGGCGGTCACGCCGCAGGCCGAAGCACTGCAAGGCGCGGACGGCGAAAAGTCGGGTAAGCAAGCTGTAACAGTCGGTAAGATCGGCGCTTACGTTGCCTTGCAGCCGGATATGATCACCGTGCCGTCGGGCCCGGTCGCGGCGCTGGGCAAGGCGATCGAGCGGGTATGGGATACCTGCGCGATGACGCTCAAGATGATCGGCAAGATGGTCACCGGCGAAGCGTCGCTCAAGAATGTCACCGGTCCGATTACAATTGCCGACTACGCCGGCCAGACTGCGCGCATGGGCGTGGCGAGTTATTTAAGCTTCATTGCCTTCATCAGTATCAGCCTGGGCGTAATGAATTTGCTACCGATTCCCGTTCTAGACGGGGGGCATTTGCTGTATTATTCGCTGGAAGTTTTAACCGGGCGACCCGTGTCCGAGCGCGTGGCGGAATTTGCCCAGCGTATCGGCATCGGTTTATTGATGACATTGATGGTGCTGGCGGTATTTAACGACATCACCAGGCTCATGTAAGAATATATAAATCACCCGGTTGCAGTAATAACTAACAGTTACATGGTTACACGTAGTTCGTTGAATGAGACATTGAATAACCCCGATGAAATTATATTCTGACCGTATTACTCCATCTTCCATGCGCCGCAGTCTGATCGGCACCGCCGTATTGGCGCTTTGCGCCGGCAACGCCATGGCGATCGAACCCTTCGTGATCAAGGACATCCGCGTCGAGGGCATCCAGCGGACGGAAGCCGGTACGGTCTTCAGCTACCTGCCGGTGCGCGTGGGCGAGACCTTCAACGACGATAAGAGTATCAGCGCCATCAAGGCCCTGTATGCCACCGGTTTCTTCAAGGACGTGCGGCTGGAAGCGGACGGCCAGGTGCTGGTGGTGCTGGTCGAAGAGCGCCCGGCCATCTCCAAGGTGGAATTCACCGGTACCAAGGAATTCGAAAAGGACGTGCTGGTCAAGGCGCTGAAAGACATCGGCGTGGGCGAAGCGAAGATTTTCGACAAGGCGTCCGTGGACCGCGCCGAGCAGGAACTCAAGCGGCAGTACCTGTCGCGCGGCCTGTACGGCGTCAAGCTGGTCACCACCGTCACGCCGCTCGAACGCAACCGCGTCAACATCACGTTCGCGGTGGACGAGGGCGAAATCGCCAAGATCAAGCAGATCAACATCATCGGCAACAAGGTCTTCTCGGACAAGGAACTGCGCGAACAGCTGGCGCTCAACACCGGCGGCTGGTTCAGCTGGTACACCAAGGCCGACCAGTACTCCAAGACCAAGCTGACCGGCGATATCGAGTCGCTCAAATCGTTCTACCTCAATCGCGGCTACATCGAGATGAACATCGATTCCACCCAGGTCTCGATCACGCCCGATAAAAAAGACATCTACATCACCATCAACATCACCGAGGGTGAGAAGTACAACGTCGCCGACATCAAGTTCGAGGGCGAGACCTTCGGCCGCGAGGACGAGCTGCGTTCGCTGGTGTTGCTGCGCAAGGGCTCGGTGTATTCGGGCGAACTGCTCACCGCCACCAACAAGCTGATCTCCGATCGCCTGGGCACGTTCGGCTACGCCTTCGCCAACGTCAACGCCAACCCGGACATCAACCAGGAAAAGCGTGAAGTGAGCTTTACCTTCATGATCGATCCGGGCAAGCGCGCCTACGTGCGTCACATGAACATCGCCGGCAACACCACCTCGCGCGACGAAGTGATCCGCCGCGAGTTCCGCCAGTTCGAATCGTCCTGGTACGACGCCAACAAGATCAAGCTCTCGCGCGACCGCGTCGACCGCCTCGGCTACTTCAAGGACGTGACGATCGATACGCCGGAAGCGCAGGGCACTTCCGACCAGGTAGACGTCAACCTCACCGTGGTGGAAAAACCGACCGGTAACTTCACCATCGGCGGCGCTTTCTCGCAATCGGAAAAATTCACGTTCCAGGCGGCGATCCAGCAGGCCAATTTCGCCGGCTCGGGCACCACCGTGGGCATGGAGCTCAATACCTCCAAGTACAGCCGCACGATTTCGTTCTCGCAGTTCGACCCGTACTACACCGACGACGGCATTTCGCGTTCGTACGAGGTGTACCTGCGTACCCAGCGTCCGCCGGCGCTCAACATCGGTAGTTACACCATCAAGCAAAAGGGCGGCCGCATCAGCTACGGCGTGCCGTTCTCGGAAACCGACACCGTGTTCCTCGGTATCGGCCTCGAGCGCTCGTCGATCGAAACCGATTCGACCTCGCCGACCCGGTTCCAGCAATACGTGACCGACGTCACCGGCAATCCGTCCGGTATCGGCAAGGCCGAGACCAACGCCGTGCCGCTCACGCTGGCATGGTCGCGCGACAGCCGCGACTCGGGCCTGACGCCGTCGATCGGCCGCTACCAGCGCCTGAACCTCGAACTGGACGTGATCGGCAAGCAGAAATACTACCGCGCCATCTACGAGCACCAGTACTACAAGCCGATGATCTGGAAAACCGTGCTGGCGCTCAAGGGCGAGCTCGATTACGGCCGCGGCCTCGGCGACACGCCGTACCCGGTGTTCAAGAACTTCTACGGCGGCGGTATCGGTTCGGTGCGCGGCTACGAAAGTTCGTCGCTGGGTGCGGTCGATTCCCGCTACGGCGATGCCCTGGGCGGCGCCGCGCGCGTGATCGGCAACGCCGAGCTGCAACTGCCGTTCCCCGGTTCGGGCAAGGACCGCAGCTTGCGCTGGTTCGGCTTCCTCGATGCGGGCCAGGTGTACCAGGAAGGCGAGAAGCTGCGCTACTCGCAGCTGCGCTACTCGGCCGGCCTCGGTATCAGCTGGATCTCGCCGGTGGGCCCGCTCAAGTTGAGTTATGCTAAGCCCCTGAACGCCAAGCCGACCGACCGCCTGGAACGCTTCCAGTTCCAGATGGGTAGCGGTTTCTGACCTGCACCCCGGCCCGGCACTCTATATTTAATCGGAGAATCAAGTTGAATACTGCATCCGCCACGATGACCAAATCTATTGCCGCCACGCTCGCCCTGGCGGCCATGGGGTGGTGCGCCGTCGCGCCGGCGCACGCGCAGACCTCGCTGTCGCGCATCGCCTGGCTCAGCCCGGAGCGCATCTATAACGAGTCCAAGCTGGCCAAGCTGGCCAGCGAAAAGCTGCAGGAAGAGTTCAAATCGCGCGAAAAAGCCATGTCCGAAATGGAAGGGCGCCTGAAGGCCGCTTCCGCCAAGCTGGAAAAAGACGCGCCGGCGCTGTCCGAAGCCGAACGCACGCGTCGTCAGCGCGACGTGTTCGATCTGGACAAGGAATTCCAGCGCCGCCAGCGCGAGTTCCGCGAAGACCTGAGCCAGCGCACCAACGAGGAACGCCAGGCAATTTCCGACCGCGCCACCAAGATCATCCGCCAGATGGCCGATACCGAAGGCTTCGATATCGTGCTGCAAGATGCGGTATGGGCCAGCAAGCGTATCGACATCACCGAAAAGGTGTTGGCAGCGCTCGACAAAGACAAGTAAAAAAGGACCATGATGGGCACTCGACTGGGCACATTGGTCGAACGCTTCGGTGGTGAGTTGATGGGGGACCCGGACCTGGAAGTGACCGGGATCGCTCCATTGGCCGATGCCGGCGTTTCGCACATCAGCTTTCTCAGCAATAGCAAACTGCGCGCCCAGGCGCGCGACAGCCACGCGGCGGCCCTGATCGTCGCCGCCAAGGATGACGAATTCATCGCCGCCGGTTACACCGGCGCGCGCATCGTGGTCCCCAACCCTTACGTGTATTTCGCCCGCGCGGCGCAGTATTTCGAATCGCTCACGGCCTTCGTGCCGGCCCCCGGCGTGCATCCGAGCGCGGTGGTGGCCGCTGACGCCCACGTTGCCGCCAGCGCCCACATCGGCGCGCGCGTGGTGATCGAAGCGGGCGCCGTGATCGGCGAGCACGCGGTGATCGACGCCGGCTGCTACATCGGCCGCGAAGCCGAAGTGGGCGAGGGCACGCATTTCTTTGCCAATGTCACGTTCCACGCCCACTGCATCATTGGCGCGCGCGGCATCATCCACTCTGGCGCCGTGATCGGCACCGACGGTTTCGGCTTCGCCAACGAGGCCGGCGTGTACATCAAGATCCCGCAAACGGGCCGCGTGGTGATCGGTGACGACGTCGACATCGGCGCCAACACCACCATCGACCGGGGCGCGCTGGCCGACACCATCATCGAAGACGGCGTCAAGCTCGACAACCAGATCCAGATCGGCCACAACTGCCATATCGGCGCCCACACGGCCATGGCCGGGTGCACCGGCGTGGCGGGCAGCGCCAAGATCGGCAAGTACTGCACCTTCGGCGGCGCCTCGATGGTGCTCGGGCACCTGACCATCGTCGACCGGGTGCACGTGGGCTCGGCGTCGATGGTGTCGCGCTCGATCCTGGAGCCGGGCCAGTACACGGGCTTTTATCCGCTGGCCAAGAACGCCGAATGGGAAAAGTCGGCCGCCATCGTGCGCAACCTGCCCGGCATGCGCGAGAAAATCCGCGCGCTGGAAAAAATTATCAAGACCAATAAAGAAAACGAATCATGACCACTACCCAGCCTGACACCGCCAAGACCATGGACATCTGCGAAATCAAGTCCTACCTGCCGCACCGCTACCCGATGCTGCTGGTGGACCGCGTGCTCGCGTACGAAGAAGGCAAGTCGATCACCGCGATCAAGAACGTTACCGTCAACGAAGAATTCTTCAACGGCCACTTCCCGCACAAGCCGGTCATGCCGGGCGTGCTGATGATCGAAGCGATGGCGCAGACCGCTGCGCTGCTGTCTTTCAAGACCATGGGCATCAAGCCTGACGAAAGCTCGGTCGTGTACTTCGTCGGTATCGACGGCGCCCGCTTCAAGCGCCCGGTCGGTCCTGGCGACCAGCTGAAGATGGACGTGGAAATCCTGCGCAACGCGCGCGGCATCTGGAAATACAAGGCCGTGGGCACGGTCGATGGCCAGGTGGCCGTGGAAGCGGAACTGATGTGCACCATCCGCAGCGTTGCGGATGCCAGCCAGCCTGCGGGGCAGTAATCATGGGCACCATCCACGCCACCGCAGTCATCGATCCGAAAGCGCAGCTCGATAGCAGCGTCGACGTCGGCGCGTACACGGTCATCGGACCGCACGTGCAAATCGACGCCGGCACCGTGGTCGGTCCGCACGTGGTGATCGAAGGCCACACCACCATTGGCCGTGACAACAAGCTGTTCCAGTTTTCGTCGATCGGCGCTGCGCCGCAGGATAAAAAATGGGCGGGCGAACCCACCCGCCTGACCATCGGCGACCGCAACACGATCCGCGAATTCTGCACCTTCAACACCGGCACGGTGCAGGACAAGGGCGTCACGTCGCTGGGCAACGACAACTGGATCTCGGCGTACGTGCACCTTGCGCACGACTGCCAGGTGGGCAGCAACACCATCTTCTCGAACAATGCGCAGATCGCCGGCCACGTGGAAATCGGCGACTGGGTGATCATGAGCGGTTTCGCCAATGTCCACCAGTTCTGCAAGATCGGCGCCCATGCGTTCGTGGGCATGAGCACCAGCCTGACGCAGGACGTGCCGCCGTTCGTGCTGTTGAACGGTAACCCGGCGCAGGCGCACGGCGTCAATATCGAAGGCCTCAAGCGCCGTGGCTTTACGCGCGAAGAGATCAACGGCATCCGCACCGCTTACAAGCTGCTGTACCGCTCGGGCCTGACGCTGGAAGAAGCCAAGGCTGCGCTGCTGGCCGAAGAGCAGGCCACGCCAGGCGCGGCAGTGCACATCCGCGCCATGCGCGAATTCCTCGATACGGCGTCCCGTGGCATCGTCCGCTGACAATCTGACGCTGGCGATGGTCGCCGGAGAACCATCGGGCGACCTGTTGGCCGCCCGTTTGCTTTCCGGCCTCAAGCCGCACATCCCCGGCGCCCGTTTGCGCGGCATCGGCGGCGAGCACATGATCGCCCAGGGGTTCGAGTCGCATGTGCCGATGGACAAGCTGACCGTGCGCGGCCTGCTGGCCGTGATACCGCGCTACCGCGAGATCAAGGGCATCCAGAATCAGTTGCGCGACCAGCTGCTGGCCGACCGCCCGGCGGCCTTTATCGGCGCCGACTATCCCGGTTTCAACCTCGGGCTGGAAGAACAGCTGAAGGCGGCGGGCATTCCCACCATCCACTACATCGGGCCGCAGATATGGGCCTGGCGCGGTGGCCGCATCAAGAAGATCATCAGGGCGGTGTCGCACATGCTGGTGGTGTTCCCGTTCGAGGAAGAGATCTACCGCCAGGCCGGCGTGCCGGTGACTTACGTGGGCCATCCGCTGGCCGAGGTGATCCCGATGGCGCCGGACGAGGCGGGCGCGCGCGCCAAGCTCGGCTTGCCGCAGGATGCCAACGTGGTCACCATCATGCCCGGCAGCCGCATGTCCGAGCTCAAATACAATACGGTGGCCTTTGTGCAGGCGGCCAGATTGCTCAAGCAGCGCGACCGCTCGCTGCGTTTCGTCGCGCCGATGGCGGGGGCACGCCAGCGCCAGTATTTCCTGGAACTGGTGGCGCAGGCGGGCTTGCAGGACGTGGAAATCGACCTGCTCGACGGCCAGTCGCACACGGCGATTGCCGCCGGCGACGCGGTGCTGGTGGCCTCCGGTACGGCGTCGCTGGAAGTGGCGCTGTTCAAGAAGCCGATGGTGATTGCCTATAAAATGATGGCGCTGGAGTGGCAGATACTGCGCCACTTCGGCTACCAGCCGTGGGTGGGACTGCCCAACATCCTGGCGCGCGAATTCCTGGTGCCCGAGATGCTGCAGGACGCCGCCAACCCGCAAGCGCTGGCCGAGGCGATGTGGCAGCAGCTGTCCGACGCGCCGCACCGGCTGCGGCTGGCGCAGCGCTTTACCGACATGCATCACAGCCTGCTGCGCAACAGCGCGGTGGAGAGTGCGGCGGCGGTGCTCAAAGTGATCGGCCGCGGCTAGCACATTGGATTCCCGCCTGCGCGGGAATGACGGCGTTGAGGCCGCTGGCCCCGGTTCCGTCATCCCCGCGCAGGCGGGAATCCAATTTATACGCATTAAATTGAATTAACAGTCAGAGTAAAACGTGAAAAACCCAACCCCCGGCCTGTTCGACGACATACCCGACTCCCCCGACGAAATCATCTGCGGGGTGGATGAAGCCGGCCGTGGGCCGCTGGCCGGCCCGGTGTTTGCCGCTGCCGTCATCCTCGACCCGAACCGTCCCATCCTGGGCCTGCGCGACTCCAAAAAACTCACCGAAGCCAAGCGCGATCTGCTGGCCCCGGTGATCAAGTCGCAGGCGCTGGCGTGGGCGATTGCCCAGGCGTCGGAGGACGAGATCGACCAGCTCAATATTTTGCAGGCGTCGATGCTGGCCATGCGGCGCGCGGTCGAAGCGTTGTCCACCGTGCCCACGCTGGCCCTGATCGACGGCAACCGCTGCCCGGTCATGCGGATCCAGTCGATCGCCGTGATCGGCGGCGACGACAAGGTCGATGCCATCTCGGCCGCATCGATCCTGGCCAAGACCGCGCGCGACGCCGCGCTGGTGCAGCTGCACGCGCAGTATCCGCATTACTGCTTCGACCAGCACAAGGGCTACGGCACCGCGCTGCACCTGGCGCGTTTGCGTGAGCATGGCGCGTCGCCGGTGCACCGCCGCTCGTTCGCACCGGTACGCGCCGTGCTGGCCCTGCAAAGCGGCGTGACCATCCAGATCGAGGTGGGCGCATGAAGACCATCACCTCGCGCGACAATGCGCAGTACAAAGACCTGGTCAAACTGGCCGGTAGCGCCCAGGCGCGCCGCAAGTCGGGCCGCACCCTGCTCGACGGCGTGCACCTGTGCCAGTCGTACCTGCAAATGCGCGGCGCGCCCGAGCAGTGCATCGTCGGCGAAACCGCGCTGCACAACCGGGAAGTGATGGAAATCGTCGGCGCGCTGCAAGCGCAGCACGCGCACGTACTGGCCTTGCCCGATGCGCTGTACAACGCGATTAGCCAGGTGGAGCACGGCGTGGGCGTGATGTTCTTGATCCCCACGCCGGAATGCGTTGTGACCGAGCCGTTGAAAGTCTCTGCGGTGCTGCTCGACGGCGTGCAGGATCCCGGCAACGTCGGCTCCATCCTGCGCAGCGCGGCAGCGGCTGGCATTACGCAAGTTTATTGCAGCGCCGGCACTGCGTTCTGCTGGTCGCCCAAGGTGCTGCGCGCGGCCATGGGCGCCCACTTCGTGCTTGATATTTTCGAGAATGTCGATCTGCCAGCGCTGGTGTCGAATTCGCAGGTGGTGTCGCTGGCCACCAGCGGCTACGCCACGCAGCGCCTGTATGATGTGAACCTGCGCCAGCCGGTGGCGTGGCTGTTCGGCCACGAAGGGCAGGGCGTGGCGCACGACCTGCTGGCGCTCGCTTCCCACCAGGTCGTGATTCCCCATGCGGGCCAGGTGGAGTCGCTCAACGTCGCCGCTTGCGCAGCAGTATGCTTTTTCGAACAACTCAGGCAGAATCAGGGCTAGGCAGTTTCCACCGGAGCAGTTATGGATATCGGGCAGTTGCATTTTCTGGTCGCTGAAGGAGACGACGCACAGCGCCGTGTGCTGGTCGATATCCTGCAGCGCCTGGGCGCTGTCCAGATCACCGAGGCGGCCGACGGCGACACCGCGCTGCGCTGCCTGGGCCTGCGCCACCAGCCCGCCGTCAATGTCATCATCCTCGACTTGCAGGTGCCCGGCACCGACGCGCTGGAAGTCATCCGCCGCATGGGCGACCTGCAAAGCCGCGCGGGGCTCATCATCTTCGGTTCGCAAACCAATTCCGTGCTGTTCTCGATCGAGTCGATGGCCGACGCCTTCGGCCTCAATGTGCTGGGCGTGATGACCAAGCCGCTGATCGCCGGCCGCCTGGAGGCGGTCATCGCCAGCCACCTGAAACCGCCAGAAGTGCGGCCGGCGCGTACGCCCACGCTGTCGTTCGCGGAGGTGGGACACGGCTTGAACAACAACGAGTTCGCGCCGCACTTCCAGCCCAAGATCGAACTCGAAACCGGGCGTGTGAAAGGGCTGGAGATGTTCGCGCGCTGGCGCCATTCGCGCTACGGCATTCTCGGCCCTGCGTCGTTCATGCCGGCGCTGGTGGAAAACCACCGCATCGATTTTCTGGACTGGGCGCTGATCGAAAAATCGGTGCAGGCCTGCCGCCGCCTGCACGACGACGGCATCCCGATTTCGTTCTCGGTCAACGTCGATCCCAGCACGCTGGCGCACCCGCAGTTCATGGAGCAGATCGACGCCTGCCTGGAGCGCCACCGCATCATGCCCGACTATCTCACCTTCGAGATGACGGAAAAAGCGGTGCTCACCACCACGCCGCACTTCCTGGAACGGCTGCTACGGCTGCGCATGAAGGGTTTTGGCCTGGCCATCGACGATTACGGCACCGGCCTGATCAACCTGCAATTGCTGGCGCGGGTGCCGTTCTCGGAGCTGAAAATCGATCGCAGCTTTGTCGATGGCGCGTTCCGCAAGCCGGCCATTGCCACCGTGCTGCGCTCGTGCCTGGGCCTGGCGCGCAGCCTGGAACGGCGCTCGGTGGCGGTGGGCGTTGAGACCAAGCAGGACTGGGATTTCCTGCAGGGACTGGGCTGCACGTATGCCCAGGGCTATTACATCGCCAAGCCCATGCCGGTCGAAGAATTTCCCGACTGGCTCTCCGACTGGCGCCATTTTTTCTAGTCGTTTTCCCCGGGAATTCCTGTTCTCCCCCACGCTTGACCGACATCAAGCGGCGTCAGCCTCAGAAACGCAAACTCGACCTCGGTCCTCCGTGTTGAGGGGACGCCAGACGAGGAGCGCGAGATGGCCAAACGTAAAAGCAATGGCGGCGATGTGGATGGTGCAGGCTCGGTCTTGAGCACTGTTGGCGGCCCGTCGAAGGCGCCGCGCCCGTCGCGCCTGGGACCACCCAACCCGATCGCCAGCCAGTTGATCGAGAAGGTCGTCAGCGACGCCCAGTTGGCCGCCGAGATGCCGTACAACACCACCAAGGCGCTCGAATACGGCGACGCCGCCTACGTGCCGCACGAGGGCGACACCGAAACCCCGACCTCGCCGCTGGCCACGGCCAGCACCAGCACCGAGACCGTGGCTTCGCCCAAGGTGGGCGCCGGCCAGCCCGACCTGGGCGACAATCCGCTCGACGGCCCGCTCGATCGGGTACGGGTGGACGACAGCGGCCGCATGCTCACCACCAACTTCGGCGTGCCGGTGGCGGACAACCAGCATAGCCTGAAAGCCGGCCTGCGCGGCCCGACGCTGATGGAAGACTTCATCCTGCGCGAAAAGCTCACCCACTTCGACCACGAACGGATACCCGAGCGCGTGGTCCATGCGCGCGGCTCGGCGGCCCATGGCTACTTCGAAAGCTACGACGACCTGTCGGCAATCACCGGCGCCGCGCTGTTCGGCGCGCCGGGCAAGCGCACGCCGGCGTTCGTGCGGTTTTCCACGGCGGTAGGCGAGCGCGGTTCGGCCGATACCGTGCGCGACGTGCGCGGCTTTGCCGTCAAGTTTTATACGGAGCAGGGCAACTGGGACCTGGTGGGCAATAACATTCCGGTGTTCTTCATCCAGGACGCGATGAAGTTCCCGGACGTGGTGCACGCCCTGAAGCCGGAGCCGCACCACGCCATGCCGCAGGCGCAAAGCGCGCACGATACCTACTGGGACTTCGCCTCGCTCAGTCCCGAAATCGCCCACATGCTGCTGTGGCAGATGTCGGACCGGGCCATCCCGCGCAGCTACCGCACCATGCAGGGCTTTGGTGTACACACGTTCCGGCTGGTCAATGCACGTGGCGCGTCGGTGTTCTGCAAATTCCACTGGACGCCGGTGGCCGGAACCCATTCTTTGGTATGGGACGAGGCGCTGCGCCTCGCCGGCGCCGATCCGGATTTTCACCGGCGCGACCTGTGGGAAGCGATCGACAGCGGCCAGTTCCCCGAGTGGGAGCTGGGCTTGCAGGTGTTTTCCGAAGCGCAGGCGGCGCGCCTGCCGTTCGACGTGCTCGACGCCACCAAGCTGGTGCCGGAAGAGCTGGTGCCGCTGCGCGCCGTGGGCAAGCTGGTGCTCAACCGCAACCCCGACAACTTTTTCGCCGAGACCGAGCAGGTGGCGTTTTGCGCTGCCCACGTGGTGCCGGGCATCGACTTTTCCAACGACCCGCTGCTGCAAGGCCGCCTGCACTCGTACATCGACACCCAGCTCACGCGCCTGGGTGGCCCCAACTTCCACGAGATTGCGATCAACAGCCCGGTGGCGCCCATCCACAACAACCAGCGCGAGGGTTTTCACCGCCAGCAGATCAACCGCGGCCGCGTCAACTACGAACCCAATTCTCTGGCGGGCGGCTGCCCGTTCCAGGCCGGCGCACGCGGCTTTGTCAGCGTGCCGGAAGCATCGCAGGGTAATCAGGTGCGCGGCAAGCCCGCGCTGTTCGCCGACCATTATTCACAGGCGCGCCTGTTCTGGATCAGCCAGGCGCCGGTCGAGCAGGACCACATCGTGCAGGCCTTCCGCTTCGAACTGACGCGGGTGCAGACGCCGGCGGTGCGCAAGCGGGTGCTGGCGTTGCTGGCCAACGTGGACGAGGTGATGGTCACGCGCGTGGCCGCCAGCCTGGGGATGGACGTCCCGGCGCCGCTGCCGCCCGCCACCGATCGCCCGCCGCATCCGTATTCGCCGTCGTCGCCGCTGTCGCTGCTCAGTCGTCCCGGCAGCGTGGGAATCGCCACGCGGCGGGTGGCGCTGCTGGTGGCGGCGGGCGTGGACGGTCCGCAAACGCGCAAGCTGTATGCCGCGCTGCTGGACCTGGGCGCGGCGCCACGGCTGGTGGGGGAACAGATCGGCAAGGTGGCCGCCAGCGACGACGCGCCGCTGGACGTGGAACTCAGTTTCGAGGCGGGACCGTCAGTGCTGTTCGATGCGGTGATCGTGCCCGATTATCCGGACGGCGAATGCACGCTATCGCGCGATGCGCGCGCGCTGGAATTTTTGAGGCTGCAGTTTCGCCACCTCAAACCCATGCTGGCGGTGGGCAGCGGCGCGGTGCTGCTGCGCACCGCGCATATTCCTGACCGGCTGCCCGATGGTGAGGCGGATCCCGGAGTGATCGCGGCTGACAGTTGCGACCTGGCTGACGCGCTGGCGCAGTTCGTGGCTGTGCTGGGCCGCCACCGGGTTTACGTTCGCGATACCGATCCGCCGCGCTTGTAGGGAGCCCAGCGAGCAACCCCTGACGCCGGTAGGCCGTGCGGGTTCAATAATCGCGCCGGTCGGGCTTGATCTCCTGCAAAATCGTCGTGGAAATCTCCTCGATCGACTTGGTCGTGGACGACAGCCAGCGGATCCCCTCGCGCTTCATCATGGATTCCGCTTCGTTGACCTCGTAGCGGCAGTTCTCGATCGACGCGTACTTGCTGCCGGCGCGGCGTTCGTTGCGGATCTCGGTCAGGCGCTCGGGTGTGATGGTCAAGCCGAAAATCTTCGACTTGAATTCGTACAGCGACGACGGCAGGCGGCCGCGTTCGAAGTCGTCGGGAATCAGCGGGTAATTGGCCGCCTTGATGCCGTACTGCATGGCCAGGTACAAGCTCGTCGGCGTCTTGCCCGAGCGCGACACGCCGACCAGGATGATGTCGGCCGAAGCGAGGTTCTTGTGCGACTGGCCGTCGTCGTGCGCCAGCGAGAAGTTGATCGCCTCGATGCGGTTCTTGTATTCCTCGCTGTCGACGATATTGTGCGAGCGGCCAATGGTGTGGGTCGACTTGACATTCAATTCCTGCTCGAGCGGCGCCACGAAGGTCTGGAACAGGTCCATATACATGCCCTTGCAGCGGCTGATCACGTCCGACAGCTCGGTTTGCACCAGCGTGGAAAAAATGATCGGGCGCTGGCCGTCGGTCACGAACGCCTCGTTGATTTTACGGGCGGCGTCGTGGGCCTTGTCGAGCGTGTCGATGAAGGGCAGGCGGATCTGGCGGAAGCGCAGCTCGAACTGGGTAAGCACCGAGTGACCAAAGGTTTCCGCCGTGATGCCGGTGCCGTCGGAAACGAAGAACACCGTGCGTGATGCTGTAGGGAAAGTCGAGCGTTGTTCTTGTGTCATGGTTTTGTATGCCTGTCTTGTTTGGGAATCGTCAATTATCGTTACAGGCTGTAGAATGGTTGCCAATAGCATGATTGTGGTGCACGACGACCAGAATAACAAGAACAAGCAAAACGGAGACGTCTGCACCCGGCTGAAGATTTCTATCATCAAAAAGGTGTTTTTTATGTCTAACGCAGCATTGAAGGAGCAGGCTGGCGAAGCGGTTTACGTCGCATCGTTTGAAAATTTGCGCATGACCGACGTTGAGTCGGTCGGTGGCAAAAACGCGTCCCTGGGCGAAATGATCAGCCAGCTCGCTGGCGCCGGCGTGCGTGTGCCTGGTGGCTTTGCCACCACGGCGCAGGCATTCCGCGACTTCCTCACCCACAGCGTCGACGGCGGCAAGCCGCTGGCAGACCGCATCGCCGATCGCCTGGCCGACCTGAACATCGACGACGTGCGCGCCCTGGCGCAAGCGGGCGCCGAGATTCGTGGCTGGATCATTGAAACTCCGTTCCAGCCACGCCTGCAGGCCGATATCACGGCCTTCTACGAGCGCCTGGTTGCCGACTCCACCACCGAAATGTCGTTTGCCGTGCGTTCGTCGGCCACCGCCGAAGACTTGCCTGATGCGTCGTTCGCCGGTCAGCAGGAATCGTTCCTGAACGTGGTCGGCATCGACAACGTGCTCGAAGCGATGAAGCACGTGTTCGCGTCGCTGTACAACGACCGCGCCATTTCGTACCGCGTCCACAAGGGCTTTACTCACGCCGAAGTGGCGTTGTCGGCCGGCGTGCAGCGCATGGTCCGTTCCGACCTGGGCGCCGCCGGCGTGATGTTTACCATCGATACCGAATCGGGCTTCAAGGACGTGGTGTTCGTCACATCGAGCTATGGCCTGGGCGAGACCGTGGTGCAGGGCGCCGTCAACCCGGACGAATTCTACGTGCACAAGCCGATGCTGGAAAAAGGCAAATCGCCTGTCATCCGCCGCAACATCGGCTCCAAGCTGATCAAGATGGAATTCACCAACGAAGCCAAGGCTGGCCGCTCGGTGAAAACCGTGGACGTGCCGGTGGAACTGCGCAACCGCTACTCGCTCAACGACACCGAAGTGGTGGAACTGGCCAAGTACGCTGTCATCATCGAAAACCACTACGGCCGTCCGATGGACATCGAGTGGGGCAAGGATGGCCGCGACGGCAAGCTGTACATCTTGCAGGCGCGTCCTGAAACCGTCAAATCGCAGCAGAAAGCGACCGACGTGCAGCAGCGCTTCAAACTGAAATCGACCGGCACCGTGCTGACGTCCGGCCGCGCCATCGGCCAGAAGATCGGCGCCGGCCCGGTGCGCGTGATTACCGACCCGTCGGAGATGGAACGCGTGCAGCCGGGCGACGTGCTGGTGGCCGACATGACCGACCCGAACTGGGAACCGGTCATGAAGCGCGCCTCGGCGATTGTCACCAACCGTGGCGGCCGTACCTGCCACGCGGCGATCATCGCGCGCGAACTGGGTGTGCCGGCAGTGGTCGGTTGCGGCGACGCGACCGAAGTGCTCAAGGACGGCACGTTTGTGACCGTGTCATGCGCCGAGGGCGACGAAGGCAAGATCTACGACGGCCTGCTGGAAACCGAAATCTCGGAAGTGCAGCGCGGCGAACTGCCGAAGCTGCCAACCAAGATCATGCTCAACGTCGGTAACCCGCAGTTGGCGTTCGACTTCCAGTCGGTGCCGAATGCCGGCGTGGGCCTGGCCCGCCTCGAGTTCATCATCAATAACAATATTGGTGTGCACCCGAAAGCGATCCTGGAATACCCGAACATCGACGCCGACCTGAAAAAAGCGGTGGAGTCGGTCGCGCGCGGCCACGCTTCGCCGAAAGCCTTCTACGTGGACAAGCTGGCCGAAGGTATCGCCACCATCGCTGCTGCCTTCTGGCCGAAAAAAGTCATTGTGCGCATGTCGGACTTCAAGTCCAACGAGTACAAGAAGCTGATCGGCGGTTCGCGCTACGAGCCGGACGAAGAAAACCCGATGCTGGGCTTCCGTGGCGCTGCGCGCTACCTGGCCGAAGATTTTGCCGGCGCCTTCGAGATGGAATGCCTGGCCATGAAGCGCGTGCGTAACGACATGGGCCTGACCAACGTCGAGATCATGGTGCCGTTCGTGCGCACCCTGGGCCAGGCCGAGAAGGTCGTGAACCTGCTGGCCAAGAACGGCCTGGTACGCGGCGAAAACGACCTGCGCCTGATCATGATGTGCGAAGTGCCATCGAACGCGATCCTGGCCGACCAGTTCCTCGAGTTCTTCGACGGCTTCTCGATCGGTTCCAACGACCTGACCCAGCTGACCCTGGGCCTGGACCGCGATTCCGGCATGGCGCTCTTGGCAGCCGATTTCGACGAGCGCGATCCGGCCGTCAAGGCCTTGCTGTCGCTGGCGATCAAGGCGTGCCGCGAAAAGGGCAAGTACATCGGCATCTGCGGCCAGGGTCCTTCCGACCACCCGGATTTCGCGGTGTGGCTGATGGAGCAGGGCATCGAATCGATGTCGTTGAACCCGGACTCGGTGATCGACACCTGGCAAAAGCTGGCGAGCCTGCAGCCTAAATAATGTAGCAACTAAGAGTTGACGCAAGACAAAAATGGTTTAGACTGGAGTTAATGAATTTAGTAGCTTTTTACTCCACACAAACCGCTCTTGCATCCGAGACCCTCGTGGCCCATATTGGGCTCCGGGGGTCTTTGTATTTAAAAACAGCTAACCACACGAGGAGACATCATGGCTGACTGGAGTTTCTGGCTGATCGCCGCCGGCGTCGCGGTAACCGTCGAACTGTTCATCGGGACCTTTTACCTCTTGATGATCGCCGTGGGCCTGGCGTTTGGCGCGCTGGCTGCTGCCATCGGGCTGGCGCTGCCGATCCAGACCATGGTGGCCGCCATCGTTGGCGTGGCCGCCACCATCGGCCTGCGCCGCAGCCGTTTCGGCAAGATGGGGTCGCGCACCGACGCCGAGCGCGATCCCAATGTCAACCTCGACATCGGCCAGGCCATCATCGTGCCGGCCTGGCAGGATGGCGTGGCCCGCGTGATGTATCGCGGCGCGCTGTGGGACGTGGAGCTCGACCGCGCTGCGGCTGCGGCAACGGCTACCCATGCGCCCGCACCTGGCAAGTACATCATCCGCGAAGTGCGCGGCAGCCGCTTGATCGTGACAGCGTAAATTAATTTCAAACGAAGGAGACGTAATGGATATCAGTTTCGGCAATGTGACCCTGGTGCTGTTTATATTGGCGCTGGTGTTTGTATTCAAGACCATCAACGTAGTGCCGCAGCAGCACGCGTGGGTGGTGGAGCGGCTTGGCAAATACCATGCGACGCTGGGACCGGGCCTCAATATCGTGATCCCGTTCGTCGACCGCATCGCCTACAAGCACGTATTGAAAGAGATCCCGCTCGACGTGCCGCCGCAGGTCTGCATCACGCGTGACAACACGCAGCTGCAAGTGGACGGCATCTTGTACTTCCAGGTCACCGACGCCATGCGCGCCTCGTACGGCTCGTCCAACTACATCGCCGCCATCACGCAGCTGGCGCAAACCACCTTGCGCTCGGTGATCGGCCGCATGGAACTCGACAAAACGTTTGAAGAGCGCGACCATATCAACACCACCATCGTCAACGCCATCGACGAATCGGCGTCCAACTGGGGCGTGAAGGTGCTGCGCTACGAGATCAAGGACTTGACGCCGCCAAAAGAGATCCTGCACGCGATGCAGGCGCAGATTACCGCCGAGCGCGAAAAGCGCGCGCTGATCGCTGCCTCGGAAGGCCGCAAGCAGGAGCAGATCAACATCGCCAACGGCGAACGCGAAGCGCAGATCGCCCGTTCCGAAGGCGACAAGCAGGCCGCCATCAACCGCGCCCAGGGCGAGGCGGCAGCCGTGGTGGCGCTGGCCGAAGCGAGCGCCAATGCGCTGCGCCAGGTGGGCGCCGCGATCCGCGAGCCGGGCGGCGAAGATGCCGTCAACCTGAAGGTGGCCGAGCAGTACGTGGAAGCGTTCGGCAAGCTGGCCAAGACCAACAACTCGATCATCGTCCCGGCCAACCTGGGCGACATCAGCGGCTTGATCGCCACTGCGATGCAGGTCGTGAAGTCGCAAACGATGGCGCAAAAAGAGCTGCCGCTGGTCAAACCAGCGCGGCCATAAGGAGCAACGCATGGGTACCTGGGCGGTAGACGCTTTCGGCAACGACTTCGCCCAGGACTGGGCCGAGGATTTGCACGAGACAACCAATATGGACGCCATCGAGAACACGCTCGAGACGGCGCTGTCTGACGTTGGCGCCGAACTGGAAGCGCCGCTGGCGGCCGAAGCGCTGGCAGCGATCGAAGTGCTGGCGCGCCTGCATGGCAAGGGCGGCGAGCGCACCGAGGACAGCGCGTCGGTGGACGAGTGGGTGGATGCGCGCAAGGTGGCGGCAGAGGCCAAGGCCAAGGGCCCGGTCAAAGCGCGCGCCGACCTGTTGGCCAAGGCGCAGCAGGCGCTGGCGCGCATCGTCTCCGAGCAATCGGAGCTGCGCCAGTTGTGGGAAGAGAGCGAGCATTATGCCGAATGGCGCGCCACCGTCGACGACCTGGCCGCGCGGCTGGCGTAAGGAACCAGGGAACATGGCGCTGCTCTGTCCCGCCGACGATACGCCGTTACAGGCGAGTGCATCGAGTGGCTACGGCGTGCATCGGTGTCCGCAATGCCTGGGCGTGTCGGTCGCCGGCAGCGTTCTGCCGGCGGTGCGCGCTCACGCGGCGCTGACGCTGCACCAGCAGCCCGACCAGCCGGCGCGCGTGCGCCCCTGTCCCCACGACGGCAAGATGATGAAGCCACTGCCGTACAAGGGCATCGAGATGGACGCCTGCCCCGAGTGCCGGGGCCTGTGGCTAATGCCGTTAAGTTAAGCGAAAAGTCTTAAATTTGTTTGCTTAAAAACGTCGTCCCTGCGCAGGCGGGGACCCAATTTGGCGGGCATTTCGGCGAATTTCGCAGAACTTGGGTACCCGCCTGCGCGGGTACGACGGATATGCGGAGCTTAACTTAACGGCATTAGGGCCTGTGGCTGGAAGCAGGGCAGTTGCCGCGCTTGCTCCAAAAAGTGCAGATCGCCGCGCCGGTGAACCTGGGCCGCCTGGCGGATGGGACGGAAATACGGCAGGAAAAGTCGAGCATCGACTGGGAAGGCAAGTTGGTAGGTGCCGAGTTACTGATGTATCTCGCCAGTTTTCTTCTCAATGTGAGGAAGTAAACATTTTTAAGGATGCGTATGGCAAGCGACTGGCTTTTTCATTGGATGACGCTGCCGTTCGGGCTGATCGTCATCGCTATCGCGGTGGCGCTGCCATTGCCGCTCTGGCGTCGCATGCTTGGTGCGCACTACGTTCGCATTGGCGTGCAGCCCTATGTGGCGGGCTACCTCGCCGCTCTGGCCGGGGTGATGATGGTAAGTTTCGGGTTTTCTTACGTTGAATTCAGTGGGCGGGTCGCTGCAGGAGTGCTCGAGGAATCTCAGCGGTGGACCATCGTGCCTCGCTGGACCGTCAATATGGCAGTGCTGTCGCTGGTGGCGGTGCTGCCCTTGCTGGGGCTGGTCGGCGTTCCGCTCGCGGCGATATTGTTGCGCCGCCATTGGTTCAGCCACCTGGCGGCAGTTGCAGCCGTGGCGCTGGCCTGGGTGGTATTGACTTGCCTGATCTGGTGGGTACCAGTGAATAACTGGGCCAAGGCCCATCGTTTCGAGGCATTCATCGACTTCCTGACCAATTTGCTGCCGGGAATGCTTCTAGTTGCCTTGCCATTCCTGCTGGCGATTCGCTACGTCGTGTATTGTCGCCGGGAGCAGGGCCATAGCGATGACTGCCAGACGACGGTGGCGGTTGATGCCTCGGCCCAGGTGCACAACGACCCGGCGACAGTGGGTGCTGAGGCGCCGCAAGGCAAATAATCTGTTACCTGCGGTTGGCGCCTCAACTGGAACGCATAACTCAATACCAGGATCTACTGTCGTTCCCGCGTGCGCTGGGGATGTGATCCAAGGTTTCGACGGCCTATCCCTTTGACCGCTGGCCCGCCATGCTGAGCTCGCACGTTACAACAGGTAACAGCTTCCACCACAAGCTCCTGTTAATCTGCATTCATACTTTTAACGAAGAAGGATGTGGATTATGGATGCTCATCCCAGGATGTTCAAGCAAGCGGTGTCGTCGTCATTGATACTGAGCCTGCTGGTGCTGGCCGGTTGCAACAAGCCCGGCCAGCCCCCGGCGCCGCAAACCGCCGCTCCCGCCGCTACTGCCGCCACGGCCCCTCAGCCGGCGCCTTACACGCCGCCGACCGCCGAGCAGTTGTCGCAGATGCTGGCGCCGATCGCGCTGTTTCCCGACAAGCTGGTGGGCCAGGTGCTGGCCGGCGCCACGTATCCCCAGCAGATCGCCGCCGCCAACCAGTGGCTGGGCCAGAATCCATCGTTGAAAGGCGACGCGCTGCAAAGTGCCGAAGCCGGCCAGCCCTGGGACGTCAGTGTCAAATCGCTGACCACGTTCCCCACCGTGCTGAACCAGATGGCCAGCAACATCGACTGGACCACGGCGCTCGGTGACGCCTACGTCAACGACCCCGCCGACGTGATGAACGCGATCCAGTTGTTGCGCTCGCGCGCCCAGCAGTCGGGCAACCTGAAAAACTCCTCGCACCTGCGGGTCTCGACCGTGGTCCATTCTTCCGCGCCCGCTTCTCCCGAACCTGCCTACGTCGCGCGGTCTTCCTCCGATCCCCTGGTGTATGACGGCCCGGCCGTGATACCGCCGCCGGCACAGACCATCGTCATCGAACCGGCCCAGCCCGACGTGGTCTATGTGCCGCAATACAATCCGACCGTGGTGTACGGCGCGCCGATGCAGGTGTATCCGGGCTGGGTCGAGCAGCGGCCGGTGTATGCCACGCAAACGCTGGTGGAGACCGGCGCGCTGTCGTTCGGCATCGGTGTGCTGGTGGGGGCCGCGGTGAGCCATCACCACGACTGGGGCTGGAATTCCTGGGGCGTCAACTGGGGCGGCCCGGCGCCGCAATACGGCGGCCCTGGATATTCCGGCTACGGCGGCGGCTGGCATCGTCCGGCGGTGGTGTACAACAACACGACCTATGTGTCGAAGTCGGTTACCGTGGTCAATCGCGTCAACAATATCAACGTCACCAATAACAACTACCGGACTGTCAACAACGTCAACAACGTGGTGAACCGGACGCAAAACTTTGAGGCTCCCAACGTCGCACCCCGTCCGTCACCAAACTTCGCGCAGAACTTCGCTGCCGGTCCCGCCCACAACACCGCGCAGCAGCATCCAGTCGCGGCAATGACCATGCCGCATTTCACTCAGCGCGACGTGATACCCGGCGCCCGTCCGTTGCCGGCGACGGCATTGCAGCCGATGCATAACGCTGGCGCGCCGCAGATGCATCAATTCGCGCAAGCGCCGCACAATATGCCCGCGCCGACGTCGATGCAGCACCAGATACACCAGATGGAGCAGACGCAGCAGATGCAGCAGACGCATCAGATGCAGCAGACTGCGCACGATCCGCTCCAGCAGCACCAGCCGTTCCAGCAGCACCAGCCGATCCAGCCGTTCCAGCAACACCAGCCGCAGCAGGCCGAGCGTATAGCGCAAGCGTCAACGATGGCGTCAATCGATGTCGGTCATGCAATGCATAACGAGCGCGGTGTCGACCGGGCAGTTGCCGAGGCGGAGATGGAACACCAGCATGCGGATGCCGCAGCCCGGCGCATGGCGCAGGAAAGAAACAGCGCGCCGGCGCACATGGCGCCGGTGCAGCACGTGAACCCGGTGATGCAGCCCGCACCATCGCCGCAACGCGAAGCCATTGCTGGCCATGGCCAATTTCAACCGCACCAGCAGATGATGGCGATGCACGCCGAACATGCCCACCCGGTCGAACAACACGCGGCGCCCCATGTGGAAAGACACGAGCAGGCTGCCCATCATCACGATGAGCACGGCAAGCACGATCCCCAGGAAAGGCATGGCTAACGAGAAGAAGCCGTCCGCTCGCCGGCCTTGCCGGCCGACAGCGCCTGGAACCACCCGGCATATGGGGTATTCTTGACCATATGCCGATTCAAATCCGGCGCGCCATCGGTCCACCACACCGGCCCCCGTTCACCCAGCGCGCGCTTGGCCTGGTCTACCGCCGCCCGGGCGGCGCGCTCGCGTTGTTCGTCGCCATCCTTGCGTGCGGCGCTTACCTCGCGTCGCGCCGCCATCAGTTCCTTGACCAGCGCCTCGCGCCGGCCTGGCGCCAGGTCGGGATTACTCAGGCGCCAAAGTCTGCCTCTCACCACGAAATAACGCCCGTCGGGCGTGTGCGGATGCGGATCAGCGCCGGCCATGGCTGGACCTAGAACGCGTAACTCAGCCCCAGGCTCCACTGGCGTGGCGGATGCACCGGGTACATGGTGTAGCGGCGGCCGTCGTCCTGCACGTGTTCGCGCGCCAGTTGCAGGGTGTAGCGGCCGAACGGAATGCCGATGCCGATGCGGGCGTCGTAACGCCAGGCGTCGGGGATGCCTGGGAAGAAGCCGCCGCTGAGGTTGTGCATCAGGCCGATGTGGCCCACGAGGTTGAAGCGCGGGTGGATCGGGTAGAAAGCGTTGATTTCGCCGTACAGCACGCGCGCATCGTAGCCGAGATACCTGGGTGAATAATAAAGCCGGGCGCTGCCGCGCTCGAAACTGAGGCCGCCGTAGCATTCGCTGAAGTCGTTGTCGTGCGCCTGGGTGTAGGTGATGCGACTGCAACCGAGTTCCCAGCTGCCGCCCGAGCGCAGGCGCTGCGCATAGCCGGCATAGCCTTGCAGCTTGTAGCCTTCCAGGTCGCCGATGGTCATCGCGCTGGCGAAGGCGCCGCCATACCAGCCATGGTCGCTGTCGATGTTGACGGTAGCCTGCGGCACCGCGCTGCCCTGGCCGGGGTTCTGGCCCCGGTACCGGTATTCCGACTGCACGGCCACGCTGCCGGTGATGTCGAGCTGGGCCAGCGCGGGCGCGGGCGCCAGCATGACGCTGAAAAATAAAAACGCTGCCCGGCGCCAGGTCACGGCACCGGTGCTGGCCGGGTGGCGGTGGCGGTCGCGGTTGCGGGCACGGGGCAGGTGCAACTGCATTGACGGATCAGGCGGGAAATAGTGGCGCATGCATCGATATTAGCAGTCTTGACCATGTCCGCAGGTTGCAACATGGTGCGCAATTGTGTGGGCGAGGCGTCGGGCCGCAGTTCTTCGAGCAGGGCCAGCATGCCGGAGACGTGCGCCGCCGCATACGAGCTGCCATTGACGAAGGCCCAGCGTGCGCCGGGCGAGGTGGTCGGGATGTCGTTGCCGGGGGCAAGCAGGCCGGTCGTCGCGCTATTTTTAGTCGAAGGCGCCATGCCCGGACGCGGTTGCGAGGCCACCGCCATCACGCCCCGATGGCTGGCGGGGAAGGCCGGGCCGCTGTCCTGCGGATCGACTGCGCCCACTACGCTGATGCCGCGTTCGAGCGCCACGTCGAGCAGGCGGTCGAGCAGCTTGTCCGGTGGACCCGACAGGCTCAGGTTGATGATCTTGGCGTTGTTGAGGATGGCGTAATTGAGCGCCTTCGACAGCGTGAAGCTGTTGCAGCGGGTGCGGGCGTTGTTGGTCTGCCAGCAGGCGCGCAGTCCCATCAGCTTGGCGCGCGGCGCCACACCGACGATGCCGCCATTGCCACTGCGCGCGGCGATAATGCCGGCGACGGCGGTGCCATGCAGCTCGGGCGGCGGCGGGCCGGCATCGACGAAGTTGGTGTTGACCGCGAGCTGGCCTGCCAGGTCGGGGTGTTCGCCATCGATGCCGCTATCGATCACCGCCACCCGCACTTCGCGCCCGGTGGCGTAGCGGTGCAGGTCGGCCACGTGCCAGTAGCGGGCGGCCGGCTGGACCTGGTACAGGGCGTCGGCAGCGTCGGCGGCGGCCGAATCGGGCACCTGCGCCATGCCGTCGAAGCGGGCCACGCTTTGCGCCCATTCCACCTGTGGATCACGGCTCAGTTGTTCGATCAGCAGCTGCGGATCGGCGTGGTCGCCGTACTGCATCACGTAGCAGTCGATGCCGAGCAGCGACATGGCCCAGCCTTCGACGACTGTCAGGCCGTGCTGGCGCGCCAGCGCTTCGGCGCGGCGGCGGCGCGCGCCGTTGCCGTTGTCGTCCATGTACCGGCCGCCGTAGGTGGCGTCGGGACGGTAGTGGGTGGCGGGCAGGCGCAGCATGACCAGCAACTGGCGCTGGTTCGGATCGCCTGCGCCATCGGCGTCCGCATGGTCGGCGCCGCCCACCGGCAGCACGCCGATGTCGACGCCGGCCGGGGCGCCGATGGCGGTGTCCTGGACATTTTCGCGCCACGCATGGGCTGGCGCCGCCACGGTCATTGCGACCATTAACAGTGCGGCTGATGCCAGCGCTGCCAGCGAACGCGGCCAACGGCCTTGCGAGGTCTGCACCAGCGGGTGCGCTGTGGGCATTGCCAGGCCGCGCGGCCAGCGAGCGCTCATGGCGCGCCGCTGTCGTCGAGCGCTTCGGCCAGGCGCACCGCCGGGTCGTGGCGCAGCGCCTCGAGCGCGCGCTGGCGTTCGGCGTCGGGCACGCGCAGCAGGTAGGCATCGGTGACGGTGGGGCCGTCCACCACGCGCGCGCCATGGCGTTGCAGGATGCGGCGGAACTCGCGCTCCGTGGTCGCCGGTTCGAACATCACCACCAGGTTGCCGCCGGATGGCGCAGCGCCATTGCCGAGCGCATGATAGGAGGGCAGGTTGGCAGTGTCGGCCGCGTCGGGACGGGCCAGCATGGCGGCCATGCCGACGATCAGCACGCACTGGGCGGCAGCGGCCCAGCGCAGCCACGACGGCTCGTTGGCGGCCGCGCGGCGCCACCAGGGCAGCGTTGCGCGCAGCGGCGCCACGGCGGGGCTTGTGGCTGGCGGCGTTGGCCGATTGCTGTCGTCGGAATCGCCGGCATCGCCGGACTTGTCCTGTGCACCCAGTTGCGGCATCAGGCGCGCCAGCGCGGCGTCCATGTCCAGGCCCGGCGGCATGACGTCGTCGTCGTTGGCGGCGGCCAGCAGGGCGCGTTCGCGCGCCAGGTCGCGTCGGCAGGCGATGCAGTGTTGCAGGTGGCGCGCCACGCGCTGGCTTTCGTCGGTCGACAGGTTGTCCGCCGCGTACCATGGCAACAGCTCTTGCGCCGCCCGGTGTTCCGGGCCCGATCCATCAATATTGAAGACGCCCGCGTTCATCGGTTGTTCTCTCTTTCGTTCCACAACATATCCTTCAATTTCTGTCGCGCGTTGAACATGCGCGTCTTGACGGTATTGACCGGACACGCAACGATATCGGCGATGTCGCTGTAGGCCAGTTCGTGATAATACGTCAGCACCATCACCGCGCGTTGCGCTGCCGGCAGCGCGTCGAGCGCGTCTGCCACGGTTTGCTGCAACTGCTGGCGGTGCATATGCTGCTCCGGTTGCAGCCCGCTTTCATCTTCGTACAGCGTGGCGTCCGATTCCAGCGGTTCGTCGCTGGCGCGCAGGCCTTTCAAGGTCTTGCGGTAGGCAATCGCAAACACCCAGGTGGACGGCTTGCAGGTGCCATCGTACGTGGCGGCCTTTTGCCATACCACCAGCATGGTGTCGTTGATTACTTCCTCGATCAGCGGCGTGCTGCGCGTCATGCGTCCGACAAACCGCGTCAGGCGAGAAAAATATATTTTATATAACTTTTCAAACGCACCTCTGTCCCCGCTGGACACCCTGGCCAGCAGGCACTTTTCGTCGTTGTCACTGTGAGAGCCCGTCGACAGGCCCAGTTGATGCTGCATCAGCGATCCTCCTTGTAACCGTTAATACCTTGCCGTTCACAAACGGTTCTACAAATCGGGAAATTCTTTTTGAACCGCGAATGGTAGCACTGTCCTTGTTCCCCGCCGGCATAACTATTAAGATGACAACATGAAAAATTTCCTGCTGCCGGCCGCCATGGCCACTTCCATCCTGTTCGCCGCGCCGGCACATGCCCAGCCGCTCGCCGGCCAGGGCGCTTTCGCTGGCCCCCAGGTGCGCGTTGACGTAGGCGGACGCAAGCTCAATATGTACTGCATGGGCAAGGGCTCGCCCACGGTGCTGTTCGAGGCCGATGCCGGTCGTGCCGGCTGGGACTGGTCGGCGGTGATGCCGCAGGTGGCCGCCCGCACCCGCGCCTGCGTCTACGACCGCGCCGGCATGGGCGCGAGCGACCCCATCATCCGTGCCGCCTCGGTCGGCAACGCCAGCCGCGACCTCGGCTTCTTGATCAAGAACGCCAGGATCGACGCGCCGCTGGTGCTGGTGGGCGCCGGCTACGGTGCGCTGGTGGCGCAGCAGTACACCTGGCGTTCGCGCGGCGCCGTCACCGGCCTGGTGCTGATCGATGCGCTGCACGAAGACGCACTCCCGGCCGGCAACGCCGACCGCTTGCAGGCGGCGCTCGATTGCCTGGCAGCGGCCGAGTCGGGCAAAACCGGTGCCGGCTGCGCCTACCCGGCGGTTGCCTACAACGCCGAACTCGGCCAGTCGCTGGCGGCGGCGCAGGCAGCCCAGGCGGTCAAGCCGGCCTACTGGCGCGCCCGCGCCTCCGAGCTCGACAGCCTGGAGGTGAGCGCTGGCCAGGTGCGCACCGCCCGCAAACCGTTCGGCGCCGTGCCGGTGGTGGCGGTCGAGCAGGGCGATGCCGCCGCCATCGTGGCGGCGGTACTGCAGGTGCTCGACCAGCAGTTGCCTGTTAAATAGTTTATAGCGCGCATCCTCTCGGCCGCCGTTTCAGCGGCCCACCGTAAGTCCATCATCGGAAATAGATTATGTCCAGAAAAAAGCAACGAACTGGCTTGTCCGCGCCCGAGCCAGCCGATCCGGGTGCTAACGCGCCGTTACCATCAGCGCCGAGCGGTCAGCCAGCGCCAGTCAAAGTGCCTGCGCTGTTGTCGATTGCCGTGCTGCTGGGGTCTCTCGCGATCGCGATCTGGGTTGGAAGGGATCTGTATGCGATTGTTATCGAAGGCGAGATATGCAGACCTCGCTGTCAATCGTGGTCAACCAACCCGGTATCGCTAGTTGGTCAGTGCGTGGGTTGTATTGTGCTCATGACGATGTTTTTGGGTTTGGCGTACGGCGCGCTGAAATTTCTGATCGAGCCGGCAGGCGAAGATCGGGTATGACGGGTTTGCTGGGGGCCTAGCTCAGTGTACCCGTGTCCCCGACTATCAGAAACCTCCTGCTTGTTCTGTTTTTTTTGCTTGTTTTGCATGTCCGCGTTGCGATTGCCTCGGCCGCCGCTGCCCAGTGCCAGGCAGACTTGTCGAGTATTGCCCAATTCATAAAAGTGAACGATGCTGGCGCTGACACGCACCTGGCCAGTCGTGGCGCGGGAATCGGCGCAGCATTGGCTCAGGCCCACGCTGCGGCTGGGCTGACGCCTGACGTCGCCGCTTGCGACCTGATGTTGCAGCGCTATGTAAAGGCCTGGCAATGCATCGTCGGAACGGCGGCCCGACGCCAACCGCCGGCCACCGCTGGGCCCCCATGGTGCTACCATAACGGCCATGAACCTCCATCCCCATCTCCCAGCTCAGATCGACCAGCTCCAGACCTTCCTGCACCAGCACCGCCGCGTGCTGGTGCTGACTGGCGCCGGCCTGTCCACCGCCTCCGGCATTCCCGACTACCGCGACAAGGACGGCGTGCGCCGTGGCCGTGCGCCGATCCAGGGGCCCGACTTCCGGCGCGATGTAGCCGTCCAGCGG
This sequence comes from Duganella sp. 3397, assembly GCF_031456625.1. NCBI lineage: Bacteria > Pseudomonadati > Pseudomonadota > Betaproteobacteria > Burkholderiales > Oxalobacteraceae > Duganella > Duganella sp. 3397. Next base: position 120,807 of record NZ_JAVDVB010000002.1, read on the forward strand.
CGTTACTGGGCGCGCAGCATGGCCGGCTGGCCGGTGATGTCGAAGGCGGCGCCCAATATCGGCCACCATGCGCTGGCCGAGCTGGAAGCGGCGGGGCGGATCGACGCCATCATCACCCAGAACGTGGACGGCCTGCACGACAAGGCGGGCAGCCAGAACGTGATCGAACTGCATGGCAATATCCACGGCGTGGTGTGCCTCGCGTGCCGCACCGTGCACCCGCGCGCCGAGATCCAGGCCTGGCTGGCGCGCGAGAATCCGCACATGGTCCATACCGGGCCGGTCGATGGCGTGGTGCCGGAGGCGCGGCCGGACGGGGACGCCGAGCTCGAACTCAATGGCCAGGATTTCCGGATGCCGGTCTGTTCGCACTGTGGCGGCGTGCTGCAGCCGGACGTGATTTTCTTCGGCGATAACATCCCCGTCGAGCGCACGGCGCGGGCATTGGCACTGGCCGAGCAGGCCGATGCCTTGCTGGTGGTGGGGTCGTCGCTGATGGTGTTTTCAGGCTACCGCTTCTGCAAGCTGGCGGCAGCGGCCGGCAAGCCGATCGCGGCGATCAACCTGGGCAAAACCCGGGCCGATGACCTGATCGGATTGAAGGTGGAGGCGTCGGCGATCGAGGTTTTGCCGCTGTTGTTGTGACAAACTGGATCCCCGCCTGCGCAGCGGTCCGCCGGTGCGGGATGAGGCAGGGATGACGCCAGGATAAGCGGCGGCGAATCCTGGCCACGCACTGGATCCCCGCCCGTGTAGGGAGGACGGCGCCCAGTATGGCGACCTTAATGCCGTCATTCCCGCGCAGGCGGGAAGCCAATTTGAATTTAATTGCGCTGAAGCATGGAGCGCACCACCGCTTCCTTGGCCAGCACATAATCCTGCCCGGCCAGCACGAAATTGGTATTCGGCTGGATCACCTTGACGTTGATGAAGACCATGTCGCTGGTCTCGGCGTACGACCCCACCACGATGGCCTGGGCGTTGTGGGCGGTGGCCACTTCACCGATTTCGCGGGTGAGCATCAGTTCGCCCTGGTTGCGCTTGAAATACACGTTGCTGCGCAATTTCATTTCCACCATAGACAGCCCGCCCTGCGCCAGGCGCGTGGACAGCTGTTCCGAGACCAGCCGGCCCAGCGTGGTGGTCTGTTCCAGTTCGTCGATGTTGACCAGCGTGGCCATGATCAGCGGCTTGTCGCCGGCCAGTTTGCCGGTCAGCTGGCGCATCAGCGAATCGGCCGCCTTGTAGTTGGCCTCGATGAACTGGTTGGACGAGACGGTGGTGTAGTCGCGCTGCTCCTTGTCCTTGTTGGTGGCGCAGCCGGCCAGCAGCAGCGGCACGGTGAGCAGGAGGGCGCTAGCCAGTTTGGTGATCGGCATTTACAGGTCTCCGCGCACTTTGAATACGCGCGTCAGTTTGGTGTTTTCAGGTTCCGGCTCGGTGAGGCCGTACAGCGCATAGTCGGCGTCGGCGACGTAATAGGCCGACGTGCTGCGCGCCAGGTAGCGATATTGGTCCGACACCGAAATGGTGACGATGATTTCGGTGCGCGGCGTGGCGCCGGGGGCGAATTCCGAATCGAGCGGATCGAACGGTTCGTTTTCCAGGCGCGGCGCGCTCAGCTCCTTTGCCATCCACACGCCGTCGGCGAGCGGAAAGCGCTGGCCGAAGTTCTGCCGGTACTGCGGGCGATTGGCGGCAAAGGTCAGCGTTTGCACGTCGAGATCGATCTTGAGCGCGCCCGCCGGCGCGCGTGACACCGTAAACCCGTCGTTCACCAGCGCCGTAGTGAGCTGGGTGGCCAGCGCGCGCTGGAACGGATTCGGTTCGGCAGGGGTGTTGATGAAGATTGGCCGGGTGGGCGTCTTTTTCAACGCCACCGCCAGTTGCCGCTCCACTGCATCGGCCACGATGCCCCAATGGTAGGTGGCCTGCAGCTTGGCCTGCTTGCTGGCCGGGAAATTGGCCGCCAGCGGCGCGGGCGTGTAGCGGGTTGCGCATCCGGACAGGATCACACCGGCTGCGACAGCCATTAAAAGTTTCAGCGCCATTGCTTGCCTCATCGTCAAAAAGTAGACTTTGTCATGTCTCAACGCCGCACCAGCGCAGGCCATGAATGACAAATCATCGTGACCAAGTGTAACATGGATGTTTCCCCTTAGAAATTACAAGGCAACAAAAAACCCGGCGCGGGGCCGGGTTTTGTCCTGAGGGCGCAACAGATCAGCGGTTGTGGGTCTTCATGGCGGCAGCCACTTCGCGCTTGCCGTCGCGGTCTTTTTCGGTGGCGCGCTTGTCGTGCTGCTTCTTGCCCTTGGCCAGGCCGATTTCACATTTGACGCGGCCTTCCTTGTAATGCAGGTTGAGCGGCACCAGCGTGTAGCCGGAACGCTCCACCTTGCCGATCAGCTTGTCGATCTGGGCGCGGTGCAGCAGCAGCTTGCGGGTGCGCACGGCTTCGGGGCTGATGTGGGTGGAGGCGGTGGGCAGGGCGCTGATGTGGGCGCCGAACAGGAACAGCTCGTCGCCACGGATGGTGACGTACGCTTCCTTGATCTGCACGCGGGCGTCGCGGATGGCTTTGACTTCCCAGCCTTCGAGCACGATGCCGGCTTCGAAACGGTCCTCGATGAAGTAGTCAAAAAATGCTTTTTTGTTATCAGCTATGGTCATGAATTCGGTAAATCGACGATAAACCCGTACCGGGTCGGTTAAATTTCGGTTTCGCGTATAAAATTAGGGCTTACAGCATCTTATTTCCACATCATAGCAAATGGTTAGACAATGGCAGTAGTGCACAAATCAGTTTTCCTCGGTTATAGCGCCCAGCAGATGTTCGAACTGGTCGCCCGCATCGAAGACTATCCCAAATTCCTGCCGTGGTGCGGTGGTGTTGACATCCGCGAACGCACCGACAATCGCACCGTGGCGAGCATTGGCATCAACTACCACGGCGTCAAGCAGAGCTTCACCACGTCCAACGACAACGTGCCGTTCGAGACCATCCGCATGAAGCTCGTCGATGGTCCGTTCAAGTGCCTGGACGGCGTATGGACCTTCAAGGCCCTGCGCGAAGACGCCTGCAAGATCGAACTGGACCTGCGCTACGAATTTTCCAGCACCATCCTCGACAAGCTGGTGGGCCCGGTATTCGGCATGATCGCCAACAGCATGGTCGATTCCTTCTGCAAGCGCGCGGAGACGGTCTATGGCAGCGCACCCATCGGTGGTTGATCCGGCCGAGACTTTCGCGGTCCAGGTCTGCTACGCCAGCGACGCCGTGCAGTTCCTGCGCGCCTTGCAGGTGCCGGCCGGCACCACCATCGACCAGGCGCTGGCGCTGTCCGGCATCGCCGTCGAAGTGCCTGCAGTCGACCTGGCCGCCATGCAGACCGGCATCTACGGCAAAAAGAAGCCTCGCGACACGCTGTTGCGACCCCACGACCGGGTGGAACTCTACCGCCCGCTGATCGCCGATCCCAAGAACGCGCGGCGCCGTCGCAAGAATCCTCCCCCACCTTCCGCTACCTGATGCTCGACACACAATCTGCTCCTTCCATCCTGCGCCGCGCCGGCGTGGTCCTGCTTGCGCTGTGCGCGTTCGAACTGGCCTGGATGGCCTGGCGCATCGCCACCGGCGCCGACTATTCGTACAACATGATCATCCCGGCCCTGGTCGGCGGCATCTACCTGCTGCGTGGCAGCCTGCGCGCCGCTTTCTTCCTGGTCTGGATCGCCAGCGTGTTGCTGCCGATGGCGCTGGCCATGATCGTGCTCACGCTGTTGCAGCCGTTCGACCTGACCCTCACGCAATGGCAGCTCGATCCCGGCACGCAACTGGCGGTGCTGCTGCCGTTGCTGCTGTTCTGCGCCGTACTGCACTGGCTGCGCACCGAGCTGCTGCGCCAGCCAATACGCACCGCCATCCTGTCCGGCGGCCGGCGCGAGCCGTCGGCCCACCTGGCGCTGGGCGTGGGTATCGTCCTGGCGCTGCTGGCGCTGGGCGGTCACCAGCTGGGCCGCGATGCCGACCTGGTACGCAAGGCTGAATTTTTGGCGAAAGCCAAACACGGCGAGGAGTATCACTACTACGCCAGCAAGATCACCGCGCGTGACGACATGGAAGGCACGTTCGTGGAAGCGAAAGTGCAGGCATGGCGCGCCGACCGGATCGACACCGTGGACGTGTTCTGGAAAGAAAAGTAGCAATGACCGAGCCGGATTACTCGAAATACAGCGCACAGCAGCTGCGCCAGGTGCTCGGGCGTATCGACCGCGCACGTTTTCCGGAACGCGTCGCCACAGTGGAGGCCTTGCTGGCGCAGCGCGAGCGCGACGGCGATGACAATAACAATGGGGCCGATAGTGCATCGAAGGCACCGATGGCCGATCCCGCCAGCTACGTGCCGGTGCTACGGCGCGTGGGCATGGTGCTGATTGCCGCCGGTCTGCTCCAGCTGGGCTATGGAATCTGGCAAATGCCCGCACAGGCGAACACCTTTTCGTTCAACTTCGGCGGGGCCATCATCGCGGGCCTGCTGCTGTTGACCGGCAGCCTGCGGGTGGCGGCGGTGCTGCGCTGGCTGGGCTGGCTGACCTTGCCCGGCATGGTCGCCATGGGACTGGTGGCGTACGCGATACCGCTCGACCTGCTGGAAGTGGAGTTGCGGCTGGCGCCATGGCAGTTTGCCAGCGGGGTGCTGATGACATTATTCCCCATCGTCCTGGCTGCGTGGGTGCTGCGTGAGCTGGGCAGTGCGAAGATTGCAGCAGCGCGGGCGTTCGAAGGGCGACGTACCCACGACATGCGCATTGCGCTGGCGATCGGCGTGATCGGCACGCTGGTGCTGCAGGTATGGATGTTCAAAATACTCAACGGGCCCGATGCCGAGTATGCCGAGCAATTGGCCGCCGCGCAGGTGCAGGGCGCCAACAAGTACCGCGTGGTGCAGCTTAACTTCCTGAGCGGAACTTCGGGCACCCGGTACCAGGCAACGGTCCAGGTCTGGAACCATGAAGGCGTGGGCTATACGACCGTGAACTGGCAAGTGCCGAAGTAACGGCGCCAGCCGTCGCACCAGTTGCACCGGGCCGCAGCAAATGGTGCTGCGGCCCGGTTGTTGCCTTCTTCATTACGCCTTCTTCATTGCAACTTCTTACTTGCCGTGGATATCCACGGTTTGCGCGTCGAGGCTCACCTTGACCGTGGCGGCAGGCTTGGCGCCTGCCGATTCGGCCAGCGTGACCACGTACTCGCCCGGTGCGATCTTCCAGGTCTTGCTGGCGCTGTCATACATGGCCAGCAGGCGCGGATCGACTTTGACCGTGGCCTTGCCGGTCTCGCCGGCTTTCACTTCCAGCTTGTCCCAGCCACCCAGGCGCTTCGGCGCTTCCCAGCCGCCCTTGGCCGGCGAGATGTACACCTGGCCCACCGTTTTGCCGTCACGCTTGCCGGTGTTTTTCACACTGAAGGTGACTTCGATCCCCTTGCCGGTCTTGTTGGCAGCCAGGTCCGACATGGCGAACGTGGTGTACGACAGGCCGTAACCGAACGGGAACAGCGGCTTGTGGCCTTTCAGGTCGAACCACTTGTAGCCAACCGCTGCGCCTTCGATGTTGTAGTCGGTGGTGAGCTTGTTGAGGATGTTTTCGTCCTTGGTCACGGCATCGCCATCGAGCACTGGACGCGGCAGCTGCGCCACGGAAGCAGGGAAGGTCGCCGGCAGGCGTCCGCTCGGATTGACTTCGCCGGTCAGCACGCGCGCAATGGCCGCGCCACCGTTGGTGCCCGGGTACCATGCTTCCAGCACCGCCGCGACGTTTTTCAGCCACGGCATCACGACCGGGCCGCCGGTTTGCAGCACTACCACGGTCTTGCCGTTGGCCTTGGCCACGGCGGCGATCAGGTCGTCCTGCTTGTTGGGCAGGTTCAGGTCCGGTGCGTCGATGCTCTCGGCGGTCCACTGGTTGCCGAACACGATCACCAGGTCGGAACTCGCGGCCAGCTTGGCTGCAGCCTTGACGTCCTTGCCGTCGGCGTAGCTGATCTTGGCCTTGGTGCGCGAGGCCAGTTCCTGCATCGGCGACGAGCGGTGATAAACCATCGGGCCCGGGAAGTACTGCGGACCTTCGTTGGGCACTGGCGACAGGCCGATCGGATATACCTGGGCCGAACCGCCGCCCGACAATACGCCTACGTTGGCGTGGCCGCCGATAATCGCAATGGTGCGCACGGTGGACGCCAGCGGCAAGATGTCGCCGCTGTTCTTGAGCAGGACCATGCCTTCTTCCGAACCGGTCTGCGAGATTTTGCCATTGGCGGCGAAGTCGATGCCGGCGTCCTTGGTGGCGGCGGCTTTGACCGGGTGCTCGGCCAGGCCGTGGGCGAACATGGTGCGGGTGATGCGCTTGACCATGTCGTCGAGGCGCGACTGCGGCACGTGGCCGTTGACCACAGCTTCCTTCAGCGCTTCGTTAAAATACGCCGACTTGTCGAACGGGTGGCCCGACTGCTGGTCCAGTCCCGCCATGGCGGCCGGAATGGTGGAGTGGGTGGCGCCCCAGTCGGACATCACGTAACCCTTGAAGCCCCAGTCCTTTTTCAACACTTCATTGAGCAGGTAGTCGCTCTCGCAGGCGTATGGGCCGTTCACGCGGTTGTACGCGCACATGACGGAGCCCGGATCGCCCACTTCGGTGGCGATCTGCAACGCCAGCAGGTCCGACATGCGGCCGGCTGCGTCGTCGATCTTGACATTGATGTGGAAACGGTTGGTTTCCTGGTCGTTGAAGGCGAAGTGCTTGAGCGTGGAAACCATGTGGTTGCTCTGGATGCCGCGAATCTGCTCGCCGACCATCACGCCGGCCAGCAGCGGGTCTTCGCCGCCGTATTCGAAGTTGCGGCCGTTGCGCGGTTCGCGCATCAGGTTCACGCTACCGGCAAGCATGATGTTAAAGCCGCTCATGCGCGCTTCGCTGCCGATCATGTGGCCGCCGGCGAACGCCAGCTTGCGGTCCCAGGTGGCGGTGGTGGACAGGCCCGAGGGCAGGGAAGTGCGCTCGACCGGGTTCTTGGACGCGGCCTGGGTGGCCACGCCCATGCCGGCGTCGGCCTGCCATTGCGACGGCAGGCCGAGGCGTTCGATACCGGGCACGAAGCCGGCCGAATCCTTGCGGCCTTCTTTCGGGGCGATGTACTGCTTGGATTCGAAATCGGTGGAGAAGTAGCCGAACACGGTCTGGATCTTTTCATCCAGCGTCATCGCCTTGACCAGCTGTTCGGCGCGGGCGTCCGGCGACTGCTTGGCGTCGAGCCACGGACGGTTGGTGTCGGCGGCGGCATGGGCCGCGCCAGTCATCATGAGGGGGTAGGCCAGGGCCAGCGACAACCAGAGACGCTTCTTCAATTTGTTTATCCTTGTAGTGTAGTTTCAGTCTTGAACGCGCTATCGTTAACGTGGAATCGTTACGTCCAGCGCGTGTACTCCACCCGCTACGATACCTGTCACTTTAGTATCAGGCAACCGTTTTCCGTCAAGTTTGACAACGATTTCAAGAATATCTCCCCGTTGTATAACTACATGGAATGTCGCGCCCCGGAATTGCCGCGTTACGCGTATGCCATCCCAGTGCTTGGGTAGTTGCGGCGCGATGCGCAGGCCATCGACATCGCCCTGCAAACCGCACAGGCCTTCGACGAAGCAGCGGTACACCCACGACACGGTGCCGGTGTTGAACAACTGGCTCGAACGCCCGGCCGTGCGCGGGTACTGGTGGTAGGCGCCGCGATAATAGTTGGGGATGAAGACCGGCAACTGGCCGCGCTGCAGGTAGTCTTCCTCGGTCGGACCGGGAATCATCTGGCGCAGCAGTTCGTAGGCGCGCTCGCCTTCACCGACTTGGTACAGGCTGTAGATATAAAAGATTGACGCGTGGTTGTACACCGCGCCGTTTTCCGCCGAGCCCGGGTGCTTTTGCGTGACGCGGCCGACGTCGTCGCGCATGGCGCTGTAGGGCGGCGCGAACATGGCCACGCCGTACGGCGTGTGCAGCTGCTGCTTCACCTGCTCGAAGATCGACGCGCGCTGGCCGGCATTGGCCGCCCCGCCCAGCATGGCCCACGCCTGCGGGTTGAGGTAGATGCGGCCCTCGACATCTTTGGAGACGCCGAAGACCACGTTGTCATCGGTGATGCCGCGCGCATACCAGTCGCCGTCCCACAGGTGTTCGTTGGCGGCGCGGTTGACTGCCTGCGCGCCGGTGCGGAAGTGCTTCGCCTTGTCGGCCAGCGCGCTGTCGCTGTGCGCGCTCTTTTCGCACATCTCGGCCGACAGGTTGAGCGCATACGCGGTGGCCACCGTCAGCCAGCCGGAAACGCCCTTGCCCTTGTAGCCCACCATGTTCATCGGGTCGCACCAGTCGCCCTGGGCGATATAGCTGAGGCCACGTTCATCGCGTGCCTGCAGCAGCCAGTCCATGGCGGCGTGCATGCGTTCGGCCACGGTGAGCGTGACGCCGCTGTCTTTACCGGTGACCGGCGCGGCCAATACATCGTAGTCGCCGGTCTCGTCGAGATAGACCTTGAGCGCGATCGGCAGCCACACGCAGTGGTCGGTGTGCGGCACCTGGTTGATGTACTTGAGCTCCGCGCCCTCGATCAGCAGGATCCCGTCGGGCATGGCGCCGCTGTCTTCCTGCTGCGCCAGCGCGTGCAGCAGCGCTGCGCGCATCACGCCGGGCTTGATGAAGCTCATGCCCATATTGTCCTGCAGGTAGTTGCGGGTTTGCGGATCGGTGGACAGGCGGTTGACGTCGCCGTGGTAGAACACCTGGCGCGGCAGCCAGTGGTTGACGAAGTTGTCCAGTTCCTTGTCGGGCGTGTCGATCTGCAGGCAGCCGGCGCCGCTGGCGATGTATTGCGCGTAATCGGCGCGCGCCTTGGTAAAACCTTCGGCGTGCAGGTAGCGGGCGCGCATGGCGGCGATTTCGGCGTCGTCAAACGCGGGGCCGAAGATGAAGCGGTAGTCGTGCGCGCCATTGGCGTCGAGCGCCAGTCGGTATTGCACCACGGCGGCTGGCGTCTCGTAGCGGGCGTCGCCGTTGGCCAGGGTTTTCAGGTCGATGGCGGACGGGCGATGCAGGCCGCCTTCGCCCTCGAAGGCCTGCTGCTGCACTTCCCACGCCTGCGGCGCTTCTTCGCACAGGAAGTAGGTCTTGTCCTTGAAGTCCTTTTGCTTGAAGTAGTCGGCCACCTTCTGGTACGGCGCCACGCAGCTGGCCACCACGCCGCCCAGGTCCGGCCGGTACTCGCCCGACTGGTTCATCCACGACATGTAACCGATCGGGAAGTAGGGGTACACGCTGAGCTTGCGGGCGCGGCCCGACAGGTCGGTCACGCGCAGCGACCACAGTTCCACCACGTCGGCGGTCGGAATCGAGAGCGTGAGTTCGACCCGCACGCCCAGGTGTTCGACGGTCCAGGCCAGGTCGTTCTTGCCGACCGAGAAAGCGAAACGGTCGACCGGCGCGCGCACCGGTTCGTACGGCGCCGAGAACAACTGGCCGGTTTCCTCGTCCTTGATATAGAAGAAGCGGCCCGGGTGATGCGCATAGTAATTCTGCTCCGGCTGCATGAAGGTTTTCGCTTCGAGGTTCGGTGCATGGGCGTACTTGGCCGGTTCCGGCTGCATGAACTGGGCCACTGCGTAACCACGGCAGGTCACCTGGATCATCATCTTCTGGTTCCACAGGAAGCCGCCCGCGCGCGGCATGGCCGTGGGGCTGGTCAGTTCGTAGCGGTCACCATTATCGGTAGGGCGTAACATGAAACGTGTCTCCATTTATTGAGTTTTGCGCGCTTGCAGGTCGGCCTGGATCTGCACCAGCTTGCGGTTGTCGAGGTTATAGAAAAACATGATGGCCACGGCCAGCACCGCAAAGGCGGCGGGGATGAACGACATCAGCCACACGATGCCGGCCTGCGAGCCGCTGTTCTGGGCCGAATTGGCCACGTAGCCAAGCACCGTGAACAGCCAGCCGATGACGGCCACCGCGATCGCGGTGCCGAGCTTTTGCGAGAAGGTGGCGGCGGCAAAGGTCATGGCGGTGGCGCGGCGGCCGGTGCGCCATTCGTTGTAGTCGGCGGTGTCGGCATACATCGAAAAGGCCAGCGGCGACTTGGGGCCGAGTGCCAGGCCCATGCCGATCTGCAGCGCGAACATCAGGGTGACCTGGTCGTTCGGCACGAAGAAGAAGGCCGAGGACAGCACGGCGGTGATGCTCATCAGGATGATCATCAGCTTCTTCTTGTCGACGAAACGCGTCATCAGCGGCGTGAGCGAGGCGCCGATCGCGGCCGAGATCATGTACGCCGGCACGAAACCCTGCATCAGCTCCGGGCGGCCCACCACGTACTTGAAGTAGTAGGCGGCGCTGGTGGTGCGCAGGGTGATGGTGATCATGATGATCAGCGCCAGGAAGAACAGCACCACCCATGGCCGGTTTTGCGACAGGTCGCGGATGTCCTGCATCACGTTGGACTTTTGCGACGGTGGCGGCGCGATCCGTTCGCGCGTGTTGAAGAAGGTGAGCACGAACAGCAGCGACGCGAAAATACTCCACACCAGCATGGTCAACTGCCACCCCAGCTTGTCGTCGCCATGGCCGAACCAGCCGACCATGGCCGGGGTGGCGGCCGTGACCAGGGTGCCGCCGGCAAACGCGAAAATGAAGCGCAGGCCGTTGACGGTGGAGCGCTCCTGCGGATCGGCCGACAGTACGCCGGACAGGGCGTTGTACGGGATGTTGATGCAGGTGTAGCACACCATCATCAGCAGGTAGGTGCCATAGGCCCAAACCAGCTTGCCGTCGTGCGACAGGTCGGGCGTGGTATAGGTGAGGATGGCGGCGCAACCCAAAGGAATCGGCACCCACAGCAGGTAAGGGCGGAACTTGCCGAAGCGGGTGGAGGTGCGGTCGGCAGCGGCGCCAATCATCGGGTCGGTGAAGGCGTTGATGATCTTCACCGAAAACATCATCGAGGCGGCAGCGGCCGCCGAGATGCCGAACACGTCGGTATAAAAGATCAGCAGGAAGGTGGCGATATTGGTCCAATAAAAATTGAACCCGATATCGGCCACGCCGTAGCTGAATTTTTCGCGCCATGTCAGGGCAAGGGGAGCCGGGGGCGCAGTCTGGGTGGGGATCACAGTTGCCTTCTCAAAAAGCGGGTTCGACATCATTATGTTAGCGCTAACAACAATGCTAGGCAGTGTAAGGGTTTGCCAAGATTTGTAAACAGAATTCCATGTTGCGGCGCAGCGGAGCCAACCGATATCGACTGATCCGTCATTGCCGCGCAGGCGGCAATCCCATCAGTCCAGGCTCAGGCACTCTCGCGCGCCATCAGCGTAAATCCCAGGTCGATCTGCCGCACCGCCGGCTCATCGCCCTTGATCACCGACCGCAACAGGGTGGCCGCCTCGAAGCCGATGCGGTAGCGCGGCGTGCCGATCGTGGTCAGCGACGGATTCATCCACGCCGAGGCCGGCAAATCGTTGAAGCCGCAAACTGCCAGCTGCGCCGGCACCGCGATGCCGCGCCGCTGGCACTGGTAGATGGCGCCGTGGGCCAGGTCGTCGTTGCAGCAGAAGATGGCGTCGCAGTCGGGCGCCTGCGCCAGCATGCGGCCCACCAGCTCGGCGCCCAGGGCAAGCGTGGACGGATCGGGCACCATTACTTCCAGCCGAGGGTCGGCCAGGCCCGCTTCGTGCATGGCCTTGCGGTAGCCTTCGGCGCGGCGCAGCGTGCGCTCGTCCAGTTGCGCGCCGATGAAGCCGATACGCTTGTGGCCCTTGTCGAGCAGGTAGCGGGTCATGGCGTGGCCGGCCTGGAATTGCGAGAAGCCCACGGTGAGCTGGGCCGGGTCGGTGGACATGTCCATCATCGACACCACCGGCACGCGCGAGGTGGTCAGTATCTGCTGCACCCGGTCGCTGTGCGACAGGCCCGAGAGCAGCATGCCGTCCGGGTTCGACTGCAAATACGTGTTGATCAGCTTTTCTTCCTCGCGGTCCGAGTAGCGGGTGTTGCCGATCAGGATCTGAAAGCCGTCGGCGTCGAGCGCATCCTGGATGCCGGCCAGCACTTCGGTAAATACCGCATTCGACAGCGACGGCACCAGCACCGCGATCACCTTCGATTGCGACGAGGCCAGCGCGCGCGCGGCGCGGTTGGGCACGTAGCCGAGTTCGAGCACCGCTTTATCAACGCGGTCGCGCAACGCCTGCGACACCATGTCGGGCTGGGTGATGGCGCGCGAAGCGGTCATCGTCGCGACGCCTGCATGCTGGGCCACCATTGCCAGCGTGATGCGCCCGCTGGCACGGCTGCTAACCGCTTGTGATTTCGTCATTGAATATGGCTCAAGAACATTGATAGCGATATCATACGGCAGCCATGGCGAAAGTGACAGCAATCTCAACCAAAGCTATGCCTGACAGCAAGGCCGTTTTCCTGTACAATGCCGCTTTGCGCCTATAGGAAATACTATGCGTCTACTCCAAAAAGCACTCACGTTCGATGACGTGCTCCTCGTTCCAGCCTATTCCAACGTCTTGCCTGCAGATACGTCCCTCAAGACGCGCCTGACCCGCAATATCAGTCTCAACATCCCGCTGCTGTCCGCCGCGATGGATACCGTGACCGAAGGTCGCCTGGCCATCGCCATGGCACAAGAGGGCGGTATCGGCATCATCCACAAGAACCTGCGCCCGGCCGACCAGGCCCGCGAGGTTGCCAAGGTCAAGCGTTTCGAGGCTGGTGTGCTGCGCGATCCGATCACGATCCCGCCGGACATGAAAATCCGCGACGTCATCAAGCTCACCGAACTGCATGGTATTTCCGGTTTCCCTGTCGTTGAAGGCAAGCAAGTCGTCGGCATCATCACCAACCGCGACCTGCGTTTCGAGCAGGAACTGGACGCCGAAGTACGCGCCAAGATGACTCCGCGCGAAAAACTCGTCTACGTCAAGGACGACGAAGACCGCGACGAAGCCAAGCGCCTGATGAACAAGCACCGCCTCGAGCGCGTGCTGGTCGTTAACGACAGCTTCGAGCTGCGTGGCCTGATCACCGTCAAGGACATCCAGAAATCGACCGAGCACCCGAATGCGTCGAAAGACTCGCACGGCAAGCTGCTGGTCGGCGCAGCCGTCGGCGTGGGCGCCAAGGACGAAGAGCGCATCGACCTGCTGGTCGCGGCCGGCGTGGACGTGCTGGTGGTCGATACCGCCCACGGCCACTCGCAAGGCATTCTCGACCGCGTGAAGTGGATCAAGACCAAGTACCCGCACGTGGACGTTATCGGCGGCAACATCGCCACCGCCGCCGCAGCGCTGGCGCTGGTGGAATACGGCGCTGATGCGGTCAAGGTCGGCATCGGCCCGGGCTCGATCTGCACCACCCGTATCGTGGCCGGCGTCGGCGTGCCGCAAATCACCGCGATCTCCAACGTGGCCGAGGCACTGGAAGGCACGGGCGTGCCCTGCATCGCCGACGGCGGTATCCGCTTCTCGGGCGACATCTCCAAGGCGCTGGCCGCTGGCGCGTCGACCGTCATGATGGGGTCGATGTTTGCCGGTACCGAAGAAGCGCCGGGCGAAGTGATCCTGTACCAGGGCCGTTCGTACAAGTCGTATCGCGGCATGGGCTCGCTGGGCGCCATGTCGGACGGCTCGGCCGACCGCTACTTCCAGGACGCCACCATGAAAGCCGACAAGTTCGTGCCTGAAGGTATCGAAGGCCGCGTTGCCTACAAGGGCTCGGTGCTGGCGATCATCTTCCAGCTGGTGGGCGGCGTGCGCCAGTCGATGGGTTACTGCGGCTGCGCCACCATCGAAGAACTGCGCAACAAGGCGGAGTTCGTCGAGATCACCTCGGCCGGCATGCGCGAATCGCACGTGCACGACGTACAAATCACCAAGGAAGCGCCGAACTACCGTTCCGGCGACTAAGTCCCTTGCAAACGCCGGCACGATGCCGGCGTTTTTCCATCCTCTAGTTCAAACACCCCATGCACTCAAAAATCCTCATTCTCGATTTCGGCTCACAGGTAACCCAGCTGATCGCGCGCCGCGTGCGCGATTCCGGCGTGTTCTCGGAAGTGTTCCCGTACGACGTCTCCGACGAGTTCGTGCGCAACTACGGCGCCGCCGGCGTGATCCTGTCGGGCAGCCACAGCTCCACCCTGGAAGGCGACGCCCCGCAGGCGCCGGCCGCCGTGTTCGAGCTGGGCGTGCCGGTACTGGGCATCTGCTACGGTATGCAAACCATGGCCGCGCAACTGGGCGGCAAGGTCGAAAACGGCCTGGTGCGCGAATTCGGCTACGCCGAAGTGCGCGCCCGCAGCCACACCAAGCTGCTCGACGGCATCAACGACTTCGTCACCGACGAAGGCCACGGCATGCTCAAGGTCTGGATGAGCCACGGCGACAAGGTGCTGGAAATGCCACCGGGCTTCGTCCTGATGGGCAACACTCCAAGCTGCCCGATCGCCGCCATGGCCAATGAAGAGAAGCATTTCTACGGCGTGCAGTGGCATCCGGAAGTGACCCACACGGTGCAGGGCAAGGCCATGCTGGGCCGCTTCGTGCACGAGATCTGCGGCTGCAAGTCCGACTGGAACATGCCCGACTACATCACCGAAGCCGTGGAAAAAATCCGCGCCCAAGTGGGCACCGATGAAGTGATACTGGGTCTGTCCGGCGGCGTCGATTCGTCGGTCGCCGCTGCGCTGATCCACCGCGCCATCGGCGACCAGCTGACCTGCGTGTTCGTCGACCACGGCCTGCTGCGCCTGGACGAAGGCAAGATGGTGATGGACATGTTCGCCAAGAACCTGGGCGTCAAAGTCATCCGCATCGACGCCGAAGACCAGTTCATGGGCCACCTGGCCGGCGTGGCCGATCCGGAGCAAAAGCGCAAGATCATCGGCCGCGAATTCGTCGAAGTGTTCAACGCCGAATCGGGCAAGCTGGTCAATGCCAAGTGGCTGGCGCAAGGCACGATTTACCCGGACGTGATCGAGTCGGCCGGCAAGGGCAAAAAAGGCCAGACCATCAAGAGCCACCACAACGTGGGCGGCCTGCCGGAGCACATGAAGTTGTCGCTGCTCGAACCGCTGCGCGAACTGTTCAAGGACGAAGTGCGCAAGCTGGGCGTGGCCCTGGGCCTGCCGCACGACATGGTTTACCGCCACCCGTTCCCGGGCCCTGGCCTCGGTGTGCGCATCCTCGGCGAAGTGAAGAAGGACTTTGCCGACCTGCTGCGCCGCGCCGACGCGATCTTCATCGAAGAACTGCGCAACACGCCATACGAGTTCATCGCCGGCCAGGCCGTCGATTCGGACAACCTGCCGAAGAACTGGTACGAAGCGACGTCACAGGCGTTTGCGGTGTTCCTGCCGGTGAAATCGGTGGGCGTGATGGGCGATGGCCGCACCTACGAATACGTGGTGGCCTTGCGCGCGGTGCAGACGCAGGACTTCATGACGGCGCATTGGGCGCACTTGCCGCATGCGTTGCTGGGCAAGGTGTCCAACAGGATCATCAATGAAGTGCGCGGGATCAATCGCGTCGTTTATGACATTTCCGGGAAGCCGCCGGCGACGATCGAGTGGGAATGATTTCCTGATAGGCAGAGGCCGGCACCGGCCGGCAAGCTGAACCGACTAAGCCCCTGATTTCAGGGGCTCTTTAGTTTTAGGCTCAGCATTATCTGGCAGACTCAGGCAAGGCCAAGCACTACGTTTTGATGGTCATCATGATGGCACCGGCTCACCGGGTACATGATCTCATGCAACGAATACCATCAATATTGTTGAGTCTGTCATGGTATACGTGATGGTAGTTTTCTCTCTAAGTGTTTGATTTTAAAGGTGTATTTTTCCGCGTACAGCCTTGATGGAGTTGATGGTATTTTTGCGGAACTTGCGCCCCCAAACCACGTCTAAAACTTGATCGCTGCGCATCCAAGTAGTTGATTTTACTTGGGTTTTCGTAACTTGATGGTATCTGAAACAGGGGGACAAATGCTGACCGATACAAAGCTGAAAAATCTCAAACCCGGCGAACGTGCTTACAAGGTCTCCGACCGCGATGGGTTGTATGTGTCGGTGTCTACCGCTGGCGGCATCTCATTTCGGTTTAACTACCGTGTCAACGGCAGGCAAGAGACGCTGACCCTCGGCCGCTATGGTGTCGGCGGGATGACCCTTTCGGAGGCCCGTAACTTGCTCGCAGAAGCACGGAAAAGGCTGGCCAGCGGCGTATCACCAGCGAAGTCGAAGAAGGAACTGGCCCAACGCAGGAAGGCGCAGGAAACGTTCGCCACTTGGGCAGAGCAGTGGCTTGAAAAATACAAGATGGCCGAGTCGACACGGGCAATGCGGCGCTGGACGTATGAGCGTGATTTGAAGAAGCCGCTCGGAGCGCTTCTGCTGTCGGAAATAACGGAAGGGCGGGTACGCGAACTGTGTGACCGGATTGTGGAGCGCAGCGCGCCGGCAGTCGCGGTTCACGCGCGGGAAATCGTTCTGCAGGTCTACAGGTTTGCCGATGCTCGAGGCGAACGTCATCCGAATCCAGCAGAAGGGGTACGGCCAACCTCGATCGCAACGTTCGTGCCGCGTGATCGCGCTTTGTCGCCAAAGGAGGTAAGGTCGTTCTATAAATACCTCGAACGCATTCAAAGCGCTCCAACGATCAAGCTCGCATGCAAAATGCTTTTGCTGACATTGGTGCGTAAATCGGAGCTGACGGATGCAACCTGGGAAGAAGTCGACTTTGAGCACGCGGTCTGGACGATTCCAGGCGTTCGGATGAAGCGCCGCAATCCACACAATGTGTACCTGTCCCGGCAGGCGATGGATATCCTGATTGCCTTCAAAACTTGTGCTGGTGCCTCCCGCTACATCCTGCCAAACCGATATGACATCGATCGTCCGATGAGTGGTGTCAGCCTGAACGGCGTGTTGGTCAAAGTCGTTGAAACTGCCAACAGCGACGGGTGTCCGCTCGATCCGTTCTCGCCCCACGACCTGCGGCGTACCGGATCAACGTTACTGCATGAGGCGGGGTTCAACACGGACTGGATCGAGAAATGCTTGGCGCACGAGCAGCGCAATGTGAGGGCCGTCTACAACAAGGCAGAGTACGCCGAACAGCGACGCGGGATGCTGCAAACCTGGGCCGACATGATTGATGAATGGACTGCGGAAACCAAGTAGCGTCTGCTTATCGCTTGCCCGGTTGCTTCGTCGGCGCGACCGCTTGCTGTCTTGCTTGCTGCTGCGCTTCGATCCACGCATCGACCTCGGCCAGATCCCATGCTACGAGGCGCGACGAAATGGTAAAGCGCTTGGGAAATTCGCCGCGCTGCTCCATTGCAAAAATGGTCCGTTCGCTGAGGGGGACTTTCTGAAGTAGTTGCTTTCGCTTAATGAGCACGCGACCAGGTACCGTGAGGTCGGAAGGGGAAAGTGGACGCGTCTGCATGATAAAGGTCCTTCTTGTTCAGCACACCAGGGGCATGAGTGTCTGCTGAACGACGTTGGCTGCTTGGTTCAATTCACCCTGTCGCAGGTTGCACACTATGTCCAGTATCCGCCGAATCTCCGGTTGGGTCGGACTCGGCGTGAAGGATGCTTCATCAAGATCAAATTTGATACTTATTGATTTTCATTAGAAAAACCTTTCTCGAGGAGCTAGATGTATCTATTGTCCGGGGGAGTTCCTATGAGAACAATTTTTCTGGGCGAGTCTTCTACCTTTTCATCCTAAACGACCTGAAGATGCTAAGAAAAATGCGCTTAGCGAATTCATCCGATGGCTTTTTCTAATCCGAGTTGAAGAGGATGGGATAGTCATGGATTCTAAATTGAAATAAATGATATAAACGGTTTATGTATTTCTTCAACTTGTTTTCTTCCCTTCCGCCGGCACCATCAGTTTGATCTCAGTGCCGGTTCGATCCCGGTAGCCTGCATCGAAAGGCGCGCGTACAGGTCGGCTAGGTGGCAAAAGGAAAGCGGCTAGCGCTGCTCGTCACCGGCCGTGTTGTAGCGCCTCCCTGCACCTCGCCAGATCATCAGGAATAAGCTGCTCCACTGTCTGATAAACAGTGCCGGCAACCCCGGCCCACTGTTGGAGGAGGGGCGCGTCAGCGGCCGAGCATTTGACCGGGAATTGTTTCGCACCCGAGTGTAGAAGCCATATTGTTCGTGTAACACCGTTGGTAAATCCAAGAACACGGCGCTCTGCTCTGACAACTGCTGCCGGCTTGCGCAGCATCCATAACCACCGTTTGTACATCATCGTTTCGTCAAATTCAGCATGGCACCCTATGTCGGCGAGCGGCACCGGATTGCTGGAACCTTTCGAAAATCCATCGGCAGCACCAGCGAATTTACAGTCAGTGGGCCAGGTGTCATCAGCCATGTGCGCAACATCTTCATGGCTGCTGCCTGGCGAGCGCCAGAGCTCCAGAAAGCGACCTGCATCCACAATCACGACGGCGCTCAGATCGTTACGAAAGTTTGACCGGGAGACGCGCATGCACACGTCGCCGTGTAGCGCGGTTGGCACCTTGAATACCGCAGCAAGCTGATCGTGAAAGACCTTCATGTTTTCCAATAAAAGCATTGTTACCCCCGATGATTTATCTTTGTGCATATTCTAGCTACACTAAAGTATGCGAATTGAGTTGGGACATGCTCGGTACTTACGACGCGCTGCTTTACATGGCCGAATGTGGGATTCCCGAGTCGGTCGCAGCCCGGGTACTGGCGCGTATGGCGGTCAGAGGGTAGTTCCCCGGGCTGGTATGCAGGCGGCGGCCAACGATGAGCACAATGAGCAAAACCAACCCTGGCCCGCGATCGATCAATTGGTCACGCATAACGATGGTGCGGGCGCTGTTGCGGTCGGTGGGCAGGAACATCGGGCGTAACACTTGAGGTTACCTGTAGCCTGAATCGCGCTTCGCCAGTGCTGTTGTTTGCCCTTTTTCCACGCGCATCAGCTGTGGTGGGGCAGCGACACACCGATGTATTTGGGCATGCCGGTATTGGACGTCGTTTTCAATATGATAATCTGGCTCCACTCATTGAAGGAGACCGATCATGTTCAGACGCTTCCTGGCTGCACTGGCAGCGGTGCTGGTGATGTGTGCTGCGCCCGCCACTGCGGAAAATTACAAGCTTGATTTCAAAGCTTCAAATTTTATCTGGGCCTCCGAGGGCATTCCTAGCAATCCCGTCAACTCGATTTCCGGATCATTCTCATTTCGATACGATTCGTTTGGGACCGAAGGTTTAGTGATGTCAGCTGTCGACCTGGTCGTGGATGGTCACACTTATATGCTGCCTGAGATATCGGCCTATGCCACCCGGTCTCTCTTCGCGTTTAGCAGTATTGAGCAGCTAAATCCGGGCATTAATGCGTTTCAAATGTTTTATACGGGGGGCTTCGTTTCTTTCGGCTTCACGAGCGATGACAGAGAGGGGCTATGGTCCGCAGGCACGGTCGATAGCACCTTGGCGGTCCTGCCGGCCGTGGTACCCGAGCCGCAGATATATTGGCTCCTATTGGGCGGGTTCGGCTTGATAGGTTACGCTGTGCGCCGACGGCGGCCTGATGCGTCCGTGAATTCGATTGATGTTGCCTGGAATCTTGGACGCCAGTGAGTTGTGCTTTAACTGGGCTGAGCCCCGACGGAAGCGGTGGAGAGCGCTGCAAGCAGTTGCTAATGATTACGGCGGCTTTCGGCAACGATCCGGGAGCCGCCGTTTTATTTTATTGACCTGGCTTGAGGACCACTTTGGTCCATCCGTCAGCACGCTTGTCGAATTTTTCGTAGGCGTTCGGCGCTTCGGAAAGCGACAGCTCGTGCGAGATGATCGTCGAAGGCCTGGCCTTCCCCGCATGAATCAGGTTGGCCAGCTGGCGATTGTAGTGCAAGGAGCTCAGTCTGCGCCAATATGTGTCGGGCCAGTGTTAGCGCTTTAACAGTTGAAGGCGATCGGATCAGAGCTCGGCAAAATAGGATCGGCGTTGACGTGCCGCGTTCAGGGGGCGGGGGCCGCTGCTCACTCTTTACCTGGAGGTTTCTTGCAGGCGCCAAGGCTTTACGACCTCGATGTTCTTGGAGATGGGTTCAGCCTGACGAGTAATGTGGCGGATCGCCTTATTTTTGCGTACACCGATACCCCGTCGTGCGCCCAACCGTTTGATCGAAGAAGTGGTGTCGAAGCTTTTACGCAGGCGCTCTCTGGATCCGGCGTTGCGATTGGCGGTGCTGCAGGTCCTCCATTGTCAACCGTTCGCGCCCTGAACGAACGGGATCTGCTTCACCAGCATAGGCCGTATGGACATTCCACATATTGGCGGGAGCGGCAATCAGCAGCTCATACGGTTCCCCGTCGGAACTGAACAGTTCAACGGCGGTGGCGCCGCTTTCAATAGCTTCATCCAGCGCTGCGCGCAGGAGGGACAGGGCGCACGCGTCACCTGCGATCATCCCCGGTTTGCCGTCCCGGCTTGGTGCGATCAAGTGCAGCATCGGCGTTTCCATTTTGACTCTCCTTCGAATTTGAGGTGTTTCCCTGTGCAGTGAAGTCGCGGCCATTGCTCAGCGCGCTCGTTTCTGGACTGCTGCTTTTGGTGATGGTTCAACGGTTTTGTCTGCCAGCCGCTGACGCAACTGCGAGGCTTCCTCTTTCAGCTGGCCCAGTTGTTCTGCGTACCGTGTTTGTTCTGCCATATGGCGCTCGGCTGTCGCGGCATGCGTGGTCAGTTGTTCCTGGAGCTGCTGGGTGAGGCGCTCTTGCGTGGTCTGCGCTGCCCGTAGCAGTGAGCGCAGTTCTTGTATTTCCTGCTGTGCCTGGTGCAGTACGCGAGCGTTTCCCTGGCACTCCGATTCGGCGGTAACGGCGCGTTGTTCGAGCCGGTGTTGGACGGCAGCCGCCTCGGTGAGCTGCGTTCGCATTTGGGTGAGGGCGGTGCTCGCCTCGCGCAGTTCTGCGGCTTGGCCGTCGACGGCTGCGGCCAACTGCGCCTGAAGATCCTCGAGTTCTTTCTTTTCCTCTTCCCAGGTGCTGGTTGCGCTGGCAAGGTGCGCCTGTCCGATGGCATTGGCTTCGCGCCAAAAGCTTGCCAGCAGTTGACTGCCGGCGTGGCGCAATGTCTCGGGCAGCGATTCCTCCGTGATCGGCGGCTGCGGCTTGTGCTGCTGGCGCCATTGGCGCATCACCAGGGTGACGTAGTTCATGTTGACATGCGCGCGGCGCCGAACTGCATCGACATTCGGAAAAACCACGCGCCCAGCCTCGGCAAAGAGCTGGTCCGCCGCGTCGTTGATGCGGGAGACAATGTCTGGGGCGATGTCGTCATTGGTGGTCATGATGTTCTCGTCGATGCAGCCATCAGTCTGGGCTGTTGTGATGGCAAGGACTTGCGAAATCTCGATAGTGATAAGAATGTCCGCGATTTTTTGCATTCTTCTTTTCCTGCTCTCATCACTACTACCGTTATCACCAATTATTCTTATTTTTGAATTTTTCGTCGTGATGAAGGAAGGGCCGAACCGTCGCCTGTGTAACGCACCTTGTGAGCTGGACCTCGGCGGCATATCGTGTAGCGAGGGATTTGCAACTCGGGGGCGCACTGCCGCCGGGCGCGGCTGGGCCGGAGGAGGGACATGATCACGCGCTAGGGGATCAAAAGCTCTGGTGATGCAACCTGGGCTGATCTGTACATTCGGAAGTCCAGGGTCACGCAAGAGATATTCCCGCAGGTCCAGGAGGCGAGCTTGCGGCTGTACGCGGCGCAGCATGCCATGGTGGTGCCGCGCGTGTATATCGATGCCGGATGCAACGGATTGACGGCCTCAGGACGAAAGCTTCGCAGCAACTGCTCGCGGACGTGGCTGCCGGCGGCACCGATTTCCCGGTGCTGCTCATCTACGATGTCTCGCGGTGGGGGCGCTACCAGGTTGCCGATGAAGCCGGCTTTTACGAGTTCATTTGTCGTAGCGCTGGCATCCGCGTGGTCTAGTGCGCCGAACAATTCGACAACGACGGTGCGCCGTTGTCGCAGCTGCTCAAGAGCATTAAACGTAGTATGGCTGCCGAGCACGGTCGGGAACTGTCAACCAAGGCCTTTGCAGCGCAGCGCCGGCTGGCGTCTCAAGGGTGCAAGCAGGATGGGGCATCCCCCTATGGGCTGTGCCGGCTTGCTGTCAGCGCTGACGGCAGCCCGATCTGCGAGCTGGCTGGGGGAGCGCAAGCCGCGTCGAAGTGACCGCGCGCGTCTGGTATTGTGAGGGAAGGACGAAGTCGCCACCATACGCTGCATTTTTAAGCTTTAAGTCGAGCATGGCCTGACGATTACGTGCTATTGCGTGTCGCCTCAATGCGGATCAGATTCCCTGCGGCCCCAGGGTATGGAGCGATCATCTCGTCGCTGGTGTTCTGTTCTCGATGGAACTGCGAGCGGTGTATGCAGAGCACCGGATGGTTACGCACGCCATGTTGGCCACGGCGCCTGGCATGCCGGGGGCGCGGCGCTTGCTGGGGCTGTTCGGTTCTCTAGGCGCAGCCTGGTGTCGAAGCCGGTGTACCGGTAAGACCGCGCCGGCCTGTAGCACAGGCGCTTTCACAGCAGGCGTTGATGCAGCAAAACTTTTTGTCTGAAGCGTGTGCGAACACATCTTGGCGGCAGATACACGCCGGGCTTGGCACTGCGGGCTGGCTGTTTCCACCAGCCCCCAACAAATTATCGTTATTTCATCGGTGCCTGTTTTTGCGCATACCGCCCGACGATTTCACCTTTCGCGAGCACATGTCCCTGTATCGCTTGCAGCAGCTGGTCGCGGTCGGCGCCCCAGCCCAGCGGCAGCTCGGTATCGAGTGCGAAGACTTGGAAGTGGTAGTGATGTGCGGGATTGCCCACCGGGGGTTTAGGACCGTAGTAACCCATCGAACCGCGTGTGTTGCGCCCTTGTAGCACGCCCTCTGGCGCGGTCAGGCGCGGTAGCTCTTGCAGTCCTTCGGGCAGGCTGGTGACGTTCGCCGGAATATTCCATGCGAGCCAGTGCACGAACGGTCTGTTGGGCGCGTCCGGGTCTTCCATGATGACGGCGTACGACTTGGCGCCTGGCACTGCCCGCCATGACAGCGGTGGCGATACCCCTTCCGCATATTCGGTGTACTTAGGCAGCATGGCGCCCCCGGCGCTGAACGCGGAGCTTTGCACGCTCAGCCTCGCTGCGCCGGCACCGCCAGCTGCGGACTCGGGCCGCACCAACGCCAGCGGCACGTTGTCGCCCCGCTGTGCTTGCTGCCGCATCGGGCCGGCTGGTGGAGTGGGCAACGCGGCCGTCGCTTTGCCGGCACCAGTGTAGGCCACGCGGTAGAGCACGCCGTTGGCGTCGTCCGCCATCAGCAGCGAACCATCCTTGGCCATCGCCAGCCCCACCGGGCGGGCGATATGGGTTTTGCCGCCATCGGTCAGGAAGCCGGTGACGAATGGCTCGACCGAGGTAGCCTGTCCGTTGGCAAAGCGTACGCGCACGATCTCGTAGCCCGAGGGCGTGCTGCGGTTCCACGACCCGCGCATGGTAACGAACGCGTCGCCCTGGTACTCGGCAGGGAAACCGGTGCCCCGGTAAAACAGCATCTGCATCGGCGCCGCGTGGGCGGTGTAGCTCAGCACCATCGGCGTGCTATGCGCTTTCCAGTCTTCCTTGCTGATGTCGCCTTGCGGTGTGCTTTGCGGATAGATGCCGCCGGCGCCGTAGACGTGCGGCCAGCCATATTGTTTGCCCAGTTCGAGCTTGTTGATTTCCTCGGGTTGCTCGTCGTCGCCCAGGAAGTCAATGCCGTGGTCCATGCTCCACAACTCGCCAGTGCGCGGGTGCCAGTCGAAACCGATGGTGTTGCGCAGGCCGCTGGCGAAGATGCTGCGCTGCTTGCCGTCGGGCGACGCGCGCAGCAGGGCGGCATTTTCCGGATTGCTTTCGTTGCAGGCATTGCAGGTCGAGCCGGCGCTGATGTACAGCATGCCGTCGGGACCAAATGCCAGCGTGCGGTTGGAATGCTGACCGGCGTCAGGCAGGTCGCCGATGAGCAGTTGTAAAGCACCCAAGGTGCCGTCGCTGCGGATGTCTGCAACGAACACTTCCTTCACTGTGGCCAGGTACAGTTTGCCGTCGCGAATGGCCAGTCCGTGCGCGCCGGCGCGGTTGGCCACCGTGACCGGCGCTCCGTCTGCGCGGCCGTCGCCGTTGGCGTCCTTGAGCATCAGCACGTCGCCCTGGTCGCGCCGGCTCACGTACACGGTGCCGTCCGGCGCGACTGCGATGATGCGGATATTTTTCAGGCCGGTGGCAAACGCCGACACAGAGAACCCGGCCGGCGCCTTCACTGCGGCGATACGCGCGGGCGTCGCTTCCACCTTGTCGGGCTTGACGATGGCCGTGGCAATCGCCACGCGGGTGCCGTCGCCTTGCTGGGCGAAGCCGGGTATGGACGTGGCGGCAAGTGCCAGGGTGGTGAAGAGCGAAGGCAAGCGCATCGGGGATCCCTTTCGGAGGCAGTCGGTGACAAGTAAGACTTAGTGTCGTTTTTCAAACTGCTGGTCTACTGTGCGCGTCCTAACCGATTCCAGCAGTAGATGCGATCCGCGCATGATTTCCTGACATTCTGTGATTTTCCCGCAACCCAAATGAGCGTTTGTAATTGCGAAAGAAACAGCGCTGAGGCGCAATCAGCTGGCAGGACATTGCCAGGCTGAAGCGCTAAAGCTGGTCAGCCTCAGCCGTTTGATGTACTGTATAAGCGTACAGTAAAAAAATGGTGGAGTAAGTGAAAGCGTTGGTATGGAAACGGCGAAGTTGTGGTGTGATGCTGCCTGCGGCCGAGCGGGTCGGCGACATGCCTCCGCCCTTTGAATTGCTGATCGTCGAGGTAACCGACCAGGGGCGGCGGCGTCCGACGAGGGTGGCTCGGCTGGTCCCGCCGGGGAGCCGGGTTGCCGTGGCAGAGCTGGTATCTACCAAGCTCGCGTGGTTCAGGAATGACAAATTCGTGCTCAGCGGCGTGGAATGTCTGGCGAGGGAGCGCTCAGCCGTCAATGCTTCACAATCCTGGCTATGCCAACTGGCGCTGCCGTCGAAAGAAGCGTTATTCAAGGTGTGGACGAATCATCAAGAAGGTGTGGAAGTCTCGCGACATCGTGTGCTCAATGCCGGGCCGAACGTTAACGGAGCGAGCATGGCAGTCTCTAGCGTGCTGCACGAGGAGTTGGGCCGGCACACGACCGAGGCGTTGCTGAAACGTGGCAGCAAGACGGATCTGGCGCTTATCGATTGCGAGATTGAGTGGATGTCGGAGGAGCGGTTTTGCCTCGGCGGTTTGCAACATTATCCGGCGAGTGAGCAGTGGCCAGAACGGTTGCTGAAGCAGGGATGGTTGTGTGAACCTGACATTGTCGTCCCGCTGCCACTTTTGTCGGACCGACTGCTGCGCAAGATGTCGCTGCGCTAAGGGCTATATCCTTATTTCGGCGCCCTCGGTATAATTCGTGCCCCTCATTGTGCCTACGCCGGATATGCACGCTGCGACAGATTATTTATGCCGAAACCGACATTGCTCGTCGAAGACAAACCTTTTGACCGTGACCTTGCCATCGTCGCGCTTGAACGCGCCAACCTGCTCGACGACACTGTTGTTCTGAATGACGGTGTCGAGGCGCTCGATTACCTGCTGCGCCGTGGCGCGTATGCCGATCGCGCGTCCGGCAACCCGTCCGTCATTTTGCTGGACTTGAAAATGCCCAGGATGGATGGGGTGGAAGTGTTAGAAGCTGTGCGCGCCCACGCCGACACTGCACAAATCCCTGTGGTCATGCTGACCAGCTCGAAAGAGGCGTCCGACCTGGATAAATGCTACGCGCTCGGCGCCAATGCGTATGTCGTCAAGCCGATTGAGTTTCGGGAGCTTGTCGGCGCGATTTCGGACATCGGAACATTTTGGGCTGTCGTCAACGAGCCGCCCGCCGGCTCCATCAAGCATCACCTGCTACCCGACAGTTGACCCGCGCGGTTAAGTTGGCGTAGTACTGCGTCAACCGCCTTGAAATACCTCCCCACTTCGAAATTTGGCATGGTTCTTACTCATCAGCCGGCCTTACTCCTACATCGCCCTTGGTGGACAGGATGCATCATAGGTCAAGTCCGCGCTCTCTATTGGTCGTAGCGGTAGTCCGGCGTCGCGGTCGATGTTTTGGAGCGCAACTGATGAAAACCATCCTCGTCGTCGACGACAACCTTGAGGCCGCGTGTACGCTGGTCGAGATACTTGCCTTATCCGGATTTTCCGCTTACGTTGCGCACGGCGCCCGCGCGGGACTCGCGGCTTTCGAGAGTCTTGTTCCGGATATCATATTTCTCGATATCGGGATGCCTGTCATGAACGGCTATGAAGTGGCCGAAGCGATTCGTGCCAATGATTCGGTGCCCCAGCCGTTCCTCGTCGCCTTCACTGCATGGGACGATCCCGCGTCGGTTCGCCAGGCAATGCAAGCTGGATTTGACCTTCATCTTACCAAGACATCCCCGTTCGAGGTGCTGATCGCGCAGATCGAAAAATTGGTGCGTTTGGGAAATCGAACCGATGCATGATGTAGCCTCGCGACGCCCGTCGTTCGCAATCCTGGAGCTCGCATGAAACCTGGCTCTTCTTTGAATCGCGCACCGTGTCTGTGTGCCCGATGCTGTACTTTTCGAAGGCCGGTGACTGGTCGCGATTATTTTGAGAAAGGGAGAATAACGATGTGTGGGCGTTTAGATCAGCATGACGTCAACAAGCGCTTTGCCGAGCTGGCAGCGACCTGCGCGCTCATGAACCGAAGCATTGCTGTGGACCGCTGGAATGTCCCACCAGGAACTTACCGGCCAGTGATGCACGTTGAAGACGGGGCGCTGGTGGTGGACGACGTATTTTGGAGCTATCGGCCCGCCTGGGCTGCAGCGGCACAGCCGGTGCCACCTAAGAAAAGAATTCCGATCGCGATCAATGCGAAAGTCGAGAAGCTGATGGGGGCGTACTGGAAGCCCCTGCTGCGGGCGGGGCGGGGCATCGTCTGCGCCAATGGTTGGTATGAGTGGACCGGGACGAAGGGCGACAGACAGCCGTGGCATATTCGCAGGCGTGATGGTGAGCCATTGTTCCTGCTGGCGCTGGCTAACTTTGGCGCCTTCAACGAGAACCGTGAGGAGGCTGGCTTTGTCCTGGTGACGGCGGACTCATTGGGGGGAATGGTTGATATTCATGACCGTCGCCCGGTTGCAGTCAGTTTGGCCGATGCCCTGCGATGGATGGATCCGGCGCTGCAGGCAGAGCAAGCAGTGCACCTTGCGCGTTACTGCATGCTTGACGCTGGCCTTTTCCAGTGGTCAGAGACCAGCCGCGCACTCAATGGCGGAGCTGAACTGCCAACCGTCTAGTAGCAGGGCGTTGCTGTATGGGTGGATCGTAGCGCAAGAAAACAGCGGTTGTACCAGCGACGTTCGCGGCATTCACCTCCTTTGGTGCCTCAGACGAACGGTTAGAAATGCGATGACTCTTGCCAGCGCACCTTGTTTCGTTTCGCGATGAAATTGAGGTGCAGTCAATACTCGCAACGCAGTGTCGCGTTCGACCCCGGCACGCTCCATGTAGTCGACGGCGGGGCCCACGCCATCGACTTCCGCGAGCAATACCCCATCATCAATGGCCTCATTCGGGCCATCGACTCTACGCTCGTCCAGACGGTTGCCGGGAAAGGTGTTCTCTTTTGTCGTCATCGTTAGAATCCTCCAAAACGACAGTGTCCGTCGGCGGTAAGTAGCCTCGCGGTGCGCTTATTCACACTGTCACGCGCTTTCGTGGGTTTGTTGTATCGACATGCGCTCAGGTAGCTTTGGATGATTGCGCGGCGCGGTGCACCTGGTGATCATTAGCTCGCTGGAGGATGTGCAAGCGGACGCGGGCAGTCTTTTTCAGCAGATATACTGATTCAATAATTTGTCATATTGCCACTATTGCCGCTACTGGGTTACGCCGACATGCGAACAATTTCCTCTGAAGAGCGTTACCGCTTGTTAGCGAATAACGCGGTCGAACATGCCATCATCATTCTCGACGCTGATGGGGTGATCTGCGAATGGACGCCAGGCGCCCAAGCGCTGCTCGGCTGGTCGGCGGACGAAGCTGTCGGTCAGTTGATTACAATGATTTTTTCAGACGAGGATCGGGCAGCCGGGGCGCCCGAGGCCGAACGTGCCACGGCAAAGGCGCTGGGCAAAAGTGCAGATGTGCGATGGCACCTTCGCAAGGATGGGTCCACCGTATTTTGCGACGGCGTCACGTATCGAATACTTGACGAGTCGAGTGGTACCTTGCTGGGTTTTGGCAAAGTCCTGCGGGAAGCCTATTCGTTGCGGCAATCGACTGACGGCATTGACGGCCCCGCTGTATCCGAGCAACGAACTTTCGTAGCGGCAGTGCTCGAAAGTATAGAAAACGGCGTGATCGCCTGTGACCGGCACGGGCAGCTTACTTTCTTCAATGAGGCCGCACGCAAGATCCACGGCATGAAGGAAGAACGGGTAGATTTCCACCATTGGGCTGAGCACTATCATTTATTGCGCGCTGATGGTGTGACGACGCTGCCATTGGACGAGATTCCCCTGTACCGCGCTTTGCAAGGTGACGTGGTGGAAAATGTCGCCATCATTGTCGGTGCGGCGGACGGATCCCGCCGGCAGGTTCAAGTGCGGGGGCGGGCAGTGACCGACCATGCCGGGAAAGTCCTGGGAGCCGTCATTTCGATGCAAGACGCGACCCCCATGCATGCCGCCCGAGAGGCCAAGATCGCGGCGGAGCGTGAGCAGTCGCGCCGGCTGAGCGCCGAGAAGTCGGAAACGCGTCTGCGCCGAATAGAAGAGCAGCTACGGCTGGCCACCGAGGCCGCGCAGCTGGGCATCTGGACCTGGAATGTCGAGCTTGATCGCGGTACCTGGGAAAACGCCCGCATGCACGAAATCTTCAACGTCCCGGCGGGCGGCGAGCCGGTAAATGCCGCCACCTTGATGAACCAGTATCTTCATCCGGACGATGTCGACAGCTACCGCCAGGCGATCAGTGCGACGCTGCAACGAGGGGATCGATTCTATTTCTGTGGGCGTTTTTATCGTCTGCCGGCAACCGATGTACGCTGGCTTGAATTGACTGGCATGCGCCAGTGGAGTGCCGATTCGGTGGTGATCATCGGCACGGCGGAAGACATTACCGCCCGCAAGCAGGATGAGGCGGCGTTGAGGGAAGCGCGGTTGCGGTTCGAGGCGACCCTCTCTGCGGCTGAGGTTGCGAGCTGGATCTGGGATATATCGAAGGACCGGGTCATCGGCGATCGCAATCTTACGCGCTTGTTTGGTTTGCCCCCGGAGCTGGCCCAGTCGGCGCCACTTTCGACGTACGTCAGCGCCATTCATCCCGATGACCTTGAACATGTTCGTGCCGAAATCGAGCAGGCAATTGCCTCGAAGTCGATGTATAACACCACCTATCGCGTGAAAGACGCCCAAGGCCGGTATCGGGTGGTGATCGCGCGCGGCCGCGCCATGTTCGATGCAGAAGGACACCCCGAGATGCTCACCGGCGTGACGGTGGATATCACTCGCCAGACCGAAGTACAGCAAGCCCTACGGATCACCGACGAGCGGTACCGTACCCTGATCTCTTCGATGGATCAAGCCTTTGGCATTGTCCAGGTGCTCGTCGATGACCAGGGCACACCTACGGACTATCGTTTTGAGGAGGTCAACCGCGCCATGGAATTGCAGTCTGGTTTGGTGGCGGCCGCGGGGAAAACCATTCGGGAAATGGTACCGGGAATCGAGCAGAAGTGGATCGATATCTACGGTCAGGTCGCGCTATCCCGCCAGCCCGTGCGATTCGTCGAGCATTCGGCCGCGATGGGTTACTGGTGGGACGTGTACGCCACGCCGATCGGTGAAGCTGATGAACGCCGCATTGCCATCCTCTTTAGTGATGTGACGGAGAAAAGACGCGCCGACGAGCATCTGCGGCAGGTGGCTGCGGACCTGTCGGCCGTCAATCACCGCAAGACAGCGTTTCTTGCCACGCTGGCGCACGAGCTGCGCAATCCGCTGGCACCGATGCGTACTGGCATGGATTTGCTGCGTCTTCAGGGGCGCAACAATTCGGGCGAGACCCGGATCCTCGACATGATGGACCGCCAGCTCAAACACATGGTTCACCTGATCGATGATCTGATGGAGGTGGCGCGCATCAACAGCGGCAAGATCGTTTTAAAGTTGGGTTGGTTTGACCTGCGGGACGCCGTTGCGCATGCGATCGACAGCGTCGCTCCGGCCGTCAACGCGGCAAGGCATCGGTTGCAGGTGGTGGTACCCGACCAGCCGGTGTGGATCGACGCAGACGCTACGCGGCTGGCGCAGGTGCTGGGCAATCTGCTGACCAACGCCGTCAAATACACGCCGGAAGGGGGCGACATCGCGCTCACCATGGCAGTGCAAGATGGGCAGGCCTGCATCGACGTGTCTGACTCCGGGATTGGCATACCGCTCGACGAGCAGGCAAAGGTGTTCAACATGTTCAGCCAGGTCGGCCGCAACATCGGCCATTCGCAGGGCGGCCTCGGAATCGGGCTGGTGCTGGTACGCACGCTCGTGGAGATGCACGGAGGTTCGGTCACGGTGCGCAGCCCGGGTCCGGAGCTGGGCAGTACCTTCACAGTCAAGCTGCCCGGGTGTTCTGTCGGCGCCTCGACGGCCGTGCTGCCGCGCCCCGCACCGTCAGTTGCCGGTGGCGAACTGGCGGCACCCCTGCGTGTTCTGATCGCTGACGACAATGCTGACGCAGCGTCCGTGCTGAGCACATTGCTGGAAACGACTGGGCATACCACTTATGTCGTGGGCGACGGCCTCTCAGCTGTTGGCAAGATCGTTGAACTCAGGCCTGACCTGGCCCTGATCGATATCGGCATGCCGGGATTGAATGGTTACGAGGTGGCGCGAAAAATTCGCCGGACGGCAGGGCTTGAGACGATAAAGCTGGTCGCACTGACGGGGTGGGGTGGTGAACAGGACCGTGATCGCTCACGGGAGGCGGGTTTTGATACCCACATGGTCAAACCAATCGGAGTAGCCGAATTGCAGCAGTTGCTCACCCTGCATGAAGACCGGCGCCCATGAAGCGCGCGTCTGCTAGGTGCAGGGGAAGTCGAGGATGCCGCCTCGTGGTACCCGCCTGCGCTCGACCCGCACGAGGGTGAGGTTTTCGGAGGAAACGACCTCTTCGTGCAAAAAGTGCTGGCGCTCCCAGACGCAGAAGAATGACGGGACCGCAGGTACTTCCTACCGATCATCGTTGTCACTTCCGATCACCAGCATTTCAATATCTGTTTCGTTATTTCGCACCAGATCCCCGGCCCCAATCGTCATCACATTTCTCCTTTATGACTCAGCGAGCTTGGCAGGATATCGTGCAGCCAGCTGCGATTCCTGACCATAAACTTTTGGTATTTATCTTGTGGACGATAGTACGATAAGCAAAAGAAAGTCGCAATTGCTACTTCGGGAGCGCGCTGTGCAGGCGCAGCCGCATGACAGTGACGGCAATCGATTATCTGCCGGTGAATCGCATTACGCTGGCGGACTGTTCCGCTCCGATCTGGTTTCCATGCTCCCTTAACCAGGCCTCAGCCGTCGCCACGCCCGCAGCGTGCAGGTGAGGCAGAAAGCTCAGCTCACCGTTGAGTTTGCTGGACTGCGGTGGTTCTGCAGTGTTTCCGCAGCCAGTTTTGCGGTACGGTCGATCGCCTCGGGAGAACCGCCTCGTTGCTGGTGCTGGGCAAGGGGTATGGGCAAAAGCCAGAGGTTGTGATGAGTGAGGAAGCTAACTTACTCGTCGCTTAATGCGAGGCATCATCGGAAGTTCCTTCTTCGTTCAGTCAGCCTTGCCAGTGTTGCTTGCTATGGGAGGTTTCATTGGCCAGGGAATTCTGGTGGCCGGGCCAGGCTGTCCTGTTCCTGTTCCTGTTCCTGATCTAGATCACGAAGGCACTTCAACTGTTTTATTCAGGGAGATGTCGATGCCAACAGGTGCAAATCCAAAGCGCGAGCGCGAGTATAAGAAGCTCGAGCGCAAATTCAAAAAGGAAGGGCGCTACAAGGGAAGGGAGGATGAGGTCGCGGCCCGCATTGTGAACAAGCAGCGTGCGCAAACCGGTGAAGCCAAGAGCAGCCACAAGGCGCCCCAGCGCTCGGCGTCACGCCGCAAGAGTCGGGGGGCACGATCTGCTTCGCGCCGCAAGAAAACTTGATGGCATGTTCCCGCCCGCGTGCGTTGTCGCGCGGTAGGCGGGTTAGATGCCGGGCATCGCAGTGGAGAAAAACACGTTAAAAGATCAGTTGGGCAATGTGCTCGAAGAGGCGCGGATGGTGCTGCCCGGGATCCAGGCGCTGTTTGGTTTTCAAACGGTGGCCGTGTTCCACCAGGCGTTCTCGAAGTTGCCATGGTTGGCGCAAGTGGTTCATCTGGTGGCGCTGCTGTCGGTAGTAGCAGCAATCGCCCTGGTAATGATGCCCGCTGCGTGGCACCGGATCGTAGAGCCGCATCAAGTGTCGCGCGCCACGGTCTCGCTCGCATCCCGGATGATTTTTGCTGCGTTGCTGCCACTTGCCATCGGGTTGGCACTCGATATTTATGTCGTGCTCTTCGCTGTCACGCATTCGACCGCTTTTGCGTTGCTGATGGGAATCGCCACCGCGACGCTGCTCATTGGTCTCTGGTTTGCCATCCCATTTTTGCGACGGTGCTTTCACCACGACGGTCAGGACTCCTGACCGCTACGCATCGGTCCATGTTAGCTACACATATTGATCTCGCACTGGCAGACGATCCTGGCCGTGGATCCAGGCTGCTATTGGCCGCTTTCGGCTGCTCGCGCCAGCATGGGATATTGCTACCTCGAAAACATCAGGTCCCATGCCGACAAGCGCCTTCGTCCCAAATCAGACATTCGATACCGGAGCGACAACCATTCTGACACCTGAGGCGTAGCTGATTTAGTCGACGCCGATAGATTCCCAGCTAGGGCCGGTCAAAGCGTGTATCGCCTCTGCGTTGCTCAGCGTACGTTCGTATGCTGCGCTACTCGAGACGATAGCGGTCCGCTCGCTACGATATTGCGAGGCCTCAACGAGGCCGCGTGATGCCCCTTAAATTGTTGCTAGGCGAGCTTGCGGGGGGGGGGGCGCCGTGCTTGTTTTGTTTTCGGTAGCATCGTTGCTGGCGGGGCCTTGTACGCTGTCAGTTCTGTCTTTGTCAGCGTGAATATGCCGACCAGCTGCGACAGTTGTTGCGCCTGGTCCTGCTGGGCTTCGGCTGCTGCTGCTGCTTCTTCCACCAGCGCCGCATTCTGCTGGGTCACAGTATCCATCTCGGCGATGGCGTGGTTGATCTGGGCGATGCCCGCCTCCTGCTCCTGACTTGCCATGCTGATCTCGCCCATGATGTCGGTCACCGACCGGACGGCCGCAACCACGCGCTCCATTGTCGCACCTGCTTCGCCGACGAGCTGTGTGCCCATGCCGACCTTGCTTACCGAATCATCGATCAGCACCTTGATTTCCTTGGCGGCGGCCGCCGAACGGTGCGCCAGCGTGCGTACTTCGGTTGCCACCACAGCAAAGCCGCGCCCCTGTTCGCCGGCTCGAGCCGCTTCCACTGCGGCGTTGAGCGCCAGGATATTGGTCTGGAAGGCGATGCCGTCGATGACGCTGATAATATCGACAATCTTTTTGGCCGAGTCGTTGATGCCAGCCATCGTGGTCACCACGTTGGCCACCACCTCGCCGCCTTGGACGGCGATCTCCGACGCCGAGCGCGCCATGGTGTTGGCCTGGCGGGCGTTCTCGGTGTTTTGCTTGACGGTGGCTGTCAGTTCTTCCATCGACGATGCGGTTTCCTCGAGCGAACCGGCCTGTTGCTCGGTGCGCGAAGACAAGTCCTGGTTGCCGCTGGCGATTTCAGTGGCTGCCATCACAATGGAATCTGCGCCGCCGCGTACCTGGTGCACGATGTTGGCCAGACTGTCGCGCATCGAATGGATCGCAAACAGCAGGCTGTGCCGGTCATTGGCGCGCAGCGCGATGTCCACCGCCAGATCGCCGCCGGCGATGCGGCCGGCAATGCCGGTGACGTAATCGGGTTCGCCGCCGAGTTGGCCGAGCACCTGGCGCGAAATCAGCCAGGCGCCGCCGGCGCCGCAAGCCACCGCCAGCGCGCCCAGCAGCAGCATGATATTGCGCGACTGCTGGTACGAGGCCTCGGCTTCGGCCCGGGCGCGCTCCATGGCCGCGCTTTGGTGCGCGATCAGCTCGTCGATGCGTTTCATATAGGTCATTTGCAGGGCGCGCGTGGTGGTCAGCATGAAATCGACCGCTTCATCGATCTTGCCATCGCCGCGCAAACGGATTACCTCGTCGATCGATTTGACATAAGGCGGATAGGCCGCTTCCATGGCGTCAAACAGCGCCCGGCCATTGGCCGACTGGACCATGGTACCGAGCTTGCTGGTTTCGATGGTGATCTGCTTGCGGTTGTCTTCGACCACCGCGAACTCCTTGGCCGCCTGCGCAGCGTCGCGCAGCAGCAAGCCGTTGCGCAGCGAACGCGCGGCCTTATTATTCAGGTTCATCAGGGTTTGGGCCTGAAACACTTTTGGATAGTTATCCGTGACAATTGCGTTGGTGCCCGCGTTCATTGCCGAAAGGTACTGGATTGCCAGGCCGATCACGATCACGAGCATCACTAAAATCACGCCAAAGCCGATGCCTAGGCGCGTGCCGACCTTCAAATTCTTGCTGTTCATTTTATATTCCGGTGTCGAGAAGAGGCTCTCGCGCTCCGTGCGGAAGCGTTGGCGGGGAGTCGGGCCGGAGAGAAGGGCGCGCGCGCGGGGCTGGGCGGGCTGATGGTGAATTGATGAGTTCGCCAATTCTCACAATTATACACACCGCATTTGCCGCCGGGAAATTAATTCGTCTATCTGGGGCACGCAAAGTCGGCAGTTGCCTGATGCTTGGCGGCGGTCAGCGAGAACAAGTGGCGGTAGTCGACGAGAACAGGTGGCGGCGTCGGTGAGAATACTCAACCAGGCGCTGGACGGCGCGGGCCTGGCCCCAGTCTACCTGCAAATCTACCAAGGCGTCGGCGGTGCCTGTCACCAGCTGGTGCGACTCATCAATTTAGTGGCCCGCTAGTTGTCCAGATAGGGCGCCAGTATTCCTTCGGACCATTCCATGAAGGTGCGTACCCGACGTGAAAGGTTGTGGCGGTGCGCGACGACGAACGACACCGGCAGGGGCTCGGGCCGCAGATCCGGGAGCACCTCTACGAGCTCGCCTGCGACCAGATGTTCCTTGATGCTTGACAGGCCCGCCTGCATTAACCCCAGCCCGGCCAACCCGGCGGCGTGATAGGTCTGCACGCTGTTGACGCTCAGGGATCCGGCGACCGCCAACGTCGCGTAGCCGTCGGCTTGGGGATATTCCCATCCGAGCGGCCGGCTGCCCAGCGTCGGCGCGTAGTGGATCATGCGATGGCCTTGCGTGCGGAGCTCATCGAGCGTGCGGGGTATGCCGTGCCGTCGCAGGTAGGCGGGACTGGCAACGTTGACCATGCGCAGTGCTCCTACCGGCCGCGCCACCAACGTGCTGTCGACGATGCCGCCGATTCGAATCGCGCAATCCATCCCCTCCTGGATCAGGTCGATACGTCGGTCGGTGCTCGATAGTTCCAACTGTACTTCGGGATAGGCGGCCATGAACGAAGGAAGCGCTGGCACGATGGTGGCGCGCGCCAGTTCGGTTGGCAGGTCCACGCGCAGTCGCCCGCGCAGCTTGGCCTCGCCTCCCGCGAACATCGCGTCGAGCTCTTCGGCGTTCGCCAGCAGCGCGCGTGCGCGGCTGTAAAAGGCACGCCCTTCCTCGGTTAGCTGGACAGTACGCGTCGA
Source organism: Duganella sp. 3397 (assembly GCF_031456625.1). Lineage (NCBI taxonomy): Bacteria > Pseudomonadati > Pseudomonadota > Betaproteobacteria > Burkholderiales > Oxalobacteraceae > Duganella > Duganella sp. 3397. The sequence continues at coordinate 156,968 of NZ_JAVDVB010000002.1, forward strand.
CCGGTGCAGCAACCGGGCGCCCACGTCCGCCTCGATGCGGCGGACCACATTCGACGCTCTGCCTTTTTGAATACCGAGGCTCTCTGCGGCGTGGGTGAAGCTGGCCATTTCCGCGATCCGCAGGAAAATTGCCAAGGATTCGAGATCCTGCATTTGCGTCTTTCTAAATAACTGTCTGTCTTGATTGGTGCACTTTATCGCAAAACTGGTTGTCGGTCTCAGGCATTGTGTTCTTTTGGTGTAACTATGGGTTTTGATTGGCGTACTTTATCGCAAATGCTGAAGGGGGCATAGTCAGGTCTTAGGGGGCGGACAAGCCGCTCCCATGTATTTGGAGGACGATCATGCGATACAACCAACTTGGCAACACCGGACTGTTCGTGTCCGAACTTTGCCTCGGCACCATGACCTTCGGCCCTGCCGAGCAGGAAGGCCTCTATCACGACATCGCCGGCATGGATCAGGCGACGGCGGACGCCATTATCGAGCGCTGCTTGGTGGCGGGTGTGAATTTCTTTGACACGGCCGACGTTTACACCAACGGCCATTCGGAGCGCATGCTTGGCCAAGCGCTTAAAAACCTCGGCGTGGCACGCAAGGACGTGGTAATCGCCACCAAAGTGTTCAACCCTTCGGGCAGCGGCCCAAACGATCGAGGCGCCTCGCGCGCGCACATCATGGACTCGGTCGAGGCAAGCCTGGAGCGCCTGCAAACTGATTACATCGATCTCTATCAAGTCCATGCCAGCGATCCGGTGACGCCGCTGGAGGAGACGCTGCGCGCGTTCGACGATCTCATTTCCCGTGGCCTGGTGCGCTACATCGGCGCCTCGAACTGGTCGGCCTGGCGCCTGGCGAAGGCGCAGGGTATCGCCGAGCGTTGCAGTTATGCCCGGTTTGAGAGCTTGCAGGCCTATTACTCCATCGCCGGCCGCGACCTCGAGCGCGAGATCGCGCCGATGTTAACCGAAGAAAAAGTCGGCCTAATGGTCTGGTCGCCGCTGGCCGGCGGCCTATTGTCAGGCAAATTCGGTCCCGGGTCCGCGAGCGAAGGACGGCGCGCGAAGTTCGACTTCCCGCCCGTGGACCGGGATCGCGCATGGGCGTGCGTGGCGGCGATGCGGCCGATCGCCGAGAAACACGGCGCCAGCGTGGCAACCGTGGCGCTGGCCTATGTGCTGGCCAAGCCTTTCGTCACGTCGGTCATCACCGGAGCCAAGCGGCTCGACCAGCTCGAGCAGAACCTCGCTGCCGTCGACCTCCGGCTCGACGACGACGACGACCTTGCGGCGCTCGACGCTGCCAGCGCGCTGCCGCCGGAGTATCCAGGCTGGATGCTTGAACGCACGGCCCCAACCCGCATGCCAGCTGGCGCGCAAGTGGTTCCGGGCGCCTCAGGGCAAGGGGAGCACGCATGAGAACGTTAGCCTGGCGCAAGGGTTTGGCGTGGGCGCTGGTTGCCTTTTTTGTCCTCGGCGGTGTGATGAACATCGTGGCGCCACCTTCGGTGGCCGACGAATATATGCGCTGGGGCTATCCGTACTGGTTCAACTACGTCACCGGTGCGCTTGAACTGGCAAGCGCCTGGCTGCTCAGCCGAGCGGCGACCAGAGCGGCAGGCGCAGTCCTGGGCATGGTGGTCATGACTGCGGCCCTCATCACTCTCTTTATCCACAGTGACTGGTCGCATGCGGTTCTTCCGGCGTTAGTTATGGCCGCGCTGTCCATCATCTTGGCCGCACAATTCAAACAACTTAAAACCAGTGTCACCGCCAGTGGCACATCACATTAAAGGAAACATGATGAGCGCTAATTCTTCCGGTTTAAAAGGCGTCGTTGTTTTTCACTCGGGCTATGGCCACACCAAACGGATGGCCGATTCCGTCGCGGAGGGCGCCAAGGCAAGCTTGCTACAGATCAGTGCCGAAGGTGAGTTGTCAGAGCAGCAATGGGCGGAAATTCTTGCAGCGGATTTCATCATCCTGGGTTCGCCAACGTACATGGGCGGTCCTAGCTGGCAATTCAAAAAGTTCTCAGATGCGTCTTCCAAGCCGTGGTTCGCGGACCTGTGGAAGGACAAGATCTTTGGCGGGTTCACCAACAGCTCCAGCGTCAACGGCGACAAGCTGGCAACGCTGCAGTATTTCACTCTGCTTGCCGCGCAGCACCGTGGAATCTGGGTCGGCGTGGGGATGAAGTCGTCGAACACAAAAGCGTCGCAACGCGACGACCTCAATCGCATGGGGTCTTTCATTGGCCCGATGGCGCAGACGCCGGCCGATGCGGCACCAGAGGAGATGTCGCCGGGCGATCTGGAGACTGCGCGCGTGTATGGCGAGCGCGTGGCGGAAATAGCCGGGCTGTTCCTGGCCGCCAAGACCGCCGCGTCGATCGTCTAAGGCCGCTCGTTCGAGAAGCTCCCCCCGATCGGTGCTATCGGTCTGCCGCTGGCCGACACTTGGTACGCCTCACTACCTAGTGCTGGCTATGGCGGTGACGGTGCGGCGAGCGCGCCGGCAACTGCCGCAGGCATGAACTGTAAGCAGTTGCAGTTCTAAGCGGGGCGAGGGCGGCGGTGGCAACCAGCTGGTGCGCACCATCACGAGACGCCGATTAGGACATGACAGCGTCCGCTTCGCATCACTGGCGCGCCAACTCCTTAAATTCCGGTATGACCATGCGGGACTCGGCGAAGACTTCAGCTTCTCTGCCGCGGGGTACAGGTTTTCCGGTCAGCATAACATGCAGCTTTCCATCAACCGATTCAAATTCGCAAGGCTGCGGCTGGCGTTTGGCCAGTACCTTCGCACGGTGGAGCGCGGTGGCAATGGCATAGCTGGCTTTTTCGTCCAGTGGAACTTTCTTCGCGGCAGTCATGGTCGATCCTCCTGCAAGGCGTCCTGCAAATTAGCTTAGCAGAATCGTCTCCGCGCATACCTGGGGCATGCGCGCGACGTAATTTGCCATTAACTTCTTCGGCAGGGCTGGACGAAGTCCTGGGCATCAACCTCTGCAGGGGCCGTGCGACCTGGAGAGGCCGGTGAGCAGAACGCGACAATGCCGACGCCTATTTGCTTTTCTGTATCAGCTTCTTCAGCACTTCCTGGTACTCAGGGATGACGATACGCGACGGTCCGAACACTTCTGTTTCCGTACCCGGCGTGATCGGTTTGGCGTTGAGGGTCACGTGCAATACGCCGTCTATTGGCTCGAAATCGTTGGGGTGCGGCACGTGCTTGGCAACCATCTTGGCGCGGTGGAGCGCAGCGGCAATCTCATAGTCGGTTGCGGGCGCTGGCGGTAGTTTTTTGACGATGGTCATGTTGCATCCTCCATCAAGGCAGTGTAAAGGTAGTTTAGCAGAATCGACCAACTGCGGCTGTTGGCCGCGAGCTGAAAAAGCATGGTGCGACCGCTGCCATGTTCTTCCCACCAGCCAGGTGCATTCTTGCGCACGTCCTGCACGGTAGCGGCGCCCGTCAGGGCGGGGTTTGGAAAGCGGTCCAGCTCGACCGAAGCGACTTCGGCATCGAAGCCGAGCTTGGGCCAGACGGCATAGCCGATGAGATCGTCCTCGCTGGTTTCTCGCAGCGGTCCGCCGCCTGCGGCCAGCAGGCTGATGTGCTGAAATCCCAGGCGGTAAGCCGCAATCGCCATCAAGCCGAAGGCGACCGATGTCAGGCGCGGCGGCGCCTGCGGTGCCAGCATGACGTTGCGAATGTAGAGTGCGTCGATCCACATGGCGGGGCCGCTCTGGCTGCGGTACATGACCACGCTGTTGTGCTGGCCATTCTGAATGAAGATGTTGCTGTAGTGGATATCGACGCCTGCGGGGGCCTCTGAGCGATCATCGATACGAGTCGCCGTGACCAAGGAGCCGTCTGGAATCATGCACAGGCGGCCGGTAGTGGCGGCATTGAGCCGCAGCGGTGGACCTTCCGTGTGATGGATGTTCAGTTCCCTCAATGGCTGGCCGTAGCCGTCGAAGAGCCTGCCCTGGAAGTAAGCCTGCGCAACGGGATGCGCCAACAGCGCGGCTTCAAGTCTCACGAGGTTGCGGGCATTGAATGTTGAGTTAATGTCCATGTCCTATCGTACGCGCGCGCGACGGCGATGTATTACGATGGATCAAAGGGATGTGAAATATTCCTGAACGTGGCCGGTGGGGTTCATTGCAGCCGCTCAGCGGACCAGGTCGGGGTTCTGTGCCAGGTTTCTACTGGAGACGCCGGTGTCATTCCGATGCGACCTTCATCACCCGCTCGCACTCGACCGCGCCATCGGGCAGGAGCACGAAGTTCAGGTCGGACCGCACGAATTGTTCTGGTGTCACGCCAACGTAAATCGAGTCGTGCAGCCACGCTGACATGGCGACATTGGTCGCCTGCAGATTCTGGCGCTCGCGCGGCTGGCGTGTTTGTATCGTTTTCAATAATTCCTGGGCGAAGAAGGGCACGGCGCCGGCTGCCCAGACCCGCCCCCGGCGCCGGGTGTTTTCCTCGCGATCTTCGGCCACGAGCATCAGCCGCAGCGCGTCCACGTGCAGCTCTGCCATCAACGTCTTGTGCGAATTCTCGTCCAACCTGTAAATGCGTATCAACATGGTGTCCTCGCCGGTTCTGCTGGCCTCTGTACCTGTAGGAGGGCCGTACCGCCGTGCAGCTGTTTGCGTTGTTGTGACGGAAGCAGGGTTGCCCTGCGGTGCGCCCAAACTTGCTCAGCCAAGTCTGTTTTTACTGTCAGCAAATGGGGCGTCATCGCTGCGCGCCCTCATGCTCGACTGCGTGGTGATGTCACCGGAACCTGCTTCATTCCGTCATGCGCCTGGGGTAACTCTCCGACCGTCGCCGACCTTTGGCGATATCATCCCATCGCGCTTATTCGTCGTGTTTGAGCGTCAGCAGATCCCGGTGGGCGGCCTGTCGATGCGGTAGCGTACCGACAGTGGAAAGGAAACAGGGCGACTGCGGTGTATGTTCGCTGATCACACCGGCAGCGTGCCGCAGCGGGGTCTTGATCTCTCCCATTCCGTTCAAGTGTTCGACCTGGAACGCAAGGCCCGGGGCAATGGCCGGGGCCGAAACCCCGGTCTCTCGTGAACCGAGCCCCGGCAAACCGGGTCTCGGCCCTGCGGGCTCGGCCCGGCGGCCGGGTCGCGTTGCCGCACTGCCCAGGCTTTGCTGGTCCGCATGCAAACCACCTGAAGTGAAGGACCGTCGCTTTCAACCGTCGCGCCAGCCGAACGGCACGGCTATCACGCCGGTTGAGCCGCCGCTGGCGCTATGAAGCCGGCCGCGAAAGGTCCAGGGCCGGGAGCTTTCAAGGGCTGCGCCAGCCCAACACCACGGCTGTCACAGCCCTTGAGCCGCCGCTGGCGCTATGAAGCCGGCCGCTCCCTGGCCAACCCCCACGATGGGCAGCACGGGCCGCAGGCACCCCGTTCCTCAATCCCCAAGCAAGCGCCCCCCAAGCCAAGTGAGGGGGGCTTGCTTGGGGATAAACGACGGAACGGGGCAGATTCAGCGGCCCCTTGCCTCGCTGCCTGAACCCCACCCATCCCCACCCTGCCCGTGAGGGCAGGGCATCCCCCACCCTCCGCCCGCCCCAGGGCGGGAACGAGAGAGTTCGAGCAAGAGGATCAGCTTTACCTCTTAACTCCTAACAACTTTCTGAAAGGGACAATCATGGAAACCATCAACGCCCACCTGAAACAACCGCGCGGCCGCGCGGCAGTCACCGCCACGCTGGTGACGAGTGACCTCGAGCGCATGGAGTGCCTGCCGCGCATCGCTGGCATGCGCTGTGTGCTGCTCGAGTCCACCATCTTCGACACGCTGGCGCGGATCTGCGACAGCTACGAAGGCGGCTACTGGCATTTCTACAACCTGTCGAACGGCGGCTTTTACATGGCCCCCGATTCCGATGCGGCTTTCCCGCTGTCGTGTGAAAACTATTTTGAGCACACGGTGTGCGCCGATACGGCTGGCATCATCGCCAGCGCCAGTGCCTACAGCCACCTGTCGTTCCTCAGCAATGGCGCGTGTTTCGCCACCGCCTACCACCAGTTGTCCGAGTTCATTTTCCAGCACCGTGATGCCGGCCTGATCCGCGCTGCGCTCGATTAGTACCCGGGCGTCGGGAAGCGGTCCACCCCGACGCCGTCGCTGGACCGGACCGGCCCCGGCTGCAGAGCGCGGCCGCTTATTCCCTCTGTTCTCAGGAGCTATCATGCACGCACTTATTGACACCCTTGACACCCTTGACGCCCGCAACACCATCATCATTCCCGGCGGCGCGCACCTGCCGCCCCCAATCGACGCGCTGGCGCAGCTGACCGCGCACGCGACGATCACCAACGCCACCTATACGCAGCTGGTGCGCAGCCGCTATAACGTCCGCACCAAGCAGACCGATGTCACGGAGCTTGCCGCCCTGATTCGGACGCACGGACTGCTGCAAAACCTTGTCGGCTATCGCCAGATGGTGGACGGTGTCGCCACCGGCATCATCGAAGTCGTGGCCGGTGGCCGCCGTCTGGCCGCTATCGGCCACCTGATCGAGAGCGGTGATCTGCCGCACGATTTTGCCATCCCGCTGTTGATCGTCACCGAGGACGAGGCGATCGAACTGAGTCTTGCGGAGAACCTTGGCCGCGCCGACATGCACCCGGCCGATCTCTACGTGGCGATGCAGGCGATGATCGACCATGGCCGCGCCATCGAGGACGTGGCGCTGCGTTTTGAGCTGGAAGTGACGACCGTTAAGCGCTACCTGAAACTGGCGAACGTCGCCCCGCGCCTGATCGGCCTGTACCGCGATGGCGTGCTCAACTTCGAGCACATGATGGCGCTGGCGCTGGTCGATGACCACGCGGCGCAGGAACAGGCGTGGGACAGCCTGCCAGCACACAGCCGCCATCCGTACGATCTGCGCCGCCTGCTCACCGCCCAGAAGATCAACACCCAGACCGACCGGGTGGCGCGCTTCGTCGGCGTGCGCAGCTTCGAGGCGGCAGGCGGTACCGTGGAGCGTGACCTGTTCAGCCGAGACAATACCGGCTACATCAGCGATGCGGTTCTGCTCGACAAGTTGGCGCTCGATAAGCTAGCCAAGCAAGCGAAGCAGTTACGCAAGGACGGCGTGGCATGGGTGGAGCTCGTGCCGCGCGCCGACCACGCCGACCTGTCAGCTTTTGGGCGCGTGCGTAGTACCACCGGGGAACTGAGCGAGGCTGACCGGCAAGCGGCAGACGCTTTGCAAGCGCAGATCGCCGCGCTGGACGAGCGCATCGACGACGCCTGCGACGGCGACAACGAAACGCTGGCCGAGACGCTGGACGCCGAACGCGATGCCTTGTGCGCGCAGCGCGATGCCGTCCTTGCACGCCGCACCAGCGTGCCGCACCCGGACGACGCCGCGCTGGCCGGTGCCGTGCTGTATCTCGACCACGACGGCAAGCCGGTGGTGCTGCGCGACGTGATACGGCCAGCAGACGTCGCCCGCCGCGCCAGTGCCGTCAAGGGGGCGGAGGTCGTGCCAGAGGAGAGCAAGCGCGTCAGGCGCGATCACTCGGACCGTCTCACCCTGGAGCTGACGTCGCAGCGTACCTTGGGGCTGCAAGCGGAAATGATGGACCAGCCCGACACCGCGCTGGCGTACCTGACCTACACGCTGATGCGCTCGGTGCTGCTGCCGCACCACGGCGTCGGTACCGCCTCGCTGTCCAGGATCAGCCTGGGCATGGCGACCCTCGCCGACAATAGCATGGACAGTGCCGCTGGCGTCGCCTTGGCACAGCGCCGTGAACAACTGCTGGCGCGCCTGTCCGATGCTGCACAGAATGAGCAGAACGGGCAAGGCGGCTGGCTGGCATGGTTGCAGGCGCAGCCTCAGCCGGTGGTGCTGGAACTGCTGGCATTTTGTGTCGCCGCATCGCTCGACGCCACCCTCGAACGGGAAAAAGACTCGCCCGATTTCATGGCGCTGGGCAAGGCGTTGAAGCTGGACATGACCAAGTGGTGGCGCGCCACTGCTGCCAGCTACTTCGACCACGTGCCGCGTGAATGCACGGTCAAGGTGGTGACCGAAGCGGTGTCCGCCACGGCGGCGGTACCGCTGGAAAAGCTGCCGAAAAAGGCGGCGGCCGAGGCGGCTGAACGGGCGCTGGCCGATGCGGGCTGGCTACCGCCAATGTTGCGCACGGCGTAAGACGTCAAACGCAGCAACGGCCCCGGTATCGAGTCTGCCGGGGCCTTCAACAGGGAAGGCGGGAAGCAACCATGTCGCCATCGATCAACCGGGTGTCCTTGCAGGGAACGGTGGCGCTGCCGCCGCGCTGGTCGCGCCTGCCCGGTGGGGCGACAGTGTGCCACGTGGTGCTATCAACCGAGGAGCGCGCCTACGACTGGAACTCCGGCCGTCTTGAGCCTGTGACCGTCCGGCACCGCGTGGTGATCGGCGGTGCGCCAGCGTTGAGACTGCGGGACACGCTGGCGCCGGGCGCGGTGCTGCGCGTGCACGGGTGCCTGGCATACCGCCGCTGGACTGGCCGTGACGGCGTCAATCGCACCGCGACGGCAATCGTTGCCACGGCGGTGCGATTGCGGCAGGCGCCGGTGCCGGCGCAGCCCGTTTCAGGCGCAGCGTCACCGACGCTGAATGACCCGGCAATTGCGGCGTGGCTGGCCGACTACGATGCGGCCACCGCACGCGCCGCGATCACGCCACCGCGCGAGGCGTTTGGCAGGAGCGGCGCAGGCCGACGTGTGGCGAACCTGGTGCAATCGCGCCAACGGACTGCCCGCTAAATCCTTCGTAATCGCTCATATCTGTGCATGACTACCTGGCGCGAGGCACATTGCCGATCAGCGATCAAGTCCGCGCTGCTGGACCGCCTGTTGTGTGCGGGCAGGGGCGGCGTGATCGTAGGCCACGGTCAGCATGGTGGGCATCGCCAGCAAGCCGCCGGGGATCGTGGCCAGCATGCCGAGGTCATGGACCACGTGCAGCGCCGCACCGACTTGCTGCAACAGGTGAAATTCGGTCGCGGCAACGACCGCGCCGGTATAGGTGCCGCTGGCAGTGGCCAGCTGCCATAGCGGCTGTACCGGACTGTGGGTAACAATGGCGTCGTAGGCGCGGCGTATCGACCGCAACGAGGCAAGGCGCGCCAGTCGTGGTATCAGCATGCGGCGCACGATCCAGCCGGGGCGGGTGTCCAGCACGCTGATGCGGCCGTGCTCGACGCGTGCCGCCATGCGCGCTGTAGCGGTGCTGTTGTCGATGCATAGCACGCGCTGGGCCAGGTCGGCGGCGTTTGCGAGAAAGCTTAGCGCTGGAGGCAGGCATACCTCGAAACATTGCACAGAACCCTTCAGGAGTATGGGGATCGTCCTTAGACGATTTGAAGCAATCCTTCAGCATGGATGGCGCTACAGTAACAACAAAGGCACCGCGTGCATCTTCTTCTGGTAATGCCCAAATATTTACTGTTGAAAATAGTGCTACTGGCATTAAGGAAGTGCAATTTAGTCCTGCGAGTGACGTTAGTACCCATTTAGGTCAATATTATAAGTTGACTAGTGCTGACGGCAGCAAGATAAAAATCATCGATCCTATTAAGTATGCTCCGTCGTTCAAACCAAATGGTATGCCGCTGTATGATAAAAATACAGTTTATTTAAACCCGCAGGGGCAACACGTGGTGTTTAATCCTGCTACCAATACATGGGTGAAGAAATAATGGAAAATTTCAGAAATAAAGTAGTGAGTTGGGTTGCTCCAATTGTGCCATCTATTTCTTTGGCTGGAATTGAATTGGGCATGAGTGCCGGTGAATTATTCAGTTTTTTGTCGATGTATGTTGTTGATGATAAGAATGATTTGTATCAATTTGAGATGTCTCCGATTCTTCGATTGGTAAAGAGCAATTCCAACGAGGATGAATTCTATTTGTTCAATGTTTATGATAGGGAATTGACAAATTGGCATTTATACTTTAATACGCCCGAACATCTGGGAGCGAACCCTCGTGCGCTAGGGATTGTCGTTCGAGATGGGAAAGTGCATTCCGTTAAAGTTTGGCACTTCGAGAAACTAAAGGAAGGGGATAAACCAAAGAATATTTATCGCGGAAAATTGCCTGAGAATATTGGCTTGGGTGATTTGGTTAGTGATTTGCTTCCGTACGCCAATTTGACCTATGACGACGCTGAAGAACTGTTCTATTCGTATGGCGAGTATGGAGCACTTGAGGTCACAGGCTACGGTGATCTCGAAGAGTATCCTGATCAAGTAATAATGGCGATATCGGTAAATTCTGAAACTACTAGTCAATAGAACGACATGTAATTGTTGGGGCAAAAAAAACTGGAACGGTCTGGGATACTATTCAACCAGTCGTCCCTATGCATCCTGGCTCCGTCATACCAAAGCAATTTGAACTTGCTTTGGAGAGAGGCGGAAAAATTTGGGTTGACAGAAATGCTACCAAGCACGTCGCCGAGTATGCGGCTGCCAAGGCAATTAACTCTACACCCGCAGCTGTTCGGTTGGCCAGTCAAGTGCAAATTGAAAGCCTCAGAACCGCTGTCAACACAGCTGTGCAAAACGGGTTGTTATATCGCCAAGTAATAAAAGTGAATAACTGGGAGCTGGTCTTTGCGCCGGCGAAATCGGCAGATCAATTCCGAGCTCTTTATCACGCGCTTTATAAAAGGTAAATGGGATGTTGAAAGTAACTGAGTCGCGAGACTGTGGGAAAACCGAAATCGAGTGTGGAGATTATTTGCCTTTCAAATTTTGGCAAAAAACCCTGACTACTGAGCCGAATGCTTACTGGCGAACGGGTGATATGAAATCGACGCTTCTCGAAATGGAAATTGACCGAGTATCGGGCCAGATTATTGGTGTCTCTTTGATACTGCCGGGGAAGGTGCGCAGAGATTTCCCTGAATTGGATTCTGCCAATCTTCCTAAAACAGACGGATATCCGATAGTGGATCTCAGTGAATAGCCCGATAACCGTATTAAAGATGATCCGGGTGCACTTCACGTATTTATCGACTCAATCCATTTGCTAATCACGCTTACTACATCGTTGGCGGCCACAAGAACGATCTCCGCTGATGGTGCTACTTTCGGCGTGGGTCGCAATAACTCTATAGTTTGGATATTGCTTAGCAATTTGTTAGGAGAAAAATTAACGGCCTTTGAAAATTTATAGGGGAAAATAGCACTGCGGCAGCAGAGCGAGTCCTTTTTGAAAATAAGTTCCCCCTTGATAATCGGTGACCCTAAGATTGAGGGTGTAAATAATTTTGTGTAAACGGTCATTTGGCAGGAAACTGCCGGTATCAAGGGGAAACAATGACCGTTGTAAAGCGTAACAAGCGGGCCAAGCCCGATCCAGAGCTGCTCAAACTGGCCGACAGCCTGCTGGCGAACTACCAAAAGCCGGAAGACCTGATCGGCGAAAACGGTCTGCTCAAGCAGCTCACCAAGATGCTAGTGGAACGGGCCCTGGAAGTCGAAATGACCGAGCACCTAGGTCATGACAAAAGCGGCGAGGTGACCAACGGCACCGCCAACACGCGCAACGGCTACAGCACCAAGACGCTCAAGGGCGATTTTGGCGCTCTGCCGCTGGACGTTCCGCGCGATCGCCAGGGCAAGTTCGAGCCCCAGATCGTGGTCAAAAACCAGACCCGCTGGACCGGCTTCGACGAAAAAATCATCTCGCTCTACCCGCGTGGGCTCAGCGTGCGGGAGATCCAGGGCCATCTGGAGGAGATGTACGGCACCGAGGTGTCGCCGACCCTCATCTCCAACGTCACGGACGCCGTCAGCGAGGATGTGAATCTGTGGCAGTCCCCCCCGGTGTCAGAATGGTTGTCGCTCCGATAGATTCGGTAAACTCGGGGGCGTTGACTGGAGCATGAATTGGCACGATACGGACAAGAATTTAAAGACAGAGCGGTGGCGAGACTGCTGCCGCCAGAGAGCGCATCGATCAAGGATGTGGCCAACGAAATTGGCGTGGGCGCGTCGACATTGGAGCGCTGACGTACTGAGGCATTGGCCCAGCCAGGCCGGGAGCGAATCTGGACGGGTGCGGCGCGCTTCGATGCCGTGTTGAGCACAGCAGCGATGGACGAGGCCAGCAAGAGCGCCTGGTGCCGTGCCAACGGCGTCTACCCGCAATAGCTGGCGGTATGGCGTGAAAATGCGATGTCGGCCTTGTCCGGTGACGCGGTCCCACGCACCAGCGCCCAGGAGGCCAAGCAGGACCGGCGCAGGATCAAGGAACTCGAGCGCGAGATCCGTCGTAAAGACAAGGCGCTGGCCGAGACCGCAGCGCTGTTGGTGCTTTCAAAAAAAGTCGCGGCGATCTTCAACAGGGACATGGGCGAGGACGAATGATCGGCCTCGAAGATCGCCAACGCATAGCCCAGGATATCGGCACAGTGCACGCAGACGGAGCAAGGTTGTACAAGGCCTGCGCGGTCGCTGGCATCGATGTGCGGACATTGCAACGCTGGCAGGTGGGTCAAGGACTGGTCACCGGCGACTTGCGGCCATCTGCGGTGCGCCCGCGCCTGCGCACGCGCTCAGCGCCGACGAGCGCGCAGGTACTGCAGGTGGCCAACGAGGCGCGTTTCGCCGATGTGCCGCCAGCGCGGATCGTGCCCATTCTGGCCGATGGAGGCGTGTATGTTGCGAGCGAATCGACCTTCAGCCGCGTGCTGCTCGCTGCGGGTCAGGCGACGCACCGCGGGCGCGCCAAGACGCCGCGCAAGACACGCCCACCCACCACCCACGTCGCAACGGCGCCGCGCCAGGTCTGGTGCTGGGACATGACTTACTTGCCGGCCAATATCGCCGGGCGCTGGTTCTACCTGTACCTGATTCTTGACCTGTACACAAACAATAATCGAGTGGGAATGATTTCCTGATAGGCAGAGGCCGGCACCGACCGGCAAGCTGAACCGACAAAGCCCCTGATTTCAGGGGCTTTTTTCTTATTTTGACACAGCACTATCTGGCAGACGCTTGCGGGATTTTGCGCGAGCGGCTATACCGAGCGCGAAAAGGCCGAGGCCGAGCAAGGCTGCAGGTGGAAGTTCGGGAACAGGGCTCGCGGCGAGTGGGAGCGCAACCGTCTCGGCGGTGAACGTCATAGACTGGAATTGAATATACCCGGACCAGGCCGGCAGACTCGCTACCACGATGTTATAAACGAGAACACGGCTGTACATACCCGACGCTGCCGACTCGTTCGCGACGAATTGCATGCCGCCGTCCGTTCGGGTGAGCAAGCCATCGCGGCCAGTGCTCACCAGGTCGGAAGCGAACGGTCCACAGAAATCGCAATGTGGCAGGAGAACATCGAAGGTGATGTCCATGTAGGCATCACCTTCTGTCGCATCGCCCAAGCTGTACAAAGCGTTAATCGTCGCGCCCATCTTGCCCGTTAGGGCATAGTTTGGTGGAGCCTGGACTTCGAACAGATTTTTGCTGATAAACAGTCCAATTCCTCCCGCAGTCGGGACGTAGGTTGGCTCGTAAGGAATGTCCAGTGTAACGAAGCTCGATCGGACTGCGGCTGGCTTTGACGACTCGGCCGCTGGTGTGGGCGTTCCGACGCTCGCGCTGGACAGTCCGGTGTGCGCAACGAGTAGTGCGGAAAGAAATAATTTTTGAAGCGAGCTGCCCATGGTGTCCCCGTAACGTTGATTATGTAACCATCTTAAGTATACATATGAATATGGAAATATAAAATTGATATTTTATTTTTTGATATTTGTGTGCCATTCCTTGTTGCAGTTTGGTCCTGAGGTTATGCAAGTCTCGCTCGCCTGCGCGCGCCTGCGTTGCGTGAACGTCGCGACGATATCATGCGGCTTCGGCTGGCCCGGAAATATTCGGGAACGCGAATATCTTGCGTGCGAGGCCCCCCGCCGACGCTGGTTTAGAATGCCGCATGACCGATTATGCCGCCATTCTTGAAACCATTTATGCCGATGTCCAGCCGCTGCTGGTCCAGGGCAAGGTAGCGTCTTACATTCCGCAATTGTCCGAGGTCGATGCTGCACAGTTCGGCATGGCTGTCTATTGCCTGGATGGACGCACGTATTCCGTCGGCGCGGCGGGGCAAAAGTTTTCGCTGCAAAGCGTCACCAAGCTGTTCTCGCTGGCGCTGGCTTTTTCGCTCGAGGGTGACGCCATCTGGTCGCGCGTCGGACGCGAGCCGTCCGGTAGTGCCTTCAATTCGCTGGTGCAGCTCGAGTACGAGCAGGGCAAGCCCCGCAACCCGTTCATCAACGCCGGCGCGCTGGTGATGACCGACATCTTGTCGTCGCGCTCTACCGCTTCCGATACCGCCATCCTGCAGTTTGCTCGGGAGATTTGTGATCGCCAGGACATCGAGTTCGATCTGGCGGTAGCGCAGTCCGAGCATGGCACCGCGCACCGCAACTACGCCATCGCGCACCTGATGAAAGACTTCGGCAACCTGCACAATTCGGTCGAGACCGTGATCGACAGCTACTGCCGCCAGTGCTCGATCACCATGACTTGTACCGAGCTGGCCAAGGCAGGCAGTTTTCTGGCCAACCATGGCACCATCCCGTGGAGTGAACGGCAGGTTCTCGACGCCAGTTCGTCCAAGCGCCTGAATGCGCTGATGCTCACCTGCGGCACCTATGACGCCGCCGGCGAGTTCGCCTACCGGGTGGGCCTGCCGGCCAAGAGCGGCGTGGGCGGCGGTATCCTGGCATTGGTGCCAGGAGAGATGGCCATCGCGGTCTGGTCGCCGGGGCTTGACGAAACCGGCAACTCGCTGGCCGGTACCTACGCGCTGGAGCGCTTCACCAGCCTCACTGTGCGGTCGATTTTTTAGGCGGTAGGGGCGCGTCGAGCAACGACAGTCGCTGGAGTGATGCGCATGTGGTCTGGCCGACAGATGCTCGCGCAGGAAGGCGCGCCTGGCCGGCTCTCAACGCGCAAACTATTTCCTTTTCCGACGGCGTTGTAAATGTGTCTCACAATGAGATGAACTTTACATAGTTATTTATTGAGCACGGTCATAAAAGTTGGTACGATTTCTGCATCGACTATTGATTGTTCACCGTGATCATTTCTTCTTTATTTTCCCCGGAAGATAGCCCGTCAGGCGATGTTCCACCTTCTCTTTACGCGCTTGAAGAGTCCGTGCTGGCCTGGATGAAAACGTCCGCCGCATGGGACCAGCGCAAGCACCCGACAATTTTTCAGTTCCTTCGCGATATCCGACTGCACACAACTGCGATCTGCGGCCCGGGCAACGTCTCTACGACGATACTCAACTTGGAGCTTGACCGTCTCGGTAACAAAGTCCGCTGCAGTGATGTCGACGCGAGGATTGGTGACTTGCGGCGGGATCTATCGAACAGGCCTATTGTTGCTCAGTTCAAAGCAGCGAACGCGGACCATGGTTCCGGCAGCGAAAAATTAGCTGCTCCAGTTGATAGCACGACAACAATCGGGGGTCCCGTTGTAGCGAGGCAAGTCATGTCGCAGCTGTCCGCAGGAGACTTGGTCAAACTCGAGGATGATCATTGCGAAATGCTGGTGGTTGGATGTGCAGATGAACCAGCACAGGTGCCCTGCGGTCCACCGACCTGGTTCTGCGTTTGGGAATGCGACCACCGCATGTTTGAGAAAGTGTTTCCAGAGGATATGTTGCGTCTACTGCGCAAGGAGCGTCGACGCATTCCGCGAGCCTCGGGTTTCGTCTTTCCCAGCCGCTGCGCAGGTGGGTGCAGCCGATGAGGGGCCGGGACGCCGGCAGCACGGGCCGCGAGATGGACTGCGAATAAAAGCACGGCGCATTCAAATCGATTATAATGCATAAAAATTACAAACGTATCTACAGGGAAACATTATGATCTTCCTCGAGCCGGCTTGAAGTTTCCACATATTTAAAGAGTTCGATGCGAAGAATTAATCACCTGATGGCGCAGCGCGTCGATGTTGCCATTGTTTTCCGGGACATGCTCGGTACGCACGACGCGCTGCTGTACATGGAGGAGTGCAACATTCCCGAGGCGGTCGCAACCCGGGTCTTGGCAGGCATGGCGGTGACCAGAATAGTCCGCCGGACTGGCACGCAGGCTGCAGCCAACGATGAGCAACATCAGCGCGAGGATCACTGGTCCACGATGAGTCACGCGGTCGCGCATCACCGCATTCCATGAGCTGACAGGTCGGCAGAACTCGATGTAATCTCCTTCTTACACAACCTCGAGCAACTGAGCCACAGCCAGATTCAGGCAGATTGGTAGCATCGTCGTCAGCGATTCCGTGCGGTGCGGTGCGGTGAGGTGAGGGGAGTGACGATGCTCGATTATCTGGTCCAAATTTCGGTGAAAGAAACCGGCAAGCAGTTCGTTGGCACGTTCTCCGACGCCGACCTGGTTCACCTGCTGTCGCCCCGCACCGGGCGGGCGTTCGACCTGGAGAACTACAAGGCCTATCTGACGCCGGACGGGAAAATCTCGCTGGCCAGAAAACCCTCGTATGAAGAACACACCACGCTCACACTTGCCGAGCTGGTGCGCGCATTGCGCTCGGCCGTGAGCATCAAGATGTGGTGAGGTCGGCGCATGCTGCCCTCTGGCGTGCGCGGTCTGCCAGGAAGCGGGACAGCGCATCGTCCAGCGTGGGCAGCAGACGGGCCCGGCTGCTGTCCAGTGTACTGTTGACCGGCCGCGCAGCGAGGTACTGGCAATCGGACGCCCGCACTTCGTGCAGCCGCGACGGGTCCAGCCCGGCCCCCACGGCGGCCCGGCGCGCCAGCTCGAACCAGGATAATGCGCCGGTGTTGGCCAGGTGCCAGATCCCGCGTTCGCCATCGATGACCAGGTCGAGACAGTTCTCCACCAGGTCCGGCACATGGGTCGGCGTGATGAGGAGGTCGCCGGGGGCGGCAAACATGCCGCCTGCCTCCAGCGCGGTCAGCGCGTGATGAACGAAATTGTGCTGATCCCATGGCCCGAAAAAACTGCTGGTGCGTATCACCAGCGTTGCCGCGTTGTGCGTGAACACGGCGCGCTCGCCTTCGGCCTTGCTGCGACCATACACATTGAGCGGCGCTACCTCGTCGGTTTCCACGTAGGCTCTACCGGCGCGACCGTCGAAGACCATGTCGCTCGAGAACGTGGTGAAGTGGACGCCATGCCGGGCGCACGCCGCCGCCAGCACGCCGGGGCCAAGCGCGTTTTCACGGAAGCAGCGCTCTGCATCGTGCTCGGCCTGGTCCACGCGCACGTAACCGCTGGCGTTGATCAGCGCCCACGGCCGGTGCTTGTCCAGTGCGCGTTCGACCGAACCGGGGTCGGCGATATCCATCTCGGCGCGGCGCAACAGCCGACAGGCCAGGTTGCGTTGCGCGCACACGCGGGCCAAGGCGCGGCCGAGCGTGCCGCTGGCGCCGGAGATCAATATCGGCGCACGATCGGACGTGTCGGGCAACCGTGCCAGTTTTTCCGGGTCCGGCGGTGGACGGGTGGTCGTGGCGTGATAGCGTGTATCGCGGCGCCACCAGCCGTGCCCCGGCGCGGCCGGATGGGCCGGTTGCTGCCCGGCGGCCAGCTGGCGCAGCAAGGTTGCCACGGCCGTGGCACGCGGCTGTCCGCCACGCAGGTCGAACGCCCCCGATTCGTAGTGACCTGCCTGGCGCGTGACGAGGCTGTTCCAGTCGAACGAACCCAACAACGCCCATGCGGTGACAGCGCGCACGTCGGCGCCTTGCGTGCGGGCGGCCTGGGCTGCCTGCCAGATTTCGATAAGCCAGCGCAACTGGTCTTCGCGGCCGGCGTGGAGGTGGGCTTCGGTGACGGCAATCGGCAGCCGGTAGCGTTGCCACGCCTCCAGCAGCAATGGCGTGAGACCGGTGTCGGGCGCTTCGGCAACGCGTGCAGACTCGGTGTCGATGCAGGCCTGGCCGTCGATCATGCCCGGCGTGATGAATGGATACCGTTCGACCCGGTCGTCAAGCCAGCGCTCGCTGGTGACGTAGTAGTTGACGCCTATGATGTCGGGCGGGCAGGGGTTGGCGCGGAACCACAGCACGTCGCCGGGCGCAGCGCCGTGCTTGAGCAGATAGGTCCAGAGAGGGTGGCGCCGATCGACCTTGCCGCATAACAGGTCCCACGCCAGCCAGCGCCGATGGTTGTAGAACGCGGTTACGGCAGCCATGGCGGGCGTACCCCAGCTCTTGCCCAGGTCGTCCGTCTGCACCAGCTTGGCTGCCGGGTTCACGGCGCGTATGGCCTGCATGGCCAGCACGGTGGCGCGGCACTGGTTGAGCACGGCGGTGACGAAATCGCGGTCGCTGCAGCTGTGCGGATACCACACGCCGTACAAGGTGGAAAAGCGCGCCGTGGTCAGCGGCTCGTTGACCGGCGTGTAATACTCGATCCACGGATAACGGCTGGCCACCGCGCGCGCATAGTCGGCCAGCCCGGGTGCAAAACCGGCATCGATCAGGCTGGTGTGGCGCGGTCCGCTGCCGTGGTGCACGAGGCCGGCGATCACGGTGAGTTCGCGTGCCCGGCATGCCGCCAGCTGCGCATCGGACACGCTCCAGTCTGCCTGATCGAGCCCGTTAGGGGCGACGCGCTCCCACAGGACCGGATAGCGCATGACCGGTATCCCCAGCGACTGCACCAGGTCGAGGTCATCGGGACGCGTGTCATGTCCGCTATGGACGGCCTGGTCGAAAAACTCGTCGCCCACGCGGTTCACCGTGCATTCGATGCCGCCCCATAACGCCAGCCGCTGTCCGCCCGTGTCTGAATGTGGATGTGGATGTGGATGCATGCGTGGTGCCCGCATCAGGCCAGTGGATCGATCACGAAGGCCGGCATGGCAGTGTTGTCGCGCGCACTGGCCAGGAACTTGTCGGCCGTGATCAGCGCCTCGTTGATGGTGACATCCATGTCGAGGTAGCGGTAGGTGCCGAGGCGCCCCACGAAGGTCACGTTCACTTCCTGGCGGGCGATGTTGACATAGCGTTCCAGTTGCTGCTTGTCCCGCGCCAGCCGGATCGGATAGTAGGGAATATCCTGGTCTTCGCACTGCCGGCTGTATTCCTTGTACAGGATGGTGGCTTCGTGCTGCTCCCATGGCGAAAAGTGCTTGTGCTCGGTGATGCGGGTGTACGGTTCGGCGTCGTCGCAGTAGTTGACCACGGCATTGCCCTGGTAGTCGCCGCTGTCGCGGAACACTTCGAAGTCGAGCGTGCGGTACGGCAGCCGACCTTCTGCATGGCCAAACCACGCGTCGATGGGGCCGGCATAGAAAACATGCTGGTAGTCGGTTTTCGACGCCGGATCGAACGGCGTGCTCAGGTGCACCGCGATGCCGGGCACGTCGAACATCCTCTCGACCAGGGCGGTATAGCCGTCGGCCGGCATGCCCTGGTACTTGTGGCTGAAATAGTTGTCATCGTAGTTGAAGCGCACGGGCAGACGCTTGAGTATGCTCGCCGGCAGCTCGCTGGGCGACAGGCCCCATTGTTTGATGGTATAGGTCTTGAAAAACGCTTCATACAGGTCGCGGCCGACGAAGCGCAGGGC
This sequence comes from Duganella sp. 3397, assembly GCF_031456625.1. Classification (NCBI taxonomy): domain Bacteria; kingdom Pseudomonadati; phylum Pseudomonadota; class Betaproteobacteria; order Burkholderiales; family Oxalobacteraceae; genus Duganella; species Duganella sp. 3397. The sequence continues at coordinate 176,587 of NZ_JAVDVB010000002.1, forward strand.
CTGGTCTTCGAACGTGGTGGGCGTGGTGATGGTCTTGTCGCCCAGCGAGGTCAAAAACTCCGCAGCCTGCGCCGGCCGCAAGGTCTTGCCGAAGAACTGGTTGATGGTCAACAGGTTGATGGGCAAGGTGTACACGCGGCCATTGGTGATGGCCTTGACGCGATTCACATACGGTTTGAACTCGCCGAAGCGGTTGACGAATTCCCAGGCCCGCTCATTGTCGGTATGAAAAATGTGCGGCCCGTACACGTGCAGCATGACGCCGGTCTCGTCGTCGCGCCGCGAGTGACAGTTGCCGCCCACGTGGGGCCGGGTTTCGAATACATCGACCGCGTAGCCGGCATGGGCCAGCTGATTGGCGATGACTGCACCGGAAAACCCGGCGCCCACGATGGCGATACTCTTCTTCATCTTGTCTCCCAAATATACAAGCGCTTTGATATCGCTGATGCGAAAAGTTCAAGTGTCCTAGCGGATCCGGCATGCGCTCTGTGCGCGCTTTAACCGTGGCGCGCTGTGCCGCCTCTACGTGGTTGAAATGGCACAGCGGCCACCGAATGTAGGCCATCTCTTACACAATCTCAGGTGACGCAAGAAGTGACAGGGCGGCGGCGATTGATACCATGTTTCTAATATTTCCCGCCATCTCAACTGGAGACCTGCGTGCCCCAATTCGACTATCCCCGACCGCAACTGGTCCGCTCCAGCTGGACCTCCCTCAACGGCGTATGGGATTTCGCCTTCGACGACACGCAGGTCCACTCCGCACCGCACGACCCCATCGACTGGCAGCACCGCATCACCGTTCCATTCGCGCCGGAATCGGCTGCCAGCGGCATTGCCGACCAGGGCTTCCATCCGTGCGTGTGGTACCGCCGCACGCTCGATGATCTTGGCACTGGCGGGCGTACCCTGCTGCACTTCGGCGCGGTCGACTACGCGGCCCGCGTCTGGCTCAATGGTCATCTGGTGGCGCAGCACGAAGGCGGCCATACGCCATTTACTGCCGATATCACCGATGCCATCGTGGCCGACGGCCCGCAAGTGCTGGTAGTGCGGGTGGAAGACGATCCGGCCGACCTGGCCAAGCCGCGCGGCAAGCAGGACTGGCAATTGGACCCGCACTCGATCTGGTACCCGCGCACCACGGGCATCTGGCAAACCGTGTGGCTTGAAACCGTGGGCGATACCTATATCGAACGGCTGCGCTGGACGCCGATCTTCGACGGCTTCGAGATCGGCTGCGAAGTGGTCACCGCTGGCGCCCAGCGCACCGGCCTGTCGGTGGAAGTGCGGCTGTGGCACGGCGACAAACTGCTTGCCGACGACCGCTATTCGATGGTCGGGCAGGACACCATGCGCAAGATCGCGCTGCCCGATCCCGGCATCGACGATTCGCGCAACGAACTGCTGTGGAGTCCCGAACATCCCACGCTGTTCGATGCCGAAGTGGTGCTGCGCTGCGGCGACACCGTGCTCGATACCGTGCGCTCGTACACCGCGCTGCGCTCGGTCTCGATCACGCGCGACCGGCTGATGCTCAACGGCCGGCCTTACCAGCTGCGCCTGGTGCTCGACCAGGGCTACTGGCCGGAGTCCTTGATGACGGCGCCGTCCGACGACGCGCTGCGCCGCGACGTCGAGCTGGCCAAGGCGATGGGTTTCAACGGCGTGCGCAAGCACCAGAAAATCGAGGATCCGCGCTATTTGTACTGGGCCGACCGCCTGGGCCTGCTGGTGTGGGAAGAAATGCCATCGGCCTATGCCTTCAGCCCGCGCGCGATGTCGCGCCTGGTGCGCGAATGGACCGAGGCGATCGAACGCGACTACAGCCACCCGTGCGTGATCGTCTGGGTGCCGTTCAACGAATCGTGGGGCGTGCCCAACCTCACTGCCATGCAGGCCCACCGCAATGCAGTGGAAGCCTTGTACCACCTCACGCGCATGCTCGACGCCACCCGGCCCGTGATCGGCAACGACGGCTGGGAAGCGTCGGCCACGGACATCCTCGGCATCCACGATTACGATGGCGACCCGCACAAGCTGCGCGCCCGCTACGAGGCCGAGCACCAGTCCAACACCCTGTTCGACCGCCGCCGTCCCGGTGGCCGCATCCTCACGCTCGACGGCTTTCCCCATCGCGGCCAGCCGATCGTGCTCACCGAGTTTGGCGGCGTCGCCTACGATCCGCGCGCGTCCGAACATCATACTTGGGGCTACTCGCGCGCCAACACGGCCGAGGCATTCCACGCGCTGTATCGCGACCTGCTGCAGGTGGTGAACGAAACCGCGATGTTCAGCGGCTTTTGCTACACCCAGTTTGCCGACACCTTCCAGGAAACCAACGGACTGCTCAATGCCGACCGCAGTCCCAAGATTCCCCTTGAGCAGATCAGTGCCGCCACCCGCAACGTTCAATATTGAAAGCGCCCCATGTCGGCACCGCCAACCTCATCGCCAACTGCATTGCCAACTGCATCGCCAACTGCATCGCCAACATCGCAGCCCGCGCCGTTTGCCTCGTTCTGGCAGGGCGGCTATGAAGGCGCCGACCACGTCAACCACGGCGGCCGGGCGCTCGACATGAACGCCGCCAACGGCCACGTCGAGCGTGCGCGCGAAGACTACCTGCTGTTGCGGCAGTTCGGCATCACGACCGTGCGCGAGTCGATTGGCTGGCGCCTGGTGGAGCGCGACGGCGTCTTCGACTTTTCCAGCCTCGATGCGCGCCTGCTGGCTGCGCACGAACTGGGCATCCAGATCTGCTGGACCTTTTGCCACTACGGCTGGCCCGACGAGATCGATGTCTATGCCCCCGACTTCGTCACCCGTTTCGCGCGGTTTTGCCGCGCCGCCGCCCAGTACCTGGCGCCTTACGCCGGCCCGGCGCCCGTGTACTCGCCGATCAACGAGATCTCGTTTACCAGCTGGGGCCTGTCGGTCCACATGTTCAGGTGCACCAACATGTTCGATCCGCGCGCAGCGACCGAAGGCAAGCGCCAACTGGTGCGCGCCGCACTGGCCGGCTGCGATGCGATCTGGGACGTGACGCCGGGCGCCCGCATCCTCCACTGCGATCCGCTGATCCACGTGATCGCGCCCACCGGCCGTCCGGAGTGGCAGCAGGAAGCGGACGGCGCCAGCGCCGCCCAGTACGACGCCTGGGACATGTTGTGCGGCAAGCGTGAACCCGAGCTGGGCGGCGCACCGCGCTATCTCGACCTCATCGGCGCCAACTACTACGACACCAACCAGTGGGAAAGCGGCACCAGCGCGCGCCTGTGGTGGCACCTGGGCGACCCCCGCCGCAAGCCGCTTCATCTGAGCCTGCTGGAACTGCACCGCCGTTATCAGCGCCCGGTGCTGCTGGCCGAAACCAGCCACGTGGGCAGCGGCCGCGGCGCCTGGATTGCCGAGATGGCCAGTCAAACCGCGCTGGCCCTGCAACATGGCGTGGCCATGCAGGGCATCTGTCTTTATCCCATCGTCGACCGCAACGACTGGGAGCACGAACACCACTGGCACCGCAGCGGGCTGTGGGACCTGGACCGCGACGGTCCGGACCCGCTGGCGCGGCAGCTGGTGGCGCCATACGGCGTCGCCCTGCAACAGGGGCAGCGCCTGCTTACCCGTCTTACACGTCTGTTCCCGGGGCCGGGAACAGGTTTACACCCGCAAGGGCACATCAGGGAGAGAGTCATGAATACTGTTATCGTTTTTTGTCATCTGCGCTGGGACTTCGTTTATCAGCGCCCACAACATCTCCTGACCCGCCTGGCCCAGCATTACAAGGTGCTGTTCGTCGAAGAGCCGGTGTTCGACGAGGCCGAACCCCATCTGCGCACCTACCATCCGGCGCCCAACGTCACCGTGTGCCAGCCGCATACGCCGGTGCACGCAGCGGGCTTCCATGACGACCAGATCCCGGTGCTGCAGTCGCTGCTGAACAAGCTGGTGCCCCACGGGGAAAATCCGGTCGTGTGGTTCTACACGCCGATGGCGCTGCCGCTGCTGGCCGACCTGCATCCGGCGCTGGTGGTGTACGACTGCATGGATGAACTGTCGGCCTTCAAGAATCCGCCGCGCCAGCTGTTGCAACGCGAGAGCGCCTTGCTTGGCGTTGCCGACCTGGTGTTTACCGGTGGCCCGAGCCTGTATGAGGCCAAGCGCCCGCGGCACGCCAACGTCCATTGCTTCGCCAGCAGCGTCGATACCGTGCACTTCGAGCAGGCGCTCGACCGCAGCAACGCCCATCCGCTGCACGCCGACATCCCGCATCCGCGGCTGGGCTTTTACGGCGTGATCGACGAACGGTTCGACACCGCACTGATCGCCGCGATGGCCGACGCCCATCCCGAGTGGCATATCGTGCTGGTGGGGCCGGTGGTCAAGATCGAACCGTCGGCGCTGCCGCAGCGGCCCAACATCCATTACCTGGGCCAGCAGGCCTACCAGGCGCTGCCGCAATTCCTGGCCGGCTGGGACGTGTGCCTGCTGCCGTTTGCGCTCAATGAATCGACCAAATTCATCAGCCCCACCAAGGTGCTCGAATACATGGCCGCCGAGCTGCCGATCGTCAGCACCGCGATCACCGATGTCGAAGTGCCATACGGCGATATCGTCGCCATCGGCCACGGTCACGCCGAATTCATCGCCCATTGCGAGGCGGCGCTGGCGCTGACCCCCACCGCGCGCGCTGCCATGGCGACGCAGATGCGGGCAGTCGTCGCCCGCACCTCGTGGGACGGCACTGCCGACCAGATGCATGCGCTGATCGAGGACATGCGCGCCGATACCCCGGCGCGGCTGCCCGGGCATGTGGCCGCGCTTGCAGTGGAGCAGAGCGCAGCGATTGTAGTCGGTGTGCCGAACTACGGCGAACCCGACAAGATCAACCCGCTGCGCCCGGCGACTTCGCCGATGAGACCGGCTGCCTGAGCTTTGGGCGCGATGCCGCTGTGCTGGTCTTGGTGGTCTGCCGTACAGAAACCTTTTCATTCATTCGTCAGACTCGGCTTTACGAGAAAAATCTCATTCATAACACTTTGAAAGCCCCACCATGAAACCAGCTAAACTGTTTATTGCGTTATCGATAGCAGCGTCGCTCGCCGCCGGCGTGCATGCCCAGACCAGCACCAATGCAGCCGCTACCATCAGCAAGGACGACGCCGCGCGACTCGTCGGCATCGCGCAAGCCAATATCGCTGAAATCGAGGCGGGAAAGATGGCGTTGCAAAAGAGTAGCAATCCGGACGTGAAGGCCTTTGCGAAGATGATGATCGACGATCATACCAAGGGTCTGGAGGAGACGAAGAAAGTTGCCGCAGCGAAGAAGGTGACGCTGCCGTCCGAGCCGGATATGGCGCATCAAAAGCTTGCGGCCGAACTCAAAGCCGTGCCCGCAGACAAATTTGATCTGGCTTATGCCAAGCGGGCCGGCGTGGCCGATCACCTTAACGTTCACGCATCGCTGAAAAAAGATATCTCGATGTTGAAAGATGCGGATGTCAAGGCCTTGGCCACCAAGCTCGAACCGACCGTCGCCCATCACGTGGAAATGGCGAAGAAGCTCGCCACTGCCGTCAAGTGATGCTGCTGAGCACTGCGGTGTAGGGACTGACCTGTTCCTTGCGCGGCGAAGGGGCGGCAACCATAGCCTGGCTGCCGCCCCTTCGTTATAGGCGTTAGTGCTTCCGGCTTTGCTTGGCGCCGCCACCGGCGCTCTTGGTGCCGGCCGCTTTGGTGTGGCTTGCTGCATCCTTGCCGGATTTGGATTTCTCTGGCGTGGCCGATTGCTTCGATCCGCTCTCGGTCGACGATTGCTTGTTGGAACCGCCTGACTTTTGCTTGGTCATGATGAACTCCGTGGGTTGAGGAGCTTCCATCTTGCGCGGCCGGTGTTCGGACCGACGTGTGGTATCGAACATTCGTATGGATTTGATGTCAATTTCGCACGCGGCGCAGTCGCCAGGGAAGTGCCGCAGTCGCCAGGGAGGTGCAGGCAAATTGCGTTGTGAGCCGTGCCGGCGGTACTTGGTTGCTGGTATCCTTGCAGATCCACGACATCTGCCCACTTTTCCCTGTGACATTGCTCGATCCTGCAACCATCGTTCTGACGTCGACCCTGATGGCGGCGGCGATGACCATCGTATTGTTTTCCGCCTACCGCAGCTTCCCTGCCGACGTGCAAGGGTTGGGCCATCAGTCGCTCGGCATGTTGTCGCTGACGGCGAGCGGCTTGCTGTTCTGCGCTGGCCCGCTGATACCGGAAGCGGTGTTACTGTTTGCGGCCAATAGCACCATGCTCGGCGCCGCCGGGCTGATGCTGATCGGCACCCAGTTATTCTTCGGTCGCAAGCCGAGCTGGTGGTGGCTGGCGCTGGCGTGGGTGATCGGCATGGTCTGCCTGGTCGGCTGGTATGTGATCACCCAGGACTACGCGTTGCGGGTGGCGGTGTTTTCATTGTTGACGCTGTCGTTCTACGTGGCGCAACTGGTGCTGCTGGTGCGCCATGGCGAACGCCACTTCTCCAGCTGGTTCTTCGGCACGCTGTTGCTGGTGCAGTCACTGGTGCTGCTGTTGCGGTTGTTCGCGGCGCTCAGCGGCGCGGTCGGCACCAGCAACGCCAGCAACGGTGCGGTACAGGGCATTTTCCTGTTGACGGCCAATTTCATGACGCTGATGATGGCGGTCGGCTTCATGACCATCGCTACCCGGCGTCTGCAGGTTGTGATGGAGCACCGCTCCAACTCGGACCCACTGACCGGGGTGCTGAACCGGCGCGGCTTCGCCGCTGCCTACCACCGCGAAGTGGCGCTGATGAAACGCCATGGCAAGCCGATGACCCTGCTCAGCATCGACCTCGACTACTTCAAGGCGATTAACGACCAGTACGGCCACGCAGTCGGCGACCGGGTTTTGGTGCATGCGGCGCATACCACTGTCTCGGCCCTGCGCGAGATCGACCACGTGGCGCGCTTCGGCGGCGAGGAGTTCATCGTACTGCTATCGGGCACCACGGCCGAGCAGGCGAAATCGACTGCGCAACGGATCCGGGCGTCGCTGTTCGAGGCGCGTGGCGGCGACATGCCGGACTACACGGTCAGCATCGGCATCGCCAGCCAGCAGGCGCCAGACGAGAGCCTGGAAGCGCTGATGGCCCGCGCTGACGCCGGCCTCTACCGCGCCAAGGCCGCCGGCCGCGACCGCAGCGAGGCGGCGTAAGCGCGCACACCCGGCGCCATCCGACACTGTTCGGCTGATCGACAAAGCGGCCGGTCAGGTGGTCCATAATCTGCGGGTTCCATAAATTTCATTGACGCGCTGGCGGTCAAGGATTCCTGAGCAGTCCTTGCATCAACACATCGAGTTCCTCGCGCTGTTTCTTGTCGACCTTGTAGGTAGACAGCAAATCCGACAGCCATAACCCGTCTGCCGCCAGACGTACGAGCAGGGCATTCGCAGCCGGTGGCTGGTCGAGCGCACGCTCACTTTCCGCCCGTTCGCTCCACCGGGCCGCCAATCCGCGGTCAATCACAGTGGCCACGACCATAGCGCGCCACCCTTCGGTGTCCTCGTACGAGGTGGCATTGAGCGACATGCGCGCATAGCGCAAGGCTGGTGGCGCCGAGGTATCTTCCAACGCCAATGCTTCGTTGAATTCGTCCATGTAGAGATCGAAAAGCGCAGCGAGCAGCTGTTCTTTCGTGCCGAAGTGATGCTGCACGGCACCTTTGCTGACCCCGGCTGCACCGGCGATTGCCCCGATAGAAACGGGCTGCCCGGTACTCAATAAAGTTGTCGCCGAGCGGAAAAGTCTCTTTTTAACCTGGTCTGGTTGTTTCGGAGGACGGGGAGTGTTGGCTTTGGAAGTCATCGCTGGATTCTACAACAAAAAATAACGTACAATACGATCGTATTGTAAAAATCGCCGCGATCGATGAGGGTCTCGGCAGCTGATTCACATTCAAAAATTGACCATGGAGTAAGAGACCGACATGTTTCCAGCACACTATATTTGGCTAGGTGCGGCCATCGTATCGGAGGTTGCCGGTAGCGCCTTCCTGGCCAAGTCCGAACAGTTTTCCCGGTTGGTGCCAACCGCGCTGGTGGTGGTTTTTTACGGATTCGCATTCTATGGACTCGGCCAGGCACTGAAAGGCTTACCGCTGGCGGTCGCCTACGCCATCTGGGGCGGGTTAGGCATTGTCCTGACAGCGCTGCTTGGCGTGTTCGCTTTCAAGCAAAGGCTGGACCTTCCGGCCATCATCGGCATCGTTCTCATAGTCACGGGAGTGATCGTGATGAACCTGTTTTCCAAGACAGCCACGCATTGACTTGCGAGATGTATCTATTCCAAGGAGTCATCATGAGCAACCCCCCCCGCACCGCATTCGCGTTGTCCGTCAATGAGCCTCGATACGGAGGCTGTCCATGAAGATCGGCGACATGGACTTGAAGCGCAGCTGGCCGGCCCTGGCTGGCATTGCCGCAGTCGTTGCCGTGCTGGCCACGGGCTTCGCCTGGACTTCCGGTTTGCTCGGCCAGCGCGTAACCAGTACCACCTTCCTGGAAGACATTCCGCATGATTTTCCTGCTGGCTACCGTCGCGCACACGGCAAGGGCGTGTGTTTCGAAGGCGTATTCCGCTCCAGTGGCGCGGCCGCAAAGTACTCCGATGCCAGAGTGTTCACGCAGCCGGAGACCCGGGCCATCGGACGCTTCTCGATTGGCAACATGAGCCCCTATGCCGCCGACAATTCCACCAGCACCGTCAGCATGGCCATGATGCTCACTGCCGACAACGGCCAGCAGTGGCGCATGAAAATGAACAACGAGCCGTATTTCGTCACCCGCGATGCCCCCGGTTTCCTGGCGATGGTCAAGGCAACGGCCCCCGATCCGGCCACCGGTAAACCCGACCCGCAACAGCTGGGGGCTTTCCTCAAGGCGTATCCGGAAGCGCGCAAATACCTGGAAGCAGATGCCGTCAAACCGTGGGCCAGCAGCTTTGCCGGCGCGACGTTCTACGCCATTCACGCCTACTATCTGGTCGCCGGCGATGGCCAGCGGCAAGCCATGCGCTGGTCCCTGCGGCCGCACGCGCCATTTGCCGCCTGGAGTGCTGACGAGCGTGCGCGGGCCAGTCACGACGCCTTGTTCGACGAGGTGGCGCAACGCCTGAAGAAGTCGCCGCTGTATTGGGACATGATGATGCAACTCGCTGCGCCCGGCGATCCGGTCAATGATCCATCGCAGCCCTGGCCGCAAACCCGCTCCCAGATCGTCGCCGGAACGCTGGAAGTGCAGCGGGTCTTCGACCAGACTGATGGCGTGTGCCGCGACATCAATTTCGATCCCACCTTGATACCGGCCGGCATGGCGCTGTCGAACGACCCGGTATTGGCTACGCGGGCAGGTATCTATGCCCATTCGTACAACGCACGGCTGCACGAAATCGGCTACGGCAATGCCACCGATGCGGTTGGAAAGAAGGCCCCACAATGACTACCGACACCCGTTCCATGACCGCGACTCGCCAAGGTAATCAAGCCGGCCTGCCAGAACGCTTCAATCTGCTGGCGCAACTGCTGCACTGGACAATGGCGGCAGCAATCCTGGCGATGCTGTTCATCGGCGTAGCCATGATGGCGTCGCTGACCTGGCGACCCCGGATGCTCGACCTGCACCAGCCGCTGGGCATTGCCATCTTGCTGTTGGTGATCGTGCGCCTGGTCAACCGGCTGCGTCACGGTGCACCAGCGTTGCCCGCCGATTTGCCACGCTGGCAAGTGATGGCAGCCAAGGCATCGCACTGGTTGCTGTATGGGCTGATGTTCTCGTTGCCGCTGCTCGGCTGGGGCGTGCGCTCGGCGGGCGGGTGGCCGGTGACGATGTTGGCGGGCGTCACGCTGCCGCCCATCGCGCCTGTCGATCCGGTGTGGTACGCGGTGCTGCGCGACGCCCACGGCCTGCTGGCCTGGCTGCTGTTCGCCGTCGTGCTGATGCATCTTTCTGCCGCACTCATGCATGCGTGGGTACGCCGTGACGGGGTGTTCTCGAGCATGACGCCAGCAGGGCTTCATCGCCGGTGCCGGGGCAACCCCGGTTCTGATTAAAGCATGGCGACCTTGCCGAAATACAGAGCGATATCGAGTACCAGTTCCCGCACGCCGTCCCAGACGATCTGGACACCGAGGCAAAGCAGGATGAATGCTGTCAGCCGCAAGAACACTGCCGTACCGGCGTCGCCGATCAGGCGCAGGAAATGCTCGCCATATCGAAAGGCGAAATACAGCAATACGCCGATCACCCCCAAGGCAAGCAGGGCGCCCCCCATGCGGGCCAGTGAAATGATGATTTCGGTGTCATGCAACGATACGCCGACGGTGATGGCGACCGAAATCGACGCCGGGCCACAGCTGATCGGGAATGTCAGCGGATAAAAAGCCTGTTTATGCGCATGGTCAGGCGTGAATGCTTCGGCCAGCGCTGCCCGGCTATCGGGCGTGTCCGGGGAGGCGCCCAGCAGCCGCCAGGCGACCGATGCAAGGATCAGTCCGCCTCCAATACGGACGATGGGCAACGAGATGCCGAAGAAATCGAGCACGTACGACCCCACCAGCATCGACCCCGTCATGAGCCAGAACATATTGACTGCGATACGACGCGCGAGCAGCTCCCGGGTTGCGCCGGAGGCGCCCTTGGTCATGCTCAAAAATATCGGTGCGGTGGCAGCGGGGTTCAGAATGGGCAGCATCGTCACGAAGACGAACAGGAAGCTCTTTGCCGCGGCCAGGATCAGCGCAATTGTCATATCGCAGAATCTTTCCTGTTTTCCGGTTAGCTGACGCGCCGTATATGGCGGAAGCGCGCGTACTGACTCAACAGGTCGTTGATCAATTGCTCGTTGGTATAGCCCGTCACGTCGCGCTGTCGGTCCTCCTCGTTGCTGGAGGCGATCGCTCGGAAGTGCCTGCTGTCCGGGGCAGCGTTCGCGGATTCGGCCCAGGCAAAGCTCGGAGACCGGTAACTGCGCGCCCGGATCATGTAGCGGAAGATGCCGCGGTCGCCATGCGGGACAGTGAGTTCGACATACTCCTCGCGTTGCTCAATGTTCGGAACCAGTCCGCTCTCGCTCAACTGGGCAGCGACTGCCTCCACCGCAGGAAGCGCTGTTGCGCTGAGAAACGCCAGGATGTCCGGTTTTTTATAGAACCCGGTAATGCTCTCCAGGCGCTGCTGCCAGCTCAGGTCTTTCACCTCGCGCTCACCGTCAAGGTCGAGCGACAGGTCCATGGAAACATCTTTGGATTCTGTCTGCAATGCGCGCAATAACCCATAACAGATGAATAGCATGACCACTGCGAAAGGAAGCGCACTGACCAGCGCAGCAGTCTGCAGTCCCTTCAGCCCTCCTGCCACCAGCAATACCGCCGCGACAACGCCAGCGCTGACGGCCCAGAAAATGCGCTGCCACACCGGCGGATTGGGAGCGGCGCCGGACGTGATCATGTCGATGACGAGCGCGCCGGAGTCTGCAGACGTCACGAAGAAGGTGATGATCAGCAGGGTGGCGATACCCGACGAGATGAGAGGGAAGGGCAGCTGCTCGAGCATCTTGAACAATGCGACGGGCATATTTTCCGCGACCGCCTTGACGATGGGAGCCGTGCCACTGAGGTCGAGCGCAATGGCGGTGTTGCCAAAGACGGTCATCCACAGGAACGTAAACAGCACCGGCACCAGCAGCACTCCTGTCGTAAATTCTCGAATAGTGCGGCCACGCGAGATACGGGCGATGAACATGCCGACGAACGGCGACCAGGAAATCCACCAGCCCCAGTAGAACAGTGTCCAGTCCCCCAGCCACGTGTTGGGTTCGTACGCGTACATTCGGAACGTTCTCTGGACAACTGCACCCAGGTATGCGCCAATGTTCTGAACATATGCCTGCAAAAGGAAGACGGTGGATCCTGCTGCCAGCACAAAGATCAGCAGCGCAACCGCCAAGATGATATTGAGTTCGGACAGGCGGCGCACGCCCTTGTCGAGCCCAGTTCCAGCAGATAACGTTGCCAGTCCGGTGATGGCGGCAATCAGCCCGACCTGGACGGCAGCATTGACCGGTATGCCAAACAGGTACGAGAAGCCGGCGTTGACCTGCAACACGCCGAACCCCAACGACGTCGCGACGCCGAACATGGTGCCCAACACTGCAAAGATATCGATGGCGTGACCAATGGGGCCATTAATCCGCCGGCCGATCAGCGGGTACAGGCCGGAACGCAAGGTCAGTGGCAAACCGCGGCGAAACGCAAAATATGCCAGCGCCAGGCCGATCACGATATAAATCGCCCATGCATGCATGCCCCAGTGGAAGAACGTCAGGATCATCGCCTCGCGCGCAGAATCCACCGTGCTGCCCGGACCTACCGGCGGTTTCGAATAATGCTGGATTGGTTCAGCCACGCCGAAAAACAGCAAACCGATGCCCATGCCCGCGCTAAACAGCATGGAGAACCAGGAAAGATAGCTGTAGTCCGGCTCGCTATCATCGGGGCCGAGCTTGACGTCCCCGTAGCGGCTCACCATGAGGAAGATGACAAATATCAGGAAGATCGCGACGGACAGGATATAAAACCAGCCGAAGTCGCGCACGATTCGGGTCTGCACCCGATCGAACATGGCGCCGGCCAGTTCCGGGAAGATGGCGCCGAACAGTACAAAGACCAGGATCAGGGCGGCTGAAATAAAAAAGACGGGTGGATTGACCTGGATTTTTGGCCGAGGTACAGCGCTGGCGGCTTGCTCGGTATTGGAATTGGACATGTGTTTAGCACCAGATTAAGAATTAGCACAAGGTTATCACCTCGACGAACGTATTGATGTCCCTTAGAAATTTAGCCTCCCGCTGCGCGACAGCCCAGGTTGGAAGACGCCGTACCGCTTTGAGGTCGGACCTGCATTGCGCCAAGGCGCCAACCGGATCGACGGCAAGGTCACCAATACCTGGGCCAAGCCGATACCTGGGCCAACCTGGCACAGAGAAGATCGCCTATAATTTCACACGAAAAAAAGTTCCGTTGCCCCCCACAATCCCATACAAATGAGTACCAACCTCCCAACCGGCAAGCGCATCCTGATCGTGGAAGACGATGCCGACAGCGCCAGTATTCTCGAGGCCTACCTGCGCCGCGACGATTTCCAGGTGGAGATCGCCCGTGACGGCGTGCAGGCGGTGGACCTGTATGCCAGCTGGCAGCCGGACCTGGTGCTGCTCGACCTGATGCTGCCGCGCCTGTCGGGTACCGACGTGCTTTCCCACATCCGCCGATGCGGCGACACGCCGGTGATCATGGTGTCGGCCATCGGCGACGAGCCGGAAAAGCTCGGGGCGCTGCGCTACGGCGCCGACGACTACGTGGTCAAGCCTTACAGCCCCAAGGAAGTGGTGGCGCGCACCCACGCCGTGCTGCGCCGGTGGCAGCCGCGCGTGGGCGCCGGCAGCGTGCTGCGCCATGGTCCGCTCACGGTCGATACGGACTCGGTGCGGGCGGTGATCGTGGATCCTGCCGCGCGCGAACACACGCTCGACCTCACGCCCACCGAATTCCAGCTGCTGGCGCTGATGCTGCGTGCACCGTTCAAGGCATTTACCCGCAGCGAGCTGCTGGCCGCCTGCCTGCCCGACAGCGACGCCCTCGAGCGGGTGGTCGATACCCACATTTCCAACCTGCGCCGCAAACTGGGCGCCCATGGCCTCGACAACGTGCTGCTGACAGTGCGTTCGATCGGCTACCGGTTCCAGTGACCATGACCGCCATGTCTGCCACGTTCGCGCGATGGCGGCGCCAAGGCGTGCCGCTGTGGGTGTGGATGGGCCTGCGCATGAGCATGCTGGCGATCATCGCGGTGATCGTCATCGCGCTGACCATGTGGTGGTACCTGAATGCCAAGGAGCAGCACTATCTGCGGCAGGTGCCGGCAGACGTGAGCGCGCAGCTCGAGGTGCTGATCCGGGAACCGCAAAAGAACGCCGACCAGATCTGGGACCTGCTGCGCGAGCACTACAACATCGCGCTGTACCTGCCCGCCATGCCCAATGACGACTGGTGGATGCTGGTGGCGATGGTGGTGTTCGTCACGCCGTTCATCATCATCAGCGGGCTGCTGGTGTCGCGCTCGATGTCGCGCCAGTTCACGGTGCTGGGCGCGGGGGTACGCAAGGTACGCGATGGCGATTTTTCGATCCGGCTGGCGTCGTCGCCGCGCGCGCCGCAGGAGCTGGCGGAGCTGACCGATAACTTCAACGACATGGGCCGCCGCCTGGCCCAGTACGAGCGCGAACTGGAAGAATCGAGCGCCATGCTGGCGCACGAGCTGCGCACGCCGCTCAACGCGGCCATGGGCCGCCTGCAGGCGATTCTCGATGACGTCTTTCCGCTCGAGCCGGACCAGCTGCGCAAGGTGCACGGCCAGCTCGAACAGATCAACCGCCTGGTGGGCGACCTGCACCTGATGTCGCTGGCGCGCGCCGGCCAGCTGGGCCTGGAGAAAGACCATTTCGGCGTGCGCGACCTGCTGCTCGAGCGGCTCGAATGGGCCACGCTGCGCATCGCGGCAGCGGGGCTGGTGGTGACCACCCGGTGCGACCCGGGCCTGGCGCTGCGGGCCGACCGCGACCGCATCGGCCAGACCGTCTCGATCCTGATCGAAAACGTGCTGCGCTACGCCGCCGACGGCAAGGTGCTCGACGTGACCGCGTACGCGGAAGGAGCCATGGTGACCATCGTGGTGGCCGACCGTGGACCCGGCATGGATGCAGAGCATCTGTCGCGCGCGGTGGACCGCTTCTGGCGCGCCGAAGATTCGCGCTCGCGGCACCTGGGCGGCAGCGGCCTGGGACTGGCGATTGGCGCCGCCATCTGCGAGAGCCATGGCGGCACGCTGGCGTGCCGCAACCGCAGCGGCGGCGGGCTGGAGGTCGTGCTCAAGCTGCCCGTTTAGCGCGCAACGAAAACAGCAGGTCATACGCGACCGGTATCAGCCCCAGCGTGACCAGCGTACCGAGTGCCAGCCCGCCGATCATGGTGATCGCCATGCCGGTCCACAGCGGGCCGGCAAACAGCATCAGCGGCACCAGCCCGACGATGCAGGTCAGCTTGGTCATCAGGATCGGGCGGAAGCGCTTGATGGCAGCGGCCACCACGGCCTCGCGCCGGGTGCAGCCGGTTTCCAGTTCGGCGTCGATCCGTTCGAGCAGCAGCACCGCGTTGTTGACGATGATGCCGGCCAGCGCGAGCAGGCCGAAGGTCGCCATGAAGCCGAACGGGTAGCCGGTGATCAGCAGCGCGGTGGCTGCGCCGATCAGCACGAACGGCACGCTCGACGCCACGATCACCACCTTGCGCAGCGAATTGAACTGCCACACGAACAGCAGCATGATCGCACACAGCGCATGCGGCATGAAGCCCAGCAGCGCCTGGTTCACTTCGGCCGAATCTTCCAGTTCGCCGCCCAGCCTGATCTTGTAGCCGGGATCCAGCTTGATGCCGGCGATGTCGTCGGCCAGCGTGTCGGCGATTTCGCTGGCGGTCATGCCGGGGTTGCGGCCGGTGATGGTCACGGCTGGCGCCAGGTCGCGGCGGATGATCACCGACGGCTCGCTGCCGGTCGTCACCCGCGCCACGGCGCCGAGCGGCACCGCTGCACCGTCGGCCGGATACACCATGGTGTCGTCCGGCGCGCCGCGCTCTCTGGCGTCGCCGCGCAGCACCACCGGCACCGTCACGCCGTCGTCGTGGATGCCTGTGATGGTGGCGCCGCCGTAGCGCAATTGCAGCGCCTTGGCGATGTCGGTGCTGGCGACGCCGGCGCGGCGGGCCTTGAGCTGGTCCACGTCGATCACGTAGCGCGGCACGCGCGCCTCCCAGTCGTCGTGGATGTCCATTGTACCCGGCAGGTTGCGCAGGCGATCGGCGATGCGCGCGGCAATGCGCTGCAAGACTGCCTGGTCCGGCCCCGTCACGCGGTAGGCCACCACGCCCGACTCGGTCGAACCGAGCGAGAAGCGCTTCGGTTCGGCGCGCACGTCGGGCATGCTGGCCAGCGTGTGGCGGCGCACCCGGTCGATCACCGCGTCGACGTCCGTGCCCGGTTTGACGCTCACCGTAAAATAGGCGATATTGGGTGCGGGCAGGGTGGGCGCCAGGCCCAGCACGATGCGCGGGCCGCCATCGGCCACGTAGCCGATGCTGTCGACCACTTCAGGATTGGCTTGCCGGTCGCCCAGCCAGGTGCTCAGGGTACGCACCCGCTGCAGCGTCACGCGCGAGTCCACGCCCGGCTGCAAGGTCACCGGGATCTGGAACTGCAGCCGGTCCGAGCGCGGCAGAAAATCGTAGGGGATCGACACCAATACGGTCACTGCACCGGCCAGCGCCACGGTCATGGTGGCGATGAACAGCAGCTTGTGCTCGAGCAGCGTGGTGATCACGCTGCGGTAGGCGCGGTAGAAGCGGGTGTCGTAATGTTCGGCGCCCGCGTGGAGCGGCTCCACCTTGGCGAAGTGCAGGCACAACAGCGGGGTGACCGTAATGCTGAGCAGCCAGGAGCCGAGCAAGGTCACGGCCAGCACGATGGCCAGCGATTTCAGGTACTCGTTGGTGGACGTCTGGCCGAAGAAGAACGGCGAGAACGCCAGGATGATCGCCAGCGAGGAGGTGAGCAAGGGAATCGCCAGCGTGCGGCCGGCTTCTTCGCAGGCGTGGGCGCGGTCTTCGCCGGCCACCAGGCGCCGCTCGATGTCTTCCGCAATCACGATGCCGTTGTCCACCAGGAGGCCCAGCGCCAGGATGATGGCGGCGATCGACACGGTCTGCAATTCCACTCCGAGAGCGCGCATGGCGATCAGCGCAGCGAGGATGGTAAGCGGCACGATGGCGCCCACGATCAGGCCCGTGCGCCAGCCCAGGAACAGCATCACGACGGCCATCACGATGACGACGGTCTCGCCCATCACGTGGTGCATCTTGCTCATCTCGCGCGCGACCACGTAGGGCTGGAAGGTGACGATGTGCAGTTGGAAGCCCACCGGCAGCTGCGCCTTGGCGCGGTCCAGGCCCACCCGCAGGGCCTTGCCGAAGTCCTCCATGCTGCGCCCGGCAGCCATCGACACCGCCATCACCACGGCCGGCTGGCCCTGGTAGATGGCAGCGCTGTCGGGCGGATCGGCGGGCGTCAGGCGCACGTCGGCCAGGTCGGCCAGGCGCACGGTGCGCGCGCCGTTTTCTCCCTTGACGCGGATCGGCACCTGGCGCAGCGACGCCACGCTGGTGAGCATGCCGGTTGTGCCCAGCGACATGGACAGGCCAGCCACCGCCGTCAGGCCGCCCGGCTCGACGATGTTCTGCGTTTGCAGCTGCTCGATCACCGCTTGCGGCGCCACGCCCGCCTCGGTCAGGCGTGCGCGGTCGAAGGAGAGGTACACGCGGTCTTCCTGCAAGCCGTGCATGGTGACGCGCTCCACGCCATCGACGGTGTAGAGTTGCGCGCGCATGGCGCGCAGCGGTCCGCGCATCTCGCTCATGCCGAAACCCGGCGCGGTAATGGCGATCGACGCGGCGGCCACCCGGCCGAAATCATCGTCCACGAACGGTCCGACCGTGCCTTGCGGCAGGGCGCCGCTGGCGTCGGCGGCCTTGGCGCGCACGCGCAGCCACAGCGCGGGCAGGTCGCGCACGTTGTCATACGCGGTCAGCTGGATGATGGCATTGCCGGTGCGGGCGCTGGAGACGATGCGCTTGATGCCGGCGATCTCGCGCAACTGCTCTTCAAGCGGCTTGACCAGCAGGTCGGCCACCTGGGTGGCCGGCATGCCGGGAAATGACACGGAGACGGTCGCTTCACGCACGGTGACGGACGGTTCTTCCTGGGACGGAAAATCGAGGAACGTGAATACGCCGACGACCAGCAGCAGCAACGCCACCACGATGGTCAGCCGGCTCGATGAGAGTGCGGCGCGGGTGATGTTCATGGCTGCTCCCCGGCGGCCAGCGTGGATGCGGCCTGGTACGGCACCACGCGCTGGTGGTCGATCAGGAACGCGGTGCCGGCGCCGGCGACTTGCTCGCCGGGCTGCAGGCCCTCGGTGACCTCGATGCTGTCGCCGCGCTGGCGGCCCAGCACGACGGAACGGCGTTCGAGCACATTGCCGGTGTGGTGGAACACGAACACGTGGCCGGTGCCGGACCTGGCGCCCTGCGCCACGGCCGTCAGCGGCAGGGTTGCCACTTGCTTCGCGCCGGAGTCGATCGCGATCGACAGCGCTGCGCCGCTGCGCAGGGACGCATGCCCTGGGCCCGGCTCCGGTTGCAGGTCGAAGATGGCCTGCACTGTGCCGCCGGCGTCGATATGGTCGGCCAGGCTGCGCAGGGTGAGGCGGATGATGTTGGTGGGGTTGGTGGTGTTAATGGTGTTGGTGGTGTCGTTGGCGTCGGCCGGCTCGGCGCGGCGCGCGGTCACCACGGCGCCCGGCTTGAGCGATGCGGGCAGCAGCGCGGCCGGCAGGTCGGCCACCACCTGCGGGTGGCTGTCGCCTTCGATTTGCAGCACGACCTGGCCGGCGGCGGCCAGTGCGCCCGGTTGCGCCAGGCGCGCCTTGATGCGCCCGGCGTACGGCGCGCGCAGCACGCTAACACGCTGGGCGCGCGCCGCCAGTTCCAGCGCGGCGGTGGCCGAGCTGTTGGCGGCGTCGGCCATCGTCACGGCCAGTTGCGCCGCATCGAGCGTGAGTTTCGAGGCGGCGCCATCGGCGTGCATGGCCTGCTGCTGGCGCAGCTGGTCGCGCCGTTCCTGCAACTGGCCGGCGGTGGAGCGCACCTGGGCCTCTGCCTGCAGTATTTGCAGGTGGGCCGGTTCCGGGTCGAGCGTGGCCAGCACCTGGCCACGGCGGACGGTATCGCCCACGTCGACCATCACGCCGGCCACCCGGCCGCCGTTTTCGAACGACAGGTCGGCGCGCTGCGCCTGCCGTACCAGCGCCACGAAGCTGTAGTTGCCGGCGGCGGTCGTGGGTGGCGTGATCAGCTTGACCATGCGCAGCGGCGCTTCAGCGCGGACTGGCTGGCGGTCGCAGGCCGCCAGCTGCGTGGTCAGCAACACCAGCGCCGCAGTGCCAAGCAAGAAGGGAAAGGAACGTCGTGTCATGAATTCTCCTGGGCCACCGGTCAGTACACGTACCGGATGGTCATCATCGCTTCCACCGGCGTCTTGCGGGCCATGAGCGGGCTGTCCTTGGCGCGTTCGACAAACGGCATGGCAGTCAGTTGCACCGAGCTGTACCAGTGATCGGCCAGCTTGTGCTCCCACTGGGCGCTGACCGAGTACGCATACAGGCCGCCCGGTGCGCGGTACGCGCTGAAACGGGTGTTGGCCGCCTGGGCGTCGGTCACGCCGAAGTACGCCTGGTTGTAGCGGGCGTTGCCGACATGGACGTTGGCGCCCAGCGCCACGCGCTCGTCGCCGGCATCGATCACGTTCCACTCGGCGCCCACGCGCAGGTTCTGCCGGTCCACGTGGGACTTGAGCGTGACATCGGCCTCGGCGCTGATCGACAGCGCGGGGGTGACCTGCTGTGCGATCAGGGTGTGCCAGGTGGCCGATCCGGGCACCTCGCCCATGCCGGCCAGGTCGCGCCCGCCGGGGCGGAACAGGTCAGATTTAACCCCGCGCCCCTGGTCGTAATGGATCGACTGCGACACGTAAAAGCCGGAGTCGGTGAGCAGTTGCAGGCCGGCGCCACGGCTGCTGTCGATGAAGAAGATGCCGCGCTGGGCGTACACCACGGGCACGAACGTGGTGGTGGTGTCGCGCGAACCCATGTAACGCGGCGCCACCCGCACGCCGGCGCCGATGGCCGCTTCGAGCTTGTCGCCCAGCAGGTAATTGACGGTCAGTTCGGCGCTGTGCGCGGCGGGTGTCGTGATGGCGATGGCGAGCAGGGCGGCGGAGGCGGCCAGCAGCGAAGGGCGGAGCGTATCAGTCATGGTGTGGGCTATCCTGGGTGATGGGGAGGTTGAGAGAGAACGTGGTGCCATAAAAGGCGTGCAGCAGGCGAATCCGGTTGAGAGCGAGGTCGCGCGCGGCGTCGATGCGGGCCAGCGCTGCATCTTCCGTGCGCAGGTGCTCGGCCAGCAGGTCGGTGCTGTCCTGCAGGCCTTGCGCCACCCGCAGCGCCATGGCGCCGGTGCGCCGGGTGAGCGTGTCGTGGCGCTGGCGGCGTGCCGCTGCCTCGGCTTCCAGTCCGCGCTGCTGGTCGAGCGCGCCGGCCACTTCCTGGAACGCCGCCTCGATGGCTTGCGCATAGCTGGCCACGGCGGCGTCCTTGCGCAGTTCGGCCGCGTCGAGCTGCGCCTGGTTGCGGCCGCCGTCGAAGATCGGCAGGCTTACCGTGGGATTGAAAGTCCAGGCGCGGCTGCCCGACTTGAACAGGCCACCGAGATCCTCGCTGACCGATCCCACGCCGGTGGTGAGCCGTATCGACGGGAAGAACGCCGCGCGCGCCGCGCCTATGTCGGCATGGCGCGCCTTCAGTTCGGCCTCGGCCTGGCGGAGGTCGGGGCGATCGAGCAGGATGCGGGCGTCGAGGTCGCGCAGCGCGGCGAGCGGCAAGGGGCTGGCAGCCAGCGCGTCCACGCCGCCGCTGGCGCCCACCGACGCGGCAGGCGCGTAGCCGGTGAGGACGTCGAGCGCACGCTGCGCCGTCGCGTACCGGCCCGCCGCAGCGATGGTGGCGGCATGATGGGCGGCGGTGGCGGCGCGCTGCGCCCCGAGCTGGTCGCGCGAGATCAGGCCCACGTCGAACTGGCGCTGCGTATAGGCGTCGAGCTGGCGCTGATAACCATCGGTGACCTGCAGCACGCGCAGGGCGGCGCTGCCGGCCACCAGCTGGGTGTGGGCGCGCAGCACTTCGGCGATCAGCCCGGCGCGCACGGCAGCGGCGCCTTGTTCCGAACCGGCGTAGCGGTCCTGCGCCGCCTGCGCCATCGAGCGCAATCTGCCGAAGATGTCGAGGTCATAGTCCAAGCCGATGCCGGCGGCGCTGTAGTGTTCGCGCTCGGTCGCCTCCAGGTCGGGATTGTCGAAGCTGGTGCGCTTGCCTTCCGCCTGCAGTGACACGGTCGGCAGGCGCGCCGCGCCTTCCAGGCGGGCCAGTGCGCGCGCTTCGTCCACGCGGCGCATGGCCACCCGGTATTGGGCATTGTGGGCCAGCGCCTGTTCTACCAGCGTGGTCAGCATGGACAGTTGCGCGGCGCTGTGTTGCGGGGCGAAGTTGGCCAGCAAGCGTGCTTCGGCCGGGTTCAACGGGGCGGTGCCGACCGATGCTGTGGCGACACCGGCGACGCCGGCGACACCTGCGATACCGGTGGCGCCCAGCGTGGCAGGCAGCACGGGCATGGCCGGGCGTTGATACACGGGGGCCAGCGAGCAGCCGCCGAGCAGCAGCGTGCAGAGAAAAACGGGAAGTCGAGCGGGCATGGTGGCGGTGGTGTTGTCGGAATGCCGCCAGCTTCCCACTCAATGGTGCAGGTACTTTGTGGAAAGTATCAAGAAATGGTGTGGACCGGGTAATGAGGAGCGTGAAGAACCTGCGCCTCCACAGTTTCTCCATCAATCCATCATCGAAACTGCACGGACGAATCGTACCCTGCCTGGCATCATAGCCAACCCAGGTAAAGAATATGTCGCACTTTTCTTCGCAAGTCACGATCCGCTCGGGAGCGCAGGGCAACAGCCGGTTGAGCAGGGCGCGAGAATTGATCAAACTGCTGGCACGAAGCATTACCCAGCCGCATGCCAGCCATGGCTGGCTCGGACTACTCAATTCGGACCCCATCTTCAGCGACCTGGTCGCGGCCCGTCCGCGCCTGGTGGGCAAGGTATTCCGCCCGTATCTGTCCAATACGTTCGACAGCGGCCAGCGGACGTCGCTGCTGATCGGCCACTATCATTCGGTCCTGCGGGAGGGATGGGGGCCGCTGGTGGTGCAGGCCGCGCGCACGGGCGTGGAGTTGGGCAGCATTCGCGGCAAATCGGGCCACACGCTCAGCATCGTGTTACGTGCGATCGAGCCGATGGACCGCGAGGGCGAGCTGACCTTGCAGCTGATGCATGACGATGTCCATGTTTATTGCTGCGCATTTTCCCTGATTCAATCGGCCAATGGCATCTACCTGGGTATCGGCTGCCTGCAGGGACCACGCGGCGATACCAGCCTCGACATCGTGCGCGAGGCCACTCGTCAACTTCACGGGCTGCGACCGAAAAACCTGCTGCTGAAGGTGATCTCGGCGATCGGCCACCAATACGGCTGCGCCGGCATGCGCTTGGTGGGCAACCGCAACCGCGCCGTGCGCCGCGCCTTAAAGGACGGCAAGGTGCACGCCGACTACGATGCCTTCTGGCTCGAGTGCGGCGCCCAGCGGCGCGCCGATGGCGACTACGACATGCCGTGCGCGCCACTGGCGCCGCCCGATTTCGCCAGTATCGCGTCGAGCAAACGGTCGGTGGCCAGGCAGCGGTATGAACTGCTGCGCCAATTCACGTCATCCATCAGCGCTACGCTGCAGCATGCGCGCCAGTATGCGTGAGCTGCCTGAACCCTCGGCGAAGCGCAGGGCCTGATCGAAAAGCCGCGCATGGACCTGCGCGCACTATGCGCAGCACGCTTCGGTCTGTCTAGCCGGCACGACCGGTATGCGCGTGCTGTGGGGTCAGATTCTGTTGATGGCGTGGTCGATGGCTTTCATCGACCGATCGCTGCGTTCGCTGTAGCGGTCAGTCAGATCATCGGTGCGGCCACGCAGCAGCAGGGTCATCTTGAACAGTTCTTCCATCACGTCCACGACGCGCTCGTAATATCCGGAGGGCCGCATGCGGCCTTCCTCGTCGAATTCCTTGTACGCCATCGGCACCGACGACTGGTTGGGGATGGTGAACATGCGCATCCAGCGACCTCGGAACTCCATTAAGCCAGGCGCACTGCCAGTGCGGCCAGGGTGATCAGCAGTACCGGCAGTGTCAATACGATGCCGACACGGAAGTAATAACCCCAGGAAATCTGGATGCCCTTGCTCGACAACACGTGCAGCCACAACAGCGTGGCCAGGCTGCCGATCGGCGTGATCTTCGGCCCCAGGTCGCTGCCGATGATGTTGGCGTAAATCATCGCCTCGCGCACCACGCCGGTGGCACTCGTTGCATCGATCGAGAGCGCGCCGATCAGCACGGTCGGCATATTGTTCATGATCGACGACAGGACGGCGGTGATGACGCCGGTGCCGAACGCTGCGCCCCACACGCCGTAGCTGGCGCATTCGTTGAGCACGGCGGCCAGGTAATCGGTGAGGCCGGCGTTGCGCAATCCGTACACCACCAGGTACATGCCGAGCGAGAACACCACGACCTGCCACGGCGCGCTGACCAGTACTTCGCGGGTGGAAATCCGGTGTCCGCGGCCAGCCACCAGCAACAGCAGTACCGCACCGGCGGCCGCCACCGCGCTGATCGGCACCCCGAGCGACTCGAGCCAGAAGAACCCGGCCAGCAGCAACGCCAGCACCCACCAGCCGGCGACGAAGGTGGCGCGGTCGTGGATGGCCTCGGCAGGCGCCTTCAGTTGTGACAGGTCGTAGTTGGCCGGAATATCCGCGCGGAAGAACCACAGCAGGGCGCCCAGCGTGGCGGCCACGGCCACCAGGTTGACTGGCGCCATCACGGCAGCGTAGCGCGCAAAGCCGATATCGAAGTAGTCGGCAGAAACGATGTTGACCAGGTTCGACACCACCAGCGGCAGGCTGGCGGTGTCGGCAATGAAGCCTGCGGCCATGACGAACGCCAGCGTGGCCCGGGCGGAAAACTTCAGCGCGCGCAGCATGGCGATGACGATCGGCGTGAGGATCAGCGCCGCGCCGTCGTTGGCGAACACCGACGCCACGGCCGCGCCCAGCAACACCAGCAGCACGAACAGGCGCCGGCCGCTGCCCCGGCCCCAGCGCGCGACATGCAAGGCTGCCCATTCGAACGAGCCGGCCTTGTCCAGCAACAGGCTGATGATGATCACGGCCACGAAGGTGCCGGTGGCGTTCCAGACGATGTGCCACACCACCGGGATGTCGCTGGTGTGGATCACGCCGGCGAGCAGGGCAACGGCGGCGCCAGCGGCAGCGCTCCAGCCGATGCCGAGGCCGCGCGGCTGCCAGATCACCAGGACCAGGGTGGCAAGGAAAAGCAGAAAGGCGGGAAGCACGAGCGCTCCTGGTAAATTGTCAGACAAGGGGGCGCCGGTCGGCCCTGGGGCCGGCCGTAAATGCGCGGCTGCGGCTCAGGCCAGGATGGTGCCGATCTTGTCGAGTTCGGCCTTGAACTGCGCCCTGTCGTTGGCCAGCTGGTCCAGCGGCAATGCCAGGAACGCCTCGATGCGGGCGCGGATGATGCGGTAGGTTTGCTCGAAGGCGATGTTGATTTCTTCCTCGGAACCGACCACGTGGCCGGGATCGTCAACGCCCCAATGCGTGCGCAG
This sequence comes from Duganella sp. 3397, assembly GCF_031456625.1. Classification (NCBI taxonomy): domain Bacteria; kingdom Pseudomonadati; phylum Pseudomonadota; class Betaproteobacteria; order Burkholderiales; family Oxalobacteraceae; genus Duganella; species Duganella sp. 3397. Next base: position 201,171 of record NZ_JAVDVB010000002.1, read on the forward strand.
CACCGGGCCGAGGTAGGCCGGGCAGGTTTCACCGGCTGCGCTGCCGCACACGGTGACCACGATGTCTGGTGTCACTGGCAGGTCGTCCCACGATTTGCTGTAGTAGCCCTCGGTCGAGATGCCCTTGCTGTGCAACAGCGCAACTGCGCGCGGATGCAGCTTGCCGGCGGGCTGGCTGCCGGCGCTGATCGCCTTCAGGCCGCTTGGGGCGAGATGGTTGAAAGTGGCTTCAGACAGCACGGAACGGCACGAGTTGCCGGTACAGAGAAACAGTACGGTGCAAACATGTTCTTGCATGGGGAGTTCTCCGGTCAGGTGGATGCAGTGGTTTGGCAGGCCGACGGTCCGCAAGGCATGCCGCCGCAACAGTTTTCGGTGAGATAGCCGATCAAGCCGTTCATCACACCGATATCGGCCGAGTAGATGACGAAGCGGCCTTCGCTGCGCGAGGTGATCAACCTGGCGTGCGTCAGTTCCTTGAGGTGAAAGGACAGCGACGACGGCGCGATCTCGAGCTGCTCGGCAATCTTGGTGGCCGCCATGCCGCCGGGGCCAACCTGCACCAGCAACCTGAAAATGGCCAGCCGGCTTTCCTGCGCAATAGCCGCCAGCGCGGCCAGAACCTCTTTGGTATCCATCGTAACTGCTTTCATTATTCAATAATTATGGAAGCATAATAAACTCGATACTTCGACAATTCAATCATTATCGAATCGTTGGGGGGGCGCGCAGCATATCTCTTCCCCTTGACGAAGTCGGTTGCTGAGCTTCAAAATGATGCCCATGACCGCCCAGAACCCTCCATTTGCCCCCGCAGTTTGCGATCCGCGCGCGCCACGCGCCACGCAATGTGCGGCAACAAGGCCCGGGGTTCCCGTGTTCGCCGGCTCGGGTATGCCGCTCGGGTACTTCTGCTCCGTTACTCCGCCGTAACATCTTTTCCTGCGTGATCCAATTTGCACCAGCTCGCTCATGCGGGCATGGTCGCTTTGCGTCATCGTTCTTGCCGTAGTCCGCGTGCGCCTGTCTCCTGGCGCGCGATCGGCTGCATCTTTCAAGTTAACGCCAGCCACACCGGCTGGGAAGGAAAAACCATGTCCCCATCAACCATCCGCCGTGATTGGTTCTCCAATATTCCACATGATCTGCTGGCCGGCGTTGTCGTTGCGCTCGCGTTGATTCCCGAGGCAATCGCCTTCTCCATCATTGCCGGAGTCGATCCCAAGGTCGGCTTGTATGCTTCGTTCTCGATGGCGGTGGTCATCGCTTTTTCCGGGGGACGTCCCGCCATGATTTCAGCCGCTACCGGCGCAATGGCTTTGTTGATGGTCACGCTGGTGAAGGAGCATGGCTTGCAGTACTTGCTGGCCACAACCATTCTGACCGGCGTACTGCAGGTTCTGGCCGGCGCGCTGCGCCTCGGCGTGCTGATGCGCTTTGTCTCGCGCTCGGTGATCACGGGCTTCGTCAATGCACTGGCTATCCTCATTTTCATGGCCCAGTTGCCCGAGCTCACCCATGTCGGTTGGCAAGTGTATGCGTTGACCGGTGCCGGCCTGGCCATCATTTACCTGTTCCCGTACATCACGAAGGCGGTTCCGTCGCCGCTGGTGACGATCGTCGTGCTGACTGCCGTGTCGATGTTCCTCGGTCTCGACGTGCGCACGGTCGGCGACATGGGCAAACTGCCCGACAGCCTGCCTGTTTTCCTCCTGCCCGATATCCCATTGACCTGGCAGACCTTGACCATTATTTTTCCGGTGGCCGCGACACTGGCGGTCGTCGGGTTGCTCGAATCGATGATGACCGCATCAATTGTCGATGACATGACCGACACCAACAGCAACAAGAACCGCGAATGCGTGGGACAGGGCATTGCCAACATCACGACCGGCTTCCTGGGCGGGATGGCCGGCTGCGCGATGATTGGCCAGTCCGTCATCAACGTCAAGTCGGGTGGGCGCGGCCGGTTGTCCGCCTTCGCTGCCGGCGTTTTCCTAATGCTGATGGTGGTATTCATTGGCGATTGGGTGGCGCGCATCCCGATGGCAGCGCTGGTCGCGGTCATGATCATGGTTGCGATCGGTACCTTCAGTTGGTCCTCGCTGCGCAATCTCCGCGAGCACCCCATCAGTTCAAGTGCCGTGATGCTCGCCACCGTGATCGTCGTCGTCGCGACCCACGACCTGGCCAAGGGCGTGCTGGTGGGGGTGATTCTTTCCGGATTTTTCTTCGCGCACAAGATCGGGCGCATCCTGCACATCAGCTCACGCAGGCAAGACGCGGACCGCGCTCGCACCTATGTGGTGACTGGCCAGGTGTTTTTTGCCTCAGCGGACAACTTCATCAAATCCTTCGATTTCAAGGAAGTCCTCGACACTGTCCGAATAGACCTGACAGGCGCGCATTTCTGGGACATCACGGCAGTCAGCGCGCTCGACAAGGTTGTGCTCAAGTTCCGCCGCGAGGCTGTTGCTGTCGAGATCATCGGCCTGAATGAAGCAAGCTCTACGTTGGTTGACAGGTTTGCGGTTCACGACAAGCAAGGTGCCGAAGCGATGCTGTCGGCGCATTGAGGAGAAATGGATAGCCGGTGCAATCGAACGACCGGGGCTTGCCACATGTCACGCCGCCTGCGCCGCACTCGGCACCAGCTCGATGATGTCGTCGTGGTACTTGGCTACCGCAGTGCGGTGCGCCACGCTGATGATGGCGGTGTCGGGCAGTTCGCTGATCAAGGCCTCGTACAGCCTGGCCTCGGTGGCCGGGTCGAGTGCGCTGGTCGCTTCGTCGAGGAAGACGAAGTCGGGCCGTTGCAGCAGCACCCTGGCGAACGCCACGCGCTGCTGTTCGCCGCCGGACAGCAATTGCTGCCAGTTGTCGCGCGTATGGAGCGACGTGATGCGGCCGCCGAGGCCGCAGGCGTCCAGCACGCGGCGGCAGGTGGCGTCGTCGAACTGGTCGGGCATCATCGGGTAGCACATGGCAGCCTTGAAGGTGCCGCTCGGCAGGTAGCTACGCTGCGGCAAAAACATGATGCGGGCCGCGGCCGGCAGCGTGACGGTGCCGGCGCCGTGCTGCCACAGGCCGGCCAGCGTGCGCAGCAGCGTGCTCTTGCCGGTGCCGGACGGGCCGCGCACCAGCGTGCGGCTGCCTGCCGCCAGTTGCAGCGGGGCCACGTCGGCCAGCGCGTCGCCGTCCGGGGTGCGCAGGGTCAGCACGCTGCTGTGTATGCCGTCCTGGCTGGCGCGCGCCACGGTAAAACCGTTCGGCCGCGCCTGCGCCTTGTTGATGGCCCAGGAAAAATCGCGCAGCCGGTTGGCCAGCGCCAGCCACATCGCGAAACTCTTGTACGACTCCTGGAAGTAACCGAGCGACGCGCTCAACTGGCCAAAGGCGCCCACGGCCTGGGTCACGCCGCCCATGGTGATTTCGCCGGCGAAATAGCGCGGCAGGGCGGTCAGCGTGGGCAGTACGGCGAACAGGTGGCCGTAGACAGTCCGGGTCATCTCTAACTTGGCGTTGCGCGCGACCGTGGCCAGCACGTTGTCGCGGATTTTTGCGAAGCGGCGGCGCAAGCGCTGCAATTCGTTGTCGGCGCCGCCGTACAGGGCGATCTGCACGGCGTTTTCGCGCACCTGCATGGCGCTGTAACGGTAGTTCGCTTCCACCGTTTGGCGTTTCATGCCCAGCACGATCAGGCGCTTGCCCACCCAGTGTACCAGCATCAGGTACGCCAGGTTGTAGAGCAGCGCGACATACACCATGTAGCCGGGAATGCGCAGGCTGCCATCGCCGATGGGGATGGTCAGGGTGCCCGACAGCCCCCACAGGACCGCAGTGAAGGCCACGATGTTGACGATCACGTTGATCATGTTGGAGATGTTGACCACGCTGCTGTTGGCAAACAGCCTGACATCTTCGGCGATGTGCTGGTCGGCGTTCGAGAGCGCACCGTCTGGATCGATGTCGTAGTAGGCATTCGAGCTGAACCACTGTTCAAGGTAGTGGTTGCTCAGCCAGGTGCGCCAGTCGAGGTCGATCAGGTCGATGATGGCGGTGCGCACCACGCCCAGTGCACCGACCAGCAAGCCGACGCCGATGGTCATCCAGATGACTTTTTTCAGTACATCCCAGCGACGGGCCAGCAGGGCGTCGGTCAGTTCGCCGGTGAGCTCGTTGGCGCGGACGTACAGCCATGACGAGCCGAGCGTGATGGCCAGCCACAGCAGCACCAGCAGCCAGGCACGCCAGCGCTTGCGCGCGCCCCAGTAGGGCGCGAACAGGTGCAGCATGCCGGGACGGTCGGTCGCGGCGAGAGAGGATTGATCAGGCGAGGCGCTCACGGTGGATGCAAAAGAATGTGCTGTTGCAGCGCATCATAGCGTCAATAATGAAATGTTTGCAAAGAAACATTACAACAGTGCGCGACCACCGGCGCCGCCACCCTGGCTAGAGCAGTCCGCGCAAGGTGAGCACCAATTCGCGCGGGTTGCCATACACGGCGCCGAAGTTGGTGCGGTCGATGGTGGCGTAATACCGTTTATCGAACAGGTTGTTGACGTTCAGTGCCAGCATCCAGCGGCGATCGAGGCGGTAGGCTGCGCGTGCGTTCCACAGCGTGTAACCGCCCTGGGTGACGGTTTCGGCCCGCCCCTGGATGCCACTTTGCACATTCATGCCCAGCCCCACGCTCAGCGGTCCGCTCAGCTGCTGGTCGCCCCATACGCGCAGCAAGTGCCTGGGCACTTGCGGGTTGAAGATCTTGCCCTCGTTGGTGTTGTCCTGCAGGTACTTGGTCGTGTTGTAGGTATAACCTGCCGACAGGTTGAGATCGGCTGTGATTTTGCCGCCCACCTCCGCCTCGACCCCCTGGCTGCGTACCTTGCCGGCGGCGCGCGAGCAGTAGTCGCCGTCGCACAGCAGTCCGCCATCGGTGTCGGGCACGGCGCGGTTTTCCTGCAGGTAGCGGAACAGGGCCAGCGAGGCGTTCACGCGTTGCGCGAACAACTGGCCCTTGATGCCAAGTTCGTCATTAGTGCCGACGATGGGGGCCAGCGTGGTTTGCGCGGCCGTCCTGCCGGCTTGCGGCACGAACACTTCGGCATAACTGGCGTAACCAGTCCAGTTCGGCGTGAAGGCATACGTCAGGCCGGCATACGGGGTGAACTCGCCCCGGCTCCGGGTGAGGCCGGTATCGGCCCCCCAGCGAGTGACCGACGCATATTTGTTGCTGTACCAGCTGGTGCGCCCGCCCACAGTCAAGTGCAGGCGGTCGTTCAGCGCGAAACGCGCCGTGCCGTACAGTCCTTTGCTGGTGACGGTGTAGGCGCCGGTGGACACGCCGCCGGACAGCGCGGCCAGGCGGTCCATGTCGAATCTCGGCTGGTAGGGGTCGGGGTTGAATACATCGACCGTGCCCAGGCCGGTGGCGGCGATGGCGTAGCGGTCGTCCGACGTGTAGCGCGAGTAATTGGCACCCACGATCACTTCGTGGGCGCGGCCCCAAGCCTGGAACGCGCCATTGAGCGAGGCGTCGAAGCCGGCGTGTTCGCCGGCAAAGTCGGTGGCGACACCGACCCGGGTAGCGCCGGTGCCGGTGGCGCGCCCTATGTTGCCCTGGCCATAGCTGTACAGCGACTTGTTGTGTTCATCCATGTACACCGCGCCCACCTTCAGGCGCCAGTCGTTGTCGAACCGGTGGGCCAGGTCCGCGAACAACCGCGTCTGGCGGTTCGACAGGTCGTTCCAGTCGGCGCCGAGGAAGGTGCCGCGCCGCAGGCCCAGGTCGCCACCGTCCGCGTAGCGCGGCAAGCCCGCAAACGACGGCGTGGCATCGGTTCTTTCGTGGCTGACCCCGAAGCCCGCAGTGGTGCGCGCCGTCAGGTCGATATCGATGGCGCCGTAGACCGTCAGGTTCTTGCTGCCCACAAAGTCGATAAACGTGTTGCGCCGGTCGTGGTCGAGGACGGCGCGGCCACGGATGGTGCCGCTCTCGTTGAGCGGTCCGCTGAGATCGAGCTGCGCGCCATACAAATCGTGCGACCCCGCCTTGGCAATGACATCCGTGGTTTTTTCCTGCTGTCCGCGCTTGCGCACCAGGTTGACTGCGCCACCCATGCTGTCGGCGCCTTGCCACAGGCCGGCGCTGCCGCGCAGCACTTCGGCCCGCTCATACAGCGCCATGTTTTCGGTGAGGCTGCTTGCCTGCGAATAGAACTGCCGCGTGAGCGGCACGCCATCGTACTGGAGCGAGGTGATCGGAAAGCCACGGGCGAAAAAATACTTGCCTGCCATCGGGCTTTGGGTGGTGACCACGCCCGTCACATTTTCCAGCACATCGTACAGCGAGGTCAGGTTTTGATCGTCCATGCGCTGGCGCGTGACCACGCTGACCGATTGCGGAATCTCCTTCAGGGCCTGGCTGGTCTTGCCGATCGACACTGTACGGCGCGTGTAGGCGACCGGGTCGTCGGCCGCATCGGACACCACCGTGACCGCCGCCAGCGTGGTGACCGGCGCACTGGCCCGGGCACTGACAGCGTTCGCAACCAGCATGTATTCGCTGCCATTGCCGGCCACGGCGCGATAGCCGCTCTCGTGCAACAGCAGCGCGAAGCCGTCAGCAATACCATGTTCACCGCGCAAGCCGGCGCTACGCATGCCGTCGAACCGGGCCGGCTCGAACACCAGCCGCACGCCCGAGACGGCCGCAAACTCGGCCAGCACATCACCGAGCGGGCCGGCCGCGATGGCATAGCTGCGCTTGGCTGGCGCCTGTTGCGCATGGACTGAGAGCGGCGCCAGTGACAGGGCGCCGGTACCGATCAGCATCAGGGCCAGGGCAAGGGTGGTCGGGCGCAGGCCGGGCGCGCGGTGAAGGGTAGGTTTCATGGTTGTTCAGGTTCCTGGATCGAAGTGGATGGCAGCGTGCATGGACGCCATTACCCTCTACGCCGGACGAGGCGGAAAAAGTGATCACTTTTTCGTCGAATATTTTTCCGTGGCCGATGTGGGCAGCGGCTCAACCACGGTCCAGTAAGGATGCAAGCGCCGGATCCGCACCGGGAAACGCTGGGCCAGCGTGGCCAGGCTGGCATCGACATCGTCGAGCGCGAGTGCGCCGGACACGCGCAGGTCGGCAATGGACGCAGCGCAGCGCAGAAAGCCGGGACGGTGCCGGTCCAGTTCGGCGATCACGTCCGCCAGGCGCATATTGCGCGCGACCAGCATGCCGTTTTGCCACAGGTAGCTGTTGGGATCCACGGCGCCGGACTGCAGCACGGTGGCGTGGTCGAACGTGACCTGCTCCCCGCTGTGTACTAGCCGCGCTTGGCCGCTGCGCGGTGCAATCCGCACCGCATGCTCGATCACGGCCACGCGGGTGGCGCCGTTCGCCAGGCGCACGCTGAAGCGGGTACCCAGTGCTTGCGCCGTGCCGTGCGGTGTTTCGACCAGGAACGGACGGGGAGCGGGGGTGCGGTCGGCATGCGTGACGACCAGGACCTCGCCGGCACGCACGATCACGCGTCGCTCTGTCTCGGTGAACACGACATCGGCGGCACTATTGCCGTTGAGCGTGAGCTCGGTGCCGTCGCCCAGCGTATGGGTCCGCCGCTCCCCCTTGGACGTCGCCACGTCGGCCGTCCATTGCGGCGGCGCCAGCTCGTGCCAGGTGCGCCAGGTCAGCCAGCCTGCCGGCACGGCCACCAGGAGCGCGCCGAGTCTGGCAAGGGTGCGGCGGCGGCTGCCGTGATCGATTCCTTGCAGTGTCGTCGCGCCGAGTGGGGACGATACCTGCTCGAAACTGCGATGCATGGCCTCGGCCCTGGCCCACGCCGCTGCGTGCGCGGGGCTGCGCGCGTGCCACTGCGCGAACGCTTGCCGGTCGCTCGCATGCGGTTCGCCAAAGCACAGGGTGATCACCCAGTCGGCGGCTTCTTCGAGCAGCGCGTAGGGAACCGGCGTGGTGGAAGTCATGGGCGCCGGACCGGGTTATTGTTGCGTGCTCATGCAGGCGAGCAGCGCACGCCTGATGTGGCGGCGCACCGTGATGGCCGGTTTGCCGGTGCGGACGGCAATCTCGGCCAGCGTCATGCCTTCGAGCTGTGCCATCAGGAACATCTGTCGCGTCAACGGCTTCAGCGTGCTGAGCATGTTGTCAACGGCGACCAGTGCTTCGATCAGCATCAGCCTGGTTTCGGGCGAAGGCGCTTCGTGCTCGGCAAGATGGGCGACCGCTTGCAGATACGCCTGTTCGATGTCGCGGCGGCGCCAGTAATCGATCAGCAAACCTTTGGCGATGTGCGTGAGCAGGGCGCGCGATTCGCGCGGCGCTTGCATGGAACGGGTGGTCAGCACGCGGATGAAGGTGTCCTGGGTGAGATCCGCTGCGGTGCCGGTGTCGGCCAGGTGGCGCTGCAACCAGGTGTGCAGCCAGCGGCGATGGGTGCAATACATTTCTGCCACATCGGGGCAGGGGACGGAAGTGACCGCAGACATGGCGCCATATGCAAATGAGAATTAATCGCATTATTGCCGAAAATCGCCATGCTGGCAACTCTCCACGCTGTTGAAAAAACAATCGTGTCTTTTCTTGCCCTGCGCGACAAGTTAGCAACCTCACAGAATTTGTTTAACGCCAATGTTACCTTGCGAGTTCAACAGGAGGAACCATGGCAATCGGAAAATCGGTGCGCGACCACGGTGGCGACGCATCTGCGGACGGGGCAACCGGCATCAAGGCCGACGGCCAGATGGACGGCAGCAGTTACAACCCGCTGGGCAATCCCGGCATGGAACACTGGCAGGCCACCTACGTCAGCAAGGACGGTATCGAGGACCGTGGCAATGTATTTTTTGCGGCGGTCGAAATGACGCGCATGCCGATGATCATTACCGACCCGCGCCAGCCCGATAACCCGATCGTGTTTGCCAACGGCGCTTTCCTGGACCTGACCGGCTATGCGGAAGGCCAGATCCTGGGCCGCAACTGCCGCTTCCTGCAAGGGGGCGATACCGACCGCGACACGGTGGCCGAGATCAGGCACGGTATCGAAGAGCACCGCGCCGTGGCAGTCGATATCCTCAACTACAAGGCCGATGGGACGCCGTTCTGGAACGGGCTATTCATGGGGCCGGTCTTCGATAAAGACGGCGAGCTGCTGTATTATTTTGCGTCCCAGCTCGACATTACCGACAAGTTCAACCAGCACCAGTCGTCGATCCAGGCCCAAAAAATGGAAGCGATCGGCGCGCTGACGGCGGGATTGGCGCACGACTTCAACAACCTGCTGCACGTGGCCACCGGCAACCTGGAACTGGCCACGCGCCAGTTGCACGGATCGAATTCGGCCATCGACGCCCTTGAGCGCAGCCGGGGCGCGCTGGACAAGGCCACCCGCCTGACCCAGAAACTGCTGTCGTTCGCCCGCAAGCAGAATCTGCATCCCAAGCTGGTGTCGCTGAACCAGGTCGTGCTGGGCCTGGCGGACATGCTGGGACCCACCTTGCCCAAGTCGATCACGCTGCGCCTCGACCTCGGTACCAACTTGCCGCAGTGCCAGGTCGATGCCGACCATCTCGACTCGGCGCTGCTCAACCTGGTCAAGAATGCGCGCGAAGCCATGCCCGATGGCGGCGCGATCACGATTGCCACCCGGGAGTTCACCGGCACGGCGCCAGCGAAGCTGCTGGCGAACGGCGCCCATCCGTGCGTGGAAGTGGCGATCCAGGACAGCGGGCCCGGCATGGCCGAAGAGGTGGTGCGGCGGTCGACCGAACCATTTTTTACCACCAAGGGACCAGGTACCGGCCTGGGCCTGGCAATGGTGCATGGCTTTGCCGAACAGTCGCAAGGCAAGCTGCACATTGCCAGCACGCTGGGCAAGGGCACCACGGTCACGCTGAGGTTCCCGTCCGCGCCTGCGTCGCCACCGGCACCGGCTGCGGACAAGGCGGCAGCGGGGGCGGCAGAGGCGTCCGAAAATGCGCCGGCCGAGGTTGAGCGCAGCCGGTGGCGCAGCAAGCGCCTGCTGGTGGTGGACGACAATGCCGACATCCTGATGCTGACCACCGAGTTCCTGCAAGCGCTCGGCTACCAGGTCAAGCCGGTTGAAAGCGCTGACGCTGCGCTGGCGTACCTGGCCCGGGGCGAGCAGGTGGACCTGATGTTTACCGACATCGTGATGCCGGGCGGGATGAGCGGCATCGCGCTGGCGCAGGCGGTGGCGCGCGACTACCCGCAGGTGAAGCTGCTTGCTGCCACCGGCTACATGGACCAGTTACCCGAGCAGGGCGACCTGGGCACGCCGCTCGACATCATCCCCAAGCCATTCCGCTTCGACATGCTGGGAGAAAAAATCCGCCAACTGCTCTGACACTATCGGAGCGGTCAGAAGCCTACCGTGGCCGACAGCGTGACGCTGCGCGGCGCCCCCAGCACCAGCGCGCCCGAGTCGGACGACACCACCGCCGAGGCCCAGTAGTTGCGGTCGGCCACGTTGTCGATGCGCGCGCGCAGGGTGACGTCGCGGTCGGCAATGCGGGTGACGTAGCGCGCGCCCAGGTCGAAGCGGGTCCACGCGCCGATTTCCATGGTATTGGCCGGGTTGATGTACTGCCTGGACGTGTAGATCGCGCGGGCAGTCAGGGCCAGCCCGGCCGCGCCGGGCACATCCCACTCGGTACCCAGGTTGAGCTGGGTCTTCGGCGCACCGAGCGCGTCCTTGCCGGAGAACGCGGTGCCGCGCTGCTCGGCTTCGAGCAGCGACAGGCCGCCGAGCAGGCGCAAGCCCTGCGCAGGGACGCCGAACACGCTCACATCGAGGCCACGGTTACGCTGTTCGCCGCCGAGCGAGTACAGGCCGTTGAGCACACCGGTGCCGATCGGCTTGGCGGCGGTGTACAGCGCCGCGGTCATGCCGAGTTTGCCGCCATCATATTTGACGCCGACTTCCTTCTGCTTGGTCTTGTATGGCGACAGTACCGTGCCGCGATTCGAATAATCGCTACCGACGATGCCGCCTTGCACCAGGCCTTCGCTGTAGTTGGCGTACAGCGACAGGTCGCTGCGCACCTTGTAGACCACGGCCGCGACCGGGGTGGTGGCGCTGGCGTCGTAGTGGGTGGCGGTGGCCAGGCCGGTGTTGTAGGCGTAGCCCTGGTCCTTGATGGTCTGGCGGCGCGCGCCGAGCGTCAGCAGGACCGTGTCGCCCTGGAAGCCCATGGTGTCGGCGATGGCGTAGCTCGACAGGATAGCCTTCTGCGTGGTGCGCGGATCGTTGATGTCGTTGCCGTAGGAGAGGGCGGACGTGGGAATGAAAGTCGTGGTCGGCGCATACAGGTTGGTATTACCGAGGCCGAATCCGCCGAAGCCGTAGGCGTTGCGCGAATCGAGCCAGAAGCCCGAGGCGGACGCCACCAGCGTGTGCGTGACCGCACCGGTGGCCAGCTTGCCGCGCACGCCCGTTTCACCGGTGCGCGTGTTGCGTTTACCCGCGTTGTCGAAACGGTAGAAGCTGGCGGAGCCGTCGCTTGATAACGAGGTCATGTTCGCCAGGCTGTTGCTTTCCACGCCCGCGCGGCCGCCGAAGGCTGCCCAGGCGGTGACGTTCTGGTTGACGTCGTATTCGGCGCGCACGGTGCCGAAGGTGTCGCGCTCTTTCGAGTACGTCCACGGCTGGGCAGAGTTCTTCGAAGCGTCTGGTGCGGCTGGTACGGCCGTGCCGCTGACGGTCACGCTCGGGCGCGGCGCGGTCAGGTCAAAGTCCTGGTAGCCGAGGTCGGCCGAAACGCGCAGGTTGCCGGCGCGGTAATCGAGTCCCACCGTCAACAGGCTCACTTCGCTGCGCTGGTCATCGACACTGGTTTCACCCTTGCGCTTGACTGCATTGACGCGTACGCCGAACTGGTTGTTGTCACCGAAGCGGCGGCCGATATCGACCGCGCCATAGCCCTGGCCGCCGCTGGCAATGCCGGCCGTGAACTCGGTGAGCGGGGTGTTGCCGGCGCGCTTGGGCACCAGGTTGATCGCGCCGCCGAGGCCGCTGCCGCCGGGCGCGGCGCCGTTCAGGAAGCTGCTGGCGCCCTTGAACACTTCCACCCGTTCGAGCAATTCCGGCGAGACATACTGGCGCGGCAAGATGCCGTACAGGCCGTTGTAGCCGACGTCGTCCGAATACAGCTCGAAGCCGTGGATCACGTACGACTCCTGGAAATTGCCGAAGCCTCGCGTGACGCGCACGCCCGGATCGGCAGCCAGCACGTCGCCGATGCTGGCCGCTTGCTGGTCGGCGACGAATTGCGCCGTGTAATTGGTGGCGTTGAACGGCGCGCTCATCATGTCCACGTTGCCGAGGATGCCGAGGCGGCCGCCGCGCGCGACCTGGCCGCCAGCGTAGGCTTTCGACAGGCCGTCCTTCGAGGCGTCGGCCGAGGCGGTAATCGTGACCGTTGGCAGCGTTTCAGGTTCGGCAGCAGTGATGGCGGTGCTGCTCTGGGCGTGGGCGGTGGTGGCTAACAGGAAGGCGGCAAACGCCAATGGCGACATGGTGAAGGCGGGTTTTTGCATGGTGGTGGGCGACACGTGGACGGTGCATCGATAATAGGAATGATTATCATTATAGCCGTGCGAGGCGTGTGTTGCTTGCTGGTCCGCGCTGAATTACTTAGAATGCGAATTATTATCATTCTCAAAACAAGGAATTCCCACCATGTCGCACCGTGTCTCTTCGTTTCAACCGCGCCGCCTGGTGCTTGCAGTCTTGCTGGCTGAGCTGGCCGTGGGTAGCGCCGCCCCGGCATTGGCGCAGGCCCAGGACCAAGCCGCCGCCACCCTTCCAGCCGCGACCGACATCGCCGTCCTGCCGCAGGTGCTGGTGACGGGACAGGGTGAAACGGCCACCAGTGCGGTTGCCGGCTACCTGGCCAAACGCAGCGCCACAGCCACGAAGACCGATACCAGGTTGTCGGAAACCCCGCAGGCAGTCACCATCGTCACGCGCGACCAGGTCATCGACCAGGGCGCCAGCAACCTGCAGGACGCGCTCAACTACGCAGCCGGCGTGCGCTCGGACGCCTACGGCATCGATTCGCGCAACGACGGCATGCTGGTGCGCGGCGTCTCGCCCGACGAATACCTGGACGGCGTGCGCAAGTCGATGAGCTATTACACCAGCACCGCCCGTACCGATCCGTACACGCTCGAGCGCATCGAGGTGCTGCGCGGCGCCGCCGCCATGCTGTACGGGCAGGGCGGCACCGGCGGCGTGGTCAACATGGTGAGCAAGCGCCCGCAGGCCGTGGCGCAGAACGAGATCGGCGTGCAGGTCGGCAGCTACCAGCGCAAGCAGGTGCAGGGCGACTTCACCGGCCCGCTGACCGAAGACGGCAAGTGGCTGTACCGCCTGGTCGCGGTCAAGCGCGACGCCAACACCCAGGTCGATCATGTACCGGACGACCATGCGCTGGTGGCGCCATCCTTGACATGGAAACCCAACGCCGACACCACGCTGACCTTGCAGGCCCTCTGGCAGGATGATAAAACCGGCTCCACCTCGCAGTTCTTCCCGTGGTCCGGCGTGCTGACGAGCAACCCGAACGGCAAGATTCCAACCAACCGCTTCATCGGCGAGCCCGGTTTCGACCAGTACAACACCAAGCGCAAGACCATCGGCTGGACTTTCGAGACAGCCTTGAACCCCGACTGGAAACTGCGCCAGAGCATGCGCTACTCGTACAACAAGAACGACTACCGCACCATCTACGCCGACTCGTTCTCGCTGCCGGGCGGTTTCAACGCCGACCCGGTCAACCAGCGCGTGGTGGACCGCTTTGCCAGCGCCGCGCTGGCACAGACCAAGGTGTTCGGCCTCGATAACTCGGTGGAAGGCAACCTGGTCACCGGCAGCATCAAGCACAAGCTGCTGCTCGGCGTGGACTACCTGCATTACAAGCAGACCGGCTCGGCCGGCTACCCGGTGGCGACCCAGATCGACGTCTATAACCCGGTCTATACCGGTTTTACCTTCGATGACCTGGCGCTGCTGGCGGCCAATACCCAGAAGCAGACCGGCCTCTACGTGCAGGATCAACTGAGCCTGACGTCGAAACTGCTGCTCACCCTGGGCCTGCGCCACGATAAGGCGCGCAACGAGACCGAGGGCGCGGAGAGTCAGAAATCGAGCGCGACCACCAAGCGCGCTGGCTTGATGTATTTGTCGGACAGCGGCGTGTCGCCGTATGTCAGCTATAGCGAATCGTTCACCCCGGTGGCCAACAGCGCCCAGGGCCAGGTCTTCAAGCCGCTGCGCGGCGAGCAATGGGAGGCGGGCGTCAAGTACGAGCCGGCCGGTCGTAACCTGTCGTTGAACGCTGCCGCGTACCGCTGGAAAGAAAAGAACCAGCTGGTGGCCGTCACGCCAGTGCTGTCGGCCCAGCTCGACAGCACCAGCGCCCGTGGCGTGGAACTGGAAGCGCGCGGCCAGGTGGCCAGGGGGCTGGAACTGATTGCCCAGTACAACTACATCGACCTCGACGAGCAGCTCAACGGTATCCCGTCGCAACAGGCGTCGCTGTGGACCAAGTACAGCTTTGCCGCTGCCGGGGTGACCGGGTTGTCGGTGGGCGGCGGCGTGCGCCACATGAACGCCTTCCGCGACGGCAACGCTCCGACCACGCCGGACGTCACCCTGGTCGACGCCATGTTGTCATGGGACAGCCCGAGCTGGCGCGTGGCGCTCAACGTCAACAACCTCGGCAACAAAACCTACGTGGCCACGTGCCTGAGCCGGGGCGACTGCTGGTTTGGCGCCAAGCGCAACGCGGTGTTGTCGGCGACGTACCGCTGGTAAGAACCTGTCCCAGTAATGTAGCCCAGGTGCTGCACGCGAAAATTATCCATCCATGGGTATTTTAGATTGCAGCACCGTAATCGAGTGAATACAATGGATGCATGAAGACGACGAAGCTCACTCCATCGTTTCAGGCCTGGCTTGACGGAATCAAGGATGAGATTACTCGGGCGACCATTGTTCAGAAGATTTCTAATCTTCAACGCGGCCTGGGTGATACCAGGTCTCTTGGGGATGGCCTGAAGGAGCTACGGATTCATTTCGGCGCCGGGTGGAGGGTTTACTACATCGAGGTCGAGGGTACTTTACTTTCTTGCTCGCCGGCGGGATCAAGCGTACTCAGGCGTCGGACATTGCAGCAGCGAAGGGCGCTTGCAAACATCAAGACTGCGTCTGCGGCGAGGACCAGAACGGTCGGCAAGCCAACCGCAAAGCCGGCAGCCAAGTCCCCTAAACAGTGATGCCTTTAGTTCCAGGCGCAACGCCATTATTCACAGACAATACATCGGTAGGGAGTTAATCATGGATGAGCACGGAATCACTCTGGCCGATCTGGACGGACTGGGTCTGATCGAATTCGACCCTGCGGAATACATTACCAGCGATGAGGCTGCTGCTGCCTACATTACTCAGGCATTGGAAACAAATGATGCTGCTATCTTTGCAGCTGCGGTCGGCGACGTGGCGCGTGCGCGAGGGATGGCGGAAATCGCCAAGGCGTCCGGCCTGGCGCGCGAAGGTTTATACAAGGCGCTACGGCCGAATAGCCAGCCGCGCATGGAGACGATCACGCGCGTCCTTGGTGCACTGAATGTACGGTTTAAAGTAGAAGTCATTCCACCGGACGAAAGGATATCGGCAGCCAAGCCTGTGACGAAGGCCTCTGCCAAGTCGGTCGTTAAGCCGTCTGCGTAGAGGCCTGCCACAAAAAATCCTGCAGCGGAAATCAGCGCAGTGGCGAATACCCGGTCGGCGACAGGAACGAATTCTCGATATGGCCGACGATCGGCGCCTCGGCTTCGGACGCCGCGCGTTTTGTTATCCATTCGGGATCGACCATGAAATTATTCCATTTGGTCTCGCGCTCGGCCAGGCTGTTCCACTTGAGCAGGTAGGTCAGGGTCTGGTTGCTGGGCCCCACCAGGGTGGTGAAAAAGCCGGCAGGTTCGATGCCGTGTTTTTCCCACAGGGGCAGCGTGACGTTCTGGAAGCGCTCGTGCAGGGCGGGCAGGCGGCCCGGCAGGCAGTGATAAACACGTAATTCGACGATCATGGTGCATCCTTTATCAGTGGTGGTCGCCCAAGAATACCTGCGACCGGCGCTGCCGTCCAGATCGCTACCGTCAGCAAAGCAAACCTTGTCCAGCGTGCGCCGCTTGCATTAAGATGGCAACTCCTCGAAGGAGAGCCATGCCCAACCGCAGAACCGTACTCACCATGTTTGGCGCCGCCGCCGGCGCCCTGATGTTGCCCGCCGTCGCTGCCAGCGACGTATCGTTGAAAGATATCGCCGCCAGAAAAGGCATGCGCTTCGGCTGCGCTGTCGGCGGCCGAGGCGGGGCGGGGGCAGGCGTCCGCTTTGCCGACACCGCTTACGGTCAGCTGCTCGAGCGCGAATGCGGTGTGGTCGTGTCCGAGAACGCCACCAAGTGGCCGGCCTTGCAGCCGCAACCGGGGCCGCACCGCTTTGCGGCCGCCGACGAGATGGTCGCGTGGGCCAGGGAGCAGCGCATGCTGGTGCGCGGCCATAACTTGCTGTGGCAATCGCGGCGCTGGCTGCCGGACTGGGTCAACCAGTACGATTTCGGCCCGGAGCCAGCGCGCGTGGCCGAGCGCCTGATGACCGAGCACATCAAGGCGGTATGCACCCACTTCGGCCGTGACATGTTCAGCTACGACGTCGTCAACGAGGCGGTCGATCCCAAGACCGGCGAGCTGATCGTCAACGTCCTGAACCAGAAGATGGGTGCGCTGGAACAGATCGACATGGCGTTCGTGCTGGCGCGCCAGTTCGCGCCTGGCGCCCAACTGGTCTACAACGATTACATGGGGCCTGGCCCCGGCAGCGCCAAACACCGCGCCGGCGTGCTGGCGCTGCTGGGCGCGCTGCGCGCACGCGGCACGCCGATCGACGCGCTCGGGCTGCAAAGCCATGTCGGCAACACGTTGCCTGCTGCAGCCACTGCCGCTGGCAGCGAATGGCGCAAGTTCCTCGACGAAGTGTCCGGCATGGGCTACGACCTCCTGATTACCGAATTCGATGTCAACGACCGCCAGTTGCCGGCCGACCTGGCCGCGCGCGACGCTGGCGTGGCGGCGATTGCGCGCGATTATCTCGACCTGACGCTGAGCTACCCGCGCTGCCGCGATTTCCTGCTGTGGGGAATGGCCGACAACGTGAGCTGGCTGCAACATTGGGAAGAGGCGCGCCGCGCCGACGGCCTGCCGCAGCGGTGCACGCCGTACGACAGCGAGTTACGCGCGAAGCCGCTGCGCGAGACCATCGCGTACGCGCTGAAAATCATGCCGCCGCGCTTGAATGCCGTGCAAGGTCAGATTTATCGTCCCGAAGCAAACCAGTTGTCGAGATAAAGGACATCCCATGCCTGCTACCGATCCGGCGCAAGCCCTTAGCGTGCAACAGTGGCTGCTGGCCTATGGCGGCACCTTGCTCACCATGCTGATCCTCGACGCCTTGTGGATCGGCCTGTACATGGCGCCCGCCTACAAGTCGGCGCTGGGGGACCTGATGCTGCCGCAACCGCGGCTGGCCAGCGCCGCCGCCTTCTACCTGCTGTTTGCCGCCGGCGTGGCGTTCCTGGCCGTGGCCCCCGGCTTGCGCTCAGTCAGCTGGCAGACCGCAGCAGTGCATGGCGCGGTGCTGGGCTTGACCGCGTACGCCACTTACGATCTGACCAATTACGCCATCCTCAAGGTCTGGCCGCTGGGCTTGACGCTGGCCGATATCGCCTGGGGCGCGGTGCTCACGGCGGCCGCAGCCGCCGGCGGCTGGTTTGCCGCCAACCGCTGGGGCTGAATTAATGCGCAGCCGCTGGCTGCGCCGTGTGCGCAGTGAGCCACTGCTGCAACGCTGCACTCTCGAGCGGCCGGCTGTACAGATAACCTTGCCCCTTGTCGCAGCCTTGCGCATGGGCCACATTGGCCTGTTCCAGGGTTTCGATGCCTTCCGCCACCGTGGTCATGCCCAGGCTGCGGGCGACCAGCACCGTCGCTTCGATCAGCACCTTGTGGTGTGCACTGCCCGCTGCCAGGCTCACGAACGAGCGGTCGATCTTGACTGTATCCACCGGCAGCAGGTGCAGGCTCGACAGCGACGAATAGCCGGTGCCGAAATCGTCGAGCGCCAGCTTCACGCCAAGTTGCTTGAGGCCGAGCAGCTGGTGCTGGATATCGGCGCCTTGCGCCGCCAGGCTTTCGGTAATTTCCAGTTGCAGTTGCGCCGCCGGCATGCCGCTGGCGGCCAGAATCGCGGCCACCTTGTCGCACAGGTCGGCCTGGGTCAGTTGCGCGCGTGACAGGTTGACCGCCAGCAGGCGCGGCGCGGCAGTACCCAGTCGCCGCTGCCAGGCGACGAAGTCGCGGCATGAGGTGGCCAGCACCTGCTCGCCGATCGCGTGGATCAGGCCGGTCGATTCGGCAATGCCGATGAAATCGATGGGACTCACCAGGCCGCGCACCGGGTGGCGCCAGCGCACCAGCGCTTCCACGCCCGCGCCCGGATCCGTGTGGCCGTCTGCCAGCAGGCCCACCACTGGCTGGTACACATTGAACAGTTCGGCGCGCTCGACGGCGGTGCGCAAATCCGCTTCCAGGCTGCTGCGCAGCAGTGCCTGGTCGCGCATTTCCTGCTCGAACGCCACTGCGCGGTTGCCCCCCTGCGCCTTGGCCACGGCCATGGCGATGGCCGCGTCGCGCAGCAGGTCGTCGGCATCGTTCTCGCCGGTTTTCAATACCACCAGCCCCAGGCTGAACGTCAGCGCGAGCTCCTGTTCACGCACGCGGTAGGGCAGCCCCAGGCGCTCGAGCAGGCGGCTGGCGATGCGCTCCACCACGCCGGGCTCCGGCAAGCCATCGAGCAGCACGGCAAACTCGTCGCCGCCCACGCGGGTGACCGCTTCCATCACCATGCCGCCGTCGCCGGGACGTCCGCCCGAGCGCAGCGTCGAGCGCAGGCGTTCGCCCACCAGCGTAATGACCTGGTTGCCCGCCGCGTTGCCCAGCGTATCGTTGACCTGCTTGAAGCGGTCGAGGTTGACCAGCAGCACCGCGCAGTGGTCGCCGGTGGCAGACCTGGTGCGCGCTGTCATCTTGCGCAGCAGGGTCATGGTGCCGGCCCGGTTGGGCAACTGCGTGAGCGTATCGAGCTGGGCCGCGCTGGCCAGCAGGCGCTGTTCGCGCACCACTTCGTGGGTGGCGTCCAGCAGCACCGCCATCAAGCGGTTGTCGTCGAGTTTCAGCAGGCCGAGCGAAAGCACGGCAGGGCCGTCGGCAGCGCCATGGGTTTCGTCAACGACGATGCGGCGGCCTTCGCAGACCACGCCCTGCTGGTCCGAAAATTGGGCGCACAGCTGCGGCAAATCCGGCGCGTGGCGGCGCAGCACGTGGAAAAAGTTTTCCATGTCGCCGTCCGGCGCCAGCGGCATCAACAGGCGCGAGGCCATCGGGTTGAGCAGTTCGATGGCGCCGTCCTTTTGCAACTGGATCAGCGCCACCGGCGCCCGGTACAGGAACTGTACCAGCGCTTCGTAAGCAAGTTCGCCTTCGCTCATGCCTGCTCCGGTGCCGGGTTCTGCCAGATCGCTACCTGGTTGCGGCCGCGCCGCTTGGCCGCGTACAGCGCTTCGTCGGCGCGCTTGATCAGGCCATCGAAGCCGGTAAGGGTATCGTCCATGACCGCCACGCCGATGCTGATCGAATAGGCGATCGTCTGTTGTTCGTAGAGGGCGGGGGTGCGCACCACCTCGGCGCGCAGGCGTTCGGCAATCACCCGCGCGTCGTCCAGCGCCACGGACGGCAGGATGACGGCGAATTCCTCGCCGCCGATGCGGGCGAGCACGTCCACCTGGCGGCATACGCTGCGCATGGTCTGGGCCAGGTGGGCCAGTACCGCGTCGCCGGCCGGGTGGCCATGGCGGTCGTTGATGGCCTTGAAATGGTCGGCGTCGATCACGAGCAGCGCCACCGGGCGCACGGCTTTCAGGCGGCGCGTCAGTTCCAGGTCGGCTGCTTCGAAGAAGGCGCGGCGGTTCGACAACCCGGTCAGGTGGTCGCTGTAGGCGGCCTTGCGCAGGTTTTCGCTCAGGTCGCGGCGGTCGGAAATATCGCGAATGATCATGCAGTAAGCAGGATCGCCATCGGTCCGGGGGACTGGCGAAGGCGCGGTGTCGTCGGCGCGCGCGGGCAGCGGCGAAATCATCGCGCTGCCCCAGAATTCGCTGCCGTCGGCGCGCTGGCGCAGGCCCTCGTCGAGGGTCCAGCCGTTCTCGTCGGCTTCGCGCAGGCGGTCCAGTTGCTGCGCCTCGGTGGTGGCGCCGTCGGGATAGAAGCGGGCGTACGGCTGGCCCTTGATGGCCTCTGCCTCGTAGCCGGTCACGCGCTGTATGCTTTCGTTCCACGATTCGACCCGGCCCTGGCGGTCGAGGCTGACCAGGGCGTAGTCGCTGATATTGGTCATGATGGCATTGAGCCAGGCATCGGTTTTGCGCAACTGGCGCTCGCGCCGGTCTTGTTCGGTGACGTCGGTGAGCACCGCCATCAAGCGGTCGGCGTCAAGTTTCAACATGCTGAGCGACATCACCTGGGGACCGCCGGTCTTGTCGTCCGCGTGCACATACAGGCGGATGGCGTCGCAGATCGGGCCTTGCGGCGCGGCGTAGCTGGCGCATTGCAGGCGCAGATCGGGGGCGACCGGCGCCAGTGCGTCGAACAGGTTGATCAGTTCGCCGTCGCGGCTGAGCGGCATCAGCAGTTGCGCCGACACCGGGTTGAGCATCTGGATGGCGCCATCGGCGTCAAGCTGCACCAGTCCCACCGGCGCCATGTACATGAATTGCAGCAGCGCTTCGTATTCCTGCGCATCGGGATGGTCGGGGGCGGTGCTCACGGCCGCTGCACCAGCACGTAACCCAGCGTGGCGCCGGGCAGGTACAGCAGCCGCAGCTTGACTTTGGTGGGGCGCATGCGCAAGGTCAGCACGTAGTTGATGGTGTCGTCGAGCGGTACGCCTTCGGTCCGCGCGTCCGCAAAGCGCTGGGCCACCATGAAGTTGTTCATGCACGGCGCCACCGCGAGAAACAGGTCCTGGCCCAGCACGCGTGCGGCGCGCAGGCCGGCCGCCTGCGATTCGAACGCGTTGTAACGCTGGACGCGGCCGTCGTCGTCAAAACCGATCACCCCGAAACCCAAGGTGTCCAGCGCCTCAGCGTCGCTGTGTTCCAGCAAGGCTGCGAGGTCGGGTTGGTCGAACGGTGTTTCGGCTGGTAATGTCATGGTCGGATTCCTTCACGGTGGGCAACGAGAAGGGTAACATTGTCTTGCGGCAATTTACCACTGCTCACACCTGGCTTATGTGCGCTATATGTGCGCCACTTAGCATTCGCGTGAGGAAACTCAAGCCCGGAGACGTTTGCGGCTCGAGTTTGTTGCCACGACCCGGGCCGCAGACCTGGCCAACTGGAACACCGACACCAGCTCGCTCAGCGCGGCAGCCTGCTGCTGCATGCTCTGCGAAGCGGCCGTTGCCTCTTCCACCAGCGAGGCGTTTTGCTGCGTCACGGCGTCCATGCCGGCGATCGCAGTGTTGACCTGCTCGATACCGGCGCGCTGCTCGGCGCCGGCGGCGCTGATCTCGCTCATGATGTCGGTCACGCGACGCACGCTGACCACCACGTCTTCCATGGTGGCGCCGGCCTGCTCGACCAGTTTGCTGCCGCTTTCGACCTGGTTGACCGAGTCGCTGATCAGTTCCTTGATTTCCTTGGCTGCCGCTGCCGAGCGCTGGGCCAGGTTGCGCACTTCGGAAGCGACCACGGCAAAGCCGCGACCCTGTTCGCCGGCGCGCGCAGCCTCGACCGCCGCGTTCAAGGCCAGGATATTGGTCTGGAAGGCGATGCCGTCGATGACGGCGATGATGTCGACGATCTTGCGCGACGACTGGTTGATCGAGCCCATGGTCTGCACCACCTGCGACACCACGGCGCCGCCTTTTTGCGCCACGGCCGAAGCGCTCAGCGCCAGGTCGTTCGCCTCGCTGGCGCTGGCCGAGTTTTGCTTGACGGTGCTGGTCAGCTCTTCCATCGACGCGGCGGTTTCCTCGAGCGACGCAGCTTGCTGCTCGGTACGGGCCGACAGGTCGACATTGCCGGCGGCAATTTGCTGCGAGGCGGTGGCGATGGTGTCGGTGCCGGTGCGCACCTCCTGGACCAGGCCGGCCAGGCTGTCGCGCATCGATTTCATGGCGAACAGCAGGCTGTCCTGGTCGCCGGGGCGGGTGTCGATGGCGACTGTCAGGTCACCGTCGGCAATCTTGCCGGCAATTTTGACCGCGTAGTCAGGCTCACCACCGAGTCGCTTGACCAGCCAGCGCGTAATCAGCGTCGCGCACAGGGCGCCCAGTACGACCGAGCCGATCAGCAACGTGATGATCCAGAACCGCGCCGAGTCGTACAGCGCATCGGCTTTATCGGAGGCGGCGTCGCCGCCGTCGCCGTACAGCGTGACCAGCTTGTCGATCTGGCCACGCAGGGCGACGATCAATTTATTCGATTCGCCGCGCAGCAGCTGTTTCGCGGTGTCGCTCTCGGCCGCGCGCGAGGCGGCGCGGATCTTGCCGTCTTCGATCATGTAGCGGTCCCACAGCGACAGGAATTCGCCGTAGAGCGCTTTTTCTTCGGGCGTGGCAATCAGCTTGGCGTAGGTGTCCTGCATCTTGCGCAGGTCCACCAGGTCGTTGGCGATGACCTTGTCGTACTTGTCCATCTCGGCCGGGTCGGTGGAAATGATGTACTGGAATTCGCGGGTGCGCACGCGGGCGATCTGGGCCTTGAGGTCCTGTACCACGCGCATCGCCGGCATCCAGCGCTCGGACAACTCGGTGGATGCGCTGTTGATCTGCGCCAGTTTTACGATGGCAAAGATATCGACAGCTGCAGCCAGCGCCAGCACCAGCGCAAACGCCAGCCCCAACTTGGTTGCCAGCTTCAAATTACGTAACGAAGTCATAAAAGAATCCTTCAGACAATGAGCGACGGCGCGCCCTGGTGTGTTATTGGAAGAGACAAGTTAGAATGTGTGACAATTGCCACAAAGAAACGGATAATATCACGTCGCAATTATTTCTGTATCCTAAAAATATTGGCAAGAGGGCCAAGTAATTTCTCCATAGACACATTTATGCTAACAATAATCATCAATAGATTATTTAGTAGTGAATATTGACCCGGGAACCCCGCAGCGCCGCATTCCGTCGTGGTTGAACCGGAAAGCGTCCCAAAGTATGGTCGTTCCATCATGTTGCATTGCAATATGGTGTGGCTTAGTATTCCGGGAGTGTTGCCACAAGGCACTTCTTTAGGAGATCTAGATGGGCATAGCACTTCAGCAATCCCCGAATGTATTCGTCAACCACCGTAATTTCGACTGGGGCTATGACCAAGACGCAATTATCGCGCTGGTCGGCCGCTACTTCAGCGACTTCAACGGTAACGGCTTCTATCCGCACCCGGACGAGGTGGCCTTGCGGCGCGCGCTGCTGACCATCCCGTCACTGCATGCTTTGCAGCGCTACATTGGCGGCGCCGAGGCGCGCGGCCTAGCGATCACCGGCCTCGGCCTTGCCGGCCTCGACGAGGCGCCGCGCAACGCCGTGCTGTACGCGATAGCGCTGAGCCTCGGTTATCCGACCTCGACCGACCAGCGTACCCAGCGCGTGGCCTGGGATATCCGCGCCCGGCCCGGCAGTGCGCCCAAGAGCAGCTTCGTGACGTTTTCGGAGCGGGTCGGCAGTGCCGACATGCATACCGACTCGTCGTTCTATCCGATGCCGGAAGAACAGTTCCTGTTGTACGTGGTCACTGCTGCGCGTTGCGGTGGCGGCGCTTCCCTGCTGATCGCGGTCGATGACCTCTACGAAGAACTGCAGCGCAGCGAGGCCGGCCGCGAAGCCTGCGCGCTGCTGTTCGCGACGCCATTGCCATTTCGCGTGCCGTCGGTGTACGCGGCCAGCGACGAGCAGGTGGAAATCGAACTGGCGCCGGTGTTCGAGCGGCAGGGCGGAGCGCTGACCATGCGCTGGCGCTACGACGCGCTGCTCAAGGGCCTGGCGGCCCGGCCGGCGCTCGATACGCCAGCCGTGCGCGCAGCGCTGGACTTGCTGCACGAAGTGATCGAACAGCGCGCGCCACGCTTTTGCCAGCAGTTGCCGGACGATACCCTGCTGTGGGCGGACAACCGGCGCACCCTGCATGGCCGCGCTGACTACACCGATGCGGCGCGTCACCTGATCCGCATCCGCATGGCCAACAGGCCGAATGCCGAGCGTGTCGGACCCTCCGGCATTTCGGCGGATTGAACATGGTGAATGCGATTCTGCCGGTATTGCTGATCATTGCGCTGGGGGTGGCGATCCGGCGCTTCGGCTGGCTGCCGGAAGCCTTTTTTCCATCGATAGAAAAATTTTCGTACAACATCTGTTTCCCGGCGCTGCTGTTCAGCGGCACGGCGCGGTTAAGCTTTCAGTCGGCGCAGGTCGGTGAGCTGGCGCTGGCCACGGTGCTGCCAACCCTGCTGGTGACGGTCGTGGCCTTGCTGGCGCTGTTGCCGGCGCGGGACATGCCGGACGCGGCGCGGTCGTCGGTGGTGCAGGGAGCGGTCCGGCCCAACACCTATTTTGGCATCGCCGTCTCGGCGCTGTTGTTTACGCCGCCAACGGCGGCGCTGGTGATGTTGGCGCTGGCGTTGTGCCTGCCGCTGGTCAATGTGATCTCGGTGATCGCGCTGTCATGGTGGAGCGGGGTGCCCACCCAGCCGGCGCGCATCGCACGCAACCTGGCCACCAATCCCATCATCCTGTCCACGCTGGCCGGCGTGATCTGGAGCGTGGCCGGCCTGCCATTGCCGGCGCCGCTGTTCAATACGCTCGACATCCTGGGCAAGGCGGCCCTGTGCCTGGGGCTGATTTGCGTGGGCAGCGGACTGGTGTTTTCACTGCAGGGCTTGCGTCCGCTGGCGCTGGGCACGACGTCGATACTGAAGCTGCTGGTGCTGCCGCTGCTGGCGGCCAAGGTGTGCTTGCTGTTCGCGGTGTCGGCCCCGGTGGCGCTGGCGGCCTGTTTCTATTGCGCGCTGCCCACCGCGCCCAATGCCTACATCATGGCCAAGCAGATGGGTGGCGACACCCGCCTGATGGCCGCGCTGATCACCGCGCAAACCTTGCTGGCGGCGCTGACGGTGCCGCTCAGCGGGCAGTTCCTGCAATGGCTGGCATGAGCCTGGACTGATGCTGAATTGTTCGGCATGCCGCACACTGGACGCGAAGCCAGCTGCGGCAGCCGATGGGACAGCGGCGCGTCAGGCCTGCGAGGCCAGCTGCCCCGGCTGGTCGGACTTCGGCCGGCTGCGCGCGAACAGCACTGCGATCGCGCCCAGCAGCGAAGCGCAGGCCAGGCCGTACAGGCCGCCCTGGATCGAGCCGGTGCGCTGCTCCAGCATGCCGAACGCGGCCGGGGCGACGAAACCGCCGAGGTTGCCCACCGAGTTGATCAGCGCGATCACGGCGGCAGCGATGCGCACGTCGAGATACGATTGCGGGATCGGCCAGAACAGGGACGAGGCCGCTTTGAAGCCGATCGCCGCGAAGCAAATGGCCACGAAGCCGTACACCGGGTTGCCGGTCGAGGCCGATGCGAACATGCCGGCGCCGGCCACGGCAAACGCGGCGGCAGTCCAGCCCTGCTGGTGCTTGTAGCGCTGCGCGAGCGCGGCGAAGATATACATGGCCACGATCGAAATCAGCCATGGCACCGAATTGAACAGGCCCACTTCGAACTCGCTGAAATGCCCCATCTTCTTGATGATGGTCGGCAGCCAGAAGGTGGCGCCATAAATGGTCAGCGCGATCATGAAGTAGATGGTGCAAAACAGCACGATCTGCGGATCGCGCAGCAGGTGCAGGCTGCTGCCGTGGTGGCCCTTGGCGTTGTGGGCGGCCTCGCGCTCCAGTTGTTCGGCGGCGATGGCGTCGGTCAGGGCGTCGCGTTCAGCGTTACTGAGCCACTTGGCGTCGCGCGGCTCGGAGTCGAGCAGGAACCACACGGCCACGCACAACACCATCGAGAAGCCGCCTTCGATCAGGAACATCCACTGCCAGCCGTGCAGGCCGAGTCCCTCCACCTGCAGCAGGCCGCCCGTGATCGGCCCCGACAGCACCGAGGCCGCCGCCGAACCGCTCAGGAACACCGCCATCGCCTTGCCGCGCTCGGCGCGCGGCAGCCAGCGTGTAAAGTAATACACCACGCCGGGGAAGAAGCCCGCTTCGGCCACGCCGAGCAGGAAGCGCAGCGCATAGAACGAGTTCGGGCCCTGGGCGAACGCCATGGCCGCAGCCGCGATGCCCCAGGTGAACATGATCCTGGTTAGCCAGGCCTTGGCGCCCACCTTTTGCAGCATCATGTTCGATGGCACCTCGAACAGCGCGTAGCCGATGAAAAACAGGCCGGCGCCGAAACCGAAGGTGGCGGCGTCGATGCCGAGGTCGGCGCTCAGGTGCGGACGCACGAAGCCGATGTTGACGCGGTCGATGTAGTTGGCGATGAACATGACGACCAGCAGCGGCAGCAGGCGCCACTTGACCTTGCTGATCGCGCGGGCCAGCAGCGGGTTGGTGCTGTCCATGGATGTTGTTGGTGGTTGTTGCACGGTGATCTCCTGG
Source organism: Duganella sp. 3397 (assembly GCF_031456625.1). Classification (NCBI taxonomy): domain Bacteria; kingdom Pseudomonadati; phylum Pseudomonadota; class Betaproteobacteria; order Burkholderiales; family Oxalobacteraceae; genus Duganella; species Duganella sp. 3397. The sequence goes on from NZ_JAVDVB010000002.1 coordinate 227,970, forward strand.
TTCTAGGGATGCGTAACGACGAGGCGGGGCCAGACGGGCGGCGGGCCTGCCCAGGTCAAAAGGTAAAGCGCATGCCGAGGTTGACGGCGCGGTCGCCGCTGCCGCCGTCGCTGGCATTGCCCAGCGTGTAGCTGGCGCCGCGCCGGTTGTTCATGCGCGCATAGATCGCGTACAGGTCGGTGCGGCGCGACAGCGCGTAGCGGTAGCCGAGCGCCAGCTGGTCGGCGTCCTGGTTGGCCGCTTCCTTGTCGTTCTTGTGGATCCACGAGGCCAGCAGCGTGTGCGGACCGCGCGGCAGGCTCACGCCGAGCAGGGTGTCGGTGCTGTCGCGGGTGACCGTGGTGGCCACCGGCACCACCGCGTAGCCATAGGGATTGGTGCTGTTGCGCAGGGTGGAGCTGAGCGGGCCCTTGTTGACGCCGTAGGCGAAGAACAGCTTGGCGACCTTGAAGTTGTAGGTAGCGGCCAGCAAAGTATTGCGCGCGCTGGCCAGGCGCGTGGTGGCGGTGTCGTTGCTCTTGTCGTGGTAGTTCAGGCGCACCGCCAGCGGGCCGTCGCTGTAGTTCAGGCCGACGCCGCGCGAACTGGCGGCCGAGGCATCGCCGGCGATTTCGCCGGCCGCGTACACCAGCTCGCCGCTAAAGCCGTGCAGCACCGGGCTGGCGTACTTGATGCTGTTGTCCATGCGGCCGCCGTTGGACACCGCATTGATCAGGTTTTTTTCGTCGGCCGAAGTGCCGCTGACGAAGGGATCGGCAAACACCGCCGCCAGGTAGTGCGGGGCGTACTGGCGCCCGAAGGTAAGGGTGCCGAGCCTGGTATTGCCGATGCCCACGAAGGCCTGGCGGCCGAACAGCACGCCGCCCTGGCCGGACGCGCCGGTGTCGGCCTGGATTCCGCTCTCTAGCACGAACAGCGCGGTGCTGCCGCCGCCAAGGTCTTCGGTGCCCTTGAAGCCGAGCCGCGAACCGGACGAGATGCCGCCGGTGAGCTTGGTGACCGAGCCGGCCTTGTTGCCGCCTTCAAAGGACAGTCCGGCGTCGAGCACGCCGTAGATGGTCACGCTGGACTGGCTCCAGGCGCAAGGGGAGAGCAGCAACATCGCTGCTGCCATGATTTTTTTCTGGTGCATCTGTGTCTCCTGTCGTTATATATCTTATAGGTGTTCGATCTTGCCCTGGCGCCGTCAGCGGCCCAGGCTCGGCTGCTTGGGATCGTAGGTCCAGTCCGGTACCAGGTAGCGCATCGCGTGCGCATCGTCGCGGGCGCCGCCGGCCACCCGCTTGTACAGTTCGTGCGCCGCGTGGATCCGCTCCATGTCCGGCGTGATGCCCAGGCCCGGGCGCTGCGGCACTGCCACCTGGCCGCCGACGATCTGCAACGGTTCCTCGGTGAGCCGCTCCTGGCCCTCCTGCCAGATCCAGTGGGTGTCGATGGCGGTGATGGCGCCCGGGGCCGCCGCCGCCACGTGGGTAAACATCGCCAGCGACACGTCGAAATGGTTGTTCGAATGCGAACCCCAGGTCAGGCCCCAGTCGTGGCATAGCTGCGCCAGGCGCACCGAGCCCTGCATGGTCCAGAAATGCGGATCGGCCAGCGGAATGTCCACCGCGCCCAGCAGGTGCGAATGGGCCATCTGGCGCCAGTCGGTGGCGACCATGTTGGTGGCGGTGCGGATGCCGGTGGCGCGCTTGAATTCGGCCATGATTTCGCGGCCCGAGTAGCCGTTTTCCGGCCCGCACGGGTCTTCCGCATACGCCAGGATATGGCCCTGGCCGCGGCAGGCGGCAATTGCCTGTTCGAGCGACCAGGCGCCGTTGGGGTCGAGCGTGGCGCGCGCGTCCGGGAACCGCTGCTTGATCGCCGCCACCGCTGCAATTTCTTGCTCCGGCCGCATCACGCCGCCCTTGAGCTTGAAGTCGCGGAAGCCGTATTGCTCGACGCTGGCCGAGGCCAGGTCGGCGATCGCCTCTGGCGTGAGCGCCTGCTGGTGGCGCCGGGCGTACCAGCCCTGCTGTCCGGCGCCGGACAGGTAGGGCAGGTCGGTACGCTGACGCTCGCCGATGTAGAACAGGTAGGCCAGCATCGGCACGTGGGTGCGCTGCTGGCCGGCGCCGAGCAGCTCGCACACGGGCACGCCCAGGTGCTGGCCCAGCAGGTCGAGCAGCGCCGCTTCCACGGCGGTGACCACGTTCTCGAGGCGCAGGTTGATCTCGTGCGGCTGCTTGAGCACGGCCTGTTCGGCAGCGTTGGTGACCTGGTGCGAGGCCTTGCCGGAGATGGCCTCGCGCATCGCCGCCAGAGTGCGGTTGTAGCGGCCGATCTCGGTGCCGGTGACCAGCGGCGCGGCCTTTTCCAGTGCGCTCAGGATGCCTGCGGAGCCGGGCACCTCGCCCATGCCGACATGGCCGGCGCTGTCCTTGAGCAAGACCAGGATGCGGGTGAAATAGGGCGCATGGGCGCCGCACAGGTTCAACAACATGCTGTCGTAGCCGGCGACCGGAATTACTTGCATTTCGGTAATAACTGGGGTGTTGGTGCTCTGCATGGTGGCAATTCCTCGAAAGATTGGAGCTAGGATCCTAGGTAACGGAGGCGAGTGTAACCGATTCTTTTGCGTTCGCGCTATCGAAATTTGCTAGAATCGTCACCCCGCGACGACCGCGCCACTCCCGTTGATACCGCAATATGACCCTAGAGCGCCTGACCGCTACCTTCCGTCTCGACCGCTCGCGCAGCGCCGCCTCCCAGGTCTACGACCACTTGCGCGAGATGATCGTCACGCTCGCTCTCGAGCCCGGCACTTCGCTGTCGCGCACCCAGGTGGCCGAAGCGCTCGAGCTGTCGCCGATGCCGGTGCGCGACGCGCTGTCGCGGCTGGAAAAAGAGGGGCTGGTGGAAATTTTTCCGCAACACCTGACCCGGGTGTGCGCCATCGACCTCGATTCGGCGCGGCAGGCCCACGTGCTGCGGTTGTCGGTGGAACTGGAAATCGTCCATGGGCTGGCCAACGCGGGCGATCCGGCCACGGCCAGGTTGCTGCAGGCGGCAGTGATCAAGCAGCGCGCCTGTCTCGAGGCGGACGACCTTGGCGGCTTCATCCTGTTCGACCAGGAGTTCCACAAGACCATGTACGAGGCCGCGCAGCTGATGACGATCTGGCACATGATCCGCGGCGCCAGCGGCAACCTCGACCGGCTGCGCCGCCTGCACGTGCCGCTCAACGGCAAGGCCCAGGCCGTGCTGGAGGAACACACCGGCATCGCCCAGGCGATCGCCGCCGGCGATGCCGCCGGCGCCCAGGCGTGGCTGCGGCGCCATCTGTCCGGCACCTTGACCGAACTCGACAGCTTGCGCGCGCGCTACCCCGACTTCATCCTGCCGATGGCCGATTTCACTGGGCGGGCAGGCGGCTGAGGTTGCGCATCGGCCCGCTCAACGCTTGAGCCGGGCGCGGGCTGCTGCGCCAGCAATTGCGACAGCCGTTGCAGGCCTGCCTGCAAGTGGCCACGGTCCCTGGTACTTCCGAGCGAGATGCGGATGGCATTGACGGCGGTGCTGCCGGTGGCGAACGCCTGTGCCGGCGTGACCGCGATGCCGACGCTGCCGGCGGCCTGCGCAAGCTGGGCAGGGGTCCAGTACGCCGGCAACTCGAGCCAGACATGCAGACCGTCACCGAGGCCGCTGTAGCGCCCGGCCAGGATGTCGCGTGCCATGCGGTAGCGCAGGCGCGCTTCGGTGCGGATGCCGTCGAGCAGGCGGCCGGCCGAACCGTCGAGTATCCACTGGGTGGCCAATGCCGACGTCAGCGGCGCGACCATCAGCGCAAATGATCTGAGCGCGACCAGAAAACGTTCTCGTTGCTGCGCATCGCGCAGCAGCACGAAGGCGGCGCGCAAGCCCGGCGTCAGGCATTTCGACAGGGTCGAGATATAGACCACCTGTTGTGGTGCGAACGTGGCGAGCGGCGGCGGCGGGGCCTCCGCCAGCAGCCAGTACGGATCGTCCTCGACTATGATGACCTGGCAGCGCTGCGCAATGGCGGCCAGTTCCTTGCGGCGCCTTGCCGGCATGGTGATGGCAGTGGGATTCTGTAACGTGGGATTGAGGTAGATCAACCCCGGCCGGTGCTGGCGGCACGCGTGCTCCAGCTGCTCGGGCAGCATGCCGTGCTGGTCCGTGGCCACCGCAACCACGTGCCGGCCGAATTGGGCCGCTGCGTCGCGCAGGCCGGGATAACCGATCGGTTCGGCCAGGATGATGTCGCCAGGCGCGGTGAACGCCAGGATCAGTGCGGCAATCGCCGCCTGCGCACCGGGACAGACCACCACCTGGCGCGCATCGACCTGGCCCAACATCGGCGCCAGCCAGGTGGCGCCGGCCTGGCGATCGGAGTCGCTGCCGCCGCCCGGGTGGTACGTCATCAGCAGTTCATTGTCCGCCCGCAGCAGTACCTGGGACAGGCCTTGTTTGAGCAGGTCGTCGAAGTCCACCCCGTCCGGCGGTGGCGGGGTATTCATGCTCAGGTCGAGGATCGACGTCAAATGCACTTTTGGCGCTGCGACATAGGTGCCGCGTGCGCCGCGCCCCTCCAGCAGCTGGCGTCGCCTGGCTTCGTCGTAGGCGCGCGTGATGGTGGTCAGGTCGACGCCCAGCTGGGCCGCCAGCTGGCGCTGCGGCGGCAGCCGGTCACCCGGCGCCAGCGCGCCATCCGCCACTGCCGCCTGCAACGCATCGGCAATCTGCAAAAAGCGTGGTCCCCGGTTGCCGGCCAGGCGCGGCAGCCAGGCGGCAAGGTGCTGGTCTTGTATGGTTTTTACCTGGGACATTTTGTCTCGATGTATGGATATTGTTTTTCAGTAGTATGCTGTAGATAGCCTCAATCACCGCCCGCAATCACCGGAAATACCCGAAAACATGGAATGGATCCCCTTAGTCTTCTTTACGTTCAAGTTTATCGTGCTTGGAACGGGCATGTTCTTTGCCATCAAGTGGCATTACGATCAAGGCCGCAAGACCAGGGAAAAGCGCGCGGTGCTGCGCGCGGGCGGCAAGGTGGCGGCGATCTTCGTACTGGCGCTGCTGGCGGTGGCCGTGGTCACCTACGTCATGGTCAGAACGCTCGGCATGGACCTGCATTTGCCCTGATGGTCCAAGGTCCATGCTTCAGCCCTGGGTGAAGCGCACCGGATGGACACTGGCGCGGAACCGTTCGACCACATGGTCCACGAACACGCGAACCTTGGCCGGCACCAGCTTGCGACTGGAATAGTAAATCGTCAGCGGGCGCGTTTCAGCATGCCAGTCCGGCAGCAGCCGCACCAGCGCGCCGCTGTCCAGGTAGGGCAGGGCGTGCGGCAGCGGCAGCAGCGCGATGCCGAGGCCGCGCGCGGCCGCGCTGGTCATCGCTTCCGGATCGTCGAGGATCGCCACCGGCCGGATGCTGGCGACAATTTCCTGTCCTTCCTGGTTTTTCAAGGTCCACGGCTGCAGCCGTCCGGTTGCCAGCGAGCGCCGCAACAGCCCGCGATGGCGCACCAGGTCGGCCGGCGAGGCGGGCGCAAGGTGGCGTTCCAGGTAGGCGGGCGCGGCGGCCAGCACGATGTGCACGCGCGCCAGTTCGCGCGCGATCAGCCCCTCGGTCAGCTCGATGCCGCCGCCGATGCCCACGTCAAACCCTTGCCCGATCAGGTCCACTTGCCGGTTATCGAAATGCAGGTCCAGCACCACGTCCGGATAGCGTTCGATAAAATCGTCCAGCAGCGGCAACATATAGTTGCGGCCCAGTGTGTGGGCCATCGATACCTTGAGCGTGCCCGCCGGCTTGCCGGCGCCCTGGCGCAGGGCGGTGAGGGCGTCGCCGATTTCGGTCCACGGCAGGCGCACCTGCGCATACAGACGTTCGCCATCGGTGGTCAGCGCCAGGCTGCGGGTGCTGCGCTGGAACAGCCGCACGCCCAGTTGCATTTCCAGGCGCGCGACGCTCTTGCTGACGGCGGCGGGGGTGACGCCCAGCTTGCGGGCGGCGGCGGAAAAGCTGCCTTCGGCGGCGGCGTTGATGAAGGCGTCCAGGTGGCTGCCGAGTTCGTCGATCATCTGGATTCGATACCAATGGTTGAAAGTGAAAGCGATTATTGCACGCTACCCGGATTTAGTCCCCAAGTCCATACTTGATTCATTAACTAACCCCCCGAAAGGAAATGATCATGAATTCGCACCTGAACCTGGATGGCAAAGTCGCATTCATCAACGGTGGTTCGCGCGGCATCGGCGCTGCCACCGCCCGCCGCCTAGCGCGTGAGGGCGCCAAAGTCGCCATCGGATACGGCGCTTCGGCAAGCGCTGCCGCAGCGCTGGTAGCCGACATTGAGGCGGCCGGCGGCAGCGCCATCGCCTTCCACGCCGACGCCACCGACGCCGCTGCCCTGAGCGCCGCCATCGACCGGGCGGCAGCGCATTTCGGACGCCTCGACATCCTGGTCAATAGCGCCGGCGTGCTGCGGCTCGGCTCGGTAGAAGAGTTTTCGCTCGATGATTTCGACGCCACCCTCGCCGTGAATGTCCGCGCCGTGTTCGTGGCCACCAAGGCGGCCGTGGCGCACATGAATGAGGGCGGGCGCGTCATCAATATCGGCAGCACCAACGCTCAGCGCATGCCGTTCGTGGGCGGCGCCGCTTACGCCATGAGCAAGTCGGCGCTGGTCGGCCTGGTAAAAGGACTGGCGCGCGACCTCGGACCGCGCAGTATCACGGTCAACAACGTGTCGCCCGGACCGATCGACACCGACATGAATCCGGCCGAGGGCGACTTCGCCGCCAGCATGCACGGCCTGATGGCCTTGCAGCGCCACGGCGATGCCGACGAAGTGGCGGCCATGGTAGCCTACCTGGCGGGACCGGAAGCGGGCTTTGTCACCGGCGCCGACTTGCTGATCGATGGCGGTTTCGCGGCCTGAGCAATTAAACCTGTGGAGCGGCAAAAGCGGGCTGTACCAGTTATGATCATGCGCACGACGAGTACACCGCGTCGCCAGCCATCGACCATACGAAAGCCAGCCCCACATGCCTATCCCAAATCCGCGCCGCGGCTCCATGCTGCTGCTGTTACCGATTGCCCTGATCCTGGCCATCCTTGCCGCGCTGTTCGCGTGGGTGGGTGGCTGGTTCGGCAACCACAATCTGACGCCGCAGAAAATGATGAACTTTGCCGAAGGCTCGGGCAAGCAAGCCTCGGGCTTTCGCCGTGCCCACAGCAAGGGCGTGTGCTTTGCCGGCACGTTTACCCCGGCGCCCGACGCGGCAAGCCTGTCGAAGGCGCGCGCGTTTGCGCAGCCGTCGATCGAGGTGATCGGCCGCTTTTCGGCGTCGTCCAACAATCCGTACGCGCCCGACGGGGCGTCGCCGGTGCGCGGCATGGCCGTGCAGCTGAAAACCGACGACGGCCAGGACTGGCGCATTGCCATGAACAGTTTCCCGTTCTTTGCCGCCGCCACGCCGCAGGCGTTCCAGGCCATGAACGAGGCCGGCAAGCCCGACCCTGCCACCGGCAAGCCCGACCCGGAAAAAATGAAGGCCGTGCTGGCCGCGCACCCGGAGATTGCCGCCTTCCAGGCCTGGGCCAAGACCGCGCCCCGGTCCGACAGCCTGGGCAATACCCGTTTTAACGGCGTCAATGCTTTCCGCCTGACCAATGCCCAAGGTGACCAGCGCATGGTGCGCTGGTCGATGCGGCCGCGCCTGCCGTTCGTGGCGCTCACGTCCGAACAATTGAAGGCCGCCGATCCCGACTTTCTGATCGCCGACCTCGACCGCCGCCTGGCCGCCGGCCCGCTGCTGTGGGACCTGGTGGTGCAAATCGCCGCACCGGGCGACCCGATCACCGACCCGTCGAAGGCGTGGCCCGACACGCGCCAGCAAGCCACCATCGGCACCCTGGCGATGAAGCACGCCGAGCCACAAGCGACCGGCCCGTGCCGCGACCTCAATTTCGACCCGTTGATCGTGCCGGACGGCGTCGCCGGCAGCGAAGATCCGGTGCTGCGGGCCCGCTCGGCCGCCTACTCGGTGTCGTTCAACCGCCGCGAACGTGAAATTGCCGAAGGCAAGTCCGCCTATCCTGCCAACCAGAACGGGAGCGCCCGATGAACCGTCCACGCCACTTCAACCTGCTGGCCCGGGTGCTGCACTGGTCCATGGCGCTGGCCATCCTCGCCATGCTGTTCGTGGGCGCCGGAATGGTGGTCTCGCTGCAATACCGCGCGCCGCTGCTGGACTTGCATCGCCCGCTCGGCATCGCCATCCTGTTGCTGGCCATCGTGCGCCTGGTCAACCGCCTGACCCGGCCTACGCCGCCTTTGCCTGCCGACCTGCCGGCCATCCAGAAGTTCGCCGCGCACGCCTCGCACTGGCTGCTGTACGGGCTGATGCTGGCGATGCCGCTGATTGGCTGGGCCATGTTGTCCGCTGGCGGCTACCCGATCAAGATGTTCGGCGGCGTGCACCTGCCTGCAATTTTGCCGCACAGCCCGGAGGTGTACGGCATGCTGCGTCCGCTGCACGGGGTGCTGGCGTACGTGCTGTTTGCCACCATCCTGGCCCACCTGGGCGCGGCGCTGTTCCATGCCTGGGTACGGCGCGACGAAGTCTTCGGCCAGATGGCCAAGGGTGGTCCGCAGTAGCTTTTTTCATGCAACCGGCGCTGTGATGGTTCTACCACGCCGGTTGCTACAAATTTATAAAATATTGCTTTGTGGAATTTCCTAATGTAATATTGTGCTACCGGTTGCCCGTCGTGGCGCCACGTCTCCTTGCTCCCAAAGCCGAGCATTCTGCAAGTTGTTACCGGCCCCCTACCTGCCGTCGCAGTCTCCCTCACTTAAACAATTCAGTGTCCACCAGCGCATCCGGCCCGATGACCGTCTGCGCAGACACTTTGCGGCGGGCGGTGCGCATTCGGCACCAGTCGCGGGACAGGAAAAAAACATGAACACTTTATGGACCAAGATGGGTATCGGCACCCGGCTGTACGCCGGCTTCGCGCTGATCCTGGTAATACTGATCACCTTGTTGACGGTTGCTTACGTCAATTTTTCAAAGCTGAACGAAGCCAACCAGTGGAACGAGCACACGCACGAGGTGCTCGGCGCCAGCCAGGAAATGCTGGAAAGCCTGATCAACATGGAGACGGGCGAGCGCGGCTACGCCTTGACCGGCGCGCAGGCGTCGCTCGAGCCGTTCGTGGCGGGCCAGGCCGCCTTTAAAAAGGCGTTGACGCATGTGCGCACGCTGACGTCCGATAATGCTGCGCAGCAGGAACGTCTCAAGAAGCTCGAGGAAGCCGAGCAGCAATGGCGCGCCACCGCCGCCGAGCCGGCAATTGCACTGCGCCGCGCCAGCGTGGCCGGCACCGCCACCGTGGAAGCGGTGATCGCCTTCGAACAGGCCGCCAAGGGCAAGACGCTGATGGACCAGATGCGCGCCACGCTGGCCGAGCTGGCAGGCGCCGAGCAAACCTTGCTGGTCGAGCGCGCCCGCAATGCCGCCACCATGCAGGCCACCACCAGGATGACGCTGATCGGCGGCGGTGCGCTGGCGGTGGTGTTGTCGGTCTTGCTGGCCGTCATCCTGGCAAAAATGGTGTTGCAGCCATTGCGGGCGATCCTGCTGGCCACCGAGGACTTGCGCAGCGGCGAGGGCGATCTGACCTATCGCCTGCCGGCGCTGTCCGCCGAGTTCGGCCAGGTGGCGACCTCGCTCAACGGCTTTATCCAGAAGCTGCACGACATCATCAACGAGGTCCGCAAGGGCACCGAAACCATTGCGTCGGCCAGCCAGGAAATTGCCACCGGCAACCTGGACCTGTCGTCGCGCACCGAGCAGCAGGCCAGTTCGCTCGAAGAAACGGCATCGTCGATGGAAGAGCTGACGTCCACCGTCAAGCAGAACGCCGACAACGCCCGCCAGGCCACGGCCATGGCCGGCAGCGCAGCGGACGTGGCAACGCGCGGCAGCGCGGTGGTGGGGCAGGTGGTCCACACCATGACGGCGATTAACGATTCGGCTAAAAAAATCGCCGACATCATCGGCGTCATCGACGGCATTGCGTTCCAGACCAATATCCTCGCGCTCAATGCTGCCGTGGAAGCGGCGCGTGCCGGCGAGCAGGGCAGGGGCTTCGCGGTGGTGGCCACCGAGGTGCGCACCCTGGCGCACCGGTCAGCCAGCGCCGCCAAGGAAATCAAGGCGCTGATCAACGACTCGGTGGACAAGGTAGCCGCCGGCACGCAGCTGGTGGGCGCCGCCGGCGACACCATGGACGAGATCGTGGGCAGCGTGCGCCGTGTGACCGATATCATGACCGAGATCAGTGCCGCCAGCGCCGAGCAGGAGTCGGGCATCATGCAGGTCAACCAGGCCATCAGCGAGATGGACAGCGTGACCCAGCAAAATGCCGCCCTGGTCGAGCAGGCAGCAGCGGCGTCCGAGTCGATGCAGGACCAGGCCCGCCAGCTCGAGCAACTGGTCAATATCTTCAAGCTCGAAGGCGCGGGGCAGCAACGCCCGGTCGCGCCACGGCCGCGCAAGCTCGCGCTGGCCGCCTGACCTCGCGTTTTACCCTGGCCCCGGTGCGTTCGTCGCCGGGGCCAGCTTGCCTCTTCCCCTGCCGCAATCGTCCCCCAACACCTCCTGTGCCGCCCAGGCCCCTGGGCGGTTGCCCTGTCCAAAGTTTGAAATCGATTTCAATGCATGGTCTTCAAAGATAACTTTCAAGTCAAGCGGAAAGTAGTCGGGACCAAGAAAATGTCGGCGATTTGGTATTTTTACTACGTTTAGTGGACTGCATTAAACAAATTCATTGACGCAGCTTTTGTAGTTCAGGTAACTTCGCGTCCTTGAAAGCGATTTCATAACAGCAGTTGGTGAAAAACATAAAGCAACCAGAAGTTGTTTTTGCTAGGCGCGCTGCAACGGGCAGTTGCCAGCTTTTTTAGACGCTGTTTGACAACGATTTCAAAACCCGCTAGCCGGCCTCAAGAGCGGTAGCGAACCAACATACATCTGCATCGGAGACAGAATGAAACACCTGAACAAGACGGCCATGGCGATTGCGGTAGCCCACCTGGGCATGATGTCCGGCGCCGCCTGGGCGCAAACCACGGCTGCCGACAAGCCGCCGGTCGAGCCGGCCGAGGCCAAGGTCGTGGTCGTGTCCGGCCAGCGCGCGGCGCTGCAGTCGGCCCAGAAAATCAAGCAAAATGCCGACGAGATCGTCGATTCGATCAACGCCGACGACATCGGCAAGCTACCCGATCGTTCCGTCACCGAGGTCTTGCAGCGGGTAGTCGGCGTGACCATCGACCGCAGCATGGCAGGCGACCCGCAGCACTACGCGGTGGAAGGCTCGGGCGTGGCGATTCGCGGCCTGAACTACGTACGCTCCGAGCTCAACGGTCGCGACTCGTTTTCCGCCAACGGCGCGCGCTCGCTCAGTTTCGAGGACGTGCCGCCCGAACTGATGGCCGGCGTCGACGTGTACAAGAACCCGTCCGCCGAGCAGATCGAAGGCGCGATCAGCGGCCTGGTCAACCTGCGCACGGCGATGCCGTTCGATTACAAGGGCTTCCGGGGCGCGGTCTCGGGCCAGATGTCGTATTCCACGCTGCGCAAGGGCAAGGCCACGCCTTCGACGTCGCTGCTGCTGTCGGACCGCTGGACCACGCCGTTCGGCGAATTCGGCCTGCTGGTGGACTTTGCCAAGTCGCAGAGCGATACCCGCACCGACAACTTCCAGGTCGAGCCGTACTATCCGCGCGACGACCTGGTGCCCGGCAGGACCGTCTGGGTGCCGAAAGGCGTGACCTGGCGCACCATGGAATTCGAGCGCGAACGCAAGGGCCAGTACGCCGCCGCCCAGTGGCGCCCGAACCGCGACCTGACCGCGTCGCTCACGTATTTCAAGTCCAGCTACGAGAACAGCTGGAACGAGCAGGCCATGCTGATGTCGCACGCCACCCCGTTCGATATCAAGGTGGCCAACGGCGTGTACGCGCCCAACGGCGCCCTGTTGTCCGGCACGCTGTCCGATCCCGACCACAGCGGCATCAACCTGAACCCGGACCGCCGCATCTCGAGCCGCGACTCGTCCACCACCGATATCGCCCTCAACGTGCAGTGGCGTATCAACCAGGACTGGACCGTGCGCAACGACTTCCAGCGCATCCGCGCCAGGACCGAGTCGCTGGACTCCGACGTGGCCACCGGCCTGCGCTTGCCCAAGCAGGGCCTGGACCTGACCGGCGGCCTGCCGAAGCTCACCTTCGACGACGCCGACCGCGCCTACATCGCCAACCCGGCCAATTACTACTGGGCCTATACGATGGAGCACCTGGACCGCTCCACCGCCAGCAACAACGTATGGAAGACCGACTTCCAGCGCAGCTTCGACCACCCGGTGCTGCGCGACGTGCGGTTCGGCGTGCGGTTCACTGACCGCAAATCCGATACCCGCACGTCCAACCCCAGCTACAACTGGCAGCCGATCACCCAGCCGTGGATGCTGGGCTGGGATATCCCGAACCTGGCCTTCCTGAGCGATCCGCGCTTTGCCGGCGGCGCGCGGGTACACCCGTTCAATAACTTCTTCAATGGCGACGCCTCGGTACCGGCCGCGGTATTCCCGGCCGACGCCCTGGCGCTCGGCTACCCCGACAGCTACCAGAAGCTGCACGAGTACCATACGGTGCTGTGCCAGGAGCGCGTCGCTGCCCAAGGGGGCGGCACCTGCGATCCATGGAAAAAGGCGTCGTTCGGCACCGACCCTTCCGAGAACAACAACGTCCAGGAAAAGACCAAGGCGTTCTACACCCAGCTGCGCTTCGGCTTCGACGACCTGAAGTACCCGGTGGACGGCAACCTCGGCGTGCGCTACGTGAAGACCGACATGACCGCCGCCGGCTACACCGTGTTCAAGCCGAACATGCCAGCGATTCCGGCGGGCGCCGCCGTGACCGGCGTGGCGATCCCCAATATCGGGGCAATCGCGAGCGCGGCCGACTTCAGGAACAGCTATAACAACCTGCTGCCGAGCCTGAACCTGCGCCTGAAAGGCACCGACGGCTGGCAGTTCCGCCTGGCGCTGGCCAAGGCGATTTCGCGCCCGGACTTCAACAAGCTGCAGGCGTATAACTCGCTGTCGCAAGTCGTCAACAGCAGCAGCAACCCGACCACCGGCGCCGTCAATATCGACAACGTCAGCCTGACCGGCGAGGCGTACGGCAACCCGATGCTGCGGCCCACCAAGTCCACCCAGCTGGACCTGACGGCGGAATGGTATTTCGCGCCGGGCGGCTCGCTGACCTTTGCCTTGTTCAACAAGCGCCTGAAGGACATCGTGGTGGACCAGCTGGTCAGCGTGGAACTGCCCGATACGGCCGGCACCATGCACAGCTTTGCCGTGACCTCGCCGGTGAACGGCGCCAAGGGCCGCGCCAACGGTTTCGAGGTGGCGTACCAGCAGTACTACGACAGCGTGCCGGACTGGCTCAAGGGCATCGGTTTGCAGGCCAGCTTCACCTACGTGGACAGCAAGCGCGACCTGTACAACCCGGTATATTCCGCGTATTGCAGCGGCAGCGCCGACGGCAAGGTCAACCTGAACCTCAACATCAACGGCTGCGACACCGATGGTCGCGTGTTCGGCAACCTGCCGCTGCAGGGACTGTCCAAGCGCAGCGGCAACCTGTCGCTGATGTACGACCGTGGTCCGGTCTCGGCGCGCGTGGCGTACAACTGGCGTTCGCGCAACCTGCAGGCGGTCAATACCTTCGGCGCGCGCGGCACCGATGGCAAGGACACCAACCCTGCCAGCCCGACCTTCGGCGCCACCAACCTGGCCTGGGGCCTGCCGCTGTGGGCAGAAGCGTATGGCCAGGTCGATGCCTCGATCTTCTACAAGATCACCGAGAAGCTGTCGATCGGCCTGGAAGCGCAGAACCTGAACGACGTCAAGTTCCGCCAGACCATGGACCAGCACATCGGCAATCTGAACCACACCTGGTTCAAGACCGGCCCGCGCTACACGGCGCAGCTGCACTACACGTTCTAAACGTGTTCGCGGGAGCGCGCTGCCCTGGCGCTCCCGCTTGTCGACCTGTCAACGATGAGGAAACCATGAAATCCAGGCTGAAAATACTGGCGCTGGCGCTGGCTTGCCAAATGGGCGCGCTTGCTGCCGTCACTGCTGCAACTTCCGCAACTGCCGCAACTTCCGCCACCCCCGAACTGTATGTCGACCCGCAATCGAGCGCCGCCACTTGGGTGCGCGACCATCGCGACGACCCGCGCGCAGCCGACATCGGCGCGCGCATCGCCAGCCAGCCCGGCGCACGCTGGTTCGGCGGCTGGAGCGGCGAGATCGGCGCTGCCGTGGACAAGTACGTGGACGGCGCTGCTGAGGCCGGCCGTCTGCCGGTGCTGGTGGCCTATAACATTCCCGCGCGCGACTGCGGCCAGCACAGCGCTGGCGGCGCCGGTTCCATCGCCGCCTACCGCGACTGGATTCGCGCCTTTGCCGGCGGCATCGGCGGCCGCGCCGCCGTGGTGGTGCTGGAGCCGGACGCCTTGCCGCAACTGGACTGCCTCGACGCCGGCGGCAAGGCGAGCCGCCTGCAGTTGTTCCAGTACGCGACCGGCCAGTTGAAAACGCTGGCGCCGAACGCCCAGGTCTTCATCGACATCGGCAACAGCGACTGGCTGGCGCCGCAGGAAGCGGCAGCGCGGCTGGTGGACGCCGGCGTGGCGGTCGCTGCGGGCTTTGCCCTGAATGTCTCGAACTACCGCACCGATGGCGAGAGCAATCCTTACGGCATCGCCGTCGCCAATGCGCTGCGCGACAAGTACCAGCTCGATAAATCCTTCGTGGTCGATACCAGCCGCAACGGCAACGGACCGCTGGGCAAGGAGTGGTGCGACCCGGCCGGGCGCCGCCTGGGCGCCGCACCGCGCATCCACGCCGCCGGCAGCCAGCCGGCCATGACGCTGTGGATCAAGTCGCCGGGCGAGGCGGACGGCTGCGCCGCCGCCGCCGGCGCCTTCGTGCCCGACCTGGCCCACAAGATGATCGACGGCCGCTAACAATATATATACATAAAGGATCAACGTGTCACTCATTCAACCGGCCCAGACCCCGCCCGATACCCCAGCCGCCATCACCGCGCCGCAACCGGGTCGCACTGGCGCACTGACCATGGTCACCATGCTGTTTTTCATGTGGGGCCTGATCACCGCGCTCAACGACGTGCTGATCCCGCACCTGCGCGCGGTGTACACGCTGAGCTACGTCCAGGCGATGCTGGTGCAGTCGTGCTTTTTCGGCGCCTACTTCCTGGTGTCGCTGCCGGCTGGCGCGCTGGTGCGCCGCATCGGCTACCAGCGTGGCGTGGTGGTTGGCCTGGCCACGGCCGGCATCGGCTGCCTGATGTTCTATCCGGCCGCGCAGGCAGGCTTTGGCCTGTTTTTGGCGGCGCTGTTCGTGCTGGCCAGCGGCATCACCATGCTGCAGGTGGCGGCCAACCCGTACGTGACCATCCTCGGCCCGGCGGCCACCGCGTCCGGACGGCTGACGCTCACGCAGGGCTTCAACTCGCTGGGCACCACGGTCGGCCCACTGGTGGGCGCCTGGCTGATCCTGTCCGACAGCGCCGCTGCCGGCGCCGACGCTGTCAAAGGTCCGTACCTGCTGCTGGCCTGCACCTTGCTGGCGCTGAGCGTGGCCTTCGCGCTGGCCAGGTTGCCGCAGGTGGCGGCCACCGCCGACGACCGCACGCCACTGGTATTGCGCCAGCACCCGCGCCTGGTGTTCGCGGTGCTGGCGATTTTCCTGTACGTGGGAGCCGAGGTGGCGATCGGCAGCTTCATCGTCAGCTTCCTCACCGAGCGCCATATCGCCGGCCTGACCGTGGCCAATGCCGCCCACTACGTCAGCCTGTACTGGGGCGGGGCGATGGTGGGCCGCTTCGTCGGCGCGCTGGTGATGCGCCGCGTGAGCGCCGGGACCGCGCTGGCGTTCAGCGCGGCGCTGGCCGTGGCGCTGATCGTGGTGGCGGTAGCGGGCAGCGGCAGCGTGGCCATGTGGGCGATCCTGGCCGTGGGCCTGTGCAACGCCATCATGTTCCCGACCATCTTCAGCATGGGACTGCACCAGCTGGGCGCCGGCACCGGCCAGGCCGCCGGCCGGCTGTGCATGGCGATCGTGGGCGGCGCCGTGGTGCCGGTGGGGCAGGGCGTGCTGGCCGACGTGGTTGGCGTGCAGTGGTCGTTCCTGCTGCCGGCCGCCTGTTATGTACCGATCTTGTGGTTCGGGATCAAGTATGCCGGAATATACCGGCAGCGATGACCCCTGTTGTAGGTAGTGCAGACGTGGCATCAATACACCAAAAAGGAGACGATGATGAAACTGAAACACACGAAATCCCTGGCCAGGCGCCTGCTGCCAGCGTTGTTGCTGGCAGTGTCGGTCACGGCGGCGGCAGCGCTGCCGCCGCTGTACGTGGATCCGCAATCGACGGCCGCCATCTGGGCCCGTAACAACCCCAGCGACGGCCGCGTGACCGACATCCGCAACCGCATCGCCAACCAGCCCGGCGCCAGGTGGTTCGGCGACTGGAGCGGGGGGATCGGCGCGGCGGTCGGCAATTTTGTCGGCGCCGCTGCGGCCAACGGCCGCACCCCGGTGCTGGTCGCCTACAACATCCCGGCGCGCGACTGCGGCCAGTTCAGCGCCGGCGGCGCCGGCTCGCTGCAAGCCTACCGCGACTGGATCCGCGCCTTTGCCGCCGCCATAGGCAACCGCCAGGCGATCGTGGTGCTGGAGCCGGACGCCTTGCCGCAACTGGACTGCCTGGACGCCGCCGGCAAGAGCGCGCGGCTGGAACTGTTCCGCTACGCGGTGGCGCAATTTACCGCGCTGGCGCCGGGCGCCTACCTGTACCTCGACATCGGCAACAGCGCCTGGCTGGCGCCAACCGTGGCGGCCGCGCGCCTGGTGGACGCCGGCGTGGCTGGCGCACGCGGCTTCTCGCTCAACGTCTCCAACTACCGCACCGATGCCGAAAGCAATCCGTACGGCGTGGCGGTGGCCAATGCGCTGCGCCAGCGCGGCCTGCAAAAAAATTTCGTGGTCGATACCAGCCGCAACGGCAACGGCCCGAATGGCACCCAGTGGTGCGACCCGGCCGGACGCAAGCTGGGCGTCACGCCCAGCATGAACGCGGCCGGCAGCGCGCCGGAGATGGCCTTGTGGATCAAGTCGCCCGGTGAATCGGATGGCTGCGCGGCAGCGGCGGGAACCTTTTCACCGGAGCTGGCGTACAAGATGATTTACGGCTTCTAGCCTGTCGAAAAGTGTCATGTCAACATCCCTGTGTTACATTTGCGCACTTACAGGGAGAAAAATCATGGCATGTATGCGTAAAAGACTTCTTTGCGGCCTGCTGGCATCGGTACCGGTGTTGGCCACCAACGCGGCGGTGGCAGACACCTTTACCTTCGAGCTGACCTGGTCCGGCCAGTGGGCTTACGGGCCCGATGGTCCATACGGCAACAGCGACGCCAAGGCTTCTGCGGTGGTGGTGGTGGAAGGGCCGGCTTCCGACCCCAACGTGTCCATGGACCGCATCCGCAGCATGACCATGACCGTCGACGATGCAGTGGTCGGCAATGGTACTTTCAGCCAGCGCGATTTTACGTCCATCGCCACCTCCTACCGGCTGCTGCCCACGCTGGCGTTGAACGAGCGCTTCTGGCTGACCAGTTACAACCTGTACGACTTCACGTTCTTTGGCAAAGGCAACGGCGCGCCCACCCAGTTCGCCAATTACACGCTGTGGTCGGGCGGTGTCCAGGGCAGCAATGCTCTCTACATGAGTTCGATGTACGTGACCCGCACCCTGACCTCCGCCGTGCCCGAACCTGCAGCCGCCGCGCTGCTGCTTGGCGGCCTGGCCCTGGTGGGCGCCATCGCGCGGCGGCGTGCCTCACCTGGTGCGGATGATCTGCGCTACTGACGGCGCGGTAGTCGAACCTATCGAACAGCATGCCGTGGCCGCAGTCGCACCGCAGGATCGGCGCATCTTTGCCTTTCCAGGCGACGGGGTGGACATCAGTCGAAGCGCAATGTCAGGCTGCCTTCGTAGCCGCCATTGGCCGTCGGCCAGGCGGCTGCAGGGCCGAGCGCTTCGGTGGGCGTGAATTTCTCGCCGATGGCGGGGATCGCGTGCAGCCACGACAGGTCGCCGGCAGGGAATTCCACCGTCGTATTGGCGTGCGAAATGCGCGGCGTGCCCACGCGCAGGTAGCCCTCCGCCTTGTTGTCGTTGCTGTTGATGTGCAGCCTGCCGGTGGCAGTGTCGAAGCGCGCCCAGCGCACGCCGGCAAAGAAGCCCTGCGACTCCGGGTAGCGGAAGCGCTCGCCCGGTTGCTGGTCGAACTGCACCACCTCGTGTACACCGAGCCAGGTGCCTTGCAGTCGATTTTTCCACACGCGATAGGGGCCTTCACCGAGCCAGCGCGTGCTGCGCAGCGCAGCTTCCGGGTGGTCGAACGTGATGCCGTGGTATTGCACCGCGCCTTCCAGGCGATAGCTGTAATCGAGCGTCAGGTCGCCGTTCGAGGCCATGGTCCAGCGCACGCGATCAAGTCCGCCGCTTTGGCTGGCCTCGATCCAGGCGACGGGTTTGCCGTCGGCATTGGCGCCGGTGCCGGTGCTGGTGCCGGAGCTTATGCCAGCTGCGCTGGCACTGGCGCTATTGGCCGCGCCGAGCAACGGAAATCGCCGGGCGGCGTGGCCCAGGCGTACGCTGTTCAGGGCGAGCTTCTGGCCGTGCTGGTCGGTGGCGTTGGTGATGCGTACGGCGAGCACCGGCTGTGGCGGAATGCGGTAAGCATTGCCGTCCGATTTGCGGCGGGTGGCGTCGAACACGGTTTTCCAGTTGGCGCCGTCGGCACTGATCTCGATCCTGAAGCGGGCGTAGGCGGCGCCCTTCCCGAATGCGGGGACGACTTGGATGACGCTGGCTGTCTGGGGCGTGGCCAGGCGGTGGACGGTGGCGCCAGCCAGGATGCCGCCGTTGCCGCCCCCATCATGTGCGGTATCGACTGCCAGCGGCAGCCAGGCCACCTCGGTATCGGCTGCGGCCAGCGGACGGGCGTAGGCCAGGCGCGGGCCGTTGGTCAGGGCCGACACGCGGCTGCCGTGTTGCAGCGTACGCAGCTGGCCGGTGGCCGCGTCGAAGATGGCGCTCACCGGTCCGGCCGTCAGGCGCACAGTGTCGCCACTTGTGCTGACCGTGGGTGCGGCTGACGATGGCGCAGTAGCGGTAACAGTCGTTGGCGCAGCGTTGTTGGCAGAATCGGTCTGGCGGCTGGAGGCGTGCGACAGCCGCGCCGGTTCGGCAAATCGGGCAGACAGGCGTTGGGACAAGTCACTGGCCGGATAAGTCCAGGTCCAGATCTGCTGCCCATCGGCGCCGGTGGCGGTGACCTCCAGCGCATCGGCATCGCGCTGGCGCCAGCCGGCCGGCAAGTGCAGATCGAGTTTGCCATCGCTGCGCGCCGCCACGCCGCTGGCGCTGCCCGCACCCCTGGCCAGTTCGCGTGGCTTGGTCGAGCCATCGTCCGGGCTGGCGAAGCGCAGCAGCCGCCAGTTGAAACGCACCTGGTCCAGGCCGACGAAGTCGTAACGGTTGTGTACCGGTAGCGTGCAGTCGAAGCGGGCATCGAACGTGGCAGCCCCCAGTTTGACCGGCGACCAGATATCCTTGACCGCGTAGTAGCTGCCTTCCTTCTCGTGGTGCGGACCGACGATGCCGTCCGGGCCGTACGTGCCATACGGGTCGATGCGTTTGGCCTGGTCGGTGCGGACCACGCCTTCGTCCACCAGCGCCCAGATCACGCCGCCCGCGCCCATGGGCGACGCCATCATCGCGTCCCAGTAGTCTTGCAGGCTGGCGCCGCCGCCACCGTCGTACAGCGCGTGCATGAATTCGGTCGGCATGAACAGGTTGGGGCCGCGCAGGCGTTCGTTGACCAGGTTCCAGTTCGGATAGTGCTTGGTGTCGAGGCCGTTGAAGATGGCCCACGGATGGATGACCGGGCGCTGCTGCGGATCGTGCTTGCCGAACTCCGCATCGAGATCGGTATTGAAGCCGCCCTCGTTGCCGTTGGCCCAGAACAGGATGCTCGGGTGGTTGACATCGCGCGGCACCATCTGCGCCACCAGCTTGCGGCCGATGGCGGTGCCGTGCGCGGCCTGCCAGCCCGACAATTCGTCGATCACGTACAGGCCCAGTTCGTCCGCTGCTTCGAGAAAAGCGGGATCGGGCGGATAGTGCGACATGCGCGCCGTGTTCATGTTCATCGATTTTATAAGACGCGCGTCGGCGTAGTTGTCGGCGCGATCGAGGGCGCGGCCGGTCTGCGGCCGGAAGCTGTGGCGGTTGACGCCCTTGATGACGATCTTGCTGCCGTTCAGGTACAGGCCGTCGCCCTGGCGGACTTCGAAGGTGCGGAAACCGAAGCGGGTACTCTGCGTATGCAGCGCCTTGCCGCCCCGGCGCAGGGTGAGGCGCAGCGTGTAGAGGTTGGGGGTTTCAGCGGTCCACAGGCGCGGTGCAGGCAGGGTGGCGCGCAAGGTGATGCCAGCGCTGGCGGAATCCGGCAGCACGGCGCGAAACACCGGCCCGACCGCTTTGCCGCCTGCATCGAATACCTGGCCGTCCACCGTGGCCCCAGGCAGAGGGTGCGACAAATTCACGTGCGCGGACAGCGAACCATCGGCTCGCGCATCGATCGCCACGGCTGCAATGGCCTGCACCGGCGCCGCTTCCAGCCACACTGGACGGAAGATGCCGCCGAATACCCAGTAGTCGCCGGCCCGCTCGGCCTTTTCGCTGGCCGCGTCCGACGCCACCTTGTTGACATCGACTTCCAGCAGGTTGTCGGCGTCGGCGGACAGTTTGACCAGCTTGGTGATGTCGTAGCCGAAGCGGTAAAAGCCGCCGATGTGCGGCGGCCCGGCCGGCATGCCGTTGACGCGCACCGTCGCTTCCGTCATCACGCCTTCGAACACCAGCCGGATGGTGCGGCCGCGCCAGGCCGGCGGCACGGCAAACTTCACCCGGTACTGGCCCTGCTCGTTGTGACGCTTGGCGCCTTCACCGTAATCGTAGCCACCGAATCCTTGCAGCTCCCAGTTCGATGGCACCGGCATCGTCGACCAGGCGCCGGCGCGGCGGCCGTCGGACACCTTGAAGTCCCACGGCACCGCCGTGGCCGGCCCTTGGCCGGACAGGTAGTGCTGTTCGGTGACGGGGACGGCGGCACGCGCCGTGGTTACGGCGCAGGCCAGCAACACCAGCAACATCGGCATCGGCAATCGGGCGAACATTGTGACAACCGGGTCCATGGCAGGCCTCCGTGATCAAACCGCCCAGCATAGCCACACTGTGACTCGAAGTCATCCATTCTTGGATCGCGCCATCCAAGTGATCGCGGCGATGATTATTTTGCCCACTGACGATCAGACTGGTCTTACATCGGCCTGGCTCAAAGACGCACAGAGCACGCGAGTTGGCCTTGCTAGAATTTATTCGTTTCATCCGCCCACGCCAACCCGGACCTTTCTATGCTGCCATTACACGACAAGCCGCCTACCATTCCCGCCGGTGCAGGAAAATCGTCGAGGGGACAGCCGTGAGCGCCCCGGTGGCAGTGGTGGTGCACGGCGGCGCCGGCGCCTCGCAGGACGACGTGGACGGCTGCCAGGCGGCAGCGCGCGCCGCCCTCGATGTGCTGCAAGCCGGCGGCGAGTCGCTCGACGCAGTGGTGCGCGCCGTGATGGTGCTCGAAGACGATGACCGCTTCAATGCCGGCACCGGTTCGGTGGTGGCCCCCGACGGCGCCACCATCGAAATGGACGCCTCGGTCATGGACACGCGCGGCAGGCTGGGTGCGGTGGCGTGCGTGCGCGACGTGCGCAACCCGGTGCTGCTGGCACGCGAAGTGGCCAACACGCCACACCGCCTGCTGGCCGGTGAAGGCGCGCAGCGCTTTGCCGAGGTCAGCATGCTCGAATCTTCCTTGCCGGTGACCGGCGAGCAGGCCAAGCGCCGTGCGGTCAAGCTGGCACAGGCACTGAAAGCGCCGTCGCCGGCGGAGACGGCCAAGCGCGCGGCGCTCTTGCGTCAATGGAACTATCCCGACCAGCCGGTACCGGCGGCGGCCGAAGGCTGCGACACCGTGGGCGCTGTCGCCCGCGACGCCGAAGGCCATTTCGCCGTGGCAGCTTCCACCGGCGGCGTCAGCCCGGCGCTGCTGGGGCGGGTGGGCGACACGCCGCTCATCGGCGCCGGTTTTTATGCCGGGCCTGAAGGCGCGGTCGCCGCGACCGGCACCGGCGAAGACATCATCCCGCTGCTGCTCTCCCATACCGTGTACCAGTGGATCGCGGACGGCGTGCCGTTGCAGCAGGCGCTCGAACGCGGGGTGGCGCTGCTGCCTGCCGACAGCGACGTCGGCATCATCGCCGTCAGCCGTACGGAAGCGGGACACCATAGCAACCGGGCCATGCCAACCTCGAACGGAGACTAAATGGACAACAGCAAACCAGAACGCAACGGCCACCTGGTCATCATCGGTGGCAGCGAAGACCGCACCGATGGCCGGGGCATCCTGAAAAAATTTGTCGAACTGTCGGGCGGCTCGCAGGCCAGCATCCTGGTCATCACAGCGGCCAGCGCGGTGCCTGAAAAAGTATGGCCGCCGTACGATGACGCTTTCCGCGCGCTCGGCGTAACCGACCGCGCGCTGCTGCACCTGGACACGCGCGAACAGGCCGATGCCCCCGACAACGCCCGCAGCATTACCGAGGCGTCGGGCATCTTTATCGCCGGCGGCGACCAGAAGCGCCTGATGGCCACGCTCGGCGGGAGCGCCGTGGCGGCAGCGATGCATGCGTCGCTTGCCACCGGCGGGGCCTGTATCGGTGGCACCAGCGCAGGTGCGTCGGCCCTGTCCGTCCACATGCTGGCAGAGGGAAATACCGACCTCAACCCGGGGAAGGGCACAGTCAGCCTGGGGGACGGCCTGGGGCTGCTTCGCCACGTGGTGATCGACCAGCATTTTTCGGAACGCCAGCGCCTGGCGCGCCTGTTGAGCATTGTGGCGCAGCATCCCGAGCTGTTAGGCATCGGCATCGATGAAGATACGGCGCTCGTGATCGAGCCGGGTACCGGCGTCGAAGTCATCGGCAACGGCGCCGTCACGCTGGTCGATGGACGCGACGTGGTCTCGAACGCAGCCGGCGCAAAGCAGGGAGAGAGCCTGGAGCTGATCAACGTGCGCCTGCACCTGCTGCCGGCCGGCACCCGCTACCGCCGCGCCAGCGAATCTGCGGACCCTGCGGACAGCGCGGCGGCCCCGGGGGGCTTGCGTTTCTTTGTCGATTTGGTCACGCAAACCGCTGCATGACAGGGACTAGACATGTTCGGATTGACAGCGCTGGAACTGGCCCGTATCCAGTTCGGGTTCACCATTTCGTTTCATATCGTGTTCCCGGCGCTGACCATCGGACTGGCCAGCTACCTGGTGGTGCTTGAAGGTCTATGGCTCAGGACGGGGCGCGACGTGTATCGTGCGCTTTACCATTACTGGTCGAAAATATTTGCCGTCAATTTCGGCATGGGCGTGGTGTCCGGCCTGGTCATGGCCTACCAGTTCGGCACCAACTGGAGCCGGTTTGCGGATTTTGCCGGCGCCGTTACCGGGCCGCTGCTGGCCTACGAAGTGCTTACCGCGTTCTTCCTGGAGGCCGGCTTCCTGGGCGTGATGCTGTTCGGCTGGAACAAGGTCGGGCCGCGCCTGCACTTCCTGTCCACGGCGATGGTGGCACTTGGCACGCTCATTTCCGCGACCTGGATCCTGGCATCCAACAGCTGGATGCATACTCCGCAAGGCTACGCCATCGTCGAAGGCCGCGTGGTGCCGGTGGACTGGTTCGCGGTGATCTTCAACCCGTCGTTTCCATACCGACTCGCGCACATGACGGTCGCCGCCTACCTGGCCACCGCGCTGGTGGTGGCGGGCGCCGCCGGCTGGCACTTGCTGCGCGGACGGCAGACGGTGGCGGTAAAAAAAATGTTTTCGATGGCGTTGTGGATGCTGCTGGGCGCCGCGCCGCTGCAGGCGGTGATCGGCGACTTCCACGGCCTTAATACGCTGGAACACCAGCCGGCCAAGATTGCGGCGATGGAAGGTCACTGGCGCAATCAAGCGCACGGCGGCACGCCGCTTATCCTGTTCGGCCTGCCGGACATGGCGCGCGAGGAAACCCGTTACGCGGTCGAGATTCCCCGCCTGGGCAGCCTGATCCTCACCCACAGCTGGGATGGCAAGATCCCGGCGTTGACCGATTTCGTCCCGCAGGACCGCCCCAATTCGACCGTGGTGTTCTGGACCTTCCGCCTCATGGTCGGCCTGGGCCTGCTGATGATACTGCTGGCCGCCTGCGGCCTGTGGCTGCGCCGTGGACAACGGCTGTGGCGCAGCCGGGCGTTGCAGCGGTTTGCCGTGCTGATGGGACCGGCCGGCGTCGTTGCCATCCTTGCCGGCTGGTACACCACTGAAATCGGTCGCCAGCCCTGGACCGTGTATGGCTTGCTGCGAACTGCGGATGCGGTCTCGGCGCATGGCCCTACCCAGCTCGGCATCACGCTGGTGGCGTTCGTGCTCGTGTATTTCGTGGTGTTCGGTGCCGGTGTCGCCTACCTGCTGCGGCTGATCCGCGTGGGACCCGGCGGACACGATGCCAGCGCGGCCTTGGTCGGCGGGCCTGGCCTGGACCGCCAGCCCATGCGGCCGCTCTCGGCGGCGTCCGGCGCGGCCGACCACCCCGGCGCTGCCGATCCCACCGACAGGAGCTGAACATCATGGGCATCAATCTTCCGGTCGTCTGGGCGGTCATCATCCTCTTCGGCATCATGATGTACGTGATCATGGACGGATTCGACCTCGGCATCGGCATGCTCTACCCGTTTTTCCCGCACCACGATGACCGCGACGTCATGATGAACACGGTTGCGCCGGTATGGGACGGCAACGAAACGTGGCTGGTGCTGGGCGGCGCCGGACTGCTGGCCGCCTTTCCGCTGGCGTATTCGGTCATCCTCAGCGCCTTGTATCTGCCGTTGATCTTCATGCTGATTGGCCTGGTTTTCCGTGGTGTGGCGTTCGAGTTCCGCTTCAAGGCGCGCGAACACGAGCGGCACTGGTGGGACAAGGCATTCATTTGCGGCTCGCTGATGGCGGCGTTCTTCCAGGGCGTGGCGCTGGGCGCTTACGTCCAAGGGTTTCCGGTTGTTAACCGCGCTTACGCGGGCGGGGCGCTCGACTGGCTGGCGCCATTTCCGCTCTTTACCGGTTGCGGCCTGGTGGTGGCTTATGCGCTGCTGGGCAGTACCTGGCTGATCATGAAAACCGAGGGCAGCCTGCAAGCGACTGCCGGGCACATCTCGCGCCGGCTGGTCTGGGTGCTGCTGGCCGTGATCGCCGTGATCAGCCTGTGGACGCCCGCGATGGACCCGGCCATCGCGCAGCGCTGGTTCAGTTTTCCCAACATCGCCTGGTTTGCGCCGGTGCCGCTGCTCGTGGGCCTGGTGAGCTGGCAGATGATACGGTCGCTTGCCGCCGGGTGTCAGGTCACACCGTTCCTGTGCACGCTGGCGCTGGTCTTTCTTGGGTACACGGGCCTCGGTATCAGCCTGTGGCCCAACATCATTCCACCAGACGTCTCGATTGACGCGGCCTCGGCGCCATCGCAGAGCCAGGGCTTTGCCCTGGTCGGCGCGCTGCTCATCATTCCGGTCATTCTGATGTACACGGCCTGGAGCTATTTTGTGTTCCGGGGCAAGGTCAGGCAAGGGGAGGGATATCACTGATGACGCACGAAAACAAAACCGCCTGGTGCCGGTTGCTGTGGTTTATCGGCCTGTGGCTGACGGGCGTGGCAATGCTGGGCGTGGCCGCGCTAGCCATACGGCTGGCGCTGACCGCCGCCGGCTTGCGCACGTGACGTGACGTGAGCGCGCCGGCTGAGCGTTAGGGCTTGCCCCCAGGGCAGTACCGCTCGACGTACGCCTGGTGCCCCGGCATCTGCGCCACCGTCCGGTCGATGCCGGTGCGGATGCCGTCGAGGAACGCCGCCATCTCGCGCTCGGGCATCACGTGCGCGGTATGGTGCTGCGTGCGCGGAATCAAACCCTGGCCCAGCATCACCTGGACCCACGAGTTCTCGGAAAACAGCTCGTTCTGGGAGCGGAACACCCGGCCCGAACCGCCAAACAGGTCGAGCCGGTGCTGCAATGACGGCGGCACTGCCATGTCCCGCGCGGCGCGCCAGTACGGCGTGTCGTCACGCTCGGTCACCTTGTAGTGCAGGATGATGAAGTCGCGGATGGTGCGGATATCGTCGGCGGCCTGGGTGTTGAATTCGGCCACGTCGGCCGGCTCGATGCCCTCGGTCGGGAACAGCTGCAACAGGCGCACGATGCTGCGCTGAATCAGGTGGATGCTGGTCGATTCGATCGGCTCGAGGAAACCCGAAGCCAGGCCCAGGCCGATCACGTTGCCGGCCCATACCTGCTGGCGTTGGCCCGGTGTGAAGCGGATCACGCGCGGCTCGGTCAGCGGCTTGCCTTCCAGGTTGGCCAGCAGCGCGGCCCGCGCGGTGTCGTCATCGACGAAGCGGCTCGAGAACACCATGCCGTTACCGGTGCGGTGTTGCAAGGGAATGCGCCACTGCCAGCCCCAGTCGTGGGCGATCGCGCGCGTGTACGGCACGGCCGGGCCGACCGATTCAGTCTGCACCGCGATGGCGCTGTCGTTGAACAGCCATTGCGACCAGTCATCGTATGGCACGCCCATGGTCTGGCCCAGCAGCAGCGAGCGGAAGCCGGTGCAGTCGAGGAACAGGTCGCCTTCCAGGCGGCGGCCGGAATCGAGCACCAGCGCCGCGACGTTGCCATTGGCCGGGTCGCGCTGGACGTCGGCGATCTTGCCCTCGATGCGTTCGATGCCGAAGTGTTCGGCATAGCGGCGCAGGTAGCGCGCGTAGCGGCTGGCGTCGAGGTGATAGGCATACACCAGGCCGTCGTCGGGCAGGTGGCCGAAGCGCAGCGCCCGCGCCGCCTTGTGCTCGAGGCAGTAGTCGCCGTAGTCGGCGGCAATGCCGGCGTCGCGGCCTTTTTGCCAGAAGTGGTGGAAGCCGGCGGTCCAGTGGTCGGTGCCGGTGGAACCGAATGCGTGGATGTAATCGTGGCCGCGCGCACGCCAGTTTTCAAAACTGATGCCGAGCTTGAAGGTGGCCTGGGTGGCCGCCATGAAGTCGCGCTCGTCGATGTCGATCAGGCGGTGGAACTGCGCCAGGCTGGGAATGGTGGCTTCGCCCACGCCCACGGTGCCGATGTCGTCGGACTCGACCAGCTTGATGTCGAGCACCTTGCCCAGGGTGCGGGAGAGGGCGGCGGCGGCCATCCAGCCGGCCGTGCCGCCGCCGGCGATGATGAGCCGGCGCACCGGGCGGGATTGAGGTTGGTGAGGCATGTCTCGGAGTTCCTCTCTGCGTGGAGGGAACCTCGAAAAACCTACTGCGCGATCCGCTATCGCCGCTCCGTTGCTCAGCGTACAGCCGTACGCTTGCGCTACTCGCGACGATAACGAACCGCTCGCTACGGTTTTTCGAGGTCCCCTGGAGATGATTATTGTTGTATTGCCAACCGCAGATTCTACACTCGTTAAGCTCCCGTGAGCAGCCTCAGCAACTGGCCGGCGATCCAGCCGCCATAGGTGCCCAACGCATAGCCGAGCACGGCGAGCAGCACGCCCACCGGCGCCAGCGCCGGGTGGAAGGCGCTGGCTACTACCGGAGCACTGGCGGCGCCACCGACGTTGGCCTGGCTGCCCACCGCCATGTAAAAGACCGGCGCCTTGATCAGCCAGGCCATGCCCAGCATCAGTGCGCCGTGGAAGCTGATCCAGATCAGGCCGAGCACGAACAGCTCGGGGTCGGAGAAGATCGCCGCCAGGTTCATCTGCATGCCGATGGTGGCTACCAGGATGTAGATGCACACCGAACCCACCTTGGATGCGCCGGCGCCTTCGAGCTTCTTGGCGCGGGTAAACGACAGCAGCAGGCCGAACGTGGTGGCCAGCACCGTCACCCAGAAGAAGTTGGCGGTCAGGCTGAAGCGCTCCAGTTCCGGCGCGTGGGTCTTGATAAACGGCACGATGATGCCGGCCAGCCAGTGTGCCAGGCCGGTAGCGCTCAGGCCGTAAGCCAGGATCCACACCATGTCATACGAGCTGGTGACGCGCGCGCTGTCCAGCTGCACTTTTTCGACCTTGACGCGCAGCGCGTCGAGCGCGCTGGTGTCGGCGCCGCGCCAGGCATCGATGCGCGCGCTGCGGCTGGCCAGGAACAGCAAAAACGCCATCCAGATATTGGCGCAGATGACATCGACCGCGACGAACTTGCCGAACACGTCCGCGCCCACGCCATACACTTCCTTCATGGCTGCCTGGTTGGCGCCGCCGCCGATCCAGGAGCCCGCCGTGGTGGTCATGCCGCGCCAGATGGCGTTGGGGCCTTCGGGATTCAGCAGCGACGGATCGAACACGCCCATGATGGCCAGTGCGACCGGTCCGCCGATGATGATGCCGGCGGTGCCGGTCAGGAACAGGATCACGGCCTTGGGGCCCAGCTTGGCAATCGCACCGAGGTCACAGGCCAGGGTGAGCAGCACCAGCGCCATCGGCAGCAGGTAGTCGCGCGCCATCGGGTACAGGCGCGAGGTTTCGCCGTCGATCACGCCAAAGGTGTTGAGCAAGCCGGGGATGAAGTAGCAAAGCAGCAGCGCCGGCACCACCGCGTAAAACTTGCGCCAGAACGGATTACTGGACCGCTCGCTGGCCATCACCAGTGCCAGGATGGCGACCAGGATGCCGAGCACGACCGGGTCGGCGGCGATGAGGGGAGCGGTGGATGGTGCGGTTGCGCTGGAGACGGCCATGGAGTTCCTGTAGGCTAGGGGCGTGGGCGGACAAAGCGGCGATAGTAACAACATTCATGCTTGCCGTCACCCCTGCTGGCCAGCGACCTCGGTGCCGATGGCATCCCAGAGATTGACGTCCGCTGGCGGCACATGGCTCATCGCATGTTCGGTCAGCGCCGTGATGGTCAGGCTGGGATTGACGCCGAGGTTGGCGCCCAGCATCGAGCCGTCGCAGATGTACATATTGCGGTAGCCGAACACGCGGTTCCTGCCATCGCACACACCTTCTGCAGGTGTGCGGCCGATGCCGGCGCCGCCCATGCAATGCGCGGTCATCGGGATATTGAGCAGGATCTCCGTCATCGATGTGAGCGGCACGCCGCCGGTGGCCCTGGCGGCCTTGATGGCGAAGTCGTTGGCGGAAGGGATGAAGGTGGGAATGCGGGCGCCGTGCGTGGTCAGTTGCTTGGAAAACGGCCAGAACCAGCGGCGCTTGAGCTTCATGGTCAGATGGCCGTCGAGCGTTTGCATGCACAGGAAAATCATCGATTCGCGCGCCCAGCCACGAGGTGAGAGCGCGCGCAAGGTTGTTACCGGCCGCGTGACGAGCAGCTTGAGCAGGGTGGCGGCCCAGGTGACGATCCTGGTCCAGCCGGGTCGCCCCAGCGTCATCACGGTGGTGAGCATTCCCATGGCGTCCGAGCCCTCGGGATAGCGTACTGTCTCGATATGGGTGTGTGCATCGATATGGATGCCGGAACCGATGGCGATGCCGCGCGACAGGTCGGGCTGGGAGCCGGGGAAGCGCACGCCGATCAGCGACTCGGCATTGGTGCGCACGTACTTGCCCAGGGCGTCGGAGATGTTCGGCAACGATCCCTTGTCCCGCAGCCGGAACAGCAAATCCTGCGTGCCCAGCGACGACGCGGCAAACACCACGCCCCGACAGCTGATGCGGCGCCGCTGGCCGCGTTCGGGGCCGGATACCACCAGCAGTTCCACCCGGTAGCCGTCCGCACCGTCGGCCTTGTCGTTCAACGGTCGCACATCGACCACCCTGGTCTCCGCGAACAGTGCCGCACCTTGCTGCTCGGCCAGGTACAGGTAGTTTTTATCGAGCGTGTTCTTGGCGTTCTTGCCGCAGCCGACCATGCAGCCGCCACAGCCGTCGCAGGCAGTGCGGGCCGGACCGGCGCCACCGAAATACGGGTCGGGATAGGTGACGCCGGGCTTGCCGAAGAACACGCCCACCTCGGTCGGATAAAACGATTTTTCCACGCCCACCGCAGCGGCCATCTCCCTTAGCCGCAGGTCCGCCGGTCCCAGCAGCTGGTTGGTCGTTACGCCCAGCATGCGCTTGGCTGTCTCGAAATGGCCGGGCATGACGGCCTGCCAGTCGTTCAGACCGGCCCAGCTGCCCTGTGACCAGACCGTGGCAGGCGGCACCAGCAGTGTATTGCCATAAGTGATGGAGCCGCCGCCGACCGCGTTTCCGTGCAGGACAACGACATGGCGAAAGAACTGCATGCTGAAAAAGCCGTTCAATCCCAGCGACGGGCGCCAGAGCCAGCGCGACAGCGACCACGTGGTCTTGGGCAGGTTGTCGGCGCTCCAGCGCCGGCCTTGCTCGACGACCACCACGCGGTAGCCTTTTTCCACCAGCCGCAGTGCGGAAACGCTGCCGCCGAAGCCGGAGCCGATTATCACGAAGTCGTGGTCATGATGCACCTGTGTCTCCCCGGCGTCTGTTATGTTTTACCTTAGAACATGAACATTACTACCTTCCCTTGACTAACTCAATGCATAGGGGAACTAATCCTGGTTGCTTCGCGTCACCAGCCATATCCCGCCGCATACCAGCAGCAGCGCGGCCAGGTTTTTCCATTCCAGGATGGTTTCGTTGAGGAACAAGGCTGACAAGGCCGAGCCGAATACCGGTACCAGGAAGGCGAACACGCTGATCTTGCCGACCGGGTTGTACTTCAGTAACAAGCTCCACACGGTAAAGGCCACGGCCGACAGCAATGCCAGGTACACCAGCAGTGCAGTCGAGGCCGGCGTCATGGTACCGAGGGTGCCACCGGTCACGTAGCCGCCCACCAGCAAGGCCAGGCCGCCGATGGCCAGCTGCCAGCCGGTCATGACCATCGCGTCCATGTTCTTCGAGACGTATTTGCCGTAAATGGAGGCCGCCGACAGCACGAACGCGGCAATGACGATAAAACCTTCGCCCAGCAGCGACGGCGGCGCGGTGAGCGGACCGCCGCCGGCATTGACCGTCAATACGCCGGCAAAGCCGAGCAGGCATCCAATACTCTTGCGCGGCGACAGCTTGTCGTTGTGATAGACGAAGTGCGCCAGCAGCACGCTGAAGAAGGTGGTGGTGGCGTTCAGGATCGACGCGCGCACGCCGGAGGTGTACGCCAGGCCAATATAAAAGAACACGTATTGCAGGCCGGTTTGCGCCACACCGAGTGCCGCTACCTGGCCGAACTGTTTGCGGTCCAGCCGCAGCACCGGTTTGCGCATGCAAGCGGCCAGTAGCAACAGGCAGAGGCCGGCGAGCAGAAAACGATAACCGGCAAAAATCAGCTTGGACGGCACGTCATGCTGAGCGATACCGAGCATCTCGTAACCGTTCTTGATCGCCGGGAAGGAGCTGCCCCACAGGACACAGCACAGGGTGGCCAGCGCCAGCACCATTTTTGGATTGGAAAAGAACTGTTGCCCGTACGGCGATGCTGCTTTGCTCATGAGATTGCTTGTGATTGCTTGGGGTTGCTTGGGGTTGCTTGGGGTTGCTTGTTAATCGTTTACCAAAGCTCGCCATGATACTGCACATTCAACAGGGTCGTACCTGGTCGGAGGATCGCCCGCAGCGAGGCCAGCGCATTGCCATGAACGCCTCGGCCCGCACTGAAAGACAATTGAAAGCTTCGGGCGTTTATAGTATTCACATTGCTGATGTTGCATATGCGAGAAAACTATAACCCCGGCGTGATTGCCGGAGATGAAATGCTTGGAGGAAATCAAATGTTGACCGTGCTAGCCTATTCGATGGTCGTTGTCTTTATGTTCCTGATCATGACCAAGCGCCTGCCGGCGCTCGTGGCGCTGATCCTGGTGCCGGTGCTGTTCGGCGTGATCGGCGGCTTTGCCCCCGAACTCGGCCCGATGATGCTCGCGGGTATCAAGCAACTGGCGCCGACCGGCGTCATGCTGATGTTCGCCATCCTGTACTTCGGCATCATGATCGACGCCGGCCTGTTCGACCCGGTCGTCAAGCTGATCCTGAAACTGGTCAAGGGTGACCCGTTGAAAATCGTGGTCGGCACCGCCGCACTGACGATGATCGTCTCGCTCGACGGCGACGGCGCCACCACCTACATGATTACGGTGTCCGCCATGCTGCCGCTGTACCAGCGCCTCGGCATGAGCCGCCTGGTGATGGCATGCGTGATCATGCTGTCCGGCGGCGTGTTCAACATCCTGCCATGGGGCGGCCCGACCGCCCGCGCCGCCAGCGCCCTGGGCGTGGACGTCGGCCACATCTTCGTGCCGATGATCCCGGCCATGATCGCCGGCGTGTGCTGGGTGCTGTTCGTGGCTTATGTTCTGGGCCGCAAGGAACGCAAACGCCTGGGCGTGGTGGACTTGCTGCCGCTGAAATCGAAAGCTGCCAAGGCTGCCAAGGTTGCCAAGGAAGAGCAAGACGCCGCCCTGGTCCCGCAGAAAGCCTATGCCGGTTTCGAACAACCGCGCCAGGCCAATGCTTCGATGGGCGGTTACACCCCGTCCAATGGCGACATGCAATTCGGCCACAGCGACGGTGCCCGCTTCGTTGCTCGCCGCTCCGGTGGCGACCGCAAGGTCATCCACATGAACTGCCCGCCCGAGGTCGAGAACTGCGACGACATCAAGGTCGGCGATCCGAAGACCGCGCGTCCTAAACTGATCTGGGTGAATTTCCTGCTGACGCTGGGCCTGATGGTAATGCTGGTGCTGGCCGTGCTGCCGCTGCCGGTGCTGTTCATGATTGCGTTTGCCGTGGCCATCATGATCAACTACCCGAACATGGAAGAACAAAAAGAGCGCATCGCCGCCCACGCCGGCAATGTGCTGCCGGTGGTCTCGCTGATCTTTGCCGCCGGTATTTTCGTCGGCATCCTGCAAGGCACCAAGATGGTCGATGCGATTGCGGCAAGCGTGATCTATGCGATTCCAGAGTGGATGGGCCCGCACCTGGCCATCGTTACCGGTTTGCTCAGCATTCCGTTCACGTTCTTCATCTCGAATGACGCGTTCTACTTCGGTATCGTGCCGATCCTGGCCAAGGCCGCTGCGGTCTACGGCATCACCGGCGCCGAAATCGGTCGCGCCTCGATCATCGGCCAGCCGGTGCACTTGCTGAGCCCACTGGTGGCGTCCACCTACCTGCTGGTCGGTATGGCGAAGATCGAGTTCGGCGACCACCAGCGGTACACGCTGCTCTGGGCGATCTCGGCTTCGCTGGTGATGCTGGTGGCGGCGCTGGTGTGTGGCGTGATCCCGTTCATGGGCGTTGCAAGCTGATCCTGTCTGTGCGGTAAAATAGCGATTCGAAGGCCGGCTTGTTGCCGGCCTTTTTCTTGTTGAAGGTATTCATGGCAGCCAAGTCTCCCTGCACCGGCGTGTGCGAATTCGAAGGCCGGACCGGCTACTGCGGCGAATGCCTGCGCACGCTGGACGAGGCGCGCTCGTGGAAAAAGATGACCGACCATAAGCGTCACCAGATCATCAACGACAAACCGCGCCGCATCCAGAAGCTGGCCAAGGCGACCAGCACTTAGGTCACTTGCCCAGCAGGCGCAGCGACTCTTCCCAGTTGCCCAGCCATGCATGCAGGAAGTCGTACGACTTGAATGCCCGCTTCAAGGGGCCGATCGGGGCGCGGTACACGTCGTGCAGGCCGAGGGCCAGCGTGACCGGGTTCCATACCGCGTTACGCTTCGACTTCTTGGCGCTGGCTTTGACGCGCGCGCCATCGTCGCCAAAAATCCCGATCGCTTCATCGAGCGCCTGGTCCAGGTTCAACTTCACCAGCGCGCCAAACGCCTGCAGCACTTCGGCCTTGCCGATGCCGGCCTGGGTTTCGGTGGTGGCGAGTTTCTGTTTTTCCTCTTTCGAGACCTGCGCCTCCTGTTTCAGCCTGGCCACCAGACGTTCGAGGTCGCGCTTCTGAAAGCGCAACTGGTCCAGTGGACGGGTAAAGCCGGGTGGCGGCAGCCGCACCGGCAGCTTGTGGGCGTCCTTGGTCATGGTGATCAGCACGTCCGCGCTGCCGGCCGCCAGCCGGGCCACGTCGTCTTCGAAATAGACCGGGGCGGCATAGCCGCCGTTGGCGTCGCCGAACAGATCGGGCCAGGCGGCATCGTAGTCGAGCCAGACCACCGGGATCAGCGCGTTGTCCAGCATGCGCGCCAGGGTCCACGACGTGCCAGTCTCTTGTTCGAGCCAGGCGCAGGCTTCGGCGGTGGTGGCCCGGAAGGGC
This sequence comes from Duganella sp. 3397, assembly GCF_031456625.1. NCBI lineage: Bacteria > Pseudomonadati > Pseudomonadota > Betaproteobacteria > Burkholderiales > Oxalobacteraceae > Duganella > Duganella sp. 3397. The sequence goes on from NZ_JAVDVB010000002.1 coordinate 262,599, forward strand.
AGGTCGGTGGTGCTCATGGTCTCTCTCGGGGTGTCGGTGGCGCGCAGAATAACATGCGGGCCAGGCGCGATGTCACCTTGGGCACCTTGCAAGACTGCGCGCACTGTTCGCCGCCGTACCGTACGCGGCTGCGCGTTATGCGATAGTCATGCGATGGATATCAAAAAACTTCCCCGTACCGATGCCCGCCAGGCATCCATCGTCCGCCAGGGACTCGAATGGGCCCGCACCTATGGCCAGCGCAGTGCCGCCGCCTTCCTGCTGGTGCGCAAGGTGCCACGCCCGGTGGTCGAACGCATTCTCGCTGCCGCCACCCGCAAGGAAGACCGGGCGCGATGAACCTGGTGTTTGAGCCGCGGGCGCTTGACGACATGCGCAGCTTCAACCGCAAGCTGGCCTGGGCTCCGCGTTTCAGGATCAGCAACCGGGTGATGCCTTTCATGATCCAGTCCTTGTTGCGGATGTCCCAGTTCGTTCCTGACGTGCGTACCATCGGATCCGGCGTGCGTATCTATCAGCGCACGGCGCAGGCCGACGGCCTGAGCGTGCCGGTGCGGCTGCTGCGCGGCCCCGGGCCGGCGCGCGCCGTGGTGCTCGATTTTCACGGCGGCGGCTGGGCCATCGGCAACGCCAAAATGAACGACCAGCTCAACGCCGAACTGATTGCCGCCTGCGACGTGGCCGTGGTGTCGGTCGATTACCGTCTGGCCACCAGTGCGCCGCTGGCCGCCATCATGGAAGATTGCCTGGGGGCCGCGCGCTGGCTGCTCGGCGGCGGTCTGCCGGAATTCGACGGCTTGCCGGTGTTCGTGCTCGGCGAGTCTGCCGGCGGCCACCTGGCTGCTGCCACGCTGCTACGGCTCAAGGCCTGGCCCGATCTGCTGCGCTGTATCGACGGCGCCATACTGTATTACGGCGTGTACGACCTGGCCGGTACGCCGAGCGTGCACGCAGCCGGCGCCGATACGCTGGTGCTGCACGGGCCGTCGATGGCCGCGTCGCTGCGCCTGCTCACGCCCGGCCTCACCGACGAGCAGCGCCGTGCGGCGCCGGCGTCGCCGTTGTACGGCGACCTGGCCGGGCTGCCGCCGGCAATCATGGTGGCCGGCGAGCGCGATCCGCTGCGCGACGACACCATGCTGATGGCCGCGCGCTGGGGGGCCGTGGCAGCTGTCGAATGCCACGTGGTGCCCGAGGCGCCGCACGGCTTTATCCGTTTTCCGGTGTGCATCGCATCGCTGGTGCGCAGCCGGGTCCATGCGTGGATTAACGGCCGCGTCCAGTCATTAGAAACAATCAGTGCGTCAGGTCCGATTTAACAAAGTACTTGCGGGCATAGGTGAGCAGTTGTACGTCGGTCGGGTGATCGACGGTTTCCACGCTGACGACCTTGTCGGCCGTTTCAGCGTGGCTCTTGGTCATGTGGCGCATGAAAGCCAGTTTTTCCATGCCGGGGCCGACGACCAGGATTTCCTTGGCATCGCCCAGCACGGCGATTACTTCGTCCATGTAGGTATAGTCGGGGTCGGCGCGATTGTTGCTCGGCACACCGGCCTTCTGGTGTTGGGAGGACGTCTTGATGACATCGGTCTCGGCGTCGTCGCGGGTGAAGTGGATGACATGGGCTTCGGACTGGTCAAGCCAGACGATTGCGTGTTGAAACGACATTGAGATTTTCCTTGGGGTGAGCGGGTGGCAAAGCACCCAGTCCTGCAGTTTGCGCCGATGCGCCGCCTGTATCTGTGCGTGATCGTACCCAGCAGAAAATGGCGTACCTCCACAATAGGGGATGCGAAACGCGTGCGCGCGCCGCTACACTGGTTTCATCTTGAACCGTTTATCGAGGAGTATTGACCATGAGTGGAACTGCAGCGGACTATCTGGCAAGCACCCTGGCCCAGGCGGGCGTCAAGCGTATTTATGGCGTGGTGGGCGATTCGCTCAACGGCCTGACCGATTCGCTGCACCGGCAGGCGCAGATCGACTGGGTGCACATGCGCCATGAAGAAGGCGCGGCCTTTGCCGCTGGCGCCGAGGCCCATCTGACCGGCGAGCTGGCCGTGTGCGCCGGCAGCTGCGGTCCCGGCAACCTGCACCTGATCAACGGCCTGTACGACTGCCAGCGCAGCGGCGTGCCGGTGCTGGCAATTGCCGCCCATATTCCGAGCGCCGAAATCGGCATCGACTACTTCCAGTCCACCCACCCGGAAAGCCTGTTCAAGGAGTGCAGCCACTACGTCGAGCTGGTGTCCAACCCGGCGCAGCTGCCGCAGATCCTGCACCGCGCCATGCGCGTGGCGGTAGCCCGGCGCGGCGTGGCCGTGGTGGTCATCCCCGGCGACATCGCCACCGGGCGCCTGCATGCCGAACCACCCGAGTGGCTGCTGCCGGTGGCGCCATCGGTCCAGCCGCAAGCGGCCGAGGTGGCGCAGCTGGCGACCATTCTCAACGAGTCCGAACGCGTGGCCCTGTTTTGCGGCGCCGGTTGCGCTGGCGCCCATGCCGAGGTGATGGAACTGGCGCGCACGCTGCAGTCGCCCATCGTCCACACGCTGCGCGGCAAGGAACACATCGAATACGACAACCCCTACGACGTGGGCATGACCGGCCTGGTGGGCTTTGCGTCCGGTTACAAGGCCATGAAGCGTTGCGACACGCTGGTAGTGTTGGGCGCCGATTTTCCGTATCGCCAGTTCTTTCCCGAACACGCGCGCATCGTGCAGATCGACGTGCGCGCCGAGGCGCTCGGCAACCGTTGCCCGCTCACGCTCGGACTGCTGGGCGGCGTGAAGGAAACCCTGACCGCGCTGCTGCCCAGGCTCGAGGCCAAGACCGACGGCAGCTTCCTGGCCAGCGCCCAGCAAGACTACGTGGAAGCCCGCAAGGACCTGGACAAACTGGCCGAGCTCGACGAAGGTACGCGCCACATCCACCCGCAGGCCGTCACCCGCATCGTCAGCGAACTGGCGGCAGACGACGCGATTTTCACCTGCGACGTCGGCACGCCCATCGCCTGGACCGCGCGCTACCTGAAACTCAACGGCAAGCGCCGCCTGGTAGGATCGTTCAACCACGGTTCGATGGCCAACGCCATGCTGCACGCGATCGGCGCACAAGTGTCGCACCCGGACCGGCAAGTGATATCGTTCTCCGGCGACGGCGGCTTTGCCATGATGATGGGCGAGTTCCTCACGCTGCTGCAACTGGACCTGCCGGTGAAGATCGTGGTGCTCAACAACGGCACGCTGGGCTTCGTGGAAATGGAAATGAAGGCGAACGGCTATCCGGACGTGGGCTGCGACCTGAAAAACCCCAACTTCGCCGCCATGGCCGAAGCCATGGGCATCAAGGGCATCCGCGTGGAAGACCCGCAGGCGCTCGAAGGTGCAATTGCCGCCGCACTGGCCCACAAGGGGCCGGTGCTGGTGGACGTGGTCACGCCGCGCCAGGAACTGATCATGCCGCCGAAAACCTCGATGGAGGAGGCCGGCAACTTCGGCCTGTTCATGCTCAGGGCCGTGCTCGATGGCCGCGCCGGCCAATTGATCGACCTGGCCAAAGTCAACCTGCTACGCTAAACAAAAGGAAGCACCATGCCGCAATCCCGATTATTCACGCCGCTCAAGGTCCGCAACCTCACGCTCGACAACCGCATCGTCATCGCGCCGATGTGCCAGTACTCGGCGGTCGATGGCTGCATGAACGACTGGCACCAGATGCACCTCGGGCAACTGGCGCAGTCGGGCGCGGCGCTGCTCACCATCGAAGCGACCGCCGTGCTGCCCGAAGCGCGCATCAGCTACGGCGACGTGGGCCTGTACGACGACGCCACCCAGGCTGCCATGGGCCGGGTGATCGACTCGATCCGGCGCTGGTCCGACATGCCGGTTGCGGTGCAACTGAACCACGCCGGCCGCAAGGCGTCCACCCAGAAACCGTGGGACGGCGGCGCCCAGATCGCCCCGGGCCAGCCTAACGGCTGGCCCACCGTCGGACCGTCGGCGGTAGCCTTCCGCGACGACTATGTGCCGCCCGCGGCGCTCGACAAGGAAGGCTTGCGCCGCATCCGCGACGGCTTTGCTGCCGCCGCACGGCGCGCCGCCGACCTGGGCATCGACGTGATCCAGATCCACGCCGCGCATGGCTACCTGCTGCACCAGTTCATGTCGCCGGTCTCCAACCGGCGCACCGACGAATACGGTGGCTCGCTGGACAACCGCGCGCGCTTCCCGCTCGAAGTGTTCGACGCGGTGCGGGCAGCATTCCCGCACGACCGCGCCATCAGCGTGCGCATTTCCGGCACCGACTGGGTGCCGGGCGGCTTTACCATCGAAGAGGCGCAAGCCATCTCCACGATGTTCGAGGCGCACGGAGCGGATGCGATCCACGTCTCCAGCGGCGGCTCGCACCCGGACCAGCAAATCCCGGTCGGTCCCGGCTACCAGGTGCCGCTGGCGCGCGCCGTCAAAAGCGTGGTCAAGATACCGGTGGTGGCGGTGGGCCTGATCACCGATCCGCTGCATGCCGAAGCCATCATCGGCAATGGCGACGCCGACCTGGTGGCGCTGGCGCGCACCGTGCTGTACGACCCGCGCTGGCCGTGGCACGCGGCGGCCGCGCTGGGCGCACAGGTGAAGGCGGCCAACCAGTACCTGCGCTGCCAGCCTTCGCTGTACAAGGAGCTGTTTCAATCACCGCGATGACTAAATGCTCGCGGCGGCAGTTTTGATATGCCTGCCGCCCGAACCGGCATAGCCCGGGTGCTCCTCGTCCGCTAGAATTTCCGGCATAACAACGAGGAGAGACTGATGCGGTGTTCGATAACAAGAAACACAAGCTGCGCGCGCTGGCTGCCCGGCTTGCTGGTGGCGCTGGCCGCGTCGGGCATGGCCGGCGCCGGGCCGGTCGCGGCGGCCAATGCGCCCGAAACGGCGATTTCGGCCGACGACGCCAACCCGGCGAGCGCGGCCAACCCTGCCAACCCGGCCAGCCCGACCGCCACCCCCGCCACCCCCGCCACCGCAACTGCAGCCAGCCGAACCATCCGCAATGGCGACTTCTGGCGCGATACCAGCGGCGCACCGATCTACTCGCAGGGCGGCGGCGTGCTCAAGGTGGGCGACAGGTATTACTGGTACGGCGTCAAGTACGAGGAGGCAGTGCGCTACATCGAGGATCGGAAGGCCGACGGTGCTTCAACGAAATTCAATGCCGTCACAGCCTATTCATCGCTTGATCTGGTCAACTGGACCAACGAGGGCGAGGTCATCAAGGTGGCGGCTCCCGGCAAGATCTTCGAGCGCGACGCCTGGCTGGGCCGCCTTGGCGTGGTCTACCACCCGCGCACCAAAAAATACGTGCTGATCACCCAGTACGGCAGCAAGAGCGCCGGCAACGGCGTGCTGTTCGCCACCAGCGACACGCCTGCCGGCCCCTTCACCTACCACAGCCTGCAAACCCAGGTCGCCAACGTCAACGGCCCGGCCACCGGCGACCAGACCGTGTTCGTCGACGACGACGGCCAGCCTTACCTGGTCTTCAGCAATTCCGGCGAACGGCGCCATTTGTACGTGGCGCCATTGCGCGCCAGCGACTTTCTGCAGGTGGAACCGGCCACGCTGGTGCACCAGGCGCCTGCCGGTGGACGTGAAGGCAACGCCATGTTCAAGCACAATGGCCTGTATTATTTCTGCTCGTCCGAGCTGCACGGCTGGAACGCTTCGCGCAGCTATTACATGACCGCCGCCAGCATCAACGGGCCCTACTCGCCCGAGCGCCTGATCGAGGGCACCGCAGCCGACTTTTCGCACGTCTCGCAAAACGGCTTTTTCATTCCCGTAACTGGCGGCAAGCAGGGCATGGTGCTGTTTGCCGGCGACCGCTGGAGCAATTACGCCGGTAACGGCGATGGGTATAACATCTGGGTGCCGCTCACGTTCGAGGGCACGGCGCCGGTGTTTCACTCGCTGAGCGAATTTTCGCTCGACGCCAAAAGTGGGGCCTGGCAGGCGGGCAAGGGCAACAACTACGTGCGCAACCCCGGTTTCGAGGCCGACCGCGTGGCGCAGACCGGCGTTGCCGGCTGGGTGGTCAGCTGGACCAATCTGAAAGGGCCGAGTCCCACTGTCAACGTAATGGACAGCCGCTCAGGACGCTGGGCGCTCACGCTGGCGCACGACCAGCACACCATGGGTAGCGCGGTGCAGAACGTGACCTTGCCCAATGGCCGCTACACGCTCAAGGCCTGGGTGAAAAGCAGCGGCGGCCAGAAGGTGGCGCGCCTGTACGCCTACGGCCATGGCGGGCCGGAAGCGGCGGTGTCGCTCGCGCCGGCGCGCGCCGGCTGGACCGAGGTGACCGTGCCTGGGGTGGCAGTCAGCAACGGCAGCGTGCAGGTGGGGCTGTATTCCGAAGGGCAGGACGGCCAGTGGCTCAAGGTCGATGATGTGAGCCTGGTGGCGGAGTAACAGGTCAACCCCGCAACCCCGGCCTTGGTCCTGCGGGCTTGGGGATCTAGCGCCATCCTTGTTCGATTTCTTCCAGGCTCTTGCCACGCGTCTCGGGCAGCTTGTGCAGCACGAATACAAACCCGGCCAGGCAAATCACCGCGTACAGCCAGAACGTCATCCCGGTGCCCATTGCCGCGTTGATCAGCGGGAAGGTGTAGGTCAGCAGGAAGCACGCCGCCCACAGCGCGGTGGTGGCCACCGCCATGCAGGCGCCGCGTACTTCCTGCGGGAAGATTTCGGACAGCGCCACCCAGGTCACCGGCGCCAGGGTCATCGAGTACACGGCAATTGCGGTCACGACCAGCAACAGCAGTGGCCAGCCTTGCCAGCCGGCCAGGTAGCAGGCGCCCAGCGCCAGGTAGATCACGAACAGGCCCGCGCAGCCGAGCAGCATCAGCCGGCGCCGGCCCCAGCGCTCGACGGTGGCCAGCGCCACCAGCGCGAACACGCAGTTGACCACGCCGGTGATGACGATGTTGAACAACATGTCCGACACCGCGTAGCCGGCCGAGGCGAAAATCTCCTGGGCATAATTGAAAATCACGTTGATGCCGCACCATTGCTGCAGCACCGCCAGCACGATGCCGATCACCAGCACGCGCGCAAAGCGCGGCTCGGCCAGTACCTGCCGCAGGCTGCGTCCGCTGGCGGCGCCCAGCGCGGTGCGGATGTCGTGCATGGCGTCGCGCGCGTAGTCGGCGCCGCCCAGCTTGTGCAGCGCCGCCTGCGCCTCGTGGTGGCGGCCACGGCCGGCCAACCAGCGCGGACTTTCCGGAATCAGCAGGCAGCCGAGCAAAAACGCGACCGCTGGCACGGCAGCGGCGGCAAACATCCAGCGCCAGCCGGTGGTGCCGTTCCAGCTGGCGGCCAGCTGGGCGGCAGTGGCGCCGGCCGGCACCGGCTCGGCGATCAGGAGGTTGACGACCTGCGCGCCGAGGATGCCGAGCACGATGGCGATCTGGTTCAGGCACACCATGCGCCCGCGTATCGCGGCCGGGGCAATTTCGGCGATGTACACCGGTGACAGGCCGGCAGCCAGGCCGATGGCCACGCCGCCGATCATGCGCCAGGCGATAAAGCTGTCGAACGACCCGGCCCAGCCGGTGCCCACCGACGACACGGCAAAGATCAGCGCTGCGATCAGCAGGCCGCGCCGGCGGCCCAGGCGATCGCTGATCCAGCCCGAGCCGATGGCGCCGACCAGGCAGCCGACCAGTGCGCAGCTGACGGCCCATGCCTGCTGCGCAGGCGCCACCAGTTGAAACCACGCCTCGTAAAACGGCTTGGCGCCGCCGATCACCACCCAGTCGTAACCGAACAGCAGCCCGCCCAGGGCGGACACTGCCGCCGCCAGCCACAAGGTGGTGGTCGAAGCTGGCGGGTTGGCTGCCGTCGCGCTGCCGGCTGCCGGCTGGTCTATTCCATGCATCATTGCTCGGTCCTTTGCTTGTCTCTTTATTGTAGGAGTTACTTCGTTCGCGATTTTACAAAGGAAAGCAGTCTCACAGCGGCTGCTATCTATGCCAATCCTGCTGTGAGGCATGACAAAGCAGCATGGCTGGGCGCCGGGCGGCAACCGTATAATTCACCGGCCCCATCCATATCCGAAGGTTACTCCTGGACGCGCTCGAACTCCACTGCGGCGACAGCACCGCGCACCTGTATCCCGCCCACGGCGCTGCCATCGGCGCCTGGCAGCGGCGCGGCATCGCGCTGCTGCACGCGCCCGATGGCGTGGCTGCGTGCTTTCCCTTGGTGCCGTACGCCAATCGCATTGCCGGCGGCCGCTTGCCAGGCGAGGCACCGCTGGCACCGTATCCGGGCGAGGTCCACAGCCTGCATGGCGTAGGCTGGCGGCGCGTCTGGCGCGTGATCGAGCGCGAGTCCCACTATGCCGTGCTGGGCTTGCAGCACCGTGCCGACCATGACTGGCCATTCGATTTTGGCGCCACGCTGACGATCGTGCTGGGCGATGCCAGCCTGAAGCAAACGCTACGCGTGACCAATACCGGTACCCGCGCCATGCCGCTCGGCATGGGCTTCCATCCCTTTTTTCCGGCAGCGCCAGGGCAGGGCACGACGCTCGGCGCCAACTGGTCGGGCCGCTGGGGCGTAACACCCGACCATTTGCCGGTGGGGCTGGCGCCGCAATCGGTGGCGCCGGGGCCGGTGGACGTGGGGCCGTGGCAGGTCAACAATTGCCACACCGGCTGGGACGGCCGCGCGGTACTGGCCTATCCGCAGCACACGCTGGTGATGACCGCCGATCCGCTGTGCCGCTTCCTGCAGTGCTACCGGCCCGCAGCGGACAGCGCGTTCGTCGCCATCGAGCCGGTCACCCACGTTCCCAATGCTCACCAGTTGCGGGCGGCAGGCGTGGCCGATACCGGGCTGATCGACCTGGCGCCGGGTGCGGTGCGGTCGATTTCGATGACCATGCAGGTGCTGCGCCATGTCGATGGCTGATCATGCGGCTTGCCGCTTGCGCGATGCGTCGAGTTCCGCCGTCGCTGCCTCGCGCAGCGCATCGGCCAGGATTTCCGCGCCCGGCGAGAGCACGTGGCCCCGCCGCGTGATGATGCCATACGCGTCCATGCGCAACTTGAGGTCGAACGGCAGCGCCACCAGTTCGCCGGCCACAAGTTGCGCCTGCACCAACTCCTTCGGCAGCGCCACCAGCATGTCAGTATCGGTGAGCAGCGCGACCACCAGCGGCACTGCCAGGGTTTCCACCGTTTCCGCTGGCGGCGCCAGTCCTGCGGACAGGAACAGGGCGGTGAGCCGGTCGCGCAGGATGCTGCCGGTGGGCGGCACGATCCACGACTGCTCCACCAGTTCGGCCAGTTGCAGATCGTCGCGGCCCACCAGCGGATGGCCGGCGCGCACGATCAGGTGGTGGACTTCGTCGCTGATCGGCTCGAAGTTGAGCAGCGGGACCACGGCGGTATCGAGGATACGGCCGAGCACCAGGTCGAGCTGGCCGTCGAGCAGGCGTTCCACCATCGACTTGCTGGTGCTGAAATCGACGACCAGGCTGGCCTTTTGCGACCTGGCCTTGAACAGCTTGATGGCCTGCATCAGGATGTTGGTGGCAGGCGTGAGCACGCTGCCGATCGCCACCCGGCCACCGATGCCCGAAAGCAGGGTGGAGATTTCGCAGTGCGCCGCATCCATCTCGGCCAGCGCCACGCCGGCGCGGCGTATCAGCATCTTGCCCGCCCAGGTGGGCACCACGCCGCGCGCCATGCGCTCGAACAGCTGGATGCCGAGCACGTGCTCGAGGTCGCTGATCAGGCGCGAGGCCGACGGCTGCGTCAGGCGTGCCGCGGCGGCGGCGTTGGCGATCGATGCGTGGCGGCCCAGTTCGACCAGCAGGATCAGGTGCCGCATCTTGAGATGGCTGCGGACAAAACGGTCGGAAAGTGTGCTGCTCATGCTCATTTGATGAATCGCCAAAGTGTGAAAGCGGGAGCTGTGCAAGTCCCCGACGTGGTTAACCGCAAGTATCGGCGCGATGTACCGGAGAAGGCTATGGAGCTTGCGGTAACAATCATCTATTTGAGCAGAACTATGCGCCAGAATATCCTTGCCCGTAAGACAATATAGCGACAAGACAGGAGGAATGGAGACCATGGCAGACAGGGTGAAAGACAAGGTGATCATTGTCACCGGTTCGACGATGGGCATCGGCCGCGCGGTGGCCGCGCTGTTGCTGGAAGAGGGCGCCCGGGTGGTGCTCAACAGCCACCAGGACGACGCCCACGCGGCGTCGGTGCGCGCCGAATTGGGCGGCCCCAACAGCCTGTACGTACAGGCCGATATCGCCGACCGCGCGCAGGTGGAGGCGATGGTGGCGCAAGCAGTGGCGCACTTCGGTCGCGTCGATGCGGCGGTCAACAACGCCGGCATGAACGTGTTTGCCGACCCGCTGGAAATGACCGCCAACGACTGGCAGCGCTGCTTCGCGGTGGACCTGGAGGGCGCCTGGAACGTGATCCGCGCGGTGCTGCCGGCGATGCTCGAACGCGGCTACGGCAACATCGTCAATATCGCCTCGGTGCACGGCCATAAGATCATTGCCGGCTGCTTTCCGTACCCGGTGGCCAAGCACGCGTTGATCGGCCTGACCAAGTCGCTCGGCATCGAATACGCCGCGCGGGGCATCCGCGTCAATTCCATTTCGCCGGGCCTGATCCTGACCGAGAGCGCGGAAGCCTGGCTGGCGTCGTGCCCCGATCCGGCCGCCGAACGCGCGCGCCAGGAGCAGTTGCTGCCGGTGCGCCGCATCGGCACGCCGCGAGAAGTGGCCTATACGGCGCTGTTCCTGGCCAGCGACGAAGCGCGCTTCATCAACGCCACCGACATCCTGATCGACGGCGGCCGCTCGCAGGTGTACTGCGACTAGGGATACTGTCGCCTTGCCCCGGCGTGGCCGGGACCTTCCACCTTTTGCACAATTAAAATATGAACCAGACCATCCTGCGCGCGGCCCTGGCTGCGCTGATTTTGCCTGCCACGCTGGCGCAAGCCGACACCCTGCTCAAGATCGACGCTACGGCGCCGGTGGCCGCGCCCTTGCAGGGCCATCTCAAGCAAGGCGCTGCCGTCTCGCCGGCCGGCGTGCGGATCGGCGCCAACAGCCAGTACCTCACGCGCGACGGTCAGCCGTGGTTCCCGGTGATGGGCGAATTTCATTACACGCGTTCGCCGGCCAGCGACTGGGAGCTGGAGCTGCGCAAGATGAAGGCGGCCGGCATCACGGTCGTGGCCAGCTACATCATCTGGAACCACCACGAGGAGCAGGCCGGCAAGTTCGACTGGAGCGACCGCCGCGACCTGCGCCGCTTCCTGCAACTGTGCAAAAAAGTGGGGCTGGAGGCGGTGGTGCGCATCGGTCCGTGGGCCCACGCCGAGGTGCGCTTTGGCGGCATGCCGGACTGGGTGGTGTATGCCATGCCCACGCGCGGTAACGATCCGCAGTATTTGCAGTACGTGCAGCGCTTTTATGACCAGATCGGCCAGCAACTGAAGGGGTTGATGTTCAAGGATGGCGGTCCGGTGGTCGGCGTGCAGCTGGAAAACGAATACAACCTGCGCGGCCCCGGCAAGGGCGCCGAACATATCAGCATGCTCAAGCGGCTGGCGTTGAAGGCGGGCCTCGACGCGCCGCTGTACACGGTCACCGGCTGGGACGGCGCCGTGTATCCGCCGGGCGAGGTCACCCCGGTGTTCGGCGGTTACGTCGACGAACCATGGGCGACGAGCACGCGCGAACTGGCGCCCAAGGAAACCTATGCGTTCCGCTTCGACACCCGCGTCAGCGGCGACCTCGGCGCGCAAACGGTCACCCACGAGCGCGGCACGGCCGATGATGAAATCGGCAAGACGCCGTTCTTCGGCGCCGAGTATGGCCCCGGCGTGCCGTTCATGTACCGCCGCCGGCCGGTGATCGCTGCCGACGACGTGGCGTCGATGGTGCCGGTGCAGCTCGGCTCCGGCGTGAACCTGCTCGGCTACTACATGTTCCACGGCGGCCGCAATCCGGCCGGGCGCACCTGGCTGCAGGAGAGCACCGGCAGCGGCGGCTACAACGACGTACCTTTGATTAACTACGACTTCCAGGCGCCGCTGGGTCCGGACGGCCAGCAGCGCCAGGTGCTCACGCGGCTGCGCCCTTACCACTGGTTCCTGCACGATTTTGGCGCGCGCCTGGCCACCATGACGGTGCGCAAGCCGGCTGCCGTGCCGGCCAATGCCGCCGACCTGGAGACGCCGCGCTACGCGGTGCGCAGCAATGGCGACAGCGGTTTCGTGTTCGTCAACAACCACGTGCGCAAGTATGCGATGGCGGCGCACGAGGACGTACGTTTCAAAGTGGCGCTACCGGGCGGCAAGCTGACCTTCCCAAGTACGCCGGTGGGCATCGCCGATGGCGATTATTTCATCTGGCCCTATAACTTCGACCTGGACGGACCAGTGCTCAAGTCCGCCACCGCGCAACCGCTGGCGCGGCTGGACCTCGGCGCCGACGGCGTGGTGTACGTGTTTGCCGCCCACAAGCGCATTCCGGTGGAGCTGGCGTTCGAGCCGGCCCTGGCCAGGCAGTTGCAGGCCCCAGGCGCCCGCGTGGCCGAGCGTGATGGCAGGCTGGTCGTCGATCAGCTGCAAGCCGGTACAAGCGCCGCTGTCACCATCGCCCGCCAGGGGAAAGGTCCGGTGCGCGTGGTGGTGCTCACTGCCAGCCAGGCCGAGCAACTGACCATCGCCGACGTGGCCGGCAAGCGCCGGCTGCTGCTGAGCGAACAGCAACTGGTGGTCGATGGCGGCGAGTTGCAGCTGCGTTCGGTGGGCAGCAGCGCCTTCCGGGTGGCGGTGTTTCCGGCGCTGGCCAAGGTCTCCACGGCAGCGGCCGGCGTGCAACGGGGCACGGACGGTATCTTCCAGACCTTGGCGGCCACGCTGCCCGAGCGCCAGCTGACCGCCAGCATCGCGCCGCTGCGGGCAGCGCAAGCCGTGCCGCCGCTACTGATCGGCGGCAACGCCAAGGCGGCCCAGGAACCTGGTCCGGAAACCTTTGGCGCTGCGGCCTCGTGGCAGGTGACGGTGCCGCCGGCCCAGCTCGAGGGCCTCGATGACGCCTTGCTCACTATCGACTTCGTCGGCGACATCGGCCGCCTGTACGCCGGTGTGGAGATGCTCGACGATTGGTATTACAGCGGCTACGGCTGGCAATTCGGCCTGCGCCGCCTGGGTGCGCGGCTGGCGCAGCCGCTGACGGTGTCGGTACTGCCGCTGCGCGCCGATGCACCGATCTACCTCGACAACAAGGCCCGGCCGGACTTCGGCGGCCAGGCCCAGCTGGCGCAATTGCGCCAGGTGACGGTGACGCCGGTGTACCTGCTCAGGCTTAACATGAAATAACGTGGCACGATCGCAAGCCCATCTTGCTGAGCAAGGCGCGCAACTTTGTGCCGCGCGGTATTTCGTTACCGAGTTGTCTATAGGGTAAGATTGCGCGTTTCCACCACCGAGGGCTGCGCGTGACCGAACCCATACTCCCTGCCGCCGCAGCCACTGCGCCCGACATCTTCCAGAGCACCATCGATGCCGCCGCGATCGCGCACCTGGAAGCCGGCCTCACCTCGGCGTTTTTCATGATGCTGATGACGATGGGCGACCGGCAGCGGCTGGCAGCTGACCTGGACGCGATACAGGCGAAGTACCATGACAGGATGATGCGCCGCGCCTGGGCTTTGCCGGTGCTGTTATGGTCGTGCTTGCTCGGGTTGGTGATTTGCGCGGCGTTCGCTTTCAATGGCGGCATTTACTACCGCGGCTACCGGCTCGACGCCTGGTTCGCACTGTTCTTTCTGGGCGGACTGGCATTGCTGCCGCTGCTGCGGCGCATGCAGGGGTACCGGTTGAAGCCCGGGTATTTCAACTGGATTTTAGCGCCGGACCGGATGTTACGGCAGTGGACCGCCCGGCGCCTGGCCGCACGCGGCCTGCAGCACGCCCGCAAGCTCACGCCATTCGATGCGCGCTACGAGATCGCCGACGGCATCGCCACTTATTACCGGGTAACGCCAGCGGGTGCTGCGCAGGTGCGGCAGCGACCATTGACCGGCTGACAGGTTGCCGGACCCGGTTTTACGCTGTTGTTCGAAGACACCAAAACCTTCCGTTACATCCTGTTCATGCACCAGCCCAGCGCGCGTTTCGATGCGTTGCTGGCGCAGCAGGGCGTGTTGCCACGGCCGTAATCATGGCGTGAAAATCTGGAACGACCCATCGCCGCGCGCCTTCGCTGCATACATGGCGCTGTCGGCGTCGTGCAGCAGGCTGGCAGTGGTGGCTGCACCGCTACTGGCCAGGCTGATGCCGATCGCGGCGCCCACCTGCACCGGTGTGTCGTCCAGCTGGAACGGCGCCTGCAGGGCGTCGATCAGGCGCTGGGCGATGGCGCCGGCCTCGGCGCGGTCGTGGCACGCGGCCGCCACCACGAATTCGTCGCCGCCCAGGCGCGCCACCGCATCGCCGGAACGCATGCAGTGCTTGAGGCGGGCGCTGACCAGTTGCAGCAGCAAGTCGCCGGCCGCGTGGCCCATGGTGTCGTTGACTTCCTTGAATCCGTTCAGGTCCATGAACAGGATGGCGGTGATGGTGCTGGCGGTGCTGTCGGCCAGCAGCCGGTCCACGTGCTGGAGCAGCCAGGCGCGGTTGGGCAGGCCGGTGAGGGCGTCGCGGGTGGCGCGTTCTTCGTACTCGCGCAGCATCTCCTGGTCGCGCGTGATGTCGCGCGAGACCATGACCGCGCCCACGCACAGCCCGGTCGCCGGCTCGATGATGGCGCTGGCCTTTGTGCCCAGCGCGATGTAGTGACCGTCGCGGTGGCGCTTGCGCACCTCGACCACGTGGGGCACCACGCCGCCACCGAGCACGTGCGACAACGCCTGCACCGAATGCGGCCGGTCGTCCGGATGCAGGAACTCGACCACCGGCTGTCCGACCACGCGTGCCGGGTCCCATCCCATCATCGATTCGTACGACGGCGAAATCGACAGGTAATTGCCATCGGTATCGCAATGCGCGATCAGGTCCGTGGTGTTTTCGATCAGCAGGCGATACTCGTCGGCCTGGTGTCGCACTGCGGCCAGCGCATGGTAATGCGCGGTGAGGTCGGTGATGAAACCCTGGTGGGTTCCCGGCGCCGCCGGCATACCGGACACGCGCACCTGGCGTACGGCGCCGTCGAGGCAGCGCAGCGGCAACTCGATGTCGAACGGCGCTCGCTCAGCTAAGGCAGCGACTACCGCTGCCAGCGGCTGTGCACAGTCCCCCGCGTGCACGGTGGCAATCCACTCGGGCAGCGACAATCCTGCGGGAACCGCCAACACCCCGTCCGGGACGAGTTGTAAAATAGCAAAATCGCCAGACTGGCCGGTGGACCAGATGGCGGAAAGGTTGTGTTGACTGGCGATAGACATGGACTGGCCGCCTGGCGACTGGCGCTTGCGGACTTGGCAAAGGTGACAGGGTTCTTCCGGGGACCACGCTACACTGCCGGGCGTGGGCCATTTGCACCAGTATAACGCGACCTTCAAATCATTGTCGCACGGCATCACTATTATGATAAAAGCATGGGAAATCAAGTGGAACAAGCAGAAACTCCGGCAGCGCCGGCCGCCCGCGTCGAGCTCGACTACGCGATTCATGTCTCGCATGCCAGCAAGCTGAACCTGGCCGACTTTCAGAATGCGGTGCCGCTGCTGCGCGAGTTGGCGCTGGTCAACCACAGCGCGCACGAGGTCACCGGTCTGCAGCTGCGCCTGGTCTCGTTTCCGCCTTTTCTCAAGCCCAAAACCTGGCTGATCGACGCCAGCGGTCCCAAGTCGCGTTACGGCATCGTCGATTGCGACGTCCAGCTCGACGGCGCGCTGCTGGGCAAGCTGACCGAGGCCGAGACTTCGATCATGACTTTCACCCTGGTCTCCGGGGCCGGCTCGGAACAGGAGCAGGTGCTGGCAACGCTGGAGCGCCAGGTCGAACTGCTGGCGCGCAACCAGTGGGGCGGCCTGTCGCATCTGCCCGACCTGGTTGCGGCCTTCGTGCAGCCGAACGAGCCTGCCATCGACCGCCTGCTCAAGCAGGCCGCCGAAGTGCTGCGCGAGGCCGGCAAGCCTGCTGCGCTGGACGGCTACGAAGGGGGCGCGCGCCGCGCCTGGGAATTGACGTCCGCGCTGTGGACTGCCGTGGCGCGGCTCGGCATCGATTACGCCTTGCCGCCGGCCAGTTTCGAGCAGCGCGGTCAGAAAGTGCGCAGCGCCGCGCAGTTGATCGATGGCCGCATCGCCACCTGCCTCGACCTGGCCTTGCTGTTTTGTTCGGTGCTGGAACAGGCCGGCCTGAATCCGGTCATCGTATTTACCAAGGGCCATGCGGTGGCCGGCGTGTGGCTGCGCCAGGAAGAGTTTTCGACGGTGGTGGTCGATGATGTAACGGCCATCCGCAAGCGCCTGCGTCTGCAGGAGCTGGTGCTGTTCGAGACCACGCTGGCCACGGCGCGGCCGGCGCTGTCGTTCACTCACGCCACCGAGGTGGCCGCCGGCCAGCTGGCCGAGGCGGTGCAGGACCAGTTCGAACTGCTGGTCGATATCCGCCGCGCGCGCATGCAGCGCATCAAGCCGCTGGCCAGCCTGGACAGCCATAACGGTGACGCAGCCGGTGACGCTGCCACGCCGGCCACTGCCGCCACCTTCGACGACGCTGTGCCCGACTTGCCCGACCAGCCGCTGCAGGACGCCGCTGCGCTCGACCCGAAAGACCGGCTGGCGCGCTGGCAGCGCAAGCTGCTCGACCTGTCGCTGCGTAACAACCTGCTCAACTTCAGGAGCGGCAAGAAGACCTTGCGGCTCGACGCGCCCGAACCGGCCGCGCTGGAAGACGCGCTGGCGGCAGGCGCGCCGATCCGGCTGGTGCCGCGGCCCGAGCTGATGGAAGGCAGCGACCCGCGCAACCAGGCCTTGCACGAACAGCGCTCACGCGAGGATGTGCGGCGCGAACATGCGCTCGATGCGCTGGCGCGGCGCGAAGTGTTCGTCAGCGTCGATGCGCAGGAGCTCGAGGCGCGGCTGGTGGACCTGTACCGCAGCGCCCGCACCACCTTGCAGGAAGGCGGCGCCAACACCCTGTTCCTGGCGCTGGGCTTTCTCAACTGGACCCGCGACGACAAGGCCGGGCAGGTGTATAAGGCGCCGCTGATCCTGGTGCCGGTGTCGCTGCAGCGCAAAAGCGCGCGGTCCGGCTTTACGCTGAGCCTGCACGAGGACGAGCCGCGCTTCAACCCCACGCTGGTCGAGATGTTGCGGCAGGATTTTCAGCTCAACCTGGGCGTGACCGATGGCGTGCTGCCGCGCGATGGCGCCGGGCTCGACGTGGCGCAGATCTGGCGCACCGTCTCGCACGCGGTGCGCGACATCAAGGGCTGGGAGGTGACGGACGAAGTGGTGCTGGCGCCGTTTTCGTTTGCCAAGTACCTGATGTGGGTGGACCTGGCCCAGCGCACCGACCAGTTGCGCGCAAGCCCGGTGGTGCGCCACCTGATCGACACGCCGCGCGAACCATATTTGTCCACCTCGGCGTTCCCGTCGCCGCAACGGCTCGATGCCGACTACGCGCCCGACCAGACCTTCTGCCCGCTGCCGGCCGACTCGTCGCAACTGTCGGCCGTGATGGCCGGGGCCAAGGGCAAGGATTTCGTGCTGATCGGCCCCCCGGGCACCGGCAAGAGCCAGACCATCGCCAACCTGATCGCCCAGTGCCTGGCCGAAGGCAAGCGGGTGCTGTTCGTATCCGAAAAGATCGCCGCGCTCGACGTGGTGTACCGCCGCCTGCGCGAGGTGGGGCTGGGCGAGTTTTGCCTGGAACTGCACTCGAGCAAGGCGCGCAAGCTCGACGTGATCAACCAGCTGCACCGGGCCTGGGATGCGCAGGGCGATGCCGATCCCGAGGTGTGGCGCGCGCAGTCGCTCAAGCTCAAGCGCCTGCGGGACGAATTGAATCAATATGTCCAACGCCTGCACCAGCGCCACCGTAACGGCTTGAGCATCTTCCAGGCCATCGGCCACGTGGTCGATGGCGACGCCGATGGCGTGCCCCGTGTGGAGCTGACCTGGAGCGACGCCGACGTGCACGACCGGCTCCTGCTCGACGCCCTGCGCGAACTGACCGAGCGCCTGGCGATGAACGCCGCTGCGGTCGGCCAGCAGCACTTGCAGGGCGGACCGTTGATGGCGATCGGCCAGACCGAATGGACGCCATCGTGGCAGCAGGTGCTGACCGGCGCCGTGCGCGCCACGGTGGCGGCGGCCGACGACCTGCAACAGGCGCTGCTGGCGGTGCAAAACGCCACCGGCCTGGCCGGCTTGCCGACCGGCCGCCAGGCCCGGGTAGCGATTGCCGACCTGGTGCGGGTGCTGCCTGACGCCTACGGCCACCAGTGGAGTTTCGTATTTTTGCCGGAAGGACGCGCTGCGCTCGGACGGCTGTGGCATGCGCTGGCGGCGGTTGCGCACGTGCCTGGGCAAGCGCATACACTGGCAACGGCGCCGGCGCCGGCGCCAGCACTTGCAGCGGTCGCGCAACCGCCAGTACCAGCATCAGCGCCAGCACGCACGTCCGCAGCGCAGGCAGGCAGCGGCTGGACCCAGGCGGCCAGCGCCCGCAGCAGCAAGGCGCAGGCACTGCTGTCCGAACCGGTGACGTTGATGAACGCGCTGGGCAAACCGTGGGCGGCCGATATCGTGGCCGAGCTGGAACGGGGCTTGCAGCTGCTGGGCGAACTCAAGGCAGCCGAGAGCGCCCTGTCGGTGCGCTACGGCGAACCGGTCGAACAGCTCGACGTGCAGCGATTGCAGCGCGCGTGGCGCGACGCCGAAGCGAGCATCTGGCCGTTATCGTGGAACCGCAAGCGCCAGCTCGGCAAGCTGCTGGCCGACTGCATGCTGCCCGGCAGTGCCGACGCCGAACCGGACGCGGCCAGGGACCTCGGCTTGCTGGTGCGCATACGCGAACTGCGGGCCGCCATCGACGCGGCCTGGACCGAGCTCGAGAACAGCGAGGCGGCAGTGGCGCGCGTGCTGGCGTTCGAGGCGGCGGTGACGAGCGCCATCGCCAGCCTGGCCGAGAGCGAGGCAGACGGCGCCGTGCTGCGCCAGGCGTTCGACATGCTGGTGGGCGACGGCAATACCCAGCTGGCGCCGGGCGGCGCCGTGGTCACCGCCGGCAAGCGCTACCTGGCCGCCAGCGGCGCGCTGCACACCGCGCTGGAACACCTGGCCAGGACCGCCATGTTCAGCGTGGGCGTGGCGATGCAGTTCGACGAACTGGCAATCGACGAGCTGACCGACCGCTGCGCCCGCGTCCTGGCTGCCGAACCACGCCTGAAGTCCTGGTGCGCCTGGCGCAAGGTACGCGCCGAAGCGCAGTCACAGGCGCTGGGGCCGCTGGTGGGAGCGATCGAGATCGGCGCCGTGGCGCCACAGCGGGCGCTGCATGCTTTCGAGATCAATTACAGCCGCTGGTGGCTCAACCGCGCGGTGGACAACGACGACGTGATCCGCACCTTCGTCTCGGCCGAGCACGAAAAACGCATCGGCGACTTCCGCGCGCTCGACCGCCAGTTCACCGACCTGACCCGCGCCTGGGTGCGGGCCCAACTGTGCGCTGGCATGCCGCGCGCCGACGAGGTCACCCGCAATTCCGAATGGGGCGTGCTGCGCCACGAGATCGGCAAGAAAAAGCAGCACATGCCGCTGCGCGAACTGATGCACAGCATCCCGACCGCGCTGGCCAAGCTGGCGCCGTGCCTGTTGATGAGCCCCTTGTCGATCGCGCAGTACCTGGCGGCCGATACCGACGCCTTCGACCTGGTGGTCTTCGACGAAGCGTCGCAAATTCCCGTGTGGGACGCCATCGGCGCCATGGCGCGCGGCAAGCAGGTGGTGATGGTGGGCGATCCGAAGCAACTGCCGCCAACCTCGTTCTTCGACCGGGCCGATGCCTCGGAGGACGATGAAGATGTGGAAGTGGACCTGGAGAGCATCCTCGACGAATGCATGGGCGCCAACCTGCCCACCATGCACCTGGCCTGGCACTACCGCAGCCGCAACGAGTCGCTGATTGCCTTTTCCAACCACCGGTACTACGGCGGCGGCCTGGTGACGTTCCCGTCGCCGGTGGCCGAAGACCGGGCCGTGAGTTTCCACCACGTGGCCGGCGTGTACGACAAGGGCGGGGCGCGCACCAACGTGCTCGAAGCGAAAGCGCTGGTGGCGGACATCGTCGCCAAGCTCACGGCGCCCGGCTTCCGCGCATCGACACTGACCATCGGCGTGGTCACCTTCAACACCGAGCAGATGCACCTGATCGAAGACTTGCTCGACGAAGAGCGGCGCCGCGACCCGGCGCTGGAGCCATATTTCATCGAATCGGAACTGGAACCCCTGTTCGTCAAGAACCTCGAATCGGTCCAGGGCGACGAGCGCGACATCATCTATTTTTCGGTCACGTACGGTCCCGACCAGGGCGGCGGCGTGTCGATGAACTTCGGCCCGATGAACCGCGATGGCGGCGAGCGCCGCCTGAACGTGGCGATCACGCGCGCCCGCCAGGAGTTGCGCGTGTTCTCCAGCCTGAAGGGCGAACAGTTCGACCTGTCGCGCACCCAGGCGGCCGGGGTGCGCGACCTCAAGCACTTCCTCGAGTTTGCCGAACGCGGCCCACGCGCGCTGGCCGAGGCCACCCGTGGCAGCCAGGGCGGCTTCGACAGCCCGTTCGAGGAGGCAGTAGCCGCCGCGCTGGCTGCGCGGGGCTGGCAGGTGCACACCCAGGTCGGGGCGTCGTCGTTCCGGGTGGACCTGGCCATCGTTCATCCCGACACGCCCGGCGTGTACCTGTGCGGCGTGGAATGTGACGGCGCTACCTATCACCGCTCGGCCACGGCCCGCGACCGCGACCTGCTGCGCGAGCAGGTGCTGCGCGGACTGGGGTGGGAAATCCTGCGCATCTGGTCCACCGACTGGTGGATCGACCGCGAGGGCACGCTGGACCTGGTGCATGGCGAGTTGGCGCGGCTGCTGGAAGCGAGCAGGGGTTAGTCGGAAGAACTGAACTCCGCATGGATTTTCGTCAACAGTGCGTAGGTGGGGCGGCCCGAATGCTAGACTTTGGGGCCATGCGCGTGCTTATTCGTACTTTTTTGCACTTTTTTGCGCCCCATTTTTGCAAACGAGGTCCATTTGCCCAAGCGATTCTTACACCATATTCTGCTCTGCCTGATGCTGGCGGTGAACCTGCCCGCCGCCATGGCTGCCGCGCCCAAGGCCCCCGCGCCAGCGCCGGAAACCCCTACCGATAACCTGGGCCGCGAGACGCCGCGCTCGGCCGTTGCGGGCCTGATCGGCGCCCTTGCCGAGCTCGACTACGACCGTGCCGCGCAGTACTTCGATGTGCCCGATCCCACCAGCAACCGCCAGCAGCTGGCCGTCGCCACCCAGGCCCGCACCTTCCACGCCTTGCTCGACGACAGCGGCTCGCTCAAGCCGTTTGCTGCGCTCTCGAACCAGGAGGCCGGCAAGCTCGATGACGAGCTCGATCCGGACAAGGAAGACATCGGCGAAGTCACCTTGCAGGACAAGAAAATCCCGATCGTGATGACGCGCAGCGCTGAAGGCGAGCCCAAGATCTGGCGCATCTCGAAAGAGACGCTAAGCCAGATTTCGGCCGCCGCCCGGCGCGCGCCGGTGCCGGCCGCGCCGGCGGAGCACGAAGTGCTGGTCGGCGGCGCGCCGCTCAAAGACTGGGCCACGTTGCTGGGCCTGGGCGTGGCGATCTTCGGCGGCTTGTGGCTGCTCTCGGTCGTGCTGGTGGTCGGCACGCGCCGCCTGCTGTCCGACCCGGCCGCCAGCAGCCCGTTCCGCTTCTTCGAGGCGGCTTTGCCGCCGTTCAGCCTGTTAGTTGGCGTGTTCGTGTTCTATAACTGGGCCGACCAGCTGCCGGTGTCGATCGTGGCGCGCCAGACCTTGCTGCGCTATACCGGCATCGTCACCGCCATCGCGGTGGTGTGGTTCAGCTTGCGGCTGGTCGACGGTATCGCCGACCTCGCCATTACCCGCATGCAGCGTCACCAGCGCCGCCAGGTCGTCTCCGTGATCATCCTGGTGCGCCGCGCCGTGAAATTCCTGCTGCTGGCGTTTTCCGTCATCGCCATTCTCGACACCTTCGGCATCGACGTTACCACCGGTATCGCTGCACTCGGTATCGGCGGTATCGCATTGGCCCTGGGCGCCCAGAAGACCGTGGAAAACCTGGTTGGCAGCGTCACCCTGATCGCCGACCGGCCGCTGCAGGTGGGCGACTTCGTCAAGGTGGGCGACGTGGTGGGCACGGTGGAAGACGTGGGTATCCGCTCCACCCGCATCCGTACCGGCGAGCGCACCGTGGTGACGGTGCCCAACGGCGACCTGTCGGCGCGCCAGATCGAAAATTACGCTGACCGCGACCGCTTCCTGTTCAATCCGGTCATTGCGATTGCCTACAGCACGCCGTCGGCCAAGTTGCGCGAAGCGATCTCGATCGTCCAGCAGATCATTGCCGGCAATGTGAACATGGCCGAAGGCGGCCGGGCCCGGCTGGGCAATATCAGCGACCGCTCGTTCAACATCGAAGTGTTTTCCTACATCAACGTGAAGGAATTCGACACCCAGGTGATTATCCGCGAGGAGCTGCTGCTCGATATATATCAGCAGCTGGAAGAGGCCGGCATCGAGCTGGCGTTCCCGACCCAGACCGTGGTGTACCTCAGCAAGCACCCGCAAGAAGGGCAGGACGAACCGCTGGCAGCGCGGCCCTGACGCCACCCGGCGTGGCGTGTATCAACCCAGCACGCCCGGGTTGCGCTGCCAGATGCTGTAGCACAGCGCACCCGCGAAGGTCACCCAGGCTATATAAGGCAGCAGCAACAGTCCCGCCAGGCGGTCGCGCCGGCCGAAGGCGACGATGGTGGCGGCAATCGCCAGCCACAGCACGATGATCTCGGCAAACGCCAGCGGACCGTTGTGCCAGGCGAAGAACAGCCAGCTCCACAGCGCATTGAGCACCAGCTGCACCACGTACAAGGTCAGCTCCGGCCGCACGCTGCGGATGGGAGCAGTCCGGTACACGCGCCATGCGGCCACCGCCATCAGCGCATACAGCACGGTCCAGGCCGGCCCGAACAGCCAGGCCGGCGGCGCCCACTCGGGCCGGTCCAGCTGCGCGTAAAAGGTGCCCGCCTGCGAGGTGGCAAAGGCGCCGATGGCGGCGAACAGGAAGGTGAACACCACCGAGCCGGCCAGGGCCGGTAATTGCAGGGGACGGGCGGGAGGGTGTGCTTGGCTGGTCATGATGGATACTCCTGGAATGTATGAAGCGATGGTGCCGCAAGCGCGGGGCTAACGCTGTTCGCCAGCATACAGTTGGCAGGGCGCCGGGCGCAAGTTAGGAATTTTCCCACACCAGTATGCGACGAGTGCCGATAGCCTTGCTTGTGCAAGCTCTCGATAATCAATCGACCTGCCGGCTTCTCGGTTGGCAGGCACACTAAAGGCACACTCAACTACAAGGGGGAAAAGATGAATCTGATACTGTGGATAGTCATAGGCGGCATCCTGGGCTGGCTGGCCAGCCTGGTCATGAAAACCGACGCCCAGCAAGGCTTGCTGCTCAACGTGGTGGTCGGCATAGTCGGCGCGCTGCTCAGTGGCTGGCTGCTGGCGCCCATGCTGGGCACGGGCACCATCAATTCCGACGATTTCAGCCTGGCGTCGCTCGGGGTTTCGTTCGTTGGCGCGTTGATCCTGCTGGCCATCGTCAACCTGTTCCGCCGCGGCCGGGTGCGATAACCTGGCCAGCTGCGGTTCGGGCTGGGGCTCAGGCGAACTTGGTCTTCTTCAGGTATTTCTCGACGTCGCGGTAGCTGTCGTCGCTGCCGGCGTAGCGTACCAGGTTGCGCGCCGTTTTCAGCCACTCGATGGTGGACGGCTGCATCTGTTCCAGGGCGTACTCCATGTCCCTGGGGCCGATCGGCCGTTCTGGCGCGCCCGACAGGATGTCGTGCAGCGTGCTTTCCTTGGCCAGGTCGATCAGGCCGTCGATGTCGGCGCCCGAGTAGTGCGGCGTGGCGGTTACCAGCGCGTCCACGTCGATGTCCTGTACCGGGATGTCGCGCAGCTTGAGTTCGATGATGTGCTTGCGCGCCTCGGCGTCCGGCGGTGGCACGAATAGCTGGCGCGCGAAACGGCCGGTGCGCTTCATGGCCTGGTCCACGTCCCACGGCATATTGGTGGCTGCCAGGAACAGCACGTCGCGGTTGTCGCGCTCGAAGCCGTCCAGTTGCGACAGGAATTCGTTGACGATGGTGCGGCTGTTTTCGCTGTGCGCCTTGCTGCGCGAGAAGGCCAGGGCGTCGAGCTCGTCGAAGAAGAGCACACAAGGCTTTTGCGCACGCGCCTTCTCGAACAACTGCGCCAGCGCGCGTTCGCTTTCGCCGCGCCACATGCTGAGCACTTCGCTGATGCCCACCGAGACGAACGACGCATTGCACTCGTTGGCGATGGCGCGCGCGATCATGGTTTTGCCGCAGCCGGGCGGCCCGTACAGCAAAATGCCGCCGCCACCGCTTTTCTTGAACCTGGCGAACAGGCCGGGGCGCAGGAACGGTTCGATGATGTGCAGGCGCAGTGTCTTCTTGAGGTCGTCCATGCCGCCCACGTCGGCAAAACGTACCTGGTCGGGCGCCTCCGGCTTGAGCGGGACGACCTTGCCGCCGCCCACTACCGACAGCGCCGGGCCGGTCGCCGGCCGCGCCTTTTGCTGCAACTGTTCCAGTGCGTCGTGCGGCGCGAAGTCCGGTTGCTGTCGCGCGGCCGTGTAGGCCGCCAGCGCCTCGGTGTTACGTTCCAGTGCCAGCAGGGCCAGCGCCTTGCCGGTCAGGCTGGCGGCGTCGACCTGCTGGCGCGCTGCCAGTTCAAACTGGGTCAGGGCGGCTGGCGCATCGTGCGCGTCCAGCAGCAGGCGGGCGTAAGCCAGGCGGGTATCGAGATTGAACGGGTCGCTTACCAGCGCCGCTTCGTACGTTTCACGTGTCATGGTCATGGCGGTCAGAGTCCTGCGCGGCGTTTGAGCCAGCGCGTCAAGAGGGAGGGATAAATCCAGGAATAGGCGCAATAGCCGAGCAGGGTCCAGGTGGCGGCGCTGGAAAACAGCGGCGCCTGGTTGCGGACCAGGTTCAGCGCCAGCAGGGTGATCACGTACAGTGCCGCCGAGGCGGCCCAGCCCCAGCGGTTGAGCGGCCACAGCGGCAACATGCTCCAGTGGCTCAAGGCGTCGAGCTGCACCACCAGTTCCAGCACTTCGCGCGAGCTCGGGTACAGCTTGAGCAGCTCTACCGCGATGCGCTTGGCGGCCTTGTAGCGGCCCCGGCTGATCAGGTGGGTGATCAACATGCGCGCCGTGTTTTCGCTTTCCGGGTGGCCTTGCAGCAGCCGCGCCAGCCCCGCCTGTTCGGCGCCCTTGCGGCCGTCGATGATGTCGCCGATCAGGCAGGTGGTCAGGGCCAGTTCGTTGTTCGGGTCGAGCCTGAACGCTTCGCGCGCCAGCGCCTGGGCTTTTTCGATGTGCAGGGTGCGGTACATCAGCAGTGCGTAGCGCGCGTACTGGAACCCGGCTTCCGGGTATTCGCGTATCAGTTCGATCAGCAACAGTTCAGCTTGCGGCAACTCGCCGGCATCTTGCAGCACGCTCACCATCAGCGAACGGGCGGCATAGTCTTCGGGGTCGCGGGCCAGGATCTGTTGCAGGGTGCGGCGCGCCTGGTCGCCGGCGTCGGTGTTGTAATCGACGCAGGCGGCGGCAAACAGCAGCGCGTGGTCGTCCGGGTAATGCGCCAGCGCTTCGCCGATCAGCACGCGAGCCTGGGCATAACGGCTGCGTTCGATCAGTCCGTCGATTTGCAGCGCATAGTCGCGCGCGGAGAGCAGGCCGTTCTCGCTCATGGCGCCATCTCCCTGAACAGTTTGAAGAGGCCGACCATGATGCCGTAGCCGGCAGCGATGCAGATAATCGCGGGAATCCACGGCGATGGCGGCTTGTCGGCGAAGAAGGCGGCCGAGCGGTGCTGCTTCTGGTGCAGCGCGTAAAATACGCCGCAGATCGCCAGCGAGAGCAAGGTGCGCAGCGCGCGCACCATGTCGTTGCCCAACAAGTCGAACAGGCCATTGAACAGCGCCGGCTGGAACAGCAGCGCATACACGAAGCCGACGATCACGGCGGCGCCCGCCAGGTGTACCGGGATGTCGGCCGTGCGGCGCAGGCGCCAGGAATTGAGGCCGCTATAGAGCAGGGCGGCAGCCGGCCCGCCGAAGAAGGCGACCAGGAAGCTCGACTGGATCGAGTACAGCTTGACCGGCCGGGTAGTGGCCGACAGCGAGGGGGTAAGCAGATGTTCGCGCATGAGATTGATGTGGTCGGCAAGGCCGCATGGTAGCAAGTCGCGCCGCTGCGGGCAAATGAATTGTTGCCTGTATGGTAGTCTTACGGCAGCGCGCTGACGGATGGCGCAATCACGGCGAAAACGATCGAAGACTGGGGATGGCAGGCATGGCAAGTATTGTTCGGGCGGCGATGGTGGTGGCAATGTCCATTTCGATGATGTTGACGGTCCAACAGGCAACTGCAGCGGGGGCGGAGGCGCCTCCCAAGGGCTCGCTGGTGATCGCCGGCGGCGCGGTTCGCGGCGATAATACGGTGATCTGGCAGCGCGTGGTGCAACTGGCCGGCGGCCCCGGCGCCCGCATTGCGGTGCTGCCCAGCGCGGCCGGCAACCCGGTACGCTCTGGCGCCACTGCGGCCGCCGGCTTGAACCGGCAGGGCGCCAACGCCTTCGTGGTGCCGCTGGCGGTGCGCATGAAAGACCGCGACTACCGCCGCGACGCCGACGACGACAGCATCGCCAAGTCGATCCGCGATGCCGGCGGCGTGTATTTCTCGGGTGGCGACCAGGCCCTGATCACCCAGGCGCTGGTGCGCCCGGACGGCAGCCGCAGCAAGGTGCTCGAGGCAATCTGGGACGTGTACCGGCGCGGCGGCGTGATTTTCGGCACCAGCGCCGGCGCCGCCATCATGAGCACCACCATGTATTACGAGGCCAAGACCGTGTTCGGCACGCTGAGCGAAGGCGTCAATGGTCGCGAGCTGGCACTGGGCCTTGGCTTCGTCGGCGACGACATCTTCATTGACCAGCACCTGCTGGCGCGCGGACGCTTCGCGCGCATGTTGCCTGCCATGCTCAAGAAGGGTTACAAGCTGGGTATCGGCATCGACGAGAATTCGGCGGTAGTGATCAACGCCCAGCGCGAAGTGGAAGTGCTGGGCTACCAGGGCGCGCTGCTGGTGGACCTGACCCGGGCCACCGTCAACAGCGACATCAAGGATTTCAATTTGCAGAACGCGCGCCTGAGCTACCTCGATCGCGGCGACAAGTACGACCTCAAGCTGCACAAGTACACACCGTCCGAGGACAAGATCGAGGGCAAGGTCGATCCGGCCAACCCGTATTATTCCGACCCGGTGTTCTCGGCCGATGTGCTCGGCCATAACACCATCCTGATCATGATGTCGAAGCTGGTGGACAGCTCGCAGAAGGAGGCGATCGGCATCGCTACCGCCGGCCCGGGCGAGCCGCACCAGGAACTCGGCTTCGAATTCAAGCTCACCCGCGACGCCGCCACCACCGGCTATTCTTCGGCGGCGTCGGAGGCCTACACGGTCCTCAATATGCGGCTCGATGTGCGGCCGCTGAAAATCACCCGGCCCTGGTACCAATGATTTCGCATGTCCATGTCGGCGTGAACGAGTTCGGTGCCGCACTGCGGTTTTACCAGGCGGTGTTGCCGGAGCTGGGACTCGCGATCAAGTTTTCCGATTCCGAACGACAATGGGCGGGCTGGATGAAGCCCGGCGTGCCGCGTCCGCTGTTCGTAATCGGCACGCCGCACGACGGCGCCCCGGCTGCGGTGGGCAACGGTCACATGGTAGCGCTGCTGGCACCCACGCGCGCTGCAGTAGACCGTTTTTATCATGTCGCGCTGGAAGCGGGCGCGACCTGCGAAGGCCCACCCGGGTTGCGCCCGCACTATCACGCTGATTACTACGGCGCCTACGTCCGCGACCCTGAAGGCAACAAGATCGCGGTGTGTTGCCACGATCCGGTAGCCGCGTAGATACGCCTCTTCAGTCACTTCCTCACGCCTGTTCGGCAACCTGTACGAACGTCAGCCGGTTGCCGAACGGGTCCTTGATCGACATTTCCCTGCTGTCCCATGGCATGTCTTCGATAGCGGGCCGCGCGTAGCCGTAAGGCTTGGCGGCCAGTTCGGCGTGCAAGGCGTCGATATCGTCCACCGTGATGCGGATGGCCGCGCCGGGGCAGCAGTCGCCGTGGTGTTCGGTCAGGTGCAGCACGCAGGCGCCGCGCGATACCTGCTGGTACAGCGGCATGCCCGGTTCGTAGCGATGCTCCCAGTCGCGCTTGAAACCGAGGTAATCGATGTAAAACACCTGCGCTTTTTCCTCATCGAACATTCTGAGCAGTGGTGTAACGGTACCCATTTGCATTTTTAATCCCCACGGAAATTCAAGCCTTCGATAGTACCCGCGATCTGGTGCGGAAGTCGATTGCATCAGCATCGGTGTCGCCCGGCTGGCTACGCTGAAGACAGGCTCATCGCGAGTCTGGCGTTCTCGTTATCAACCCTGGAGGTCATGATGGAAGACGATATCTACAACCTGTTTCTCACAAGCGAACAGGGCTGGAGCCTGTTTTGCACCTTGCGCTTGCGCCTGACCCAGCCGCTCACCAGCGGTGGCAGCTTGCGCTTGCCGCCATTGCTCGACGCCGCCCTGGCGCCTGCCACCCAGCAACTGACGCCGCTGCCAATTACGGGATCTATTTCAATACCGCTGTTGTTGCCGTTTCGTGCAGTGCCGCTGCGTGGCATCGCTTTCGCCACGCCCGCCGGCCTGTTTTCGTTCGCACTCGACAGCGGCAACGCGCGGCCGGCGGCCGGCATCCAGCTGTTCCCGTTCGGCAGCCCGGACCTGGGCGGCTTCGTGGTGTGGGGTACCAGCGCTTACAGCGAGCTGGTATTCAGCGCGCTGGCACGCCAGCTGCCGCGCGCGTTCTGACCTCACTCTCAACTGTCATGAAAGGAAGCATCATGGATGAGTTCATTTACAACCTGTTCCTGAAATCGCGCGGCGGCCTGGCCTTGCTGGGGGTGTTGCGCTACCGGTTGACCGGCATCGAGGTCGACCAGGCCGGCGACGACAACATCTTCTCCTTGCCCGCGCTGCGGCAAGCCCATGCGAATCAACAGCAACAGGAAACCATCGAGGCGCTGGTGGTGCGGGCCGAGGGCAGCATCACGATTCCGGCACTGACCGGCAGCCGCGCCATTCCGGTCGCTGATGTGGCCTTCTTTATCCAGATGGGGCCGCCGATCGTGACGCGCCTGTTCAGTGCCGACAGCACCGTGCTGATGTGCTTCAACCAGGTCAACAACCAGCAGATCGGCGGCGGCCTGTTGTGGGGACCGACCACGACCAGCTTTGCCCTGCTCGGCAGGCGCCAAATGCTGCCGGCTTGACGATTTTGTTTCCTTCTCACCCCGCGTGGACCGGGCGATTGTCGGCCCCCGTCCACGGTCTTGCCGCCCCTCATTCCCATTTGAGCCCAACATCGAATTGATCAGCATCTCAGTGCATGTGGCTGGCTAAGCTTGACCACCGGCCGCGAACCGGCCGGACAACGAGTTTGTTTCCAATCCTTGGGAGGTCATGATGAACGACTTTATCTACAACCTGATACTGACAGGCGAGCAGGGGCTGACCCTGTTCGGCACCTTGCGTTTTCGCTTCACCGATCCGCTGGCGGCCGTGCCCGATGGCGGCGTACCGGCTTTGCTGGCTGAAAATCAGCAGCTTGGCGTGATCACGGCGGTGGTGATCCCGCTGGAAGGTTCGATTTCGATGCCGCTGCTGACCGGCTTTGGTCGTGTGCCATTACAAGGCGTGTTGCTGGCCACGGCGGCCGGCCCGATCACCACGGTGTTCGGCACTGCCGATCCGGCCCGCCAGATTTTCGTGCAATTCAACCAGATCAGCGGCAACCAGATCGCCGGTGGGACGGTCTGGCGCGCTGGCGAGCCGGCCGAGCTGGTGTTCAGCCTGCTGGGCTTCCAGCTGCGCCTGCCTTTCTGAGTGTCGTCACCCCCGTGTTTATACCGAAGGAGATTATCATGGATGAATCCATTTTTAACCTGCTGCTGAAGACCGCGCAGGGCCTGACGTTGTTCGGTGCCTTGCGTTTTCGCATCGACTTCACCCAGCCCGCTGACGGTCCCGCCAACGCCGCTGCGGCCGGCGCCGACGTCGCCAAGCTGTACTCGCAAGTGCAGCAGCAAACCACGTTCGAGCTGTTCGCTTACCGGATCGACGGCTCGGTCACCATTCCGTTCGTGACGGGTTTGCGCCCGGTCCCGATCACCGGCCTGGCGCTGTTCACCTTCCTGGGACCACCGGCAACCTTCATCAC
The DNA here is from genome assembly GCF_031456625.1 of Duganella sp. 3397. Lineage (NCBI taxonomy): Bacteria > Pseudomonadati > Pseudomonadota > Betaproteobacteria > Burkholderiales > Oxalobacteraceae > Duganella > Duganella sp. 3397. The sequence continues at coordinate 293,298 of NZ_JAVDVB010000002.1, forward strand.
CAGCAGCACCGAATCGCAACGCAACCTGTTCTTCCAGTTCAACCAGCTCACCAACGACAATAGCGCCGGTGGGCTGGTGTGGCGCCCCGGGGAGCCGGGCGAATTGATTTTCAGCGCGCTGGGGACGCAACTGCAATTGCCGGCCTGAGTTTCATGGCGCTAAGAAAAGGCGCGCATCCGGGTGGGGCGCGCCTTTTCTTGTTTTTGTCAGTAATATTCGGGCACGATGATCTCTGCGGGTACCGGGCGGCGCACGTAGTCGTCGTGGTACTCGCGCTCGGGCAAGGTAATTTCCGCGTGCGGCACCTCCACGTAAGGCATTTGCGACAGCAGGTGGTGGATGCAATTGAGGCGCGCCTTCTTCTTGTCGACGCCTTGCACCACCCACCACGGCGCCTCCGGAATATGGGTGCGCTCGAGCATGATTTCCTTGGCCTTCGTGTATTCCTCCCAGCGGCGCCGCGATTCCAGGTCCATCGGGCTCAGTTTCCACTGCTTGAGCGGATCGTGGATGCGGCCGAGGAAGCGGGCATTCTGCTCTTCGTCCGAGATCGAGAACCAGTATTTGATGACCTGGATGCCGGAGCGGGCCAGCATGCGCTCGAATTCCGGCACGTCCTGGAAGAATTCCTCGTATTGTTCGTCGCTGCAAAAGCCCATCACGCGTTCGACGCCGGCGCGGTTGTACCAGCTGCGGTCGAACAGCACGATTTCGCCGGCGGCCGGCAGGTGCGACACGTAACGCTGGAAGTACCACTGCGTGCGTTCGCGGTTGTTGGGCGCGGGCAGGGCGGCCACGCGGCAGACGCGCGGATTCAAACGCTGGATGATGCGCTTGATTACGCCACCCTTGCCGGCGGCGTCGCGCCCTTCGAAGATGATCACCACCTTGTGGCCGGTGTGCACCACCCAGTCTTGCAGCTTGACCAGCTCGGCCTGCAGGCGGAACAGTTCGCGAAAATACAGGCGGCGCTCTTCCTTGGCCGAGTCGGTGCGCTCGTATTCGATGACCTTGCGCGTGACCGGATCGATTTCGCGGTCTTCCAGTTCCATTTCCAGTTCTTCGTCGTAGCCGTCCATCAGCTCGAAATGCACGCGTTCGAGTAATTGTTCCTGGTTCAGATTCACGCAATACTCCTCAGTTTGGACTTGCATTACTGTACTCGCCTAATGTGACATGCACGTGACACCATAAAAAAGGGCCGCTTGCGCGGCCCCTCTGACGGAATGACTACCTATCAGTTACGGATGTCGAGGCGGCGATTCAGACTCAATGCCGCCAGCGAAGCCACCGCGCCCGACAGCAGGTACAGGCCGGCGTAAGCGAGACCGAAGTAGTTCGATACGCCCAGCGCCACCAGCGGTGCAAACGCTGCGCCCACCAGCCATGCCAGGTCCGAGGTCAGCGCTGCGCCGGTATAGCGGAAGCGTTGTTCGAAGTTGGCGGTCACAGCGCCCGAAGCCTGGCCATACGACAGTCCGAGCAGCGCAAAGCCGACCAGGATGAAGATGTTCTGGCCACCTTCGCCGGCGTCCAGCAGGAACGGCACGGCCACGCTGAAGATGGCGATCAGGGTGGCCAGCGTGCCCAGGGTGCGCCGACGGCCGTAACGGTCAGCGACGACGCCGGAAATGATGATGCCGATGGTCATCAGGATCACGCCCAGCAATTGCACGCCGAGCACGCCGGTGAGCGAACGCGATTCGTTAATTGCGACCCACGACAGCGGGAACACCGTTACCAGGTGGAACAGCGCGTACGACGCCAGGGCGGCCAGCGCGCCGATGACGATGTTGCGGCCTTGCTTGCTCACCAGTTCGACAGCGCTGACAGGTTCCAGCTGACGGTCGTCGAGCAGATTCGAGTACTCGGTGGTGGTCACCAGGCGCAGGCGGGCGAACAGTGCCACCACGTTGATGGCGAAGGCCACGTAGAACGGATAGCGCCAGCCCCATTCGAGGAAGTCGGCCGACGACAGCGCTGCCATCAGGTAGGCGAACAGGCCGGCGGCAATCGCGAAGCCGAGCGGCGCGCCCAGTTGTCCCAACATGGCGTACCAGCCGCGCTTGTTTTCAGGCGCGTTCAGCGCCAGCAGCGACGGCAGGCCGTCCCACGAACCGCCCTGGGCAATACCCTGGCCCATGCGGAACAGTGCCAGCAGCACGATGGCGGTAGTACCCAGCGATTCGTAGCTTGGCAGGAAGGCAATACCTGCGGTGGAAACACCCATCACCATCAGCGCCAGGGTGAGCTTTGTCTCGCGTTTGAAGTGGTGTTGCACTGCCATAAACGCCACAGTGCCTATCGGGCGGGCAATAAACGCTAGCGAGAAAATGGCGAAAGCGTATAGTGTTCCGTCAAGCCGGCTGTAGTTTGGGAAGAAAACCGACGGAAATACCAATGCCGAAGCAATGGCATAAACGAAGAAGTCGAAGTATTCGGATGCGCGGCCGATCACCACGCCGATTGCTATTTCGCCTGGGGAAATATGTCCATCCCTGGCATTGATGTTACGGGCGCCCTGGCTGGTCTGGGGTTGTTCGTGGACGCCAGCTTGGACGCCATTCAGTGTAGTCGTGTTGGCCATGGTCTCGTCTCGTGTTAGTTAATAATTATCACGCGCCTCCATGACCGGTAGGACAAAGTGTCCAATAGCATGAAGCACCCGTGATTGGTACAGTAGCATGTTATCCATCATTAGTAACGAAAATTACCGCATGATTCCTCCTATCGTTCGCCGTGGACTCTTCCTCGCACCGTTGTTGTGGCTAGCTGGCTGCAACACGGTTGTGTTGAACCCGTCCGGAGATATCGCTGCACAGCAAGCTGATCTGGTTGTCATTTCAACCTTGCTGATGTTGTTGATCATCGTACCTGTTATGTTTTTGATCTGTCTGTTCGCTTGGCGCTATAGGAAGGCAAATACTTCCGCTAAATACGAGCCGAACTGGGATCACTCGACCAAGCTCGAGCTGCTGATCTGGGGCGCACCGCTCTTGATCATCATCGTGCTGGGCGCCATCACGTGGATTTATACCCACTTGCTGGACCCGTATCGTCCGCTGTCGCGCATCGACCATGAGCGTCCGCTGGCCGCCAACGTCAAACCGCTCGAAGTACAGGTGGTGGCGCTGGACTGGAAGTGGATGTTCATTTATCCGGAGCAGGGCATTGCCACCGTGAACGAGCTGTACACCCCGATCGACGTGCCGGTGCGCTTCAAGCTGACCTCGTCAACTGTGATGAACGCGTTCTACATTCCGGCGATGGCAGGCATGATTTACAGCATGCCTTCGATGCAGACGGAACTGAACGCGGTGATGAACAAGGTGGGCGTGTACGACGGCTTCTCGGCCAACTACAGCGGCGCCGGCTTCTCGCAGATGCGCTTCAAGTACCACGGCGTGACGCAAGCCGACTTCGACGCCTGGGTTGCCAAGACCAAGGCCTCCGGTGGTGGCGAGCTGAACCGAGCAGAATTCATTGCGCTCGACAAGCCGACCATCAAGCACCCGATCATGCACTTCGCCTCCGTGGAGAAGGGCCTGTTTGACCGTGTTGTCAACCGTTGCGTTGTCGACGGTACCGTGTGCATGAACGAGCAGATGCATAGCGACGCCAAACGCGTCAAGGCCGCCGTCGTCGCCAAGCAGCTGGAAGCAGAAGTTTGCGAAACCGACGTCGCCACCGCTGCGGTTGCCGCACCAACTATCCGTAAAGAATGACCTATGTCTGATACCACTCTCAATCCATCAACTTCGTTGATCATGGGTAAGTTGTCGTTGGCGGCGATCCCGTACCACGAGCCTATCCTAATCGGCACCTTCGCGGGCGTAGCGCTGGGCGGCATCGTGTTCCTGGCCCTCATGTTCAAGTTCAACCTGTGGGGCACCCTGTGGCGCAACTGGATTACCAGTATCGACCACAAACGCATCGGCATCATGTACATGGTGCTCGGTATCATCATGCTGTTGCGCGGCTTTGCCGACGCCATCATGATGCGCGCGCAACAGGCCATGGCCTTTGGCGACAATCCCGGCTTCCTGCCGCCGCACCACTACGACCAGGTGTTTACCGCCCACGGCACGATCATGATTTTCTTCGTGGCCATGCCCCTGGTAACCGGCCTGATGAACTACGTGGTGCCGCTGCAAATCGGCGCGCGCGACGTGGCCTTCCCGTTCCTGAACAACTTCTCGTTCTGGATGACCACCTTCGGCGCGATGCTGACCATGGCGTCGCTGTTCATCGGTGAATTCGCCAAGACCGGCTGGCTGGCGTTCCCGCCACTGTCGGGCGTACTGGCCAGTCCGGACGTGGGGGTTGATTACTATATCTGGTCATTACAGGTGGCCGGGGTGGGAACAACACTGTCCGGCGTCAACCTGATCGCCACCATCGTCAAGATGCGCGCGCCAGGCATGGACCTGATGAAGATGCCGGTATTTACCTGGACTTCGCTGTGCACCAATGCACTGATCGTCGCCTCGTTCCCGATCCTGACCGTGACCCTGGCGCTGCTGTCGCTGGACCGTACCATCGGCACCAACTTCTTCACGAACGAACTCGGCGGTAACCCGATGTTGTACGTGAACCTGATCTGGATCTGGGGCCACCCGGAGGTGTACATCCTGATCCTGCCAGTGTTTGGCGTGTTCTCGGAAATCGTCTCGACCTTCTCGGGCAAGCGCCTGTTCGGCTACACCTCGATGGTATATGCCACCGTCGTGATCACCATCCTGTCGTACCTAGTATGGCTGCACCACTTCTTCACCATGGGTTCGGGCGCCAGCGTCAACTCGTTCTTCGGTATCACCACGATGATTATCTCGATCCCGACGGGCGCGAAGATCTTCAACTGGCTGTTTACCATGTACAAGGGCCGCATCCGCTTCGAAGTACCGATGCTGTGGACCATCGGCTTCATGCTGACCTTCGTCATCGGCGGTATGACCGGCGTGATGCTGGCAGTGCCACCAGCCGACTTCGTGCTGCACAACTCGCTGTTCCTGATCGCCCACTTCCACAACGTGATTATCGGCGGCGTGGTGTTCGGTGTGTTCGCGGCGATTAACTTCTGGTTCCCGAAAGCGTTCGGCTACAAGCTCGACGATTTCTGGGGCAAGGTATCGTTCTGGTGCTGGCTGGTTGGTTTCTGGGTGGCGTTCACGCCGCTGTACGTGATGGGCTTCATGGGCGTTACCCGCCGCATGAACCACTTCGACGATCCTTCGCTGCAAAAATGGTTCATCATCGCTGCCATTGGCGCCTTGATCATCGCAGCCGGTATCGGCGCCTTCCTGATCCAGCTGTTCGTCAGCTTCATGAACCGCGAAAAACTGCGCGACGTGACCGGCGACCCATGGGGCGGCCGTACCCTGGAGTGGGCGACTTCGTCGCCACCGCCAGACTACAACTTCGCGTTCACGCCAGTGGTGCACGACAGTGACAGCTGGGCCGACATGAAGGACAACAAGTACACCCGTCCTCTGACCGGCTTCGTCGCCATCCACATGCCGAAGAACACGGAAATGGGCTTCATCATCGCGGCCATCAGCTTCGTGCTCGGTTTCGCCCTGATCTGGCACATGTGGCTCGTTGCCGCCGTGAGCTTCGTGGTGATGTTGGCTGCCATCGTCAAGCACACCTTTAACTACAAGCGCGATTACTACATCCCTGCGGAAGAAGTAACTCGTACCGAAGAAGCCCATACTCGTCTGCTGGAACGCCATGTCTGAAATTACCGCTAACGGCGCCGCGAGCGCCGACCCAAGCGCGCGTTACTGGACGCGCGACCACCACCCGGAGAACAGCACGCTGCTGGGCTTCTGGTTGTACCTGATGAGCGACTGCCTGCTGTTTGCCGGCCTGTTCGCAACCTACGCCGTGCTGGGCCGCAATTATGCTGGCGGCCCGACCGGCGCCGAGCTGTTCGAACTGGGCACGATCGCGCTCAACACCGCGTTCCTGCTGCTGTCGTCGATCACGTACGGCTTCGCCATGATCGCCGCCCAACGCCGCAACGTCGGCGCGGTGATCGGCTGGCTGGCGGTGACCGGCCTGTTCGGCGCGGCCTTCCTGTTCCTGGAAATCGAAGAGTTCATGCACCTGATCCACCTCGGTGCCGGTCCGCAGCGCAGCGCGTTCCTGAGCTCGTTCTTTGCACTGGTCGGTACCCACGGCCTGCACGTGACGTTCGGTATCATCTGGCTGATCACCCTGATCTTCCAGGTGAAAAAGCACGGCCTGACCGTTGAAAACCGTCGCCGCCTGATGTGCCTGTCGATGTTCTGGCACTTCCTGGACGTGATCTGGATCGGTGTGTTTACCTTTGTTTATCTGATGGGAGTTCTGCCTTGAGCGCGCCAATTAATCAACATGGCCACGGCCACGACGACCATGGTCACCATGAGCAGGACGATGGCAACCACGGCACGATGAAGGAATACGCGATCGGCTTCGTGCTGTCCGTTATCCTGACCGCGATTCCGTTCTGGCTGGTGATGGCCAAGGTGTTCGACAAGTCGAGCACCACCGCCTTCGTCATCCTCGGCTTTGCCGCAGTCCAGGTCGTGGTCCACATGGTCTACTTCCTGCACATGAACGGCAAGAACGAAGGCGGCTGGACCTTGCTGTCCACGCTGTTTACCCTGATCCTGTTGATCATTGTGCTGGCCGGTTCGATCTGGGTCATGTACCACATGAACATCAACATGATGCCGTCCATGGGTGACGACGTGCACAACATGCATGAGATGAAATGACGGGCGGCGCTGAACAGCGCCAGCGTTCCCGCACCCTGCGCATCAGCCTGGCCATTCTGGCCGGGTTGATGTTTGCAGGGTTTTTTGCTTTGGGAACCTGGCAAGTCTATCGTCTGCAATGGAAGCTGGCCCTGATCGAAAGGGTTGACCAGCGCGTGCACGCACCCCCCATCGCCGCACCGGCGGTGGCGCAGTGGCCGCAGGTCACCGCCGAATCGGACGAGTACCGCCACGTGCGCATCACCGGCATGGTCCTGCCGGGCTCGGACACCCTGACCCTGGCCTCGCTCGACCGTGGCATCGGCTACTGGGTGCTCACCCCCCTGTGCACGGCCGACGGCGGTATTGTCATGATCAATCGCGGTTTCGTGCCGGCAGGGGCGGGCGGCTGGCGCGCGCAACCGGCGCCGCCGAAGGCGCAAGCCGATGCCTGCGGTGCGCTGGCTGAATCGTCTTCACCAATGGTCACCGTGTCGGGCTTGTTGCGCATGAGCGAGATTGCCAGTTCGCTGCGCAAGAACGAACCGGCGCGCAACTACTGGTACACCCGCGATACCCGCGCGATTGCCGAGGCGCGTGGCCTGCCGGCCGTGGCGCCATACTTCATCGACGCCGACGCCGCATCGGCAGCAGCAGCGAACCTGCCGGTGCCCGGCGAGACTGCGAAACCGGTCGGTGGATTGACGGTGGTATCGTTCGTTAACAACCACCTGGTGTATGCGCTGACCTGGTATGGCCTGGCGTTGATGGTGATTGCCGCAGCGGTATGGGTGGTGCGTGATGCGCGCAAGAGCAAAGCAGAAGGCGTGAATGGCGAAAGCTAACAAGAACCCGTTCGACCATGGCAGCCGGCCCACGCCGGTGATCGAGCCGCTGGCAGCTGCCAATTCGATCACCCACGCGGCCGGCCACAAGAACATGCAGCAACTGATCCAGCTGCGCTGGATTGCCGTGGTCGGACAAATGGCGACGATTGCCGTGGCCTCGATGCTGCTCGACGTGCAGTTGCCGATGCCGGCCATGCTCAACGTGCTGGCCTGCCTGATCGCCTTCAACATCGCCAGCACCTTGCGCTGGCAGGAAAACCAGGTGGTCTCCAACAGCGAGCTGCTGCTGGCGTTGACGGTGGACGTGGCCAGCCTGACGGCGCAACTGTACCTGTCGGGTGGCGCCACCAATCCTTTCGTTTTCCTGTATCTGCTGCACGTGATTTTGGCAGCCGTGCTGCTCGAAGCGTGGTCCACCTGGACCATCGCCGGCGTGACCGGCTTCTGCATTGCCGGCCTGGCGCTGTTTTCGGAACCGCTGCGGCTGCCGCTGGACCAGGAGCGCGGCATCATGAGCCTGTACGTGCAGGGCATGCTGCTGTGCTTCATCATCGACGCTGCGCTGCTGGTGGTATTCGTCAACCGCATCATGCGCAATATGCGCACCACCGCCAGCAAGCTGGCCGACCTGCGCCAGCGCGCGGCGGAAGAAGAACATATCGTGCGCATGGGCCTGCTGGCCAGCGGCGCCGCGCACGAGCTGGGTACGCCGCTGGCCACGCTGGCCGTGATCCTCGGCGACTGGAAGCACATGCCCGAATTCAAGGGCAATCCGGAGTTGCTGGAGGAAGTCCAGGAAATGCAGACTCAGCTGCAGCGCTGCAAGTCCATCGTCAGCGGCATCCTGTTGTCAGCGGGCGAGACCCGGGGCGAATCGTCGGAAGCGACCACGCTCGACGATTTCCTGTACGACGTGGTGGCCGCATGGCGTATCGGCCGGCCGGTGCAGCTGTTCGAATTCGACAACCGGGTGGAAGTGGACTTGCCGGTGGTAGCCGACTCGACCGTCAAGCAGATGATCAGCAACCTGCTCGACAATGCACTGGAAGCATCGCCGCGCTGGCTGCGGCTCGATGCCGTCATCGAAGACAAGGCGCTGGTGCTGACCGTGACCGATTCCGGCCCCGGTTTCGCCGAAGCGATCCTGGCGCAATTCGGCAAACCGTATAATTCAAGCAAAGGACGGCCGGGCGGCGGGCTCGGACTGTTCCTGGTGGTAAACGTGGCGCGCACCCTGGGCGGCACAGTGACTGCCAGCAATCGTGAAGAGGGCGGGGCGGTGGTGCGCGTGCACCTGCCGCTGTCGGCCATCGCCATACAACCGGAAGCAACCCATGACTACTGAAGCCGTGCTTGATGAAGCTGTATCGAACGAACGCGTGCTGCTCCTGGTGGAAGACGACGCCGCCTTCGCCCGCACCCTGGGCCGCTCGTTCGAGCGGCGCGGCTACCGCGTGCTGCTGGCGGAAAATGTCGACGAAGCCAGCGCGGCGCTGATCGACAACTCGCCCGGCTATGCCGTGGTGGACCTGAAACTCAAGGGCAATTCGTCGGGGCTGGCCTGTGTGCAAATGCTGCACCAGCACGACCCGGAGATGCTGATCGTCGTGCTGACGGGCTTTGCCAGCATCAACACCGCAGTGGAGGCGATCAAGCTGGGCGCCTGCCAGTACCTGGCCAAGCCGTCGAACACCGATGACATCGAAGCGGCGTTCGACCACGTGGCCGGCACCGCCGAAGTGGAAGTGACCAACCGCGCCACGTCGGTAAAAACCCTGGAATGGGAGCACATCCACACCGTGCTGGCCGAGACCGACTTCAACATCTCGGAAGCCGCGCGTCGCCTCGGCATGCACCGCCGCACCCTGGCCCGCAAACTCGAAAAACAGCGCGTCAAGTAACCGCTTCAGGTTCAGCGCTTCGGGGTCAGTGCCGACATTCGGACATTTTGGAACTTTATGGTGCGGTGTTGGTCACTCCAGTGACGGGCTCGTGTCCGAATGTCGGCACTGACCCCGAAGTAGGATGTTGAGGGCGTGGTTGAAGGCGTCCAGCAAGCCTTGCAGGTCTTCGTGTTGGGCGCGCAGGCGGTCTTCGAGGGCGGTGGCGGTTTCGTGCAGTTCGGTGGCGGAGAGGTTGCCGGCGGCGCCGCGTACTTTGTGGACCAGGTCGGCTGCATCGAACCAGCGGCCGGCCGCGATGGCTTCCTCGATCATCCGGGGCGCCTGTTCGAAGTCCTTGGCAAACATCGCCAGCAGGCGCTTGAGCAAGGTCGCGTTACCGCCCAGACGCTCCATTGCGGCCGGCACGTCGATGCCGGGCAGGATGATTTCGGCTGCTGCTGCGGTTGCTGCGGCTGCGGTTGCGGTTGTTGTTGCGGTTATTGCGGCTATTGCGGCTGTTCCTGCTGGCGGCGCTGGCAGGAATTGCGCGGTGAGCGCCATCTCCGCCACGCTGGACTGGTCCGGCGCCACCCAGGCTGCCAGCACCGTGTACAGCGTTTCCGGGTTGATCGGCTTGGTCACGTAATCGTTCATGTCCATGTTCAGGCACCGTTCGCGGTAGCCGGCCACCGCGTGCGCGGTCATGGCGATGATCGGCAGGCTGGCGTGGCGTTCGTCGGCGCGTATCAAGGCCGTGGCCTGGTAGCCGTCCATGTCCGGCATCTGGATGTCCATCAGCACGGCGTCGTACTTGCGCTGGTTGATCATGCGCGCCGCTTCGTCGCCGCTTGCCGCCAGGTCCGAGCGCACCCCGGCGCGTTGCAGGATTTCGCTGGCCACCTGCAGGTTGATGCTGTTGTCATCGACCACCAGCACGTGCGCACCACGAATGCGCTGTACCGCGAACGATGGCGGCGGCGCCAGCTTGGCCGTGGCCTGGCCCACTTCCAGTCCGAGCGCCGTCAGCACCGCGCTGCGCAGCAGGTACGGGTTGACCGGCTTGTCGATGAACGGCGTGGTGCGCAGCAGTTCGGCGCCCTGGAACCGGTGCTCGCGCGCGTAGGCGCTCACCATCAGCACCGGCGGCACCGCCGCCAGCTCACTGTCTTCGGCGATCCGTTGCAAGGTCTCGATGCCGTCGATGTCGGGCATCTCGGCGTCGATCAGCAGCAAGTCGTACTGGTTCAACTGCATCGCCGCCACGGCCGCCGCGCCCGACGCCACCGCCGCCGGTTTCAGGCCCCATGTCGCCAGCTGTACCTTGAGCTTGTGGCGCACCGAGTTGTTGTCGTCGACGATCAATACGCGCTTGCCCAGCGCCGCCTCGGGCACCGGCGCCTGGCGCTGGCTATGGGCGGGGCCGGTCTGCATCTGCACCGTGAAGCTGAAACTGCTGCCCACGTTCGGTTCGCTGTCGACCGTGATCACGCCGCCCATCTTGCGCACCAGCTGCTGCGAGATCGCCAGTCCCAGGCCGGTGCCGCCGTACAGGCGGGTGGTGCTGGCATCGGCCTGGGCAAAGGCCTGGAACAGGCGCGACTGCTGCTCGGGGCTGATACCGAGGCCGCTGTCTTCGACCGCGAAGCGCAGCGCCACCATGCCATCGGGCACCGGCTGTTCGGGCGCCGGGACGGCCCGTTCCACCCGTACTTCGATCTGGCCGCTGGCCGTGAATTTCAGGGCGTTGCCCACCAGGTTGACCAGGATCTGGGACAGCCGCAGCGGGTCGCCCAGCAGATTGGCCGGCACCTCGGGCGTGGCCGAGATCACCAGTTCCAGTCCCTGCTCCGACGCCCGCCATGCGAACAGGTCGGCCAGCTGGTTGAGGGTGTCGAGCAGGTCGAACGGCAGCGCTTCCAGTTCCAGCTTGCCCGATTCGATCTTGGAAAAATCGAGCACGTCGTTGATGATCTCGAGCAGGCTCTGGCCCGCCCGGCCGATCTTGCGGAAGTAGTCGAGCGGCTGCGGACCGATATCGAGGTGCGTGCCCAGCCCCGCGAAGCCGAGGATGGCGTTCATCGGCGTGCGGATTTCGTGGCTGATATTGGCCAGGAATTCGCTCTTGGCGCGGGTGGCCGCTTCGGCGTTCAGGCGCGCGCGTTCGATCGCCCGCAGCGCCCGCGCTTTCTGATAGGCCGAGACGAACGGCTCCTTGAGCGCCTTGAGCAGCTCGATGTCACTGGCATTGAACGACACCTGGTACTGGAAGTTCTCGAAGATCAGGTAGCCCTCCACCTGGCCGTCGGTCACCACCCGCACCGACAGCAGCGCATGGACGTCGCCAGGCAGCGCGTGCTGGTGGTGGATTTCAAAGATGTCGGGCGCAATTTCGCAGCCGGCCGGCGCATACAGCGCCTCGGCCTGGCGCAGGTCGATCCGGTAAGCGTCATCGACGACGTCGATGCGGCCCCAGGCCGCGCGCAGGCCGAGCATGTCGCTGCCGTCCTCGCGCACCAGCGCCAGCGCCGAATCGACACCGTGGACGGCGGTCGACTCCTGCAAGATGGTGTGCAGCAGCGCGTCGAAGTCGAGCTGCTCGTTGATCGAGCGGACGATGGCGTTGAGCTTTTCCAGGTGCTGGGTGCGCGAATACACGAGCGCCTGCAAATTCTCCCCCTTCAGGTGCAGCTGGCGCAGGCGCCAGCGCACCATGCCCCAGGCCAGCAGGCAGCACGCCACGCCGTAAGCCAGCCAAGCCCACCAGGTCTGGTGCCACGGCGGCAGCACCTTTACCTGCAACGCCAGTTCCTCCGTGCTCCACGCGCCTTCGCGATTACTGCCGCGCATGCGCAGCACATAGTCGCCGGCCGGCAGGTGGGTGTAGCTGGCGATGCGGCGGCTGGCATCGACCTCGATCCAGCCGCGGTCGAAGCCTTCCAGCAGGTAGGCATAGCGGTTGCGCTGCGGCGCCGAATAGTCGAGCGCCGCCAGTTCCACGTCGAAGCCCTGGCTGTCGGCGCGCAGGCTGATGGCCGGGCCCTCGGCGGTATTGACTTCGGCGGCAGTCAGCTGCCGCTGGTCGATGCGCACTGCGCTCACCACCACCGGCGGGCGGTGGTTCCAGTCCGCCAGCTGGTCGGGATAGATCACCGCCATGCCGGTGGCTGCGCCGAAGATCAGGTCGCGGTCGGAAACCGTGCTGGCGCCCAGGTAAAAAGTACGGAAGGCCAGGCCGTCGGCGCGCGCGAGGGCGCGCGCCTTGAAGGTGCTGGCGTCGATGATGACGATGCTGTCGCCGGTGGCGGCCCATACCCGGCCCGCCTGGTCGGCTTGCAGGCTCATGATGGTACTGGTGGCCAGACCCGGCAGACCGATCGTTGGTCCAACCCGCTGGAAGATTGGCTTGCCGTGTGCATCGCGGCCCGTCAGCACGCACACGCCGCCACCCTGCGTGCCTACCCACAGCCGCCCGCGGCCATCGAAGACCAGCGCGCCGATCTGCGCCTCCGGCAATTCGGTCGAGATATTGGGCGCGGCCAGGATCTGTTCGACGGCGCCGGTGTCCGGTTCCAGGCGATTCAACCCGTTGCCGGTGGCTATCCATAGCGCGCCGTAGGCGTCCACCGCCATGGCGTGAATGCGGTTGTCGGTCAGTCCGCCGGTGTTGGCCGCACCCTGCACGTAGCGGCGCACGATGCCGATGGCGCTGTCGTAGCGCAGCAGTCCTTCGGAGGTGCCCAGCCACAGCTTGCCGTCGTGCGGCAGGATGGTGGTCACACGCGGCGTCGGATTATCCTGCGGCAGCGTCACCCGGCGCACCCGGGCGCCATGGCCGCTGGTGAGATAGAGTCCCAGCTCGGTGCCGATCCAGGCTTCGCCCGGCGTGGCCTCGGCCAGCGCCAGGATCATGCGGTTGGGCAGGGCAGTCTCGGGCTGGTGCGGGTCGGGACGCAGCAGGGCGCGGCGGTGACCGGCCGGATCCGCCAGGTCGAGCCCACGGTCGCCCAGGGCGATCCAGACGTCGTTATGAACATCGTTGAGCAGCGCGGTAATGCCGGCTTCCAGCTGTCCTTCGGCGCCGAACACCGAGTCGATCGCTTCGGTGTGCGGATCGTAGCTGTCCACGCCGCGCTCGGTGGCCACCCAGATCATGCCGCTGCGATCGCGCAGCATGGCGCCGGTGCGGTCATGGGCGAGGCTGGCCTGCACCGCCGGTTGATGCACGATGCGGGTGCTGGCGCGGTGGTCGGTTCGGTATTCCACGATGCCGTTGCCGTACGTGGTGGCCCACCAGCGGCCCGGCGCGATTTCGACGATCCCCTGCACCATGTGCGCGTCGAGGTCGCGCACGCCGGTCGGCTTGACCAGCACTGCGCTCGTGCCCCGCGTCTCCACCACGCCGATCCCGCTGCGCATGGTGCCGAAGGCGATTTGTCCTTGCCGGTTCTCGCCCAGCGCCAGTACGGCGTCCTGCCATACGCCCAGGCCCGCAACCGCCACCGGCACCGGTTCGATGGCGCCACCGGGGCGCAGCCGGGCCAGGCCGCCGGTGGTGCCGATCCACAGCGTGCCGGCGCGGTCCAGCAGCAGCGCGCGGATGTCGCTGGCCGGCAGGCCGGGCGCGTTGTCGCGGGTGTAGCTGCGTACCGTGCCCTGGACCGCATCGTAGAACTTGAGCGCGGTGGGGGTAGCGAGCCACAGGTTGCCCCGGCCATCGCCGGCAATGGCATTGATGGCGCCGTGATTCAACTCGTCGGCGACGCGCACGAAGCGTTCGGTGCGCGGGTCGAACCGGGCCAGTCCGGCGCTGGCGGTGCCCACCCACAGGCGACCACCCTGGTCCACATGCAGCGCCAGGATGGTGTCGCCCGGCAGCGACCCCAGGTCGGAGGGGACGTGGACAAAACTGCGGAAGTGATAGCCGTTCCAGCGCGCCAGGCCGCTGCGGGTGCCCACCCAGATATAGCCGTCGCCATCCTGTGCCAGCGCCGTAGCGACCGGATTGGGCAGACCCTGATCCATGCCCAGGTGCTCGAACAGCGGCGTGGCCAGCTGGTCCCAGCGCTCCTGGCCGGCCGATGCCGGCAACGGCGCCGCCATCATGGCGGACCAAGCCATCGTGACGAGGACGAGCGCCGCCAGCCGTCGGACTGCGGCCAGCGTGACTTGCAAAAAACCGAGCTGGATATTCAACTGAACAAACACTCCCGTCAGGCAAATCTATTGCTAAGAGCATACGGAATACCCCTGGGAAAGTCCACGGGTACCAGCGCGAAATGCCATTGGCCGTTACAATCGCTACCGGTCTTTACAACACATGGAATCTCGATGAAACCTGAAATCCTGGTACTTGCCGCCAGCCCGTCCGCCGCCGTGATGGAGCAACTCGACCGGCATTTCCACTGCTACCACGCGTGGCGCCAGCCGCAGGCAGAGCGCGCAGCGTTCATCGCCTCGGTGGCGCCTGGCGTGCGCGCGGTGCTCACCACGGCCGCCATCGGCGTGGACCAGGCCCTGCTCGACCAGTTGCCCGTGCTGGAAATGATTGCCATCAACGGCATCGGCCTCGATGCCGTTCCGCTCGACCTGACCCGCGCCCGTCGACTGGCCGTCAGCAATACGCCCGGCGTACTGACCGACGATGTGGCCGATCACGCACTGACCTTGTTGCTGGCGGCCGCGCGCCGCCTGCCGGCGCTGGACCGCTACGTGCGCGCCGGCTGCTGGGAAGACGGCAAGCCGCTCCAGCCCACCCGTGCCCTGCGCGGCAAGACCTGCGGCATCTTTGGATTCGGCCGCATCGGCCAGGCGGTGGCGGCCCGTGCGGCAGCATTTGGCATGCGCACGCAGTACTTCCAGCCGCGTGCCATCGTGAACGTGGCCACGCCGCGCGCGGCGTCGCTGCTGGACCTGGCGCAGGCCAGCGACTACCTGGTGGTCTGCGCGCCCGGCACGCCGGCCACGCGCCATGCCATCAATGCCGAGGTGATGGCCGCGCTGGGCGCTGACGGCACCCTGGTCAATATTTCGCGCGGCGCGCTGGTGGACGAAGCGGCCCTGGTGGCGGCGCTGCGCGACGGCGCGCTGGGCATGGCGGCGCTCGACGTGTTTGCCGACGAGCCGCGCGTGCCAGCTGCGCTGCGCGAACGCGATAACGCCATTCTCACGCCGCACGTGGGCAGCCTGACGGTGGAAACCCGCCACGCCATGGGCCAGCTGGTGGTCGATAACCTGCTGGCGCATTTCGCCGGCAACCCATTGTTGACTCCAGTGAACTAATCGTCGGGACGTCATCGGCAAGTCACATAGGCGCGGTATGCTCACTGTCATTGGAGCAATATTGCTTGCCTATTGGAACTTATATGATGCGCTCGAGACTCCCCCAACTGACCACCGGCATGCGCGTGGTGGCGTCGTTTGCGGCGCTGTTATTGCTGATGGCCTGCATGTCGGCGGTGGCGCTCTGGCGCCTGCAATCGGCCAACGACACCACCGCCAACCTGGTGCACGACAAGCTGGCCCGCGAACAGCTCACGTCCGAGCTGCTCGGCTTGGCCGAACTCAATGGCCTGCGGGCGATCTCGGTGGCCCGCAGCGACAGCCTGGAAGTGTCCGACCTGTTCATGGCGCAGCTGGTGGCTGGCGATCGCCAGGCCGAAGCCATGCAGCGCAAACTGGCGGCGCTGCCGGCCGAAGCTGCCGAAGCCGCACTGCTGCAAGCGGTGACGGCTAAAAAAGCGGCTTACCTGGCGCTGCGCGCCGACCTGTTCAAGTTCAAGGACATGGGCCGCATCCAGGATGTCGAGAGCCTGCTCGACACGCGCCTGGGCGCCGCCTTCAAGCAGTACACCGGCGCACTCGATCAACTGCTCGCGTGGCAGACCCAGGAGGCGACCGCGCTGGCGGCGGTCTCCGACCAGCAGTTCCGCAACAGCCGGCTGCTGCTGGCCGCCCTTGGCGCGGCGGCGCTGGCGATCGGCATCGTACTGGCCTGGATGCTTACCCGCAGCGTGGTGCAGCCGCTCACGCGCGCCGTGGCGCTGGCCGAGCAGGTGGCCGCCGGCGAACTGCACGCGGCCATCGTCCACGGCCGCCGCGACGAAATCGGCCAGCTGTTCGATGCGCTCAGCCACATGACCGCGCGCCTGGCCGACACGGTGGGCCGGGTGCGCGATGGCGCCGTCGCCATCGACGCGGCCTCGCGCGAAATCGCCAACGGCAACCTCGATCTCTCGCGCCGCACCGAGCACCAGGCTGGCGCCCTGCAGGAGACCGCGTCGGCGATGGTGGAGTTGACGTCGGCGGTCAAACAAAACAGCGGCAATGCGCGCCAGGCCAACCTGCTGGCGGTATCGGCCTCCGACGTGGCCGGCAAGGGCGGCCACGTGGTGCGCGAGATGGTCGATACCATGGCCGGCATCAACGACGACGCCCGCAAGATCTCCGACATCACCGGCGTGATCGACGGTATCGCTTTCCAGACCAATATCCTGGCGCTGAATGCCGCCGTGGAAGCGGCGCGCGCCGGGGAGCAGGGACGCGGCTTTGCGGTGGTGGCGTCCGAAGTGCGGTCGCTGGCGCAGCGCTCGGCCGATGCCGCGCGCGAAATCAAGAAGCTGATCAACGCCTCGGCCGAGCGCATCGCCAGCGGCAGTGCACAAGCGCAGGCGGCCGGCGCCACCATGGACGATATCGTCACAGGCGTGGGCCAGGTCACCGCCATCATCGGCGCCATCTCGCAGGCCAGCAGCGAGCAGGAAGCCGGCATCGAACAGGTGGGACGGGCGATCGGCGAGATGGACGGCGTCACCCAGCAAAATGCGGCGCTGGTGGAGGAAGCGGCAGCCGCCGCCGACGCCATGCAGGCGCAGGCGCGCGACCTGGCGGCGCTCGTGGGCTCGTTCCGCATCGACGGCGCTGCCGCCGCAGAACCGGTCCAGGCGACCGCACCGGCGCGGGCGCGGCCGGCGCTCAGGCGCGTGGCGGGCTTGCTGACTGGCGCCGGTGCTGCAAGTGGTGCCGTATAACGGTCAGCATCTGTTCCACATCGATCGGCTTGGCGATGAAGTCGTTCATGCCCGAGGCGATGCACTGCTCGCGTTCCGACGCCATCACGCCGGCGGTCATGGCCAGCACCGGCAGCGTCAAACCCAGTTCGGTGCGGATCAGGCCCGTGGCGGTGAAGCCGTCCATTTCCGGCATCTGCACGTCCATCAGCACCAGGTCGATGTCACCTGCGCCAGCGCCGGCACGCAGTGCGTCGAGCGCGGCGCGGCCGTTGTCCACGGCGGTGATGCGGGCCCCCGCGTGTTCGAGCATGCTGCGGGCCACCAGCTGGTTGATCTGATTGTCCTCGACCAGCAGCAGGTGCGCGCCGTCCAGGCGGATGTGCTGCGCTGCGCCGCCATCGCCCGCTGCGGCCGGCGCGGATGGCGCGGACGACGGCTGGTGCAGCGCCGTCCTCAGCGCTTCGCGCAGGCGCGCCGCAGTGACCGGTTTTAACAGCACGCCGTCTGCTTCCTGTGCGCCGTCGGCCAGCAGCAGGCGGCCCTGCTCGTAGGCGTTGACCATCACGACCACCGGCGTGCCGGCCAGCCTGGCATCGGCGCGCAACTGGCGCAGGATGGCGCGGCCGCACAGGCCCGGCATGTTCCAGTCCAGCAGCACCGCGTGGTAGCGCTGTCCCGGTTCGCCCAGCAGTTGCAGCGCGTGGTCGCCGCCGGCTGCCAGGGTGGAGGTCCAGCCGCACGATGCCACCGTTTGCCCGAGGTAACCGGCGCCGGGGCCCTGGTCGCCGATCAGCAGCAGGCGCAGCGCCTCCGTGTCGGCGACGACAGGAGGACCATCGTCCGCCGCCCCGGCCACGCGCTGCAGCGGCACGCTGAAAATGAAATCACTGCCGGCGCCTGGACTGCTGCGCACGTCGATGGCGCCGCCCATCAGCGCCGCCAGGCGCCGTGAAATGGTCAGTCCCAGGCCGGTGCCGCCGAAGCGCCGGGTCATCGAGGCATCGGCCTGGGCGAACGGTGCGAACAGCTGCGCCAGGCGATTGGGTTCGATGCCGATGCCGGTATCACGCACGGTAAAGCGCAATTGCACGCGGTCGCTGGCACGAGTGGCGGCTGGGGCCTGCTCCACCAGCAGCACCACCGACCCCGTTTCGGTAAATTTGATGGCATTGCCGGCCAGGTTGACCAGGATTTGCTGGAGCCGGTAACCGTCGCCGACCAGCTGCACCGGCACATCCGCCTCGACCGCGATGGCCAGGTGCAGGTTCTTCTCGCCGGCGTTGACGCTCATGATGGTGGCTACCGCTTCGAGCACCTGCGCCAGCGCGAAGGGCGCCGGTTCCAGCTCCATGTGGCCGGCCTCGATCTTGGAAAAGTCCAGCACGTCGTTGAGGATGGTGAGCAGCGAGCCGCCTGACGACCGTATCATGCCCACGTACTGGCGCTGTGCGGGGGCCAGCGCGGTTTGGTCGAGCAGGTGGGCCATGCCCAGCACCGCGTTGAGCGGTGTGCGGATCTCGTGGCTCATGTTGGCGACGAATTCGGACTTGGCGCGGCTGGCCGCTTCGGCCTGGTCGCGGGCCACGATTAGCGACTGCTGCGATTCGCGCAGCGCCGCCGTCATCTGGCGCGCCAGGCCGGTGGCGTACAGGTGGCGCGCGGTGAGCGCGCGCACCACGCCGAAGAACAGCAGGCTGATGACCATCCCCGCCAGCAGTACGATGTGCGACTTCTGGCGGTCAATGGCGCGCTCGAAGGCCGGCAGCGACGTGAAGCGCAGCGTCCAGCGGTGCTGCACCAGGTCCAGCGGCAGCACGCCCTGGTACGGATTCGGATATTGCAGCTGGTCGGCTGCACTGCGGTCGGGAGCGCTGGCGTACAGGCGCTTCTCGGGTGCGGCGACATCGCCGTCGAATACTTCGAGGCGGATATCGTGGGCGCCAGTGCCCAGCAGGCCGGCCATCAGGTCGGCCGCGCGGATCGGGCTGTAGGCAAAGCCCTGCAAGGCCGCCATGCGCTGTGCCGGCGTGGCGTTCGGCGCCAGTCCGGTATGGCGCCGGTACACCGGGAAATACATCAAAAAGCCCGGCTGGCCACCGCCTTGCGCATCCTGGATCAGCACCACGCGGTCGGTGAGCGCGGGCTTGCCGTTGCGGGCGGCCTTGAGCAGCGCCACCCTGCGCACCGGCTCGGACAGCATATCGTAGCCGAAGGCGATCACGTTACGGCCGGTGAACGGTTCGAGGTAGTACACCGGCACGTGCATGCCGATGTCGCCCACGCCCTCACGCGACCAGATGCGGAAATCGGGATATCCCTCGCGCGCTACCTGGGCTTCGAGCGCGGTGCGTTGATCCTTGCTGATATAGGCGGCGTAGCCCAGTCCCATCACGCCCGGGAAATTGTGCTGCAAGTCCATCCCGGCTGCAAAGCTGCGCCACTGCTCGCGGCTCGGCTGCTGCTCGGCCTGGAACAGCGCCTGCGCCGCGCGCAGGCCCGATTCGTAGAGCGAGATGCGGCGCGCGATGCGCTCGGCGATGTCGCGGCTGTCGGATTCGAAGTGTTCGCGCGCGCGCCGCTCGGTGCCCACCGTCACCAGGTGCCACACCAGCACCGTCAATCCCACGCCCAGCAGCAGCGTGGCCCACTGCACCGCGCTGTGCTGGAGCACGCCCGCCTGCAGGCGCCGGCGCTCGGCGGCGTCGGCGCTGAGCACCATGCCGATCAGGCTGCACAGCACGACAAAGGTGTCGAGCGCGATCAGGGCGTCGTTGAGGGTGCCGGCCACGAACGGCCCCTTGCCGTTGACGGTCGCGGTTACTGCGGCGCCGGCCGCCAGCAGGCATACCGCGCTGGCGCCGCGCAGGCCATAGCGGTGGGCCGCCACGGCCACGCACGGCACGAACAGGTACGGCAGCCAGCCCAGCGCGTCGCCGCCGGTGTAGCTGCGCATGAAAATCGCCGCGCCCAGCGCCGCCAGCAGCGCCAGTCCCAGCGCCACCTCCAGCGCCACCCACAGCGCGCCGCGCTCGTGCCAGCCCGGGGGCGGGCGCAGGCGCCAGATCACGATGGCCGGCGCCACCAGCAGCACGCCAGCGGTGTCGCCCACCCACCAGGTGAGCAATACCGTGCCAAAAGATCCGGGCGGCGCCATCGCGGCCGCCGCCAGTGCGCCGGCGCCGATGCCGGCCCCCACCAGGCTCATGACCATGGCCACCAGCGCGAACTTGTAGACGTTTTGCAGCTGCCCCAGCGGCTGCCTGCCGTCGGTGTAGCGGCGCATCATCCAGGCGCCGGCCAGCGCCTCGAGCGCATTGCCGCAGCCGATCACGGTCGATACCAGCACCAGCGTAGCCGACGGCGGCTGGCCGTTGATCGTGAAGGTGACCAGGTTGGCGAGGAAGGCGCCCAGCACGATGGCCGGCCAGGCACGATAGCCTAACAATATGATAGCTGCGAGCGCGATGCCCGACGGTGGCCACAGCGGGGTGGCGTTGGTGTGGGCAAAGCCCAGTTGCAGGCTCAGGCCCGCCACCACGGCGTAAGCAGCGGTGAGCAGGAGCAGGACGGCCGCCCCCGCATGGTGGTCGTGGCCCGGTGCCTGCGGTGGCAAGGGATCGAAATCGGACGTCGCGGCTGCAGCAGCGTGCGCGGTAACGGAAGGTGGCACTGCGGGCATGGCAGCTCTCGTGGTTTGTTTCTGGAGTGACTATAACTTACCGCCGCAACTGGCGCCACCACGGTGCAACTGGCGCCGCCAGGACGCCGTTCGTCGCAGCGCACCACGCAACACCTGCCGGTTCCCTACAGTGTGGTCATTCTCACCACACGGAGCACAATATGCCCTGCCAAAACCTGTTTGCCGCCTTGTTCGTCACCCTCGTTGCCGCCGTCACCCCCGTCGCCAACGCCGCCGACCTGGCGATCGTGGTCGAAGGCGTGGCCAGCGCCGATGGCCGCGTGATGGTGGCGCTGTTCGATTCGACCGCTACCTTCCGCCGCAAGCCGGTGCGCGCACTGGTAGCGCCGGCTGCCGTCTGCACCGTGCGCCTGGACGTGAAGGACCTGGCACCCGGCGACTATGCGTATGTCGTGTACCACGATGCCAACGCCAACAACGCGCTGGACATGAACGCGGTCGGCATGCCGGTCGAGGACTTCGCCTTCAGCAACAACGCCATGGGGCAGGGTGGCGCGCCCGGTTTCGACGCCGCGCGCTTTGCGCTGCCGGCCACCGGCGCCACCGTCACCGTCAACCTGCGCTGACCGGGAGACTGCCATGCCATCACGCCGCCAATTTTTCGGCCGCTGCGCCGGCCTTGCCGCCCTGGGCGCCTCAGGCCAGGCGCTGGCCGATAGCGCCACGTACCGCAGTTTTCACGCCGCCCTCGAGCGCGATGCCCGGCTCGGCGTGTACGCCGACTTCGCGGGCGAACTGAGCGGCGAGGCCACCGTGCTGGGCCGCCTGCCGCGAGACCTGTCCGGGGTGTTCTACCGTAACGGACCGGGCCGCTTCGAGCTCGGCGGCGAGCGCTACCACCATGGGTTCGACGGCGACGGCTTTGCCCAGCGCTGGGCGATTGCCGACGGCAAGGTCGCCCATCGCGGCCGGTTCGTGGCCACCCACAAGTTCGAGCAGGAGAGCCGGGCCGGCCGTTTCCTCTACAGCGCGTTCGGCACCAGCATCGACCGCGCCCCGGTCCGCAGCAACGACGTCGTCAACGTCGCCAATACCAACCTGCTGCCGTTCAATGGCGCGGTGTATGCGCTGTGGGAAGGCGGCTCGGCCACCGAGCTCGATCCCGAGACCCTGGCCACGCGCGGCATCAAGACCTGGCGCCCGGACCTGAAGGCGATGCCGTTTTCCGCCCATCCCAAGGCGGACCCGGACGGCGGCCTGTGGAACTTCGGTAACCTGCCCGGCGCCGACCAGCTGATCGTGTACCGGCTAGACGCCCGCGGTGCGGTGACCCGCACGGCGCTGCTGCCGGTGCCGCATTTGAACATGGTGCACGACTTCGTGGTGAGCGCGCGGCACCTGGTGTTCCTGGTGCCGCCGTACGCGCTGGATCAGCCGGGCAAGAGCCTGGCCGAGCGGCTGCGCTGGCAGGGCGGCGAACGGCCGCTGCGCGCGGTGGTGGTGGACAAGGCCACGCTCACGGTGCGCCAGGTGTTCGAGCTGCCGGCGCGCTCGGTCTTCCACCTCGGTAACGCGTGGGACGATGGCGCCTGCATCCGGCTCGACGCCGTGCTGCACCAGGGCGATATCGTGCCGGAACCGGCGCTACCGATGCGCGGAGAAATGCGGCCGTACCAGGCGCAGCGCAGCAGCGCGGTGCAGATCACGCTCGATTTGGCCAGCGGCCAGGCGCGCGAGGCGCGGCTGTTCGGCGTCAGCGAGTTTCCGCGCGTGGCGCCGCAGGTGGTGGCGCGCCGCCATCGCAAGCTGCTGGTACTCGGCGTGAGCCCCGCCAGCGCGGCGCAGGTGCTTGACTCGGTCAACCTGGTCGACACCGACAGCGGCCAGGTCGATGGCTACCGCTTCGGCCCCGGCTGGCAGGTCGAGGAGCACGTGCTGGTGCCGCGCGCCGGCGCCGGAACCGAAACGGACGGCTACGTGGTGGGCGTGGCGCAGGACACGCGGCGCAGCCAGACTGTGCTCACGGTGTTCGATGCGCGCAACGTCAAGGACGGCCCGGTGGCGCTGGCGCGGCTCGGCTATCGCGCTCCGGTATGTTTTCATGGTAACTTTCTGGCCACATGAAGAATCACGCCACCGTCGTCTCCGCCCATCCGCTCGAGCTCATTCCCGGCTTTGACCGCTGGCCCGCCTCGCGCTCGCGCAACATCGTCTATACCGCCGTTTTCAGCTCCCTGATCGCGGTGGTGCTAACAGCCGGGCGCACGCTGTTCTCGGAGGGCGGCCCGCCGGCGGGGCGCTACCTGCTGCACATGCTGCTGGTGGCCAACCTGTGCGGACTGTTCATCCACGGCGGCATGCTGCTGTTCAATTACTGCTTCAACGACTGGCCGCGCCGCCTGCGCGGCTTGCCCCGGGTAGCGCTGCACGTGGGGTTCAGCGTAGCCAGCGTGATGGCGGCCATTGCGCTGGCCAACCTGCTGCTGAGCGGCGCGCCGGCGCTGCACGTGCTGGCGCGGCCGGCCGCGATCATCGAGTATACGCTGATCGCGGCGGTCATCGCCGGCTTCATGCTGCTGGTGCGGCGCGGCGCCGAGCGGCGCGTGCAGGCAGCCATGGACCAGGCGCGCCAGCAGGAGGCGGCGGCAGCGACTGCGCGCCTGCTGGCCGAAGCGCGCCTGCGCGCCCTGCAGGCGCAGATCGAGCCGCACTTCCTGTACAACACGCTGGCCAACGTGGTGAGCCTGATCGGCACCCAGCCGGGCCAGGCGCGCTACATGCTCGAGCGCTTCATCGATTACCTGCGCGCCAGCCTGGACACGAGTCGCAGCGAGGCCACCACGCTCGGCGACGAGGCCCGCCTGCTGGCCGCCTACCTCGACGTGCTGGCCGTGCGCATGGGGCCGCGCCTGCGTTACCGGATCAACGTGCCGGCCGAACTGAAAGGCGTCACCATCGCCCCGATGCTGTTGCAGCCGGTGGTGGAAAACGCGATTGCCCACGGCCTCGAGTCGAAGGTGGACGGCGGCGAGGTGACGATCGCCGCCGGCATTGCCGACGGTTTGCTGTGCATCACGATTACCGACACCGGCGTGGGCCTGTCCGGCACGCAGTCGCACAAGCCCGGGGGCGGAGTGGGCCTGGGCAACCTGCGCGAACGCCTGCGCACCCTGTATGGCGCTGCTGCCAGGGTGGAGCTGCTGGAAAATCAACCGTGCGGCGTAGTGGTGCGCATTGCGCTGCCGCTGCCGTCTTGAACAACGAGGATCACATCGCTACCATGAACAATTGCCCGCGCGCGGTCATCGCCGACGACGAAGCCCACCTGCGCGACTACCTGGAGCAGCAACTGGCCGGCGCCTGGCCGGAACTCCGCGTGGCCGGCCGCGCTGCCAACGGCATCGAAGCGCTGCGCCTGATCGACGAGGAGGCGCCCGACGTGGTTTTCCTCGACATCCGCATGCCCGGCATGACGGGGCTGGACGTGGCGACGCGGCTGGTGGAAGCCGGCCGGCCACCGCACATCGTGTTCGTGACCGCCTATGACCAGTACGCAGTGCAGGCGTTCGAGCATTCGGCGCTCGACTACCTGCTCAAGCCGGCGTCGCTCGAGCGCCTGGCAAAAACCGTGGCCAAGCTCAAGGCGGCGCTGGCGGCCCCCAGCGCAGCGGCGGCGCCGCCGGTCGATGCGCTGCGCGCCTTGCTGGCCCAGATGGGGACTGTGGTCGTACCCGCGCCGGCAGCGGGACCGGCGCCGCTGCAATGGATCCGCGCCTCGCAAGGCGAACAAACCCGCCTGATCGCGGTGGACGAGGTGGTGTACTTCCAGAGTAACGACAAGTACACCAGCGTGATGCTGGCCGAGGGCGAATGCCTGATCCGCACGCCGATCAGCAAGCTGCGCGAGCAGCTCGATGCGCAGCAGTTCTGGCAGATCCATCGCAGCGTGATCGTGGCGGCGCGCCACGTGGCGGGCACGCGTCACGATTTTCGAGGCAGGTTGATGGTGCAGCTGAAGGACCGCGCCGAGCAGCTCGTGGTGAGCCGCGCTTACGCGGACCTGTTCAGGCAGATGTGACGGTCAGGAGGCAATGACCGGCGTTACTTTCGACGCGGCCAGTTTGGCGCGTTCGCGCGCAAGGTCGGTGTCCGAAGCGGTCGCCAGCGCCACGCCCATGCGCCGCCTTGCAAACGACTCCGGTTTGCCGAACAGGCGCACGTCCGCACCGGGCACCCGCAGTGCGTCGGCCAGGCCTTCGAAAGCGATGCCTCTTGCTTCGTGCCGGCCGTAGATCACGGCGGAAGCGCCGGGTGCGCGCAGCGACACATCGACCGGCAGGCCGAGGATGGCGCGGGCGTGGATCTCGAATTCGCTCTGGGTCTGGGTGGCCATGGTGACCATGCCGGTGTCGTGCGGGCGCGGGCTCACTTCCGAGAACCACACGATGTCGCCCTTGACGAACAGCTCCACGCCGAACAGGCCCAGGCCACCGAGGTCGCCAGTGACCTTGGCGGCGATGTTCTGCGCCCGTTCGAGCGCCAGCGGATGCATGGCGCACGGCTGCCACGATTCCACGTAGTCGCCTTGCACCTGTACGTGGCCGATCGGCGCGCAGAACTGCGTGGTCAGCTGGCCGTGTTGATCGACCGAGCGCACCGTCAGCAGCGTGATCTCGTAGTCGAAATCGATGAAGCCTTCGACGATCACCCGGCCCGCATCGACCCGGCTGCCGGCGGCGGCATGGTCCCAGGCGGCGGCCACTTCGGCGGCGCTGTCGATTTTCGACTGGCCCTTGCCCGACGACGACATCACCGGCTTGATCACGCACGGAAAACCGATCTGCGCGGTGGCCTGTTCCAGCTCGGCCAGGCTGCTGGCAAAGCGGTACGGCGACGTGGCCAGGCCCAGCGTCTCGGCGGCCAGCACGCGGATGCCTTCGCGGTTCATGGTCAGCTGGGCGGCGCGCGCGGTGGGGATGCAGGTGATCTTGCCGGCCTGCTCGAGCGCGGCCAGGGTGTCGGTGGCGATGGCCTCGATTTCAGGCACCACCAGGTGCGGCTGCTCGCGTTCGATCAGCGCGGCCAGCGCGGCGCCGTCGGTCATGTCGATCACGTGGGAGTTGTGCGCCACCTGGTGGCCGGGCGCGTTGGGGTAGCGGTCCACCGCGATGGTCTCCACACCCAGGCGTTGCAGGGCGATGATGACTTCCTTGCCCAGCTCGCCCGAGCCGAGCAGCATGACCTTGGTGGCCGACGGCGAGAGCGGCGTGCCGATAATGCGTGCAGTGTTCATGGTTGTAAAAATATCAGAACGAATAGACCAGGGTGACCGAGGTCTGGGTATCGGTGTTTTTCTTGTCGTCCGGGACACTGGTGTCGTTGCGTACGCTGAACGCCGCCTTCATCTGCATGGTGCTGTTGATCTTGGTGGCCAGCGAGGTCTCGGCGGTGGAGTGGGTGTTCGACGTGCCGCGTTCCACCGTGACCAGCTGGCTGAACAAGGCCGATTCGCTCAGGCGCCATTTCAGGTTGGCGGCAGCGCGCACCGTCATGCCGTTTTCGGTTTCGCCAGTGGAGCGCTCGCCACGGAAATAGCCCGGACCGAGTTCACCGTCGAGTGTCAGGTTTTCCGCGCCATACAGGCGGGTACCGTAACCGACGCCAACGGTCGAATACTTGGTGTAAGCGCCGAATTTATCGTTGACGTGGGTGGCCAGCGCAAACAGCCGGTCGTTGTCTTCCAACAGCTTGTAGGCGGTCTTGCCGGATACCGCGTAGCGCTGCGCCGAGCGTTCGCGCGATTTGCTGCCGTCGTCGTTGGTGACCTGCTCATCCTTGAAGAAGCCGGACAGCACGTATTCGTTGCTAAAGTCCGGCAACTCCTGTTTGGCATCGATCTTGCCGGTCACCGAGGTACCGACGGTGTTGCCGGAAGTGGAAATGGCGCCCAGTTCGGCCGAGGTGCTCCAGCCATACGGCGGCGGCGTGTCGAATGCGGCGGCATTGCCGCACAGCAGGGTCAGGGCGAGCGGGGTAACGAGCAGGGAAGATTTCATGGGCATGGTGAGCAGGTTCATGGCGCTTGATGGCTTGATGGCCTATCGGGTTATTGGCTCAATAAGCGCGCGCCAGGCAACATTGCTAAAGGTTTACGGATGAGGTGCTATTGTACCTGACGACTCCTTGCGTGTGGTTCCGTACAGATTTCATGCGGTCCTTCGGCGAACATGGCGCATCGTTACAGAACACGCCAGGAGGCGGCCATGAACACCAACCATCCGATCACGGGCGCCACCGCCGCCGTCCTGCTTTGCGCCGCACTGGCCGCAGTTGCCGGCAGCGCGCAAGCCCAGGTGAATCGTTGCGTCGATGCCGGCGGACGGGTCACGCTTACCGACGAACCGTGCCCCGGCAATAGTCGCGCCGTCAACGACGACGTCAGCGACAGCGGCGCGGTCGGACTGGTGGTCACCACCGGCGCCCAATCCGCGCACCTGGCCGATGCCGCTTATCCGCCGGAACCTGCCCCTGTGATCACCGGTTTGACGCGCAGCCGCTGGGCCGACCTGCCGCGCCCGCTGACGCGCAAAACCGTCGGCACCGATGCCGCTACCCTGCAAAGCGCGCGTACCACCATGCTGATGCAGGACGAACTGCGGCGCCAGAACCGTTCCATCGCTAACCGTTAAGTTTCTCGTCGGCAGCGCTGTCGATATAGGCGCTCAACCCTTCGGCCAGGGCGCCAAAGGCGGCCATGCAGGCAGAATTGCCGCGCAGGTTTTCATGCATGGCCAACCATGTTTCCAGCGGTATGGTCAACAAGTCGGGCAAGACTCGCACCAGCGCGGGATCGCGCTGCGCCAGGCGCACCTGGCAGATGCCCACACCCACCCCGGCGCGGATCGCCGCCAGGTGCACAAGGTCGCTGTTGCTGCGCAGCGCATAGTGGGCCTCGTTCAGCGGCGCCATCTGCTCCATCAGCTTGCGGGTAAAGGCGTTGTGCGTGTCCACGCCGATCAGCGCGTGGTGCGCCAGGTCTTCGTACGTTTGCGGGGTTCCGCTTCGCTCGAGATAGTCGCGTCGCGCGTGCCATCCCACCTCGATCACGCCCAGCCGGCGCGCCACCAGCGCGTCCTGGTCCGGGCGCTGCATGCGCACGGCAATGTCGGCGTCCCGGCGCAGCAGGTTTTCAATCCGGTTCGATAACGCCAGCTCCACCGTGATGCCGGGATGCCTGCGAGCCAGCGCCGCCAGGATTGGCGGCAACACTTCCACTCCGATCACCTCGCTTGCCGTCAACCTCACCGTGCCGGTAATGTCCGGCCCGGCGCCCAGGTTCGAGGCTGCGCGCAACATCGCGGCCGACGTGGCCGCCAGCGTCTCCGCGTAGGGGCGCAGCGCCTGCGCCGCTTCGGTGCCGGCAAACCCGGCGGGAGAACGCACGAACAGGGTCAGGCCGAGCGCCTGCTCGAGTGCGTCGATATGCCGGCCAATCGTAGGCTGCGTCAGGCCCAGCGCCCGCGCCGCGCCGGACAGCGAACCTTCGCGCAACACGGCCAGCAGGGTGCGATATAAATTCCAGTCCGGATCGAGTTCAGTCATACGAAATTGTATAGCAGCTATACAGTCTTGGTCGATTTTCTTTTGATGCCGTCGCGCACACACTGGCTCCATCATTTACCGGGAGACCATGATGGAACAGCAAAAAACAGCATTGGTATTGGGCGCCACCGGCGGCATTGGCGGCGCGGTGGCACGGTTGCTGGTGGCGCGCGGTTGGCGCGTGCGGGCGCTGCACCGGGCGCCAGCGCAGGTGCAGCGTAGCGGCGACGGCTTCGAATGGCTGCACGGCGACGCCATGCAGCGCCAGGACGTAGTGGCGGCGGCACAAGGCGCCGCCCTGATTGTCCATGCGGTCAACCCGCCCGGCTACCGCGATTGGGACAAGCTGGTGCTGCCGATGATTGACAACACCATTGCGGCGGCGCGGGCCGGTGGCGCGCGCATCTTGCTGCCGGGCACGGTGTACAACTTCGGTCCGGACGCCTTGCCCGGGATTGCCGAAGACGCGCCGCAGCACCCGGTTACGCGCAAGGGCGCGATCCGGGTGGCGCTCGAGACGCGGCTGCAAGCGGCGGCGGCCGATGGCGTACGCACCCTGATCGTGCGCGCCGGCGACTTCTTCGGGCCCGATGCTGGTAACAGTTGGTTCGCCCAGGGCCTGGTCAAACCGGGGCTGCCGGTGACGGCGATCAGCTATCCGGGCCGCCCTGGCGTCGGCCACCAATGGGCATACCTGCCCGACGTCGCGGAAACCATGCTGCGGTTGCTGGAGCAGGAAGCGCGGCTGGACACCTTCGCGTGCTTTCACATGGCGGGCCATTGGGACGCCGATGGCACGCAAATGATTGCCGCCATCGCCCGCGCAGCAGGTCGCCCCAGCCTGCGGACACACGCGTTTCCGTGGTGGCTGGCCACGCTGGCGGCGCCGTTCGTGCCGCTGATGCGCGAGATGCGCGAAATGGCTTATTTATGGCGACAGCCGGTACGCATGCCCAACGCGCGCTTGCTCGAGCTGCTGGGCCACGAACCGCACACGTCGCTGGACGTGGCCGTGCACGCCACGCTGGCGGGCCTGGGCTGCCTGCCGACTCCCAGCAATGCTGCCGATACTGCCGGTGCTTCCAGTCACGCAGCGGCGCAACGATAAGGGAGCGCTGCAGGCCAGCGTCAGGGTTCGACCGAGTGGGTCTTTTTCAGGCAGCGCAGCACGAACGTCGAGCGGCTATGCTTGAGTCCTGGCAATTTGTAGAGTTTGCGGCGCAGAAATTCCTCGTAGCCGGCAGTGCCGGCCACCGCCACCTTGATCAGGTAGTCGTAGTCGCCGGTGAGCAGGTACGCTTCCATCACCTCGGGCAGTTCGGCCAGGGCCTGGCCGAATTTATCGAAGATCTCGTCGTCGTGGCGGTCGAGCGTGACTTCGATGATCACCGTGTCGGGGTAGCCCAGCCCGGTCTGGTTGAGCAGGGCGGTGTAGCCCTCGATCAGGCCGGCCTGCTCGAGCGCGCGTACCCGGTTCCAGCATGGCGTGGTGGACAATCCGACCAGTTCGGCCAGCTTGGTGTTGGACAGGCGGCCGTCGCGCCGCAGCGCGCGCAGGATGCGGCGGTCGATCTCATCGATTTCCATGATCAATCCTGAAAAGAAGTTTATTCCAGGTATTTTACTATCGACAGCAGAACCTTCCGCCAAACACTGCGGAATGAAAAAAACCAGGGAGCCTATTCCCGGGTGCAGGCGCTATTCTGAATGGCATGAAACCTACCGAAAAAAGCTACCGTTTTTGCCTCGAGCCCGACGCTCCCATCGCCACGCTGGAGCAGGTGCTGGCCATCGTGCGCAGGCTCGATCTCGACTTGCAGGCGCTGCGCACCACGGCTACGCCGGGCGGCGTGGAAGTGCTGCTGCGGCTGGCCAGCACCGAGCCGGAGCCACTGACCCTGTGCCGGATGCGGCTGCACAACCTGGTCGGCGTGCTGCCGATCCGCGAAAGTCAGGTGTAGCTGTACTTGACCAGGAACACCACGGCAATGATCCAGACTACCGGCTTGACCTGGCGCGCCTGGCCGGTGAGCAGCTTGAGGCCGGCATAGGTGATGAAGCCGAAGGCGATGCCGTGGGCGATCGAATACGTAAACGGGATTACCAGCGCGGTAATCGCGGCCGGAACGCTTTCGGTGGTCTCGGTCCAGTCCACGTCGACCAGGTCGCGCAGCATCAGGCAGGCGACGAACAGCAGCGCCGGCGCGGTGGCGTAGGCGGGCACCACGCCGGCGATCGGCGCGAAGAACAGCGCGGCCAGGAACAGCGCGGCCACCACCACTGCGGTCAGCCCGGTACGGCCGCCTGCCTGGACGCCGGCGGCGCTTTCCAGGTAAGCCGTGGTGCTGGACGTGCCCAGCATGGAGCCGGCCAGGATGGCGCCGCTGTCGGCCATCAGCGCCTTGTTCAGGCGCGCCATCTTGCCGCCGACCAGCAGGCCGGCGCGGCTGGCCACGCCCATCAGGGTGCCGGTGGCGTCGAATAGTTCCACCAGGAAAAACACCAGCACCACGTTGAACAGGCCGATCGACAGCGCGCCCGACAGGTCGAGGTGGAAGAAGGTCGGTGCGATCGACGGCGGCAGCGACATGAAGCCCTTGAAGGTATTGCCACCGAAGAAGAAGCTGAGCACCGTGACGGCAACGATGCCGATCAACAGCGCGCCCGGCACCTTCAGGCGGTCGAGCGTGACGATCAGCAGGAAACCGAACACGGCCATGATGGTGTGCGGGTTGTGCATGTCGCCCACCGTGACCAGGGTGGCGGGGCTGCCTATTACCAGGCCCGAACTTTTCATGGCGATCAGCGCCAGGAACAGCCCCAGGCCCACGGTAATGGCCACCCGCAGCGAATGCGGGATGCCGTTGACGATGTGCTCGCGCACCTTGAAGATGCTGACCAGGAAGAACAGGCAGCCGGAGATGAACACCGCGCCCAGCGCCGATTGCCACGGCACGCCCATGCCCAGCACCACGGCGTAGGCAAAATATGCGTTCAGGCCCATGCCGGGCGCCATGCCGATCGGGTAGTTGGCATACAGGCCCATGATCAGGCTGCCAATCGCGGCTGCCACGCAGGTGGCCACGAAGACGGCGTCGCGCGGCATGCCGGCGTCGCCGAGAATGGTGGGGTTGACGAAGATGATGTAGGCCATCGTCAGGAAGGTGGTCAGGCCGGCCACCACTTCGGTGCGGACATTGCTGCCATGCTCGGGCAGCTGGAAAAATCGGGAAATCGGCGACTGATGAGAGGACACGGGGGGCTCCTGCGGTGAACGGCGTTTTTTTGCGAGGGCGAACAATAGCACGTATGGGCGCTTTGTTTCTTTACGGCGCCAGCGCATAGCCGTCGCGGCCCTGGTGCTTGGCCTGGTACAGCGCGGCGTCGGCGCGTGCCACCAGCGCGGCCGGGGTCAGGTCGTCGCCGTCGAGCAGGGCGATGCCGATGCTGGTGGTCACTTGCCGGGGTGAACCGGCCACGGTGAACGGCGCCCGGATCGCCGCGACGATCTTGTCAGCCAGCCGGGCCGCTTCGTCGGCCTGGCCCACCTGTTCGAAAATGATCACGAATTCGTCGCCGGCAATGCGCGCCACGGTGTCGGCAGCGCGCACGTTGGCGCCCAGGCGGGCAGCGAATTCGCACAGTACCTGGTCGCCGGCAGCGTGGCCCAGGCTGTCGTTGATGGCTTTGAAACGATCGATGTCGAGGTAGGCCAGCGCCAGCGGCACGCGGTTGCGGCGGGCCCGCAGCACGGCTTGCTGCAGTGTTTCCTCGAAGCACAGCCGGTTGGCGATGCCGGTCAGCGGATCGATGCGCGCCAGCTGGGTGAGCTGCGCCTCGAACGCCAGCCGTTCGGTGATGTCGTGCAAAAACGCGGTGGCATAGTACTCGCCCGCATGGCGGATCGAGCCCAGCGACAATTCCACCGGCACTTCGTGGCCGTCGCGGTGCACGGCGCTGATGCGTACCCGGGCGTTCATCAGGCGGCCCATATTGCCTTCGCCAAACGCGCGCATGCCCGCCTGGTGGGCGCCGCGCATGGCTGGCGGCACGATCAGCTCGGCGATGTCGCGGCCCAGCACTTCGGCGCGGCGCCAGCCGAAGGTGCGTTCGGCGGCGGCGTTCCAGTTGGTGATGGCGCCGTCTGCCGCGCAGCTGACGAAGGCGTCGGGCGCCCGTTCGAGGATGCTGCTGATTAATGCCTCGCTGTCGCGGATGGCCTGTTGCGCCGCCTCGCGTTCGGCCATCAGTTGGTGAAAGGCGCCGCTGAGCTCGCCGATCTCGTCGGGCCGCGAGCGTTGCAGCACGGCGATCTCGGCGCTGCCGTTGCGAATTTCGCTGATATGCTGGCGCAGCAGGTTCAGCGGCCGTAACATGGCGCAGATCGCCCACCAGGTCATGAAGCCGGCCACTGCAGCGAACACGGCCGCAGCGAGCATGCCCTGGTGGCGCATGGCGATCATCGGTGCAAACGCCTCCGCCACCGGGTAGCGCGCGCCGACGATCCAGTCGGCGCCCTGCAAGCGCTTGTAAGAATAAATGGACAGCGTGCCATCCTTGCCGACCGCCTCGGTCCAGCCTTCAAAGCCGGCCAGCGCGCGCCGGGTGGCGAGGTTGGGGTTGGCGCGTTCGGTCAGGTTGCCCAACAGCAGGGAGCGGTCAGGATGCTGGACCACCACGCCGTCCTTCGTGAAGATGAAGGAATAGCCGGTTTTTCCCGAGCGTTGTCCGGCCACTTGTTCCAGCATGCTGGAATCGGCCAGGTCGAGGCTGCCGCCGAGCAGCATGGTGGTGCGGCCATCGGCGTCGGTCACCGGTTGCATGATCACCACCGCAGCCGCCCCGGTCAGAAAACTCTTGAACGGCGGCGAGACGACTGCCTTGCCGCCGGCGCGCACCTGGTCCAGGTACGCGCGCAACCGGGCGGGGGCGTCGAGCGTGGCGATGGCGTCGCCCTGGGTGTGCAGCAGGTCGCCTTGCCGGTTATAGAGGGCCAGGTTGCGGAACTCGCGGTGGGCGATCGGATGCTGCCTGACAAACTCCAGCATACCGGCCGCGTTGGCCCCGGCCGACTGCGGCACGGCTTCGGCCAGGCTGGCCAGCAGCAGTTTCTTGGCATTGAGCTGGGCGTCAAGCTGGGCGGCCGAGGAGGAGAGCAGGGCAAACTGCTGGTCCCCGATCACGGCTTTCATGTCGCGCTCGGCCAGCAGCAACGCAACCCAGGTCACGATCATGGTGGCGACCAGCACCAGTAAAATGACCACCAGGGTCATACGGAACTTCAGGCTCCGTGGAAGTGAGACAGATACGGCCATGGTGCGCTTTTTATGGGGGGGCTGTTGCCAGTATTGCATAGGAGACAGACTTAGACCAGTAAGTGTTGATGTGCTGTGGCAATACGGTTCGCAGTCGTGCGACTTCCGCGCTCAGCATTCATTAGGATAGGCCATGTAATTGTTTAAGGAGTACGACATGCCCAGAGGTGCCAACCCCAAGCGCGAGCGCGAATTCAAGGAACTGCAGCAGAAATTCAAGCAGGAAGGCCGCTATCCGGGCCGCGAGGAAGAAGTCGCTGCGCGCATCGTCAACCAGCAGCGCGCGGACGCCGGTGAAACCCGGGAGCCGCAGGGCGGCCGCACCGGTACCGGCTATCGGCGCAGAAATACAGTGAGACGCGCCAAAGCCTCGTGATAAAAAAATAGCCGGTTCCCTGTGGAGTCCGGCTATTTTTTTGCTAGTATCGTGCCCCCACGATATTTCTCAAAGTACCAATGAATTTGATTCAGCGTTCGGCCGCCGCCGTGTTCATTGCCGGTGGCCTGCTGGCCGCCGGCCTGGCCGCTGCCAGCCAGTGCCCCGCCCACTATGTCGATGGCCGCGCGCCCGACATTCTCAACCCCAAGATGGAAGCCGCCACCACCGAGCTTTGCTACGGCGTGTTCGGCGTCATGCATTCCGGCGTCACCCGCACCCCGTTGTGGTCGGCAGAACATTTGACCGTCGATAACCTGGCCGATGCCAAGGACTTGTCGCGCGAGAATTCGTTCCACGCTGAACAGCGGTTGCCGGCCAATGGCCGGGCCGAACTGGCCGACTATGCGCGCAGCGGCTACGACCGTGGCCACATGGCGCCCAACGCCGACATGCCCGACCGCGCCACCCAGCGCGAAAGTTTTACGCTGGCGAACATGGTGCCGCAGGACAGCGAGATCAACCGCCACCTGTGGGCCGGTATCGAAGGCGTGGTGCGCGGCATGGCGAAAAAAGAAGGCAATCTGTACGTGCTGACCGGGCCGGCCTTTATCGGCGGCAACTTGCAAAAAGTCGGCAGGGTGCTGGTGCCCACCCACTTGTACAAGCTGGTGTACAGCCCGCGCCAGCGTGCCGGCGGCGCGTACTTTGTCGAGAACAAGGCCGGCGCCAGCTACCAGACCATGACCGTGGCGCAACTGGAAAACCGCATTGGCATCAATCTGTTACCGTCGCTGTCGCCGCGTGAAAAACAAGTCATGCTGCGCCTGCCCAATGTGCGTCAACGCAAGGAACGGAATAAATAATGACCTTCATCCCGTATGCCAACGAAGCCGATGTGCTCACCATCGGCGGCCTCACCATCGAGAACCGGCTCGACCGCATTACCGTCACCGGCGACATCGACCTGACCGCCGACCAGGCGGGCCTGGCCCATGCCCGCGCGTTGCAGCGGCTGCTGGGCGACGTGGTCAAGCAACTGGAGGCGCACAAAGATCTGCCGCAGCAGTTGCCGCCGCCGGCCGTGGAGACCGTGGACAACCCGTTCGCTTAAGCCTTCCCGGGCAGGTCGGTATTGGGCAGGCTGATGCGGTTGCGGCCCATGTGCTTGGCGCGGTACAGCGCCGAGTCGGCCGTCGCCACCAGCTGGCTGGGGTCGGTGTCGTGCGAGGGCAGGGCGGTGGCGGCGCCAATGCTCACCGTGACCACGTGCGGCTGGCTGCCCAGGTTGGGCAGGTGCAGTTGTTCGACCCGGCAGCGGATCCGTTCGGCGACGATGGCCGCGCCTTTCAATGACTGGTTGGGCAGTATCACCGCGAACTCTTCACCGCCATAGCGCGCCACCAGGTCGTTGGTGCGCATCTCGTTGGCCACGGCCGTGGCGATCCGTTGCAGGCACTCGTCGCCGCCGAGGTGGCCGTAGGCGTCGTTGTATTGCTTGAAATTGTCCACGTCGACCATCAGCAGCGACAGCGGCTGCTGCTGGCGCAGCGCGCGTTGCCACTCGGCGTGCAGGGTGTCGTCGAAGCAGCGGCGGTTGGCCAGGCCGGTCAGGCCGTCGCGCGTGGCAAGCTGTTCGAGCGCGATCTGGGCGCGTTTTTCGTCGGTGACGTCGCGCAGGGTTTCCACCACCGCCAGCAACTTGCCGCTGGCGTTTCGGATGGGGCTGGCGTCGGCGGCCAGGAAGCAGCGCCGTCCCACGCGCGGCATCTCGCACCAGTTTTGCGACTCCAGGCTGGCGTCGGCATCGACCGGCCGGCGGCTGCCTTCGATCACCAGGTCGGCCAGGGTGGGCCGGCGCTCTTCGTAAAACGCTTGCCAGTGGTTGTCGGTGCCCAGTACTTCGCGCGCCAGCACGCCGGTCAGGCGTTCGCAGGCGGCGTTCCAGAGGATGACCTTGCCGTCGATATCGATCACGAAGGTGGGGATCACCAGCGATTGCAGCATATTGAGTGCGAAACCGTGCTGCTCTTTTGCGTGGGGGAATTCGGTGGTGTGCAATATCGGTTGAAAAATCGGGTGCGGTCGGTTCATGACGGCCTTTGCTGGTAGGCGGGTGGTGGGCATCTTCAGTGCAAGGTGGTGAGCGGGAGCGACATGGTCAGCGCCGTGCCCTGGCCGGGCGCGCTGGCCACATCGAAGCGGCCACCGGCTTCGGCAACCCGCTCGGCGATGCCGCGCAAGCCGGTGCTGGCGCCGGTCCGATCGGCGGGCTGTGGCGACTGCTGGCAGCCGACGCCGTTGTCTTGCACGGTCAGGTCGAGGCGACCGGCGGCGCGGGCGATCGCCACCGAGACCTGGGTGGCATGGGCGTGGCGGGCGATGTTGCTGAGCGACTCTTGCAAGATGCGGTAGACCATCTTGTCCACGCCGGCGTCGCGGCAGTCTTGGGCAGCCGTGAACGCGTCCGGGCGGGCGTCGAGCTGGCACGGTATGCCGGACAGGCGCGAAAACTGCGCCAGTTGACCGTTGACCGCCGCCTCCAGGCCGTTTTCCAGGGCCTCGGGCTGCAGGTCGCGTACCACGCAGCGCATGGCGCGCAAGGTGTGCTGGACATGGCCGTCGATCCGGTCCACTATTTCTCCGAGGGCCGGCTGGCTGGCGCCCAGTGCGCGCAGTTCCAGGCCCAGGGTCAACAGGTGCTGGCCCAGGTCGTCATGCAGGTCGCGGGCGATGCGGCGCCGTTCGGCGTCGCGCAGCGATTGCTGGCTGGCGCTCAGGTGGCATACCTGGCGCCGGGTGTCGGCCAGCGCCTGTTCGGCCTGCTCGCGGGTGGCGCGTTCGCGACCCAGCCGCGCCTGCAGGCGATGCAGTGCCATGTACTGGTGCCGCTGGCGC
The DNA here is from genome assembly GCF_031456625.1 of Duganella sp. 3397. NCBI lineage: Bacteria > Pseudomonadati > Pseudomonadota > Betaproteobacteria > Burkholderiales > Oxalobacteraceae > Duganella > Duganella sp. 3397. The sequence continues at coordinate 330,613 of NZ_JAVDVB010000002.1, forward strand.
CAGTACATGAACAGGCTCAGCCCGGCCAGCAGGCACAGGCCGGCAACGAGGAGTTCTGTTTCGAACAGCAATGCTGCGGTTTCCATGCTCGGGGTCTCCTTCAAAATGTTGTTCAGGTGATAAATTGCTTGCACAAAAGCAGGACGCGTTGGAACGAAAATAACGTGCTTGCCTAAATGCATGTTTGTGTTAGGTCAACTTATGCTGCAATGCACGAAAAATGGGACAGGTCCGGACAGGTGCGGACGGGTGCGATATAATCGAGGGTTGTCCAATCAGGAACTATCGTGACTTACAGCATCAAAGAAATTTTCTACACCTTGCAGGGCGAGGGCGCGCATGCCGGGCGGCCGGCGGTGTTTTGCCGCTTTTCCGGGTGTAACCTGTGGACCGGGCGTGAGTCCGACCGCGCCAGCGCCGTCTGCCAGTTTTGCGATACCGACTTCGTCGGCACCGACGGCGAGGGCGGCGGCAAGTTCAAGTCGCCGCAGGAGCTCGCCGCCACCATCAACGCGCTGTGGCCAGCCAGCCATGCTGCCAGCAAATACGTGGTGTTTACCGGGGGCGAGCCGCTGCTGCAGCTCGACGCGGCGCTGATCGACGCCATGCACGACCAGGGCTTTACGATTGCCATCGAAACCAACGGCACCTTGCCGGTCCCCGACGGCGTGGACTGGATTTGCGTCAGCCCCAAGATGGGCTCTACCCTGGTGGTGGCCAAGGGCAGCGAGCTGAAGGTGGTGATTCCGCAAACCGGCCAGGACCTGGCTGCGTACGAACACCTCGATTTCGAGCATTTCTACGTGCAGGCGATGGATGGCCCGCTGGCCGCCTTCAACACCACGCTGGCCATCGAGACCTGCAAGCGCAACCCGAAATGGAAGCTGAGCTTGCAAACCCATAAACTTTTACAGATACCATAATGCTGACCATTACCCGCAAGCTGGAGTTCGACGCCGGCCACCGTATTCCCGACCACAAGAGCCAGTGCCGCAACCTGCACGGCCACCGCTACACGCTGGAAATCACCCTGACCGGCGAGATCATCACGGCCGAAGGCAATTCCGACAACGGCATGATCATGGACTTTTCAGACGTCAAGACGCTGGCCAAGCAGCACCTGGTCGACGTGTGGGACCACGCCTTTATCGTTTATGAGAAGGACACGGCGGTGCGCGAGTTCCTGGCCAGCCTGCCCGACCATAAAACCGTGGTGATCGACCGTATTCCTACCGTGGAAAACCTGGCGCACGTGGCGTTCGGCATCCTCAAGGCGGCATTTACCGACCGTTTCGGCACCGGCCTGCGCCTGCACAAGCTGGTACTGCACGAAACCCCCAACTGCTGGGCCGAGATCACCGATGCCTGACGCCCAATCGGAAGATTTCATGCAGCGCGCGCTCGAACAGGCGCAGCACGCATGGGATCTGGGCGAGGTGCCGGTGGGCGCGGTCGTGGTCAAGGATGGCGTGGTGATCGCCACCGGCTACAACCAGCCGATCGGCCGCCACGACCCCACCGCGCACGCCGAGATCGTCGCGCTGCGCGCTGCCGCCGAGGTGCTGGGCAACTACCGGCTGCCCGGCTGCGAGCTGTATGTCACGCTCGAGCCGTGCGTGATGTGCTCGGGCGCCATGATGCACGCGCGCCTGGCGAAAATCGTCTACGGCGCGCCCGACCCCAAGACCGGCGCCTGCGGCTCGGTGGTCAACCTGTTCGAGCACGACCAGCTCAATCACCACGCGCAAGTGACCGGCGGCGTGCTGGCCGAGGCCTGCGCCGACCTGCTCAAGCGCTTCTTTGCCGACCGCCGCGCGCAGGCCGCTGCCGCGCGCCGCGCCGCCCTGGCGGCCTTACCCTAAGCTGCCTTGCCCGGCAAGCGGCTGCTTGGTAAGATGGCGGCGGATACTTCCCGCCGGCCGCGCCCTGCGGCGGCGGCCATCCCGTCACCATCCGAGGCATCTTGAAACAATCACCGACAGGCATCGCCATTGTTGCGCCGGGCGGCTTTGCGCCCGCCCTCGACGCCCTGAACGCCGGCATCGCCCGCCTGGAACAGCAGGGCTTTATTGTCCACAATTACTACGATCACGACGCGCGCCACCAGCGCTTCGGCGGCACCGACGCGGCGCGCGTGGCGCAACTGCACGCCGCCGCCGCCGACCCGGCGGTGCAGGTGGTGATGGCCTTGCGCGGCTCCTACGGGATGACCCGGCTGCTGCCGCATATCGATTATCAGCTGCTGGCCGACAGCGGCAAGCTGTTCGTCGGCTACAGCGATTTCACCGCGTTCCAGATGGCTTTGATGCAGGCCACCGGCCGCATCAGCTTTGCCGGCCCGCTGTTCTGCGCTGACTTCACTCCTGCCGAGCTGGACGACTACACCATCGGCCAGTTCTTCGACTGCCTGCGCGGCCCGCAGCACCAGGTGCTGGGCGCGGTGGCCGACGGTGGGCCAGATAATCCAGAACTCGAGGTGGCGGGGCCGCTGTGGGGCGGCAACCTGGCGATGCTGGTCAGCTTGCTGGGTACGCCGTATTTCCCGACCATAGCCGATGGCATCCTGTACCTGGAAGACGTGGGCGAGCACCCGTACCGCGTGGAACGGATGCTGCTGCAACTGCTGTACGCCGGCGTGCTCGACCGCCAGCGCGCCGTGGTGTTCGGCGAATTTACCGGCTACAAGCTGGGCAACTTCGAGAACGGCTACGACTTCGCGGCCATGCTGGCGTACTTGCGCGCCACGCTGCCGCTGCCGGTGCTCACCGGGCTGCCGCTGGGCCATGTACGGCGCCACGCCACGCTGCCGTTCGGCGGCATGGCGCGCCTGGCCTCGACCGCGCGCGCCTTTACGCTGACCATCGACGGCTATCCCACCCTGTAATTACTCCAGGCGGCGCACGCGCGGCGCCTGGTTCACGCCTTCCACTTCCAGAAAATACGTGCCGAAGAAGTTGCGCTTGATGGCGACCTTGGGCGTCTCCCTGGTGTAGAGCGAGGCCGAACTGTCGTCCACCACGCGCCAGGCCTGGCCGTTGGCCAGGCGGAACGTCGTGGTCGGGCTCCAGCCGCTGAAGGTACCGACCAGCGTGCTTTCCACGCCATCCTGTTGGTCGGACTTGCGCAGCTGGCTCGCGGTGAGGCCGAACGTGGCATCCTGTGTGCGCGTGGCAGACGCCGTTGGTGGCGTCGCTGGCATCGTTGCCATGGCCGCCTCCGGGCCGGGGTTCCTGCCAGTCGCTGCCGCCGATGCTGTTACCGCCGCTGCTGTTGCGGCCGGACCGCCTGCTGCGGCTGCACCGACCGGAATGGCGTCGTAGCAGGCCAGTTTGGCGCTGGCGTCGGCCAGTGCCCGGCAACGCAGCAGATCGGCGTCGGCGGCCATGGCGGGGGTGGCGATGGACGCGAATACGGCAGACAGGGCAAACAGGGCTTTCATCGGGCGCTTTCCAGGTTGAGTTGGGTGATTATATCGGTTCTCGCAGGAAAAAAAACAGCCCGGAGCGCTTGCGCGGCCGGGCCAAAAGACATGGAGGATGTTGCCACCCTCCGTGGAGTTGCACGTGAATTGTTTGCGTAACTTAGTTGCGTAGATTCAGGCCGATCATGATGCGGCGGCCGGCGTACGCGGAGTCGAGCAGGTTCGGCGTGCCGTCGGCAAACGGCGCATAGTGGGCCTGGCTGTTCGAGGTGGACGACAGGTTCAGGTTGCGGCCTTCGGCAAAGATCTCGAGGTTCTGGTTGATGCGGTACGAGATCTTGGCGTCCACGTACCGGGTGGCGTCCTTGAAGGTTGGCGAGCCCGGGTTGTAGGGAATGAAGGTGGTGCGGCCGCCGCCTTCGCTCGGATAGTTATTGACCGAGTTCTGGCCGCAGGCGGCGATGCAGTTGAACTTCTGGCCTACCGCTTGCAGGGCGACTCGTGCCGAAAATTTACCGTCGTCGTACCACAGGGCGGCGTTATAGGTGTACTTGGACTCGCCCATCGGCGGCAGTTCTTCGCCGGTCAGCAGGTCAACCACGCGCGCCGTGGTATTGCTCGATTTCAGCTTGGTGTAGTTGAAATCGAAACCGGTGTAGCGCAGCAGCCATGGCAGGAACGTGAAGGCCGTCTTGCCGCCCACTTCCACTCCCTTGCGGGTGATGGTGGGGCCGTTTTCGTAGGTGCGATAGTCGAAGTCGAGATCGCTGACCGGACGACCGGTTTGCGGATCGACGATGCCGGTGCCGTCGAAGATGCGGATATCGCTACGCCCCACGATGGTATTGCCACCGACAATGCCGAGTTGGCGGAACGCGGCGACCGACAGGTTTGTATCGCTGTTCGGATACCATTCCAACGACAGATTCTGGTTCTTGTTGGTTTGCGCGCGCAGTGCCGGATTGCCGATCACGCCGCTGCACGTCTGGTCCTGCTCAGGCGTACCGTCGAGGCCGGCACGGCGCTGGTCGTAGGTGCAGTCCCCGGTCGGCACGAGGGCGGCGACCGGAGGACGGGCCACGGTCTTGGCACGGTTGTAGCGCAGCACGACCTGGTCCGGCACCAGCCACATCGACAGGTTCAGCACCGGCAGGTAATCGGTGGTCTTGGCGTGGAAGGTGGTAGGCCGGCGCGTTGTGGCCGAAATCGTGCCGCCGGTGGCGTTCGGTGTTTGCGGGTTGTACACGCCGGGCACGATATACGTCGAGGTGAATCCCATGTTGCCGGTAGCGGTGATCTTGGTACGGACCATCCGGTAACCGAAATTACCGTCCAGTTCCATGCCGAACGGCAGCGACCAGTTGGTGAACGGGATGTCGCTCATGCTGAAATCGGTCATCAGGTAGCCGGAAGTGACTTTCTCCTTGAACTTGCTGACCGGCTGGGCATACATATTGCCGTCGTTGGCGCGGCACTCCTTGACGCAGTCGAAGTTGACGTTCGGTGAGCCCACCAGCTGGAATACTTTTTCCACGTCGATCTGGTTCCAGCCATTGATGATGCCGGCAGGACGGTCGGGCATACCATTAAAGAAGGTCGAGTTCGGCGCTTTCATCGATTGCGAGATGATGTCCAGGAATTGTTGCTGGGACATGTAAGTGGTGCCGGAATTGGCCGTGCCCGGGTTGGTGCTGGCCACGTAACCGCTCTGGCAAGGCCGGCCACCTGCGCCCAGCGAACCGGGGGTATCGGTGCAACCGGTGAAGAAGCTGCGCACGTTGGCGCTCGGGATGATCACGGCCGGGACGTAGCCTGGACGGCCGAAGTCGCCAACCTGGCTCTGCACGGTATTGCCGCCGGCGCCCCAGCTGCTGCCGGAGGTATTGCGCAGATTGAAGCCTGCCTTGATGCGGCTAAAGAACGGAATCCCCTCGCCCAGCGCATAGCTGAAGTCGGCCTTTGCGGTCTTTTCTTCGGTCTCTGCGATTCTCGGGCTAAAAGTGATTTGCGGCGACTGCGTGGTCAGCGGCAGCTGGTTTACCGTGTAGGCAGGACTGGCCACCGGCACGTTGGGGCCTGCAGGGACCGCAGCGATACCGGCGGTGGCTGGCCGCACACCGGCGTAGATGGTGGGATCGGCCTGGTTGAAGGTGCTGCCAGGCTCTGCCTCGTAGGTCCACAAGCCGTTCGGCAACACCTTCATGATGGCCGGGCCGTAGTTGTAGCTCCAGTTGGTCCGCTTGTCGCCACGGCGCCAGTCGGACTTGGAGTCGCCCACGAAGAATTCCGCGCTGAAGCCGCCGTTGCGATAGGTGCCGCCCGTCTGCAGGTAGCGGCTGGTGGTTTCCATGGCGTTGAAGATCTGGTCGGTATTGACGTTGGCGTCGCTGATGCGCATTTGCGTAACGTGATGGTTGGCATCGACCACGACCGAGCGCGGATCGACGTTGGCCACCGCGCCCTGGAACGGATTGGCATTGGCGACGTAGCTGACGTTGTTGTACAGGTAGTAGCCGGAGCCGGCCACCGGCCGGCGTACACCATTTGTCCCCGTGTTGTTGGTGGTGATCGTGTCGGTGAACGACGGACCATTGTAGGTTGGGCTGTTGGTCACCGCAGGATTGATGTTCAGGCCGCCCAGGCCGTAGGTCATGAAGGTGTCGTCGACCTCGCGCTTGGAATAGTTGACCTTGCCGTAGACGCTAAGGTTGTTGTCAACCTTGAAGTCGAAGCGCAGGTCGATGTTTTTACGCTTGTCTTCCTGGCGCTTTTGAATGAAGCGCACCAGCGATGGCGAATAATCGTTCCATTGGTTGAGGCAAGAGATCAGTTCGTTGGTGCGCGCGTTGACGGCGTTGTTGAGATTGGCTCCCGCAACCATGGAATTTCGTTGGGCGGTGGTCAGATTCGGGAAGGCCGCATAGCATTCGGCCTTGGTCTGGGCGGCCGCCGATTTGGTCAGGATCTCCATCGGCGTGGCAGCATTGAAGAAACCACCGCCGCTCAGGTTCGACTGCAGGGTTGGCTGGTTGACGGAAACGTCGTTGCGCGACAAGGTGCCGGGCTGGTACGTGAAGGTCTTGTTCGGCGAATTGTCGAAGTCGATCGCGCGCGCATAGCCGGCATTGCCGGACGTGGCGATCTGGGAAGAGTGCGACTCGTTGACCACGCGCGAGGTCGAGGCATTGACCATCACGCCCAGGCGGTTGTCCAGGAACTTTTTGGTGGCAATCAGGTTGGCGTCGGGCGTCCATTTCTCGTTGATCGAGCTTTGCGAACCGGCCACGCGCAGCGAGACGAACGGCTCCTTGAAATCGAGGCTGGTGCGGGTCTTGATGATAATGCCGCCGCCGAGCGAACCTTCGGTCATGTCGGCAGTCGAACCCTTGACCACGTCGACGCTCTTGATCAGGTCGGCCGACAGCGAGCGGAATTCGGTGCCGCGGCCGCTGCCGCCGCCGTTCATGTCGGTACCGCCTGCCGATTGCACGCCCTGGCCGTCGATCTCGACCCGGGTCAGATCGGCCGAGTTGCCGCGAATCGCCACGCTGACGCCTTCACCGAAATCGCCGCGATCGAGCGCCACGCCGGAGATGCGCGAAATCGCCTCGCCGATGTTACGGTCGGGGAAAGAGCCGACGTCTTCCGCGACGATGGAGTCCATCGCGGTGGCGGCGTTCTTCTTGCGCTCGATGCCGGACTGCTGCGAAGCGCGGGTGCCTTGCACCACGACTTTCTTGACTTCGCCTTCGGTGGAAACTGCAGCTTCGGTGCCCTGCGCTGGCTGGGTCGGTTGCGTCGGTTGCATATCCTGCGCAGCGGCGTAGCCGCTGGCAAAGAACGAAGCGAGTGCAATCGAAATGGCGTAGCTGAGCGGCTTACGGCGGGTGCCGTAATCGGTGATGATCATGTCTGTCTCCCTGAGTGGCCATATGGCCTGTTTTGATATGCGGCTGTGATCGCCCGCTGATATTTGAGTAGTAGTCTAGTGTCGAAATTTGGGCAGTGGATTGCAAGAAGAGAAAGAATCACCGGCGTGATCAGTACTGTCGCTTTAACGCAAATGCGCGAATTACCTGCGGCATTCTGATATCGCTCTGTATTGCGGCGCAAAAAAATCGCCCGGCGATCACGCACTGCATTGATTGTTTATTGAGCTGGTGTGCTTATTTAGTTGCGGTCGTACCTGCCGAGCATGATGCGGCGTCCCGCATAGGCGACATCGAGCGGATTCGGCATGCCGCCGTCAGTGCCGGAGTAGTGGTCCTGGAATTATCTTAATGATATTCTTTTGTTGACTGTGGCAGCGTGATCGCCGCAGCTGATTCGGCGTGATTCCAAGCTCAACTTCCACACAAAGGGATACATCATGAACATGCTCCGCGTTGCAAGGAACCTGATGATTGTTTTTGTATTGGCGCTAGCCGCCATCAATCCGGCCCGCGCCGGTTTGGCTGGCGATGCGGTCAGGATTACGTATTTCTATCCCGACCTGGATACGCCCGCTACCGATTTCGGCACATCGGTCATTTCCGGCGCCGGCACCGACTTCGTCGACCCGCGCGGTGCGTTCACCCTGCGCGTGACCGATACGCAGATAATCGCCACCGACTTCAATTTTTCCGCATTCTGGTTGCCTGCCGCATTCAATGGACTGGTCGTCGCCAACCTGAGCGACAGTTTTACGCCCGTGTTTTCGGTCGCTCCAGCAACCAATATGGCGGGCTTCGGCGCTGACAACGTCGTCATCTCGGGCAATACACTGCGCATCAACTGGCAGGGATTGAGCTTCGATCAGGGTACGCGCGTGGTGGTAAATCTTGGCGTGGTCCCCGAGCCGCATGCGTGGGCCATGATGGTGGGCGGCCTCGCACTGTTGGGCTTGGCAGCACGTCGGCGCCGACCGGGCTGAGGCCGGGGCTGCGGACATAGCGCAGGGGGCGGGTGCTGTATAATCATGGCATTCCGCCTAACGGCATGATTTCAATAGAAAAACCTCATTACAGATGCTCTCTACAGCCAATATCACGATGCAGTTCGGCGCCAAGCCGTTGTTTGAAAACATCTCCGTCAAGTTCGGCGATGGCAACCGTTACGGCCTGATCGGCGCCAACGGCTGCGGCAAATCGACGTTCATGAAAATCCTCGGCGGCGATCTCGACCCGTCCGGCGGCAACGTCATGCTCGACACCAACGAACGCCTGGGCAAGCTGCGCCAGGACCAGTTTGCCTTTGAAGACATGCGCGTGCTCGACGTGGTGATGATGGGCCACACCGAGATGTGGGCGGCAATGCAGGAGCGCGACGCCATCTACGCCAACCTGGAAGCGACCGACGACGACTACATGAAGGCCGCCGAACTGGAAGGCAAAGTGTCCGAGTACGACGGCTACACGGCCGAGTCGCGTGCCGGCGAACTGCTGCTGGGCGCCGGCGTGGCGATCGAGCTGCACCAGGGACCGATGAGCAATGTCTCGCCAGGCTGGAAGCTGCGCGTGCTGCTGGCGCAGGCGCTGTTCTCGAACCCGGACATTTTGCTGCTCGACGAACCTACCAACAACCTGGACATCAACACGATTCGCTGGCTGGAAGACGTGCTCAACGAGCGCAACTCCACCATGATCATCATTTCCCACGATCGCCACTTCCTCAACCAGGTGTGCACCCACGTGGCCGACATGGATTACGGCACGCTGAAAATCTACCCGGGCAACTACGACGAGTACATGTTCGCCTCCACCCAGGCACGCAACCAGCAACTGGCCAACAATGCCAAGGCCAAGGAAAAGGTCGCCGAGCTGCAAGACTTCGTGCGCCGCTTCGCTGCCAACAAGTCCAAGGCCCGCCAGGCCACGTCGCGCGCCAAGCAGATCGACAAGATCAAGGTCGACGACATCAAGCCATCGTCGCGCGCCTATCCGTTCGTGCGCTTCGACGGCGAGAAAAAGCTGCACCGCCTGGCAGTCGAGGTGGACAGCATCTCCAAGACCTACGACCGCACGCTGTTCAACAACTTCAGCATCATGGTCGAAGCAGGCGAACGCATCGCCATCATCGGCGCCAACGGCGCCGGTAAAACCACCATGCTGCGCTGCATTGGCGGCGACGACATCGCCCACCTGCACGCGGACCACGGCATGGTCAAGTGGGCGGAAAACGCCAACGTCGGCTACATGCCGCAAGACCCGACCGAAGAGTTTGCCAAAGACATTACGCTGACCGACTGGATGGGCAACTGGACCCAAGAGGGCGACGACGACCAGGCCGTGCGCTCGATCCTGGGTCGCCTGCTGTTCGGCGGCGACGAGGTGAAAAAATCGGTGAAGGTGCTGTCCGGTGGCGAGAAGGGCCGCATGATGTACGGCAAGCTGATGCTGGGCCGCCACAACGTGCTGCTGCTCGATGAACCGACCAATCACATGGACATGGAATCGATCGAGTCGCTCAACATCGCGCTGGAAAAATATGCGGGCACGCTGATCTTCGTTTCGCACGACCGCGAATTCGTGTCGTCGCTGGCCAACCGCATCATCGAAATCAAGGAAAACGATGTTGTCGACTTCCGTGGCAACTACGAGGAGTACCTGACCAGCCAGGGCATCGACTGATCATGCAAACCCTGGAAATCAAACCCGTCGAGTACGAACATCCGCAAGACGGCGCCAGCTGCGTGGCCCATGCCTGGGCCCGTACGCCAGCCACTCCCACGGCCGACCAGCGCACCGCGCTCAAGGCCCGCATCAAGCAGCTGCTGGTCGAGCGCGAAGCGGTGCTGGTCGCGCATTACTATGTCGATGCCGACCTGCAGGACCTGGCCGAGGAAACCGGCGGCTGCGTGTCCGATTCGCTGGAGATGGCGCGCTTCGGCCGTGATCATTCCGCCAGGACGCTGATCGTGGCTGGCGTGCGCTTCATGGGCGAAACCGCCAAGATCCTCAGCCCCGAAAAACGCATCCTGATGCCGGACCTCGACGCCACCTGTTCGCTCGACCTGGGCTGCCCGGTGGACGAGTTCACGGCGTTCTGCGACCAGCACCCGGACCGCACGGTGGTGGTGTACGCCAACACCAGTGCGGCCGTCAAGGCACGCGCCGACTGGATGGTGACGTCGTCGATCGGCCTCGATATCGTCAAGCACCTGCATGCGCAGGGCAAGAAGATCCTGTGGGCGCCAGACAAACACCTGGGCGGCTACATTCAGAAAGAAACCGGCGCCGACATGCTGCTGTGGCAGGGCTCCTGCCTGGTGCACGACGAGTTCAAGGGCGTGGAACTGGACCTGCTCAAGGAACAGTACCCGGACGCGAAAGTGCTGGTGCACCCGGAGTCGCCGGCCAACGTGGTGGCGCTGGCCGACGTGGTCGGTTCCACCACGCAGATCATCAACGCTGCCGTGGAGATGGACGCCGACACCTTCATCGTCGCCACCGACAACGGCATCCTGCACAAGATGCAGGCCGCCGCGCCAGGTAAAAAATTCATCGTCGCGCCCACGGCCGGCAATAGCGCCACGTGCAAGAGCTGCGCACATTGTCCGTGGATGGCAATGAACGGTCTGCAAAATCTGGCCGACCTGCTGGAGAACATGGACACCGTGACCTCGAACGAAATCTTCGTTGACGCTGAAATCGGCCAGCAGGCCGTGGTGGCGATCAACCGCATGCTGGACTTTGCGGCAGCCAAAAAAGCCAAGGTGCAGCCGGGCCCGGACCTGGGCCAGGAAGCGCAACTGTTTTCGGGAATTGGACCGGCATGATGAGCACCCTCAAGAATACCTTTGCGCCGTTCGACGACGCGCTGCGCACCGCTTTCGAGGCCAACCTGCTGGCAGCTTTGCTGGAAGACGTGGGCACCGGCGACCTGACCGGCCTGCTGGTGCCGGACGGCGGTAGCGTGACGGCCCGCGTGATCGTGCGCGAAGACGCCGTGCTGTGCGGCGCGCCGTGGTTCGAGGGCGTGATGAACTGCCTGCAGGCGGGCATCGAGATCGACTGGCAGTACGCCGAAGGCGACCTGATGACGGCCGACAGCGTGGTCTGCACCCTGACCGGGCCTGCGCGCGCGCTGCTCACTGGCGAGCGCTCTGCACTGAACTTCCTGCAACTGCTCTCAAGCGTGGCCACCGCCACCCGCAAATACGTGGACGTGATTGCCGGCACCCGCGCCGCCATCCTGGACACCCGCAAAACCTTGCCCGGCCTGCGGCTGGCGCAAAAGTACGCGGTGCGCGTGGGCGGGGGCCAGAACCAGCGACTGGCGCTGTACGACGGCATCCTGATCAAGGAAAACCATATCGCAGCAGCCGGCGGCGTCACCAACGCGGTGCTGGCAGCCAAACGCCTCGACGCGGGCGTGACGATCCAGGTGGAAGTTGAAAATCTGGCCGAGCTGAACGAAGCGCTGGACGCCGGCGCGGTCTCGGTCCTGCTCGACAACTTCAGTACCGACTTGATGCGTGAAGCGGTGGCGATAAATGCGGGGAGGGCGTTGCTGGAAGCGTCTGGCGGCATCAACTTCGATACCGTGCGGGCGATTGCGGAAACCGGCGTTGACCGCATCTCTATCGGCAGCCTGACCAAGGATATTCGGGCGACCGATTTCTCGTTGCGGATAGTTGGTTAAATCGTTTTGCGCATCCGTACCAGCGGCACCTGCAATGGCCGGTTCGCCGCTCCGGGCAGCGTGATGTCGATATTCTCCACCTTCTCGAAGCCGCACGCAGCATAGAGCGGCACCCCCGGCAGTGTGGCTGCCAGTTCCAGCGTGGTAAAGCCGCCAGCGGCGGCAGCCTCGGTGCACCAGGTCAGCAGCAGCCTGCCGTAACCGCGCCGCGCTGCCCACGGCTCGACAAAGAAGGCGCGGATGCGCGCCGGTTCGATTGCCGGGTCGAGCAGGGGATCGGCCTGCTGCTTGATGCGGTCGGCGCCAAACAGCGTGGCGCGGCGGCTCCAGCCACCGCACGCCACCATTTGCCCTGCTTCTTCCACGATAAAGTACGTCCGGTCCGTGACCAGCTGGGTATCGACGCCGAATACGTGGTCGGTGATCGCGCGCGCCTGTTCGGGCGTGTAAAAACCCGCGCTCAGTTCGATGCCCGAGCGGCAAATCAGCGCTTCCATCGCAGCGATGTCGTCGTGAACGGCGGCGCGGACGGTTGGCATGGCCTTACTTGCGGTGCGGCGGCGTGAGGATGCTTGGCAGCGCCTTGGGCAAGGTCTCGGGATAGTCTCGGCTGAAGTGCAGGCCACGGCTCTCGCGCCGCTGCAGCGCGCTGTTGACGATCAGGCTCGCCACGTCGACCAGGTTGCGCAGCTCCAGCAGGTCGTGGGTGATGCGGAAGTTGCGGTAGTACTCGTCGATTTCTTCCTTGAGCAGCGCAATGCGGTGCTGGGCGCGTTCGAGGCGCTTGGTGGTGCGCACAATGCCCACGTAGTTCCACATGAAGCGGCGCAGTTCGTCCCAGTTGTGGGCGATCACCACTTCCTCGTCGGCGTCGGTCACGCGGCTTTCGTCCCAGTCGGGCAGGTACGGGATCTCACCCTTTTCCTTGGCGGCGATGTCGCGTGCGCAGGCGCTGCCCACCACCACGCATTCGAGCAGCGAATTACTGGCCAGGCGGTTGGCGCCGTGCAGGCCGGTGCAGGCGGTTTCGCCCACTGCGTAAAGGCCCGGCAGGTCGGTGCGGCCTTGCAGGTCGGTGACCACGCCGCCGCAGGTGTAGTGCGCGGCCGGCACGATCGGGATCGGCTCCCGGGTGATGTCGATGCCCAGCTCCAGGCAGCGCGCGTAAATGGTGGGGAAATGCTCGATCAGCCAGTCGGCCGGCTTGTGGCTGATGTCGAGGTGAACGTAATCGAGGCCGCGCTTCTTGATCTCGAAGTCGATCGCGCGGGCCACCACGTCGCGTGGCGCCAGTTCGGCGCGGTCGTCGTGCGCCAGCATGAAGCGGGTGCCGGCGGCGGCGCCGGCCTCGGGCGGCAGCTTGAGCAAACCGCCTTCGCCGCGAATCGCTTCGGTGATCAGGAACGATTTCGCGTACGGGTGGTACAGGCAGGTCGGGTGGAACTGGATGAACTCCATGTTGGAGATACGGCAGCCGGCGCGCCAGGCCATGGCGATGCCGTCGCCGCTGGCGGTGTCCGGGTTGGTGGTGTACAGGTACACCTTGCCGGCGCCGCCGGTGGCCAGCACCGTGTGCTCGGCCGCAAACGTATGTACCTGGCCGCTGCGTTCGTCCTGCACGTACAGGCCGTGGCATTTCGGTTGCGAGTGGCGTTTTACATCCGGGTTGACCTTGTCGGAGGTGATCAGGTCGATCGCGCAGTGGTGTTCGAACAGCGAAATGTTCGGATGCGCGCGCACCTTCTCTTCCAGCGTGACCTGCACCGCGTGGCCGGTGGCGTCGGCCGCGTGGATGATGCGGCGCTGGCTGTGGCCACCCTCGCGAGTGAGATGGAAGCCCATTTCGGCGGTGGCGTCGCGGGTAAAGGGCACGCCTTGCGCGATCAGCCATTCGATCGCTTCGCGGCCGTGTTCGACGATGAAGCGCGTGGCGCTTTCGTCGCACAGGCCGCCGCCGGCGACCAGGGTGTCGTCGATGTGCTGGTGGTGGCTGTCGCCGGAATCGAGCACTGCGGCGATGCCGCCCTGGGCCCAGTTGCTGGCGCCATCTCTCAAGGCACGTTTGGAAATAATGGCGACAGTACGGGTTTCGGCGAGGTGCAGCGCGACCGAGAGGCCGGCCAGTCCGCTGCCGACGATGGCAACATCAAATTTCATGATTTACATGGCTGAATGCAGTAGGGAACCATGACTATAGTCGATTTGTCACAGTTTGGTCATATACCCCTGCTATTTACACAGGCTTTGCGCTGCTTCGCTCACCGTCGTGATTGCGCCTGGCGGCCATTGTGGCGGCGCAAAGGCAGGCGGACTCGTTCTTGTGATCATGGAGGCTTGCGCGTTTTTGCCTGCCAGGGAGCCGACCGTGATCCGTATTTTTCATCACTATGTATCGAAAATGGCCTTCCTGCTGCTGCTGATGGAAGTTCTGCTACTGGTCACCGCTGCGCTGGCCAGCGCGCCCATGCTGCTGCCCGGGCAAGCGCCTATGCCCGATTCCCTTTACCTGCCGGCTGCGGCATTCGCGTTGGTGCTGGTGTTTTCGATGGGGGCATTGGGCATGTATCAGCACCAGCAGGCGCGCGAAGATTTGCACAATACCCTGCGCCGTATCTTGCCATCTTTTTTGCTGGGCTTTTGCCTGTTCAGCCTCCTGGCGATGCTGCTGCCGGCGCCGCAGTTCGGACGCCTGGGCAGCATGGTGTTCGTGCTGGGCGGCGCAGCGGTGCTGCTGGCGCGGCTGGTGGTGTTCACGTCGGCCGGCTCGCGCATGCTGGAAAAACGCCTGATGATCGTGGGCGACGGTCCCACCGCGCGCGAATGCCTGGACCTGGCCAGCGGTGGCGGCTTTCACCGATTTCGGGTGGTGGGCTGCGTGCCCGTCGATGGCGAAGACCGGCGCGTGCCGCCTGCCATGGTGCTGACACCGGACGTATCGCTGCTGATCCTGGCGCGGCGCTACGCAGCCGAGGAAATCATCGTCTCGGTGGCGGATCGCCGCAACGGCGCGTTCCCGGTGCGCCAGCTGCTCGAATGCGCAGTCGGCGGCGTGCGCATCACTGACGCCGCCACTTTTTTCGAGCGCGAGGCATGCCAGATCCGGCTCGATTCGCTGCAACCGAGCTACCTGATTTTCGGCGGCGGCTTCGACCAGAGCCTGTTGCGCGCGGCCGTCAAGCGCGCCTTTGACCTGGCTGCCAGCGCCTTCATCGGCCTGGCGACGATGCCGGTGATGCTGCTGGCCGCGCTGGCCATCCGCCTGGAAGACGGCGGGCCGGTCTTCTACCAGCAGGAGCGGGTCGGACGCGACAACCGCCTGTTTCGGGTGCTGAAGTTTCGCAGCATGCGCATCGACGCGGAACGCGATGGAAAACCCACCTGGGCTACCGAGGACGATCCGCGCGTGACCCGCGTGGGACGCTGGCTGCGCAAGCTGCGCATCGACGAGCTGCCGCAGATGCTCAACGTGTTCAAGGGCGAGATGAGTTTTGTCGGACCGCGCCCGGAGCGCGGCTATTTCGTCGAGCAGCTGGCGCGCGACATCGCCTATTACAACGTGCGGCACGGCATAAAACCGGGCATCACCGGCCTGGCGCAGGTACGCTACAGCTATGGCGCCTCGGTCGATGACGCCGTGCGCAACTTGCTGGCCGCGCTGGGCGACCAGCCGGCCGCCGCCAACCAGGTGTACAACGTCGCGCTGGGGGCGCGCACCAGTCTCAACGAACTGTATTTATTACTGCAGGAATTGTTGGTGGACCGCTACGGCCACCTGCGCGATTTCCAGCCGGTGTACGCAGATTTCCGTCCTGGTGACGTGCGCCATTCTCAGGCCGACATTGCCAAGGCCTGCGAGTTGCTTGGCTACGCACCCACTCACGACTTGCGGCGCGGACTGCGCCAGGCGCTGCGCTGGTACATCGAACAGCTCGACCATGGCCGGCGCGCCTGAGACCCGAACGGCAGTGCCGGTCAGGCACGCGTAGCGGAGAACTCGGGGGAAGCAGGTGGAAGTAGGGGGGAAGCAGGTGGAAGTACGGGGCCGGGTAAGACGATCAGCGCGGCATGTGGCTGGAACCGCCACGCACCAGCCCGACCAGGCCGGCCGCACGCGCGTCGCCACCGTTGGCGGCGCGCTGGAACAAGTCCATCGCTTGATCCCGTTTGGCGGGATCGGACAGGTAACGCAGCGCCAGTTCGCGCTGGGCCACCGGGGAACCCAGGTCGGCCCATTCCTGCAAACGGCGTTCGGCAGCCACGTGGCCGGCGTCGCCAATGCGGGTGGCCACGGCTTCAATCTCGGTCGGAGCGGGTATCGGGCTATCCTGTGCCTGCCAGCCTATCGCGGTACCGACCATCACCAGTACCGACGCCACCAGCACTCCAGACTTGTTGAATAAATCCATACGCTCGACTACCCCCTTGCTTGCCATTCGATTTCCCGATCTTACAATCGGGTGCACTGCGGCGTCGCACGTCTGGCGCAATAAAAGAGCAAGCCATCGGTGATCAGCGATGGCGATAGTAGCATGCAGATTAATCAACTTTGGCCATTTCAAGCATGGCCGGCGGTAACAATTGTAACGAGTCGTTAGCAGCGTCAACCGGGTGCAAGCGGGGGTTGTTGCTGAGCAAGCCAGTCGTCGGCCGCTGCCATCACGGCATCGTATTCGGCCTCGACAGTGCTCAGAAGGGCAGGGATATTGGCGGCGTCGTGCGCGCCAAGTGCCTGCTCGAGCGCCAGCGAGGCAGCGACCAGGCGCTTGGCGCCTAGGCTTCCCACCGAGCCGCGCAGGCCGTGAAACACCTTGCCGGCCTCAGTCAGGCGTCCGTCTTCGATGGCGGCGCGGGCCTGGTCAAGCGGAGTCCGGCGCGGCGCGCAGGCATCGCGTACGATCTTGGTGACGATGGCCAGCGCCTTGTCGTCGTTGCCCATGTACTTGAGCAAAGTGGTAACCGAGAATACGTTTTCATCGGCGTGTGACCGGGGGGAATCGGACATGCGTCACTCCAGAGGTTGAAAGCCCAGTATACCCCGGCTAACCGCAGCTGCAACGGCCGGCCGCGCACACATTGTTACAAATTAATGGCCTTTGCCACCGGCTAGCGCGCGGAAATATCGACCTTCACTTCCATCGACTCGATACCGCCACCGCGCCGCACACCGCGTATCGGCGCTGCACCGTCATAATCGCGGCCGATAGCCAGGCGGCAATAGGCATCGGTCATCAGGCGCGCGTGGGTAACGTCGATGCTGATCCAGCCGTGGTAGTCCTTGTCTTCCACCCACGCATCCACCCAGGCATGGCTGGCCGCGTGGTCGCTATCTTCCGGGTCGATGTAGCCGGAAACATAGCGGGCCGCAATACCATGGGCGTGACAGCAGGCCAGGAATAGGTGGGCATGATCCTGGCACACGCCCTGGCCCAGCGCCAGGGCATCGCTGGCGGTGGTGGTCACCGCCGTTGCACCGCTTTGATACCGGACCGCACCAAAGATGTGCTCGGCTAAACTCATGAGGTCGCGCGATTGCGCGCGGCCGTCCGGCAGGCACGAGGCCGCCAGTTCGAGAATACCCGGCGTAGCCCCGGTCAGCCGGGTAGGCGCGGTAAACAACAGCGGCGACAGCGCATCGCCGTTCGGCACCCGGCCCTTGAGCGGCGCCGTGGTCTCGACGACGCCTGATGCGACAATGTCGAGACCACGGTGCGGCACATCCATGGTCATCATGTGCGACAGGTTGCCGAAAGCATCGGTATAAGCGTGCACATGACCGGGCACATTCAGGTGCCAGGACTGCACCTGTTGCTGCGGTTCCTTGCGCGGCGTCATGTGCAGTTGCTCGATGGTGTAAGCCAGCGGCGCCGTGTAGAGGTAGCGCGTTTCGTGCCGTATGGTCAGTTGCATTGCTTGCCTTTCGCTTTTTTCGCCTTTTTCGCCACTCAGGCCGCCAGTGGCACCAGGAAATCGCGGCTGACGCGATTGCCCAGTTGGTTGATGTCGGCCAGGAAACGGGTGAGGGTGTCGTGCAGGCCCGCCTCGAGGATGTCGTCGATCTTGGCAAATTGCAGCGCTGCGCGCAGGCGGCCCGCCAGGCGCTCGGTGTCGGCCGAGACATCGTTGCGTACCTCGGCCAGGTTCTGCACCACTTCGTCCATGCACGCCAGCAGCGAACGCGGCATGTCGGCACGCAACATCAGCAGTTCGGCGATGCGCGCCGGCGTGATCACATCGCGGTACACCTTGCGATAGATCTCGAAGCCCGAGACCGAGCGCAGCAGCGCGCCCCAATAGTAAAAATCGCGCTGGTTCATGGCGTCGCGCACGGCCGGGGCCGCAGTGCCGCTGTGGAATTTCACATCGAGGATGCGCGCCGTGTTGTCGGCGCGCTCCAAAAACGTACCCAGGCGGATGAAATGCACCGCTTCGTCACGCAACATGGTGCCCAAGGTGACGCCGCGCGAGAGGTGCGAGCGGTACTTGACCCACTCGAAGAATTTGCTGGGATCGTCCTCCAGCATATTACCCTTGAGCAGCTTCTGCATATCGAGCCAGGTCTGGTTCTGGGTTTCCCAGACCTCGGTGGTGAGGGTGCCGCGCACGGCGCGGGCATTTTCGCGCGCTTCGGTCAGGCACGAGACCACCGACGACGGATTGGCCGGGTCGCGCACCATGAAGTCGATGACTTCGCGCGCGGCCAGGGTGTCGTAGTGCTCGGCGAAGCGGTCTTCCAGCTCGGAAATGCCGAGCAGGGCGCGCCAGACCTGGGCGTTTTCTTCATCGGACTGCGGCAACATGCAGGTCTGCACATTGACGTCCAGCATGCGGGCAGTGTTCTCGGCGCGCTCGGTGTAGCGCGCCATCCAGAACAGGTGATCGGCGGTGCGGCTTAACATGGGTGTCTCCTTAGCGTTCCAAAATCCAGGTATCCTTGGTGCCGCCGCCTTGCGACGAGTTCACCACCAACGAGCCTTCCTGCAATGCCACGCGCGTCAGCCCCCCCGGCACCATCGAGATGGTCTTGCCGGACAACACGAACGGCCGCAAGTCGATGTGGCGCGGCGCGATGCCATTCTCGACGTACGTGGGGCACGCCGACAGGGCCAGCGTGGGCTGGGCGATATAGCCGTTGGGATTGGCGAGCAGGCGGGCGCGGAAGTCTTCGATCTGCTGCTTGGTCGATGCAGGTCCCACCAGCATGCCGTAACCGCCGGCGCCGTGGACTTCCTTCACCACCAGGTCGGGCAGGTTGGCCAGGGTGTAAGCCAGATCTTCCTTCTTCCGGCACTGGTACGTGGGCACGTTGTTGAGGATCGGCTCTTCCGACAGGTAGAACTTGATCATGTCGGGCACGAACGGGTAGATCGACTTGTCGTCCGCCACGCCGGTGCCGATGGCATTGGCCAGCGTGACGCGGCCCGCGCGATAGACCGACAGCAAGCCCGGCACGCCCAGCGACGAATCGGGACGGAACGCCAGCGGATCGAGGAAATCGTCATCGAGGCGGCGATAAATCACGTCGACCCGCTTGGGTCCGCGCGTGGTACGCATGAATACCGTGTTATCGCTGACAAACAAATCCTTGCCCTCGACCAGTTCCACGCCCATTTGCTGGGCCAGGAAAGCGTGTTCGAAATAGGCCGAGTTGTACATGCCGGGTGTCATCACCACCACGACCGGGTCGGTAATGCCCATCGGTGCGACCGAACGCAGGTTATCGAGCAACATGTCGGGGTAGTGATCGACCGGGGCGATCTTGTTGCGCGCAAACAACTCAGGGAACAGCCGCATCATCATCTTGCGGTCTTCCAGCATGTAAGACACGCCGGACGGCACCCGCAAATTGTCTTCCAAAACGTAAAACTCGCCTTCGCCGGCACGCACGATATCGACGCCGGCAATATGGGCATAGATGTCG
Organism: Duganella sp. 3397; assembly: GCF_031456625.1. Classification (NCBI taxonomy): domain Bacteria; kingdom Pseudomonadati; phylum Pseudomonadota; class Betaproteobacteria; order Burkholderiales; family Oxalobacteraceae; genus Duganella; species Duganella sp. 3397. The sequence continues at coordinate 350,574 of NZ_JAVDVB010000002.1, forward strand.
GAGGCAACGTTAATGCCTTGCATTTCCGGTCGGTATTGGGCGTTCTTGTAGATTTGCTCGGCCGGAATCAGCCCGGCCTTGACGATATTCTGGTCGTGATAAATATCATGGATAAACATATTGAGCGCTTTGACACGCTGTACCAGACCGGCTTCCATCTGCTTCCATTCGGCAGCAGTGATAATGCGCGGAATGGTATCGAACGGAATCAGGCGCTCGGTGCCGGCGTCGTCGCCATACACCGCAAAGGTAATGCCCACCCGGCGGAAGGTCAGATCGGCCTCGGCCCGCTTGCGTTCGATCGTGTCGGGCGATTGCCGTTGCAGCCAGCCACAAAACTCGCGGTAATGCTCGCGCACTTCGGCGCTGGCATTGTGCGCCAGGCCATCGGCCGTCATTTCATTAAAAAATTTTCCCATAATATAACTTCTCCCGTGTTGGGAGCAGTTATATCAAGAAACATGCCAGAGGTCCCGCACAATTATGGTGCAAACGAAGAGTATGCCACCCGCGCGTACATAAAGTAAAAAAAGCACGCGAATAACGCGTGCTTTTATATGGGCAGACCGAGATTTAAAGGTTGCCTAACCCGGTACCACGGCTGCTCGAGTAGCCAGGATCGCTTTGCAGGCTGCCGGTACCAGCGCTCATCACGCTGCCGCTGGCGGTGCGGCTGCCTGGCATTGCTTGCTGAGTACCGTAGAAGTCATGGATTTGCGTCGAAAATTCGGCGCTGGCCATATCAGGCCAATTGTCCTTGTCGAAACCAGGGGCGTTCTTCAGATGGTCTTTGGAAACATTTAGCAGGAAGCGCTTGTTGACGGTGTCCAGCTGCAGCGCCTGCCATGGCACGGCAAACAGCTTGTCGCCCATGCCCAGCCAGCCGCCGAACGACAATACGGCATAAGCCACGTTACCCTGGCGCATATCGAGCATGATTTCCTTGATGTCGCCCAGGTCTTCTTCCTGCAGGTTATACACGTCTTCGCCGATCAGCGTGTCGGCGCCCATCAGGCGCGGGCCGGGGCCGTTGTCGGCGTCGGCGTAGTCGGTGTTGTAGATGCCATAGGTGTCGCGGTCGAGGTAGCTCATGGTGGTCTCCTGGTGTCCTGATGATGGGGGGGGAAGTCACACTGGCTTCGGCGTTGTTCGCCGATGTTTAGCGCAGCACAGGACCTATGATGCGGCGCGCTTGCCCAATCGGCTATAGGTGCACGCGCGGCAGACTTGTAGGACCAGGATGAGTAACTGCGGCACATAGCAAGATGCTACACTCGCGGCTTTGTCTCTTCGTCTCTCCATGCCCTCCCTATCCAACGCATACCAGGCCGCCCACGCCGCCAGCGGCGAACTGCGCGCCCGCGCCTTGCTGTGCTTGCTGGAATCCGACCCGTTCGAGAAGGTTGCCGCCGTCAACGCCATGGCGGACGCCGTGCGCGCCAACGCCTGCACACCCGATCCCTCGGCGCAGTTGCAAACGCCGGAAGACCGCCCAATCCCGGGCCGGCCAGACCTGCCGCAACTGGTGCTGCCCTCGGCCCTGGGCAAGCGCTCGATGAACACGGTCGAGGGGCGCGCCATGCTGATCCACGCATTGGCCCACATCGAATTCAACGCCATCAACCTGGCGCTCGACGCGCTATGGCGCTTTCCCGGTCTGCCCGCCGCCTACTACACCGACTGGCTGAAGGTGGCAGAAGAAGAGTCCCTGCATTTTTCGCTGGTGGCCGCGCACCTGGTCACGCTCGGCTATGCCTACGGCGACTTCACCGCCCATGGCAGCCTGTGGGAAATGGTAGCCAAGACCACCGGCGACGCGCTGGCCCGCATGGCCCTGGTGCCGCGCGTGCTGGAAGCGCGCGGCCTGGACGCCAACCCGCCGATGCGCGCCAAGATTGCCCAGGCCGGCGACCACCAGGCCGCAGCCATTCTCGACATCATCCTGCGCGACGAAATCGGCCACGTCGAGGTCGGCAACCGCTGGTACCGCCACCTGTGTGCGCAGCGCGGGCTGGCACCGCGCGCGACCTTTGCCGCCCTGTGCGAAGAATACTGGGCGCCGGTGCCGCGCGGACCGTTCAACATCGAAGCGCGCCGTCTGGCCGGTTTTACCGAGGAAGAAATCGCCGACCTTTGCGCGAACAAGTAATTCTACGTAGGCCGAACTAACCGCAAGTCAATAGTGCGGATGTCGTCCTGGCAATGCGATTAAGATGTTTTGACTCATCCGGCCACAGGTCGTCGATGAACCACCAACACACTCTAGCCACAGGACGAATCGATGATGAACGACCTCAGCGATGTAAAAATCACCCGGCGCGATCTGCTGATCGCAGGCGCCATTTCCGCCACCACGGCCGCCGTACCCTCGGTGGCTGGCGCCCAAAACAACAGCAACGGCGGCGGCGCTGGCGCCCCAGCCCCGGCAGCAGCTGCGCCGGTGATGAACAAGGTCACGCTGATCGTCAACGGCCAGTCGCGTGCGGTGGAGGTCGATACCCGCACCACCTTGCTCGATGTGCTGCGCGAAAACATGCACCTGACCGGCACCAAGAAGGGCTGCGACCACGGCCAGTGCGGCGCCTGCACCGTCATCGTCGAAGGCCGGCGCATCAATTCCTGCCTGTCGCTGGCGGTGATGCACGACGGCGACAAGATCACTACCATCGAAGGCCTCGGCACGCCAGACAAACTGCACCCGATGCAGGCAGCGTTCGTGAAACACGACGGCTACCAGTGCGGCTACTGTACTCCCGGGCAGATCTGTTCGGCCGTCTCGGCGCTCGAGGAAATCAAGCAGGGCATCCCGAGCCACGTCACCGCCGACCTCAACACCAAGCCACTGCTCAGCAGCGAAGAACTGCGTGAACGGATGAGCGGCAATATCTGTCGCTGCGGCGCGTACTCGAACATCATCGACGCCATCAACGACGTTGCCGGGAGCCGCGTATGAAAGCCTTCAGCTACGAACGCGTTAAAACGCCGGCCGACGCCGCCAAGGCCATCGCCCGCCAGCCGAATGCGAAATTCATCGCCGGCGGCACCAATCTGCTGGACCTGATGAAGCTGGAAATTGAAGCGCCCACCCACCTGGTGGACGTCAATGGCATCGGCTTCGACAAAATCGAGGTCACGCCGGAAGGGGGCCTGCGCATCGGCGCCCTGGTGCGCAACACCGACCTGGCTGCCGACCAGCGCGTGCGGCGCGACTACGCGGTGCTGTCGCGCGCCTTGCTGTCGGGCGCCTCGGCGCAACTGCGCAACAAGGCCACCACTGCCGGCAACCTGCTGCAACGCACGCGTTGCCCGTACTTTTACGACACCAACCAGGCGTGCAACAAGCGCCAGCCCGGTAGCGGCTGCTCGGCCATCGGCGGCTTTTCCCGCCAGCACGCGATCGTCGGTACCAGCGACGCCTGCATCGCCACCCACCCGAGCGACATGGCCGTTGCCATGCAATTGCTCGACGCCCGGATAGAAACCGTGAAAGCCGACGGCGCCACGCGCACCATCGCCATGGCCGACTTCCATCGCCTGCCGGGCAAGACCCCGCACATCGAAACCGCACTGGAACCGGGTGAGCTGATCACCGCAGTGACCTTGCCCAAGCCCCTGGGCGGCAAGCACTACTACCGCAAGGTGCGCGACCGCTCGTCGTACGCGTTCGCCCTGATTTCCGTGGCCGCCGTGGTGCTGCCGGACGGCACCGGCCGCGTGGCGCTGGGCGGCGTGGCGCACAAGCCGTGGCGCTTGCCAGCCGGCGACGCCAGCGTGGCGCAAGGCGGCAAGGCGGTGGCCGACCAGTTGCTGGCCGGCGCCCGCACCACCGAAGACAACGCCTTCAAGATCACCCTGGTCCAGCGCACGATTACGTCGGTGCTGGCGGAAGCGAAGAAAGCCTAAGCCATGAAATTTACCACTCCCGCCACCACCAATCCGATCGACCAGTTGAAGGTCGTCGGCAAGCCGCTCGATCGTATCGACGGCCCCATGAAAACCACCGGCACCGCGCCGTATGCCTACGAGCAGCACGCGGTGGCGCCGAATGCCGCCTACGGCTACGTGGTTGGCGCCGCCATCGCCAAGGGCAAGATCACGTCGATCGACCTGGCTGCCGCCCGCAAGTCGCCGGGCGTGCTGGCCATCGTCACGTACGAAAACGCCGGCAAGCTGGGCAAAGGCAAGATGAACACCGCCCACCTGCTGGCCGGTCCCGACGTCGAGCACTACCACCAGGCCGTGGCCGTGGTCGTGGCCGACACCTGGGAACAGGCGCGCGCCGCCGCCCAGCTGGTGCGAGTCAAATACGCTGAAACTGCGGGCGACTATGACCTGGCCAAGGTCAAGGACAGCGCCAAGTTGCCATCGGGCAAAGACAATGCCGACAGCAAGGTCGGCGACTTCGACGGCGCCTTCAAGGCCGCGCCGGTGTCCATCGACCTGACCTACACCACGCCTGACCAGTCGCATGCGATGATGGAACCACACGCGTCGATCGCCAAATGGGATGGCGACAAGGTCACTATCTGGACCTCGAACCAGATGATCGCATGGGGCCAGGGCGACGTTGCCAAAACGCTGGGAGTGGCGAAAGACAAGGTACGGCTGGTGTCGCCGTACATCGGCGGCGGCTTCGGCGGCAAGCTGTTCGTGCGCTGCGAAGCCGTACTGGCAGCGCTTGGCGCCAGGGCGGCCGGCCGTCCGGTCAAGCTGACCTTGCCGCGCCCGTTCATGATGAACAACACCACCCATCGTCCGGCCACCATCCAGCGCCTGCGCATCGGCGCCAGCCGCGAAGGCAAGATCACCGCCATCGGCCACGAAAGCTGGTCCGGTGACCTGCCGGACGGCCAGCCGGAAACCGCCACCGCCCAGACCAAGCTGCTGTATGCAGGCCCCAATCGCATGACCAAGATGCGCCTGGCTGTCCTGAACCTGCCCGAAGGCAACGCCATGCGCGCGCCGGGCGAGGCGCCTGGCCTGATGGCGCTGGAAATTGCGATCGACGAGCTGGCCGAGAAGCTGAAGATGGACCCGGTGCGTTTCCGCATCATCAACGACATCACCCACGACCCGGCCAAGCGCGAGCGCAAGTTCTCGCAGCGCCGTTTCGTCGAGTGCATGCGCGTGGGTTCCGAGCGCTTCGGCTGGGACAAGCGCAACGCCCTGCCGGGCCAGGTACGCGATGGCCGCTGGCTGATCGGCTACGGTGTCGCATCCGCCTTCCGCAACAATATCGTCATGAAGTCGGGCGCGCGCGTCAAACTCGACAGCAGGGGCATCGTCACGGTCGAAACCGACATGACCGACATCGGCACCGGCAGCTACACCATCATCGCCCAGACTGCCGCTGAAATGATGGGTGTCACCATCGACAAGGTCGTGGTCAAGCTTGGCGACTCCGACTTCCCGGTCTCGGCCGGTTCGGGCGGGCAGTGGGGCGGCAACAGCTCCACCGCCGGCGTGTACGCCGCGTGCGTCAAGCTGCGCGAGGCCGTGGCGCAAAAACTGGGCCTGCCAGCCGACGCGGAATTTGCCGATGGTTCGGTGCGCGGCGGCGGCAAGACGGCCACCCTGGCCAAGGCCGCCGAAGGCGGCGACATCATGGCGGAAGACAGCATCGAATTCGGCGACCTGGACAAGAAATTCCAGCAATCGACGTTCGGCGCACACTTCGTCGAAGTGGGCGTCGATGCCGACACCGGCGAAACCCGCATCCGCCGCATGCTGGCCGTGTGTGCGGCCGGCCGCATCCTCAACCCCAAGTCGGCCCGCAGCCAGGTCATCGGCGCCATGACCATGGGCGCGGGTGCTGCCCTGATGGAAGACCTGGTGGTGGACCACCGCCGTGGCTTTTTTGTGAACCACGACCTGGCCGGTTACGAAGTGCCTGTCCATGCCGACATTCCCCACCAGGACGTGATCTTCCTCGACGAAACCGACCCGATGTCGTCGCCAATGAAGGCCAAGGGTGTCGGCGAGCTCGGTATTTGCGGGGTAGGAGCGGCAATTGCCAACGCCATCTACAACGCTACCGGCGTGCGCGTACGCGAATATCCGATCACGCTCGACAAGCTGATCGACAAGCTGCCGCAGCAGGCTTAAGCCGCATTCGGTCACGGCCCTGAGAATTTGGCGGGGCCGTGGTGCGGGACGGGGGAGGTGGACTACCATCCTGGGTACATCTACCAAGAGTTAAGCCATGTCCCCAACTTCGCCGGATTCACCAACGTCACCTGCCTCACCATCGCGCCGCAAGGCCGTCTTTGCCGGCCTCAGCCTGCCCCTGTTCGCCGGCTGCGCCAGCATCGCCGCTGCCGGCCATCCGCAACAACGGATCACGGTCAAAGCCCCGTTCGCCATGCCCGACATCGCGATTCCTGACTTTGCCGCCAGCAAGCGTTTTCCGATCACCGATTTCGGCGCCGACCCGGCCAGCCAAAGCGCCACCTCGAGCGCGATCACGCGCGCCATTGCCGCCGCCCATGCCAGCGGCTCCGGCGTGGTCGTGGTGCCGCCCGGCGTATGGCCCACCGCCAAGATTCACCTCAAGAGCAACGTCAACCTGCACGTGGAGAAGGGCGCGACCCTGCTGTTTTCCGAGCGTCCGGAAGACTACCTGCCGGCAGTACTCAGCAGCTGGGAGGGGCTGGAATGCTATAACTACTCGCCGCTGGTGTATGCGTTCGAGTGCGAAAACGTCGCCATTACCGGCCAGGGCAAGCTGCAAGCCAAGCTCGACATCTGGCGCGTATGGTATGCACGGCCCAAGCCGCACATGGATGCGCTGGTGGCCCTGTACCACCAGGCAGCCAAGGGCGTACCCGTGAGCGAGCGGCAAATGACCGGCGGCGCGGCCAACCTGCGCCCGCAATTCGTCCAGTTCAACCGCTGCCGCCATGTGCTGATCGAAGATATCAGCATCGAGGACAGCCCGTTCTGGGTGATGCACCCGCTGCTGTGCAAGGACGTGGTGATCCGCCGGGTGAATATCCGCGCGCACGGCCACAACAACGATGGTGTCGATCCCGAGATGACCCAGAGCGTGCTGATCGAAGACTGCGTGTTCGACCAGGGCGACGACGCGATCTCCGTCAAGTCCGGGCGCGACCAGGATGCGTGGCGCCTTGGCGTACCTTCGCGCAACATCGTCATGCGCAACTGCCGTATCAAGAACGGCCACCAGCTGATCGCCATCGGCAGCGAACTGTCGGCCGGCATCGAGAACGTGTACGTCGATAACTGCCACTTCGACCATGCCGATTCGCGCGTGGCCAGCACCATCAACAACCTGCTGTTCGTCAAGACCAACGAGCGGCGTGGCGGCTACGTGCGCAATATTTACGTCAACAACGTTAGCGCCACCCGCATCGCCGGCGGCGTCCTCAGCGTAGAAACCGATGTGCTGTACCAGTGGCGCAACCTGGTGCCCACCTACGAACGGCGCCTGACGCCGATCGAGGGCCTGCATGTCAGTGACGTCACGGTGGGGGAGGCCAGGTTCGTTTGCCACATCAAGGCCGAGCGCGAGATGCCCGTCAAAAATGTCACTTTAAGCAAGATTCAAGTCAAAAAGGTGGGGGATACCCCCATCTTGACCGAAAATGTCCACGGTTTCATAAACCAGGGATAAGTAGTCTTACCGAGATAATCGATTACAATGGCCTCCTCTTAACTCTGGAAGGCAAGGCATGGAATGGCTATTCGACCCAAATATTTGGGTCGGCTTGTTCGCACTGATCGTACTCGAAATCGTCCTCGGTATCGATAATCTGATCTTCATAGCAATTCTCGCGGACAAACTCGCGCCCGAGCAGCGCGACAAGGCAAGGCTGATCGGTTTGAGCCTGGCGATGGTCATGCGCCTCGGCTTGCTGTCTGTCATGTCCTGGCTGGTCACCCTGACCGAGCCGCTATTCCATATCGCCTCGCAACCATTCTCCGGCCGTGACCTGATCCTGCTGCTTGGCGGCCTGTTCCTGCTGTTCAAGGCCACCACCGAGCTGCACGAACGGGTCGAGGGCAAGGTCCACGTCCACACCGGCAACCGCGAATACGCCGGCTTTGGCGCGGTCGTGGCGCAAATTGTCGTGCTCGATGCCGTGTTCTCGCTCGACGCCGTGATCACTGCCGTCGGCATGGTCGACAACCTGGCCGTGATGATGGCTGCCGTGGTGATCTCGATGGCGGTGATGGTGCTGGCCTCGAAGCCGCTGACGCGCTTCGTCAACGCCCACCCGACCGTCGTGGTGCTGTGCCTGAGCTTCCTGCTGATGGTGGGCTTGAGCCTGATCGCCGAAGGCCTGGGCTTCCACATTCCTAAAGGTTATTTGTACGCTGCCATCGGTTTCTCGGTCGTGATCGAATTCCTCAACCAGCTGGCGCGCCGCAACTTCCTGCGCAAGGATGCCCACATGCCGCTGCGCGACCGTACCGCAGACACCGTGCTGCGCCTGTTGGGCAGCAAAAAGCGCGCTGTCGCCGGTGAAGAGCCGGAAGCGACCAGCGACACCGTCGAATTGCCGGCGTTCGAGGAGCAGGAACGCAATATGGTCAGTGGCGTGCTGAGCCTGTCGCAACGCTCGATTCGTTCGGTGATGACCAACCGCTCGGACATTTCGTGGATCGACCTCGACCAGGACAGCGCCACCATCCAGGGCCAGTTGCTGGAAACGCCGCACAGCTTTTTCCCGGTCAGCCGTGGCCAGCTGGACAACGTGGTCGGCATCGTCCGCGCCAAGGACCTGGTGGCCTGCCTGGCCGCCGGTCAGGACATCACCGACGAATACGTGCGCGCGCCGATCATCATGCCGGAAGCCGGCGGCGTGCTGAAAGTGATGGAAACGCTCAAGCGCTCGCGCCAGCTGGTGCTGATCGCCGACGAGTACGGCACCATCGTGGGCCTGGTCACGCCGATCGACATCCTGGAGGCGATCGCCGGCGAGTTCCCGGACGAGGACGAGCAGCCGGAAGTCCAAGTGGAAGGCCCGGGCCGCTGGCGCGTGGCCGGCAGCGCCGACCTGCACCACCTGCAGCAAGTGCTGGAAACCGATGCCCTGGTCAGCGAAACCGACGACTACTCGTCGCTGGGCGGCTTCATGCTGGAGCAATTCGGCACGCTGCCGGAACTGGGCCAGGCCATCGAGGTCGATGGCTTGCGGTTCGAGGTGGCGGAGTTGTCGGAGCGCAGGATTGCGATGGTGCTGGTGACACGTGTCGATCCGCAAGGCGAAACCGCCTGAACTGTCATGCAAGAAAATCGCCGCCGAGTGCGGTGAGCCTGAAAACGTCGTTGAGGCTGAAAACGTCGTCCCCGCGCAGGCGGGGACCCAATTTTGCACGCATCTCGACGCGTTGCACGGCACCTGGGTACCCGCCTTCGCGGGTACCACGGGTATACAACGCTTAACTGTGCTTACTTCGCCGGCGCCATCGACCCCGGCACCACTTCCAGCTTCACGCCACCGCGCACCGTACGCAAATTCACCAGCTTGACCGGCTCCAGCGCATTGCCAGGTTTGCCATCTGTAGTCACCGCCAATGCAATCGTGTTGGCGCCGTTAGGGTTCAAGATGCCAGGCGGCACCACGAACACCCGTTGCGGGCCGATGTGGGCAATGAACTGCCCCATATTCCAGCCATTAACAAAAATCAGCGCGCGGTTCTCGCGTTCCGAGCGCGGTACGGTCGTATCGCCGAACGCCAGGCCCAGCTGCACATCATGGTCCTTCGGCAAATCGAGATCGAACGACGTGCGCAGCCAGTAGGTGCCGGCGGCCGGTGGCGCGGCGGTCGGCCTGGCTGCCGCCCAGCCGGTCTTGCTGTCCTGCTGCTCCCACAGCGGACGGTACCAGCCGGCCCGCTCCCCGTACAGGCCGCCGTTGTTCATCGGACCGCGCACCACGTCGGCGATCTGTTCGCCGCCCAGGTTGCCCTGGATGCGCCACGCGATCGGCACGCCGAAGCGCTGGCCGCCGCGCCTGGTCAAGGAGGCGGCGATCAGCCCGCGCGCTTCGCGGTGGTAATCGTCGGCCATCAGGTTCCAGTTGTGCGAGTTGTTGCGCACCATCACCGCGATGACGTGCTCACCCTTCGTTAACTTGTCGCCGAGCGACAGCTTGACGCTGTCGGTGGTCTCCGGGAACGAACGGCCGACGTCCATCTCGTCCTGGCCGATAAACTTGCCATCGACCCACACCTGCACCATGCCCGCCCCGCCGGCCCCGTAGAACAGTTCGAGCTGGTTGGTTTTCGGGTCCACGATGTTGACACGGCCGCGATACCAGACGTCGCCGTGGTGAAAACCGTAATCGCTCATCGCCAGGGTTGGCTGACCGCGCTCGGGCATGGTCCAGGTTTGCGCGGCCGAAGGGCGGTTGTCGACCTTGGTCCACTGGCTGTCGTCGAAAGCGGGCTGGGCTTCCAGGCTATCCACCCGGCGCGACCAGGGCAGGGCGGCCAGGTCCGGCAGCTTGACCGCTGCCGGACCGGCCAGGGTGCCGGCCTTGATGCTGCCATCGGGCTGCGGCGCCAGCGCCAGGGTTTCGCCATTGAAGCTGGCGGCGGTAAAGACCGGGCCCCACACGGTCAACTCGCTGGCGGCGGCGGTGTCGCCGGTCAGGACCAGCTTGCCGTCCGCCAGCGTGGCGGTGCGCACCATCGCTGGCGTCAGCTGCAAGACCTGGCCGCCCGGGGTGTTCTGGGTCCAGAACTGCAGGCTGTGGCGGTTATCGGCCAGCAGTAACAGCAGCGGCGCGCGGCCACCGCCAGTGATGCGCACGCGCGCCAGGCCGTCGTGGGTGTAGGTCAGCTTGAGGTCGCCCGTGGCGGCGTCGAAGCGAGACACCACCTGGCCGGCCAGCACTTCCACCTTCGGCTCGCCCTTGAAACGCAGCACGGTTTCACCGGCTTCGCCATCGCGGCCGTGCAGCAGCGCGATATCGCGCTCGCCGTTGGCGAAATGGGTCTGGATTTCCGAGGTGGAATACACCAGGTGCTGGCGCTCGAGCTGGTAGTTCGCCAGCAGCATCTTGGCGTCCTGGCCATTGAGGCGCAGCGGCACCTGGTACTTGCCGTCAACCGTGGACAGGTCGAAGGTAAAACTGTCGTCGGTGGTGAGATCGGACGGGCTGTGCACGGCGAACAGTACGTGCGTGCCCAGGTCCGGGTTGATGTTGTGATAGACCTTGGCCTTGTTCGAAGAGGTCTTGATGTCCGGCCCCTTGTCCATCTTGGCCAGCGCCTGCTCGGCCGCCTGCACGAACATGCCTTGCTGCTTGAGCGACAGCGCCTTGGCGCGCAAGCCGCGGTCCTCGGAAATCGGCGCGCCGTAATCGTACGACGTGTACACCACCGGGCCTGCCAGCCAGCCCCACGAGGTGCCGCCAAAGGTCATGTACACGTTGTGGATGGTGATGCGGTTGATCAGGTTGGTGCCGTAGAACACGCGCTGGTAGCCGGTGCCCTGGCGCTCGGCCGTGCAGTGATACGTGCCGTTGGAACCCCAGTAGTCGAACCAGCCGCCGCCGAGTTCGGCGGCGAAACCCGGCGTCTTCGGCGACGACAGCGAGCCGATCTTCGGCGAATTCTTGCCGTAGATGCCCCAGTCGGGCGCGCGGTTGGGACCGGCCGCGCTGGCAAACACATTGCAGGTGCCGCCCGGATAGCCGTCGAACGCATACATATCGGTGGGGCCGGGATTGGCCCATGGCGCGGTGGAATTCTTAGGCGTCCAGTCGGGCAGGCGGCCGGCCGAGTTGTGGAAGAACGGCACCGTCAAACCGTCGGCGCGGGCTTTTTTCGCCAGGTGCTCCATCTGGCGCACGTGCTTCGGTTCCACCTTGCCCAGTTCGTTCTCGAGCTGGTAGGCGATGACGTTGCCGCCGCCGGTCGTGGCCTGGTGGCGGTTGATGATGGCGTTAATCTGGGTCATCCACTCATCGACGGCAGCCAGGTACACGGGGTCGTCGGTGCGGGCCTCGGCGCGGTTGCGGAACATCCAGCCCGGGTAGCCGCCGCCGGTCAGTTCGGCATTGACGTACGGGCCGGTGCGGGCGATCACGTACATGCCTTCCTCTTCGGCGATCTCGAGCGCGCGCTCGACGTTGCGGACATTGGAAAAATCGTACACGCCCGGCGCCGACGAGTGGTAGCCCCAGTCGAAATAGAAGGCGACGCCGTTAAAACCGAGCGCCTTCATCTTCTGGATGACGTCGCGCCACAGCGACGGATTGGGCAGGCGGAACGGGTGGATCTCGCCCGACCACACCACGATGCGCTTGCCATCGACCATCATCGAATGCTCGTCCCAGCTTATTTTTTTAGGCTGGCCTTTCGGCCTGGTCGCGGCGGCGAACTGCTTGCCGCCTTCGGCCATCACGGCGGTCTTGCCCAGCAGGCTGGAGACGCCGCCCAGCTCCTTCTTCGGGGTCCAGGTGCGCAGGCCGTCGGCGCTGTCGGCGTACCACAATTTGGCTCCGACCGCGTCGGGAAAATACACGCGCCAGTTGCCGTTGGCCAGCCTGACCAGCGACTGGCCGCCTGCCGTACCGCCCCAGCTCTCGGCGTCGGCTAGCGAAATCACGGTCCAGGGGCCGGCCAGTACCTTGGCCGTGGCCAGCCGCAGCAAGCCGGTCTTGTCATCGCGCAGCAGGGCCGCATAACCGTCGTCGGTCGCCACGACCACCGCATCGCTGGCAGCCGGCAAGCCCGCCAGCGGGGCCGGGGCCGACCATTGCGACAGGTCGGCATTGGCGCTTAGCAGTTGTACCTTGCCCGTGCCGGAGGTGGCTACCAGCTTGAGGGCGCCATCCTTGTCGCGCAACCAGCGCGGCGTGCCGGCGATGCCCGCCAAGTCGCGCACAAACTGCCAGCGCTTCAAATCCTGCGAGCGGGTGAGGGCCAGTCCGCTGCCGGTGGCATACACCACGTAATAATAGCCGTCGCTGTGGCGCAAGATGGCCGGATCGCGCAGCGTGGCGCTGCTGGCCCCACCGGCGCCCTGGCCGGGCTGGAACGCCTCGGAAGCGAGCGAGGTGAAGGTCACGCCGTCGTTCGATGAAAATATGCTCAGCGCATTGTTCGAAGCCAGGTTGACGGCGGCCAGCACGAACGCCTGGGCGTTGGCGGCCTGGACGGTGGTGCTGGCAGTGGTGCTGGCGGCGTTGGCCGGGCGGTTGGCATCCGATGCCTGCGGAATGCCGAGTTCCTGCGCCATGCAGCCAAGTGCGAGCGACATGCCGCCGAGAGCGGTCAGGACGGTATGGAACAGCCGGGAGACGGGGACGCGACGTCCGGAAAAGCGTGGAGGAAGTATGAGCATGGATCCTGTGATAGTGATAGATACCGAGCGCTCATGATAAATGGTTACAGAGCATGAAAAATTGGCCCGCCGATCAATTAGTTGAGTGATTTGAACAGCCATTCCGACCGGTAACTACCCGGAAGATAGTAAAAATTCCGTGAAAAACGTATTTCATATCCAGCCCGAATTACGCCAGACACCCCACGACAGCGCACTGGGTTAATCGTTTTCCAATTTAGTGATGCATTTCCACAACAACCTTGCAAAGACTAATGACCTATTGAGCAACTACGTGCATACTAAAAAAACTGGTCCGACCAATTCTAAGATTGGTTTACCAGAAGATTAAACCGATCCAACCAATTTATAAAATCCAGGACGGAGGAGACATATGCAGTATCAATCCACCCCACCACTGCGTCGGGCGACGATGGCAGTTTGCATTTCTGTAGCACTGCTTCAAATGAGCGGCCAGGCCTACGCCCAGACCGTTCCAGCCGAAGCCCCGGCGGCGCAGGTACAAGCGGTCGTCGTGACCGGCTCGCTGATCCGCCGCGTTGCGGACGAAGGCGCCACCCCTTTGACCACCATCAAGTCGGCCGAAATGGAAGCACGCGGCCACACCGAATTGAAAGACCTGGTCCTCGAACAGCCGCAGTCGCTGTCGCTGGGCACCAACACCGGCGCGGCCGGCCCGGTCACCAACCTGCGCGGCCTGGGCCCGATGCGTACCCTGACCCTGCTCAACGGCCGCCGCCTGGCCAACGAGCCGCTGCAGGACCAGTACGTCTCGGTCAACGTGATTCCGCGCATGGCGCTCGATCGGGTGGAAACCCTGTCCGGCGGCGCCGCGTCGATCTACGGCGCCGACGCCATCGGCGGCGTGCAGAACTTCTGGACCAAGCGCGGCTACAAAGGCCTGGCGCTCAAGGGCGAATTCGCCGCACCGCAAATGCATGGCGGCGGCACCACCAAGTCGTTCGGCGCCATCGGCGGCTTCGGCGACCTGGGCCAGGATGGTTTCAATGCCTACTTCGCCATCGACCACCAGGAAAAATCGGCGCTGATGCAGGGCGACCGTCCCGAGCAGCACGATCCGGAAATCCTGCGGTCGCTGGGCCTGGGCATCCAGCCGGAAGGCCGCAACGCCAATCCGCTGGCCAACTTCGGCTTTACCCGCGCTGCCAACTCGAACTACAACCCTGCGTATGCCTCGGGCTGTAACTCGCCTGCCTCGCTGCCAACGCTGGGCAACCTCAGCACCGCCGCAGCGCCGACCTACGCGCCTGGCTGCTACCGCAATCCGCTGTACTTCAACGCGGTCACCGACGGCAGCAAGATCACCACCATGTCCGGTCGCCTGAGCTTCAACCTGTCCGGCGGCCACAAGATCGACATGGACGTGCTGAACTCCGAGTTCACCGTGCAGAAGTTCCGCGGCATGCAGGTTCCGGGTTCGACCAATCCGTTCACCACGTATTCGATGCCATCGACCAGCCGTTTCTATCCTGGCCGCGGCATCACGCCGGCGGTGCAGGTGGTAGGCAGCAACACCGGCGCCAATACGCCAACCATGTACATCAACCCGACGCTGACTCCGGGCACGGTGACTAACCTGAACATGAACAACCGCACCCTGTACTTCCAGTGGGGTCCGGCGGAACTCGGTTCGGCCTACCGCAACGACAAGCAGACCAACAAGCGCCTGGTGCTCACCGCCGAAGGCGAAGTGCTGGGCTGGGACTACCGCGCCGGCGCCAACTACGGCGTGGCCGAGCGTAACACCATGGCCGGTGACGGCTACGTCCTGTATTCGAAGGTACAGGACGGCATCAACCGTGGCATCATCAATCCGTTCGGCGCCCAGGATGCAGCCGGCGCCGCTTACCTGCAAAGTACCGTCGCCAAGGACTACACGTACCGCCTGAACAAGGCCTACAACAAGAGCATCGACCTGACCCTGTCCAAGGGCCTGTACAAGCTCGGTGGCGGCGACCTGACGCTGGCCGTCTCCGGCGAACTGCGCGAAGACAGCGCCCGCACGTTCAATGCGCCGCTCGACTACGTGTACCGCCGCGCCGATGGCACCTACAACCTCGACGCCGCCGGTAACGTGCTGCAGCAGGACCTGGTTGGCGAAGTGCCGCAAGGCGTGGCCAAAAAGCTCAAGCGCAAGATCTCCTCGATCCTGGCCGAAGTCGATGCGCCACTGACCGAAACCTTCCTGCTGAACGCCGCCGTCCGTGCCGACAAGTACGATGACCTCGATACGACCACCATCAATCCGAAACTGGCCGCACGCTGGCAGCCATACCAGCCGCTGGTGCTGCGTGGTTCGGTGTCGACCGGTTTCCGGGCACCGTCGATCATGGACATCCAGAACCCGACCGCCGAAGTGCGCACCCAGCAGATGGACGATCCGGTCCTGTGCCCGAGCGCGCAGCCGACCGTTGCGGGCACTGGCACGCCGGTAGCAGGCCGTTCCGCCGACCAGGTGTGTAACGTGCTGACCAGCTACTGGACCAAGTCGCCGAACAACAGCTTCCTGAAACCGGAAAAATCGCGTGGCTTCTCGTACGGCTTCGCGCTGGAACCGATCAAGAACCTGTCGATCACCGTCGATTACTGGGGCCTGAAGATGCGTGACGTGCTGGGCGCCGTGTCGATCGCCGAAATCCAGCAAAATCCGGGCAAGTACCAGGACCAGATCCTGCGCGGTCCCGATGGTCTGATCGATCACATCGTTGCCAGCCAGGCCAACCGTGGCATGGCCCGCATTCGCGGCGCCGACATTTCGGCCAATTACCGGTTCCCGAAAACGGCCGCCGGCACGTTCGACGCCAAGCTCGATGGCACCTGGTACCAGAAGAACGAATTCCAGGGCGAGAAAGACGGCGTCTGGCTGCAAAACGTCGGCGTGATCACCAACGACGGCCGTTACGGCAGCGCTGGTCCGAACGCCGGCCTGGCCGGTCTGCCACAGATCAATCCACGCTGGAAGCACACGGCGTCGATCGGCTGGGGTTATGGCGACTTCCGCACCACGCTGTCGCACCGCTATAACACCAGCGTGCGCGACCTGACGCCGCGTCTTGGTTCGACCCTGACCAAGGTCGATGCTTATAGCCAGTTCAACATGAACGTGCGTTACACCGGCATTAAAAACGCGACGGTTACTGTCGGTGTGAACAACATCACCAAGGAATTCCCGCCACTGACCTCGAACAGCACCTATAGCGGCGGTTACGTGACGAGTATGGCCGACATGTTGGGTCGTGTTTACCGCATGTCGGTGGAATACAAGTTCTAAGCATCATGAATCAACCGTCTCCATACCAGGGACGGCGCCGTTTGCTGAAAGGGGCGGCCGCCATGGCCGCCGCTTCGGTAGCGGGCGCGCCGTCAGTCGCCAGGTCGGCCCCCGCGGATCCCTGGGCTTATGCCCAGGGCATCATCGATCAATTTTCCAAGCCGCTCGATTTTTCGCAGCGCGAAGTTTCCATCACCAGTCACGGCGCCAAGCCGTGCCAGCTGCATGCGGTCGATGGCTTTCCCACCATCGACGCCAAAGGCAAAGTCCTCACCCCCATACCAGGTTCCCACGACTGCTACCCAGCGCTGCGCGCTGCCATTGCGGCCGTGCACCGGGCAGGCGGCGGCACCGTGCTGGTACCTGCCGGCGACTGGTACTGCAAGGGCCCGATCGTGCTGCTGTCGAACGTGCGCGTGCACCTGGCGGCCAGGGCGCGGGTGCGTTTTTCCGCCGATCCCCGCGACTACGCACGCGATGGCGACTACGACTGCGGCGCCAATGGTAAATTGGTGCTGTCGCGCTGGCAGGGCAACGACTGCCTCAATTTCTCGCCGCTCGTGTACGCGCGCGGCCAACGCAATATCGCCATCACCGGCGCCGACTGGACCAGCGAACTCGATGGCCAGGCCGGCGTGCCGTTCGAAGACGGCAGCGGCAACGGCTGGTGGGGCATGAACCCGAAAGGTGCGCGGCAAGGTCCGAACCCCAACGCCATGCACCAGGGCCGCAACAACCCGCTCAATCCCGAATCGCTGGCGACGCTGGCGCCGAAGCTGGACGCCGCCGTGCTGGCGCGCATCCAGGGCGATGCGCCCGACTGGCGCAGCGACGAAAAATTCCTGCCGGCGCTGTCTGAAGCCGGCGTGCCGGTCGAACGACGCATCTTCGGCCTCGGTCACTACCTGCGCCCGTGCATGGTCGAATTCATCGACTGCGACAATGTGCTGATGCAGGGCTACCAGGTGATCAACACGCCATTCTGGATCCACCACCCGGTCGACTGCCGCCGCGTGCATTTCTCCAAAGTGCGCATGGAGAGCATCGGCCCGAACTCCGACGGCTTCGACCCGGAATCGTGCGACACCGTGCTGGTGGACGGCTGCTGGTTCAATACCGGCGACGACTGCATTGCCATCAAGGCGGGCAAGAACCTCGACACCAATTACGGGCCTACCCGCAATGTCGTGATCCAGAACTCGGTGATGAACAGTGGCCACGGCGCCGTCACCCTGGGCAGCGAAATGTCGGCCGGGATCGAGCACGTGTACGCCCAGCACCTGGACGTGCGCAACCAGCACTGGCAGACCGACCCGCTCAACACCGTGGTGCGCTTGAAAACCAATATGAACCGCGGCGGCTTCCTGCGCCATTTCTACGTTCGGGACGTCCAACTGCCCAATGGTGTGCGCCTCAAACCCGGCTTCTACAAGCCGATTGCCGGCGGCCCGGTCAAGGCGGGCACCGTGCCTACCGGTGGCGGCGCCGTGATCACCTTCGATTGCGACTACGCACCGGCATTCGACCTGATCCGCAGCCGGCCACCGGAAGTCTCGCACGTGCACATCTCGGACATCCGGGTGACCAACGTCAAAACCGCCGAGGGCGCGTTTGGCTGCTACCAGGCCTTCGTGGTGCTGGGTCCCGTGGGGCACAGCTACAACGGCCCGGACAGCAAGCAGATCCTGCCGGTCACCGACGTGACCATCAGCGATTGCGACTTCGGCACGCCAGTCAATGCGGCGCAGCCGTGGTTCATCCATAACGCCAAAAACATCGCGCTGCGCAACGTGGTCATCGGCGGCAAGCGTTACGACGAAAACCTGTCGGGGTAGGCATGAAGCGACGTGTTTGCATGATGTTCCTGGCGGCGCTGGCCGCCGGTGCTATCGCCGCGCCAGCAGCGGACAACCAATATGGCGTGGCGCCGGCTGCCGGGCCGGTGGAGCGCTGGGGGACGCTCGAACTGTCCTTCACCGGTCCCGCCACCGGCAATCCTTTCACGGACGTGGAACTGTCGGCCGTATTCCGCCAGGACGGGCGCGAACTGCTGGTGCCGGGCTTTTACGACGGCGACGGCGTCTATAAAATCCGCTTCATGCCCGACACGGTGGGCGCCTGGCGCTACGCTACCCGCTCCAACGCGCCCGCACTGCACGGCAAGCGCGGCGAGTTCACGGCGGTGCAACCGGCGCCGGGCAACCACGGCCCGGTCACGGTGCGCAACACCTTCCACTTCGGCTACGCCGACGGTACGCCGTTCTGGCAGGTGGGCACCACCAGTTATGCCTGGACCCACCAAAGCCCGGCATTGCAGGAACAAACCCTGAAAACCCTGGCCGGGGCGCCGTTCAACAAGCTCCGCATGGCGATCTTCCCCAACAACGACGACCAGGTGGCGGGCCAGCTTTTTCCGTTCGCCGGCAAACCGCCGCATGGCTGGGACTTTGGCCGTTTCGATCCGGTCTTCTTCCGCAACCTCGATCAGCGCGTGGCGCAGTTGCGCGCGCTCGGCATCGAGGCGGACTTGATCCTGTTCCACCCCTACGACAAGGGCCGCTGGGGTTTCGACCGCATGCCGGCCGCGGTCGACGACCGCTATTTGCGCTACGTGGTGGCGCGCCTGTCCGCGTACCGCAACGTCTGGTGGTCGATGGCCAACGAGTACGATTTCCTCACCGAGAAGAAGACCGACGACTGGGACCGCTACTTCCGCATCGTGCAGGCGGCCGATCCGTACAATCACCTGCGCTCGATCCATAACGCGTTCCGCTTCTACGACCACAACAAGCCGTGGGTCACGCACGTGAGCATCCAGCACGGCGCCGCCACCGAAGACCCGGAGCGCGCCGTGCTGCTGCGCGACGTGTATAACAAGCCGGTGGTGTTCGACGAAGTGAAATACGAAGGCAACTGGACCAAGCGCTGGGGCCAGCTCACGCCCGAAGAAATGGTGCTGCGCTTCTGGAATGGCGCGGTCGCCGGCACCTACGTGGGCCACAGCGAGATCTATACCGACACCAGCGGCAAGGGCGAAATCTGGCTGGGGAAGGGCGGCGTGCTGCGCGGCCAGAGCGCGCCCCGGCTGGCGTTCTTCCGCAAGATCCTGGCCGCCAGCCCGGCCGGGGGCCTGGAGCCGATCGACAAGTGGCAGGATTATCCGTTCGCCGGCAAGCATGGCGAGTATTATCTCGGGTACTTCAACCGCGCGCAGCCGACCAGCTGGCCGTTTGCACTGTTCAAGACCGGTTTGAAGGATGGCATGCGCTTCAGGGTGGAAGTGATCGATACCTGGAACATGACGGTGACGCCAGTGGCGGGCGTGTTCGAGATTAAAAAACGCGACGACTACACGTTCGCCGACAAGGATGGCCGCAGCGTTGCGCTGCCGGGCCGTCCGTACATGGCGCTGCGCATCGTGCGCGTCCCTGAGGAGTCTGATAAATGAAACGACAGATGCTGGCTGCGGCCATTGCTATTGTGCTGGCCACCGGCACGGTTCACGCCGAAGTGATCGGCAAGATGGAAACCCCGCAGGCGCTGACCGAATCGCGCCTGACGGCGCTCCCGCCCGACCAGCGCGCGGTGTGGCAGGCGTATCTCGATCGGTCGCGCGGCCTGATGGCGGCCGACAAGGCGGCGCTGGCGGCCGAACGCGTGGATTCTGCCGCCGTGCCGGCTGCCGAGCCAAAACCTGGCAACGGCATGCCGCTCAAGAATCCGGCCCCCTGGTACGGCTCCGCCGATGCGCTGCGCGTGGCCGACAACATCGCCAGCTACCAGACCCCGGCCGGCGGCTGGGGCAAGAACGTCAACCGCAGCGGTCCGCCGCGCCAGAAAGGCGAAGCGTACGTGCACGGCGACGCCGGCAAGCCGGAGGGGTGGTCGTACGTCGGCACCATTGACAATGACGCCACCATCACCGAACTGCGTTTCCTGGCGCGGGTGATCACCGCCGGCCATGGCGCGCGCAAGGCCGAGTACAAAGCCGCCTTCGCGCGCGGCATGGAATACCTGTTCACGTCGCAGTATCCCAATGGCGGCTTCCCGCAGGTATATCCGCTGGCAGGCGGCTACCACGACGCCATCACCTACAACGACAATGCGCTGGCCAATGTCACCGACCTGCTCGAAGACGTGGCGCTGCGCCAGGGCGACTACGGTTTCGTGGCGCCGGAACTGGCCGCGCGCGCCGCGCAGGCGCGCGACCAGGCCGAGCGCGTGATAGTCGCCAGCCAGATCAAGACGGGGGGCGTACTGACCGCCTGGTGCCAGCAGCACGACCCCTTGACACTGGCCCCGGTCGGCGCGCGCAACTTCGAGCCGGTCGCGCTCACCAGCGTGGAGAGCGCACGCCTGCTCAATGTGCTGATGCGCGATCCGGCGCCCAATGGCGCCATCATCACGGCGGTGGACGCCGGCGCGGCCTGGCTCAAGCGCGTGGCCATCCATGACCAGGAATGGACGCGGACAAAAGAAGGCGCCAGCCTGGCACCGAAAGCGGGCGCCGGCCCCCTGTGGGCGCGGTTCTACGACGTCGCCACCATGCGCCCGATTTTTGGTGACCGCGACCGCACCATCCACACCGACGTCAACGAACTCTCGCCCGAGCGCCGCGCCGGCTACGCGTGGTACGTGAACAATCCGGCATCGACGCTGGACAAGTATGCCAAGTGGACGGGCAAGGTTTCGACGGCAGTCAAGTAACAGGCAATTGATGAACTAAGCTCATAAGGGCATCAAATATTCATGCTGTTTTCCGCATGAATGAGCATTTAGCATACAGGCTCTCCGAGTTGTGCAGTCAAAGGATCCTGTTATGCCCATCAAATCTCGTCGCGCCCCCGCTGGCGCATCGTCCTGGGGCGCTGTGCTGGCCATGTCGCTGGGCGCGTTCGCACTGGTCGCTTCCGAGTTCATGCCGGTCAGCCTGCTCACGCCGATCGCCGCCGACCTGCACATCACCGAAGGCCAGGCCGGCCAGGCCATCGCCATCTCCGGCGCGTTTGCCCTGCTCACCAGCCTGTTCATCACCAGCATGGCCGGCAAGATGGACCGCAAGTTGCTGCTGCTGGGGATGTCGATGTTGATGATCATCTCCGGTACCGTGGTGGCGTTCGCCCCCAATTACCTGGTGTTCATGGTCGGCCGGGCGCTGATCGGGGTGGCCATCGGCGGCTTCTGGTCGCTGTCGGCGGCCACGGTGATGCGGCTGGTAGCGCCGGACAAGATCGCGCGCGCGCTGGCTATCCTCAATGGCGGCAACGCGCTGGCCACGGTGATTGCGGCGCCCGCCGGCAGTTTTCTCGGTTCCCTGATCGGCTGGCGCGGCGCTTTCCTGTGCGTGATCCCGGTCGCGCTCATCGCATTCGTGTGGAAGCTGGTGACGCTGCCGCCCATGCGCAACGACACCACCGTCAAACCGGCCAGCCTTCCCAGCCTGCTCAAGCGCCCCGAGGTGGCGCTGGGCATGCTGGCCGTGAGCCTGTTCTTCATGGGGCAGTTCGCGCTGTTTACCTACCTGCGCCCGTTCCTGGAAACCGTGACCCACGCCAGCGTCTCGGCCCTGTCTCTGCTGTTGCTGACGCTGGGCGTGGCCGGTTTTGCCGGCACCGCGCTGATCGGCGGCCTGCTGGGCAATCACCTGTACCGCACCCTGGTTGCCATTCCCCTGCTGATGGCCGCTGTGGCCCCGGCGCTGATGACCTTCGGCGCGTCGATCGCCGCCACCGCCGTGCTGCTCGCGCTGTGGGGTTTGCTGGCCACCTCGGCGCCGGTCGGCTGGTGGACCTGGCTGGCACGGACGTTGCCGCAAGACGCGGAAGCTGGCGGCGGCCTGATGGTGGCCGTGGTGCAGCTGGCGATCATGCTCGGCGCCATGGTGGGTGGCCTGGTGTTCGACTCAAGCGGCTATCGCGGCACGTTCGAACTCGCTGCCGTGATCCTGGTGATCGCGAGTGTCGCATCAGTGCTGGCGGCGCGCGCCGGCGCACAAACTTCGGTGGCGCTGGCCACTTCAATCAAATAAACAAGGATGACCATGAACGACCAAGAGATCGACAACACCCGGCGCGGAATCCTGATCGGCGGCGCACTCACGGCCACTGCCGCCGCGCTGCCAGCCATGGCGGCGGGGCAGGGCGCAGCGGTTGAAAACAGCGCCACCACGCCCGCCCCGGTGCAGTCCACCGTCACCATGCGCATCAACGGCCAGCCGCACACGCTGTCGCTGGACACCCGCACTACCTTGCTCGACGCGTTGCGCGAGCACTTGCACCTGACCGGCACCAAGAAGGGCTGCGACCATGGTCAGTGCGGTGCCTGCACGGTGATCGTCGATGGCCGCCGCATCAATTCCTGCCTGTCGCTGGCGGTGATGCACGAAGGGGCGGAGGTGACCACCATCGAAGGCCTGGGCACGCCGGAGAAGCTGCATCCGATGCAGGCCGCGTTCGTCAAGCACGACGGCTTCCAGTGCGGCTACTGCACGCCCGGCCAGATTTGCTCGGCCGTGGCGGCCATCGACGAGATCCGACGCGGCGTACCGAGCCACGTCACCGCGGATCTGACGGTGCAGCCGTTGCTGTCCTCGGATGAACTACGTGAGCGGATGAGCGGCAATATCTGCCGCTGCGGCGCCTATTCCAACATCATCGACGCCATCACCGAGGTGGCAGGGAGCCGTTCATGAGAGCCTTTACCTATCAACGCGCCGCCACAGTTGCCGAAGCGGCAGCCGTCGCGGCCCGCAGTCCCGGCGCGCGCTTCATCGCAGGCGGCACCAACCTGCTCGACCTGATGAAGCTCGAGATCGAAACGCCGGCCCACCTGGTGGATATCAATGGCCTGGGCCTGGACCGCATCGAAGCCACACCCGAGGGCGGCCTGCGCATCGGCGCCCTGGTGCGCAATACCGACCTGGCGGCCGACGCCGCCGTGCGCCGCGATTACGGCGTGCTGTCGCGCGCCTTGCTGGCCGGCGCCAGCGCGCAGCTGCGCAACAAGGCCACCACGGCGGGCAACCTGCTGCAGCGCACCCGCTGCCCATATTTCTACGACACCAACCAGGCCTGCAACAAGCGTGCGCCAGGCACCGGCTGCGCCGCCATCGGCGGATTTACCCGTGGCCACGCCATCGTCGGCCAGAGCGACGCCTGCATCGCCACCCACCCGAGCGACATGGCCGTGGCCATGCGGCTGCTGGACGCGGTGGTGGAAACGGTCAACCCGGACGGCGCCAAACGGGCCATTCCCATCGCCGATTTCTATCGCCTGCCCGGCACTACGCCCAACCTGGACACCAACCTGCGCCCGGCAGAACTGATCACCGCCGTGACGTTGCCCAAGCCGCTCGGCGGCCGCCACGTGTACCGCAAGGTGCGCGACCGCGCCTCTTACGCATTCGCGCTGGTCTCGGTGGCGGCCGTGGTGCATCAGGACGGCACCGGCCGTGTGGCCGTTGGCGGCGTGGCGCACCAGCCGTGGCGCGTGCCGGCCGCCGACGCTGCCTTGGCGCAGGGCGCCAGGGCAACCACCGCGCAACTGCTGGCCGGCGCCCGTACCACCGAAGAAAACGCCTTCAAGGTCGTGCTGGTGCAACGCACGCTCGACGCCATCCTGAAAGGATAAGAAATGAAATTCACCAAGCCGGCAACCACCAATCCGATCGACCGGATGAAGGTGGTGGGCCAACCGCTGGACCGCATCGACGGCCCGCTCAAGACCACCGGACAAGCGCCTTATGCCTACGAACAGCACGAGGCTGCGCCCAACGCGGCTTACGGCTACGTGATCGGTGCGGCCATCCCGAAAGGGCGCATCAGGGCCATCGACAGCGCGGCGGCGCGCAAGGCGCCGGGCGTGCTGGCGATCGTCACGTACGAGAACGCGGGCAGGCTGGGTAAGGGTAAATTCAATACCGCCCACCTGGTGGCCGGTCCCGAGGTGCAGCACTATCACCAGGCCGTGGCGCTGGTGGTGGCCGAGACGTTCGAGCAGGCGCGCGCCGCCGCAGCGCTGGTGCGGGTCGATTACGAGGCTGCGAACGGCGCCTTCGACCTCAAGGCCGCGATGACGGCGGCCAAGCCGGTCAAATCCGGCAACAAGGATGAAGACCGCACCGGCAACTTCGAGAGCGCGTTTGCCAGTGCCCCGGTCAAGCTGGACGCCACCTACAGCACGCCCGACCAGAGCCACGCCATGATGGAGCCGTTCGCGTCGATCGCGTCGTGGACCGGCGACCAGCTCACCGTGTGGATCTCGAACCAGATGATCGACTGGACCCGTACCGACCTGGCCACCACGCTGGGTATGCCGAAGGAGAAGGTGCGCCTGGTGTCGCCGTACATCGGCGGCGGTTTTGGCGGCAAGCTGTTCCTGCGCAGCGAAACCGTGCTGGCCGCGCTGGGCGCCAAGGCTGTCAAGCGGCCGGTGAAGGTGACGCTGCAACGCCCGCTGATCGCCAACAACACCACGCACCGGCCGGCCACCATCCAGCGCATCCGCATCGGCGCCTCGCGTGAAGGCCGTATCACCGCCATCGCCCACGAGAGCTGGTCCGGTGATCTGGCAGGTGGTGGTCCGGAAGCGGCGGTCGCGCAAACGCGCCTGCTCTACGCCGGCGCCAACCGCCTGACGCGCATGATGCTGGCCACGCTCGATCTGCCGGAAGGGAACGCCATGCGCGCCCCGGGCGAGGCGCCGGGCCTGATGGCGCTGGAAGTGGCGATCGACGAGATGGCGGAGAAATTGAAGATGGACCCGGTGACCTTTCGCGTCCTCAACGACACCACGGTCGATCCGGAGCACCGCGATCGCAAGTTCTCGCAGCGGCGCCTGGTGGAATGCCTGCGCCAGGGCGCGCGCCAGTTTGGCTGGGACCAACGTAGCGCGCAACCGGGCGCACGCCGTGATGGCCGCTGGCTGGTGGGCATGGGCGTGGCGGCGGCGTTCCGCAACAACATCGTGCTCAAGTCCGGCGCCCGCGTGCGGCTCGAACCGGACGGCACGGTCACGGTGGAAACCGACATGACCGACATCGGCACCGGCAGCTACACCATCATTGCCCAGACCGCGGCCGAAATGCTGGGCGTTGCGGTCGAACTGGTGAAAGTGCGGCTGGGCGACTCCGCCTTTCCGGTGTCGGCAGGTTCGGGCGGCCAATTCGGCGCCAACAGCGCCACCTCGGGCGTGTATGCCGCATGCGTGAGGTTGCGCGAACAGATCGCGCGCCAGGCCGGTCTCGATCCGGCCGCAGCCGAGTTCTCCGGTGGCCAGGTGCGCGCCGGCGGCAAGACGGTGGCCTTATCGACGGTAGCCGCCAGTGGCGCCATCACAGCGGAAGACTCAATCGAATTCGGCGACCTCGATAAGAAATTTCAGCAATCGACGTTCGGCGCGCACTTCGTCGAAGTGGGCGTGGACGTCGCCACTGGCGAAGTGCGGGTGCGGCGCATGCTGGCCGTGTGCGCTGCGGGCCGCATCCTCAACCCCAAGACCGCGCGCAGCCAGGTGATCGGCGCGATGACCATGGGCGTGGGTGGGGCGTTGATGGAGCACCTGGTAGTGGACCGGCGCCTGGGCTTTTTCGTCAACCACGACCTGGCCGGGTACGAAGTGCCGGTGCATGCCGACATCCCGCACCAGGAAGTGATCTTCCTCGACGAAACCGACCCGATGTCGTCGCCGATGAAGGCCAAGGGCATCGGTGAGCTGGGTCTGTGCGGCGTGGGCGCGGCAGTGGCCAACGCCATCCACAACGCCACCGGCATCCGCACGCGCGACTACCCGGTCACGCTCGACAAGCTGCTGGCGCAACTGCCGGCGGTCTAGTTTTTCATCCTGATCGCCTCAATTACCAGCGACAGCGCCCGCGAGGACTGCCGCCGGCTTGGATAGTAGGCGTGCAGTCCCTCGAACTTCGGACAGCAATCCTCCATCACCGACACCAGGCGACCGGCGGCGATATGTTCGTCCACCAGGTCGCCGGGCAGGAACGCCAGGCCGCAACCGGCAATGGCAGCGTCGCGCATCGGGTACACGCTGGTAAATACCGCCTGGCCGCGTACGCGTGCCTCCACCGGCTTGCCGTTTTCGCACAGCTCCCACGCATACAGGCCGCCACTGCCGGCAAAGCGCAGCGCGATGCAGTTCTGCCGCAGCAGCTCGGCGATCGTGGTCGGCTTGCTGTGCCATGCAAAGTACGATGGCGCGCCGACGATGCGCATCGGGACGTCGGGCGTGAGGCGCACGGCGATCATGTCCTTGTCCACCTGGTCACCGTGACGCACGCCGATGTCGTAACGTTCGGCCGCGATATCGACCAGCCGGTAGTCGGAGTTGATTTCCACGTGCAGGTCCGGGTAGAGCGGCAGCAGCGGTGCGATACGCGGCCACAGGATCGTATCGACCACCAGGTCGATGGCCGTAATGCGAATGGTGCCGGCCGGCTTGTCGCCCAGGTCGCTCACGGCCGCAATCTCCGCCTCGATTTCCTCCAGGCGCGGCGCCACGTTGAGCAGCAGGCGCTCGCCAGCCTCGGTGGGCGAGACGCTGCGGGTGGTACGTGTGAGCAGGCGTACACCGAGGCGTTCCTCGAGCCCGCGGATGATGTGGCTGAGCCCCGACTGCGTCATGCCGAGCTTGGCGGCAGCGCGCGTAAAACTGCGCTCGCGCGCGACGGCGAAAAAGACGAGAATGTCGCTGATATTGTCGCGTGCCATGGCGGTTTTTGAAGTTGTGATTGCTCGATGATACAGCAAGCGCTTGCTTTGCATTCTCGTGTATTACATAATACGTGGTATGTAATACGTTACGTTATGAGGGATCAAGAAATGGCACGTACCGGGCTGTCGAAAGAAGAAGTTGAACAAGCACGCGCGGGATTGGTGGCGCAGGGGCAGTATCCCTCGGTGGATGCGGTGCGTGTTGCGCTGGGTAACACCGGCTCCAAGACCACCATCCACAAGTACCTGAAAGAACTCGACGAAGAGCAGGGCGGTGCAGTCGGCATGGCCAATGCACGTCCAGTGACCATCAGCGACGCCCTGCACGACCTGGTCGAGCGGCTGGCGGCGCGCTTGCGGCAGGAGGCCGACGATCAGCTCGATATCGCGCGCGCGGAGCTGGCCGACAAAGAGCAGCAACTGGCGCAAGCGAACCGCCAGCTGGAAAGCGAATTGCGCACCACGCGCGAGCACGAAGCGCGGCTGCAAACCGAGTTGCGCCAGCAGCGCCTGGCGTTCAACGTCAAGCAGGACGAACTGGCGCAACTAGCCAGGGAGAGCAGCCGCATCGCAACCGAGCTGGCGCACACCCAGCAGTCGCTGTACGAGCAGCTGACCAACGCCCGCAAGCTCGAACAAAAAGTCGAGCAACTGCAGGCGCAGCAGCGCCATGCCGGCGATCTCGAACGGCAACTGGCAACCAGCATGGCGCACAACGAGCGGCTCGGTGATCAGGTGCAGGCCATGAGTGCGGCGCTGGCGCCAGCCCAGGCCAGGGCACGCGAGCTGGAACTGCTGCTGGCGCAGGCCGAAGCACGCGCCCAGGCGCAGGAGCAGATGGGGGAGCAGTTGCGCTCTTACCTGGACCGGATGGCTGCGCCGAAGTAGGGCTACAGGTAGTGCAGCTCGGTGGCTGGCGGCGGCATGGTCATCGCCACCAACAGCATCTCGATATCGCGCCGTATGTGCTCCGCCGGCGGAATGCCCTGGTAACGCAAGGTACGATAGCCGGCGTTGCGCAGCATGGCGTCGCGGTCGGCGTCCGCTGACTGCTTGTTCCGGTGCGAACGGTCATCGAGCTCGATCACCGCAATCGGCGTCAGTTGCCGCGAGCAGATGACGAAGTCGGCCACCTTGCGGTCGAAGCGGTTGCGATCAGCCTGCTCGTCGGTGGTGATCAGGGCCGAGAAGGCCACCTGGGCCAATATCACGCACTCGGGCAGCGCGCTGCGCAAGGTACCGTACATTTGTTCTTCGTACGGCGTGAGGGGGCGGCGCGCGCGCACCGGTACGCTGCAGAGCGGCGGCGGGGCCGACTGGGGCGCCGGAAGTGGACCCGCTGCAGGCATGGCAATTGGCGGCGTCGGACGCGCCTGTCGCTGCCGGTTGCGTTGGCGCCGTTTTCGGACAGAGAGCCGTGCACTGATGAAGGACAGCACGGCGCACAGCGCCAGGGCTGGCAGCCCATAGTGAACGAAGGCGTTCAACAGCGGTTGCACGCTTGCCAATAGCGGGTCTTGCAGCAGGGGAGATGTCATGTTGGCAGCATAACGCGACTATTGCTAATGTGCAATTTCTTATTCAGCTCTTGCGCAGGCTGCGCAAATCAGTGCAACGGTTATCCGCCATATGTCGCAACCAGCTGCGCAATATCCTCGAACCGCATCCCCTCGCAACTGACCGCCACGCCGCCCTCGAACACCGGTTGCGCCAACCTGGTCAGCACGCTGCCGCTGGGCATCTCGACGGCCAGCCGCGCACCGCGCTCCCACGCGTGGCGCACGCTGTCGTGCCAGTGCACCGGCCGGGCCATGTTCGCGGCCAGGTCGGCGCCGACGGCCGCGCCGTCGAACAGCGCGCGCGCCGCGCTGCCGCTGATGTAGGTGACGCGGGGCCGATGCAGCGGCACAGTGGCCATTGCCGCTGCCAGTTCCTGCGCCTGCCGCTCGAACAGTTCGCAATGCGACGGCACGCTCACCGCCAGCCGCTCGGCCCTGGCGCCCAGGCTGCTGGTCTGCACCAATGCGGCTACCGCCGCCATGGCTGAATCGGAACCGGCAATCACCAGCTGGCGCGGGCCGTTCAGGTTGGCCAGGTACACCGGCGTCGCCGCGCTGTGCACCTGCGCGACCAGCGGTGCCAGTTGCGCCTCCAGTAGCCCGGTCACTGCTGTCATGCCATGGCCGGTGGGATAAGCGTCTTCCATCGATTGCGCGCGCTGGCGCACCAGCCGCACGGCATCGGCAAAATCGAGCACGCCGGCAGTGACGGCAGCGGGATAGGCGCCGATCGACAGGCCGGCCACCATTGCCGGCTGCGCGCCCAGCACCGCGAGGTAGCGCGCAGCCGCCACGCCGGCCACCAGCAGGCATAGTTGCACGGCGACGGTAGAGCGCAGCGCGTCGGCGCTATCGAGTAACAGCACATCGCGCCCCAGCGCCATTGAAGCTGTGGCCAGCGTATCGGTTACCACGGCATGGGCGGGCAGGGCGTGCAGCATGCCCGGCTTTTGCGCGCCCTGGCCGGGGAAGGTAAACAGCACGCTCATGCCGCCTCGCGCTGCACGTCGGGTGCATGCCACGGATCGGCCGCCAGCACTGGCCCGTGCGCAGTCTTGAGCAGCACCCGGCCGCCACGCGCGTACTCGTTCAGGGCAAAGCCGCCTGCGCCCGTATCGACCTGGATATCGACGCGGCAGTCCTGCTGCTCCTGCAAGCGCAGCACGCGGTCGATGACCCATGCCGGCAGCGGCGCGGGCGCGCGAATCAGCAGATCGAGGTCGCTGTCCGCGCGCAGCACCGGCAGGCCGCTGGCCAGGTAGAAGCCGGCGCCGCCGGTGGGTCCCCACGCCAGCCCCAGTTCCTTGAGGCGCGGCGCCATGGCGGCCAAGGCCCGCAGCGGCGGCAAGTCCAACTGGCACTCGCCCGCCCGCACCGTATGCACCGTGGGCAGTCGCGGGCGCGCCAGCATCTCGGGCGTGACGCACCTGGCCACGGCGTCGCGCTGCACATAGCCCTTGCAGCGCTCGCTGCGGGACAGGCCGCGCGCGCCCACCGGCAGCAAGCTGCCCGGCGCCGCCTCGCGCCGCACTACCAGCGGCGCTTGCGTGAGCCATGCTGCGTCGAGCCACGCGGGCCAGTCGCCTCCCGTGTCGAAGCGGTCGGGCAGGCGCAAAAACAGCAGGTCGTGCGGGCGAGGTGGATTCTTCATGATGTCATCCAACGATGGCGCGGGTGGCAAAGAATAACAGTGATGGTCCCAGCAGGCAGCCCAGCCCCGTGTGGAACGTGGCCACCAGTGCGCCATACGGCACCAGCCTGCGGTCGGTAGCTGCCAGTCCCGCCGAGACGCCGGACACGGTACCGGCCAGGCCGCCGAACACCATCGCCGAACGCGGCGTGCGCAGACCCAGGAACTTGGCGGCAGCCGGCGTGCCGACCATCACCAGGATGGCCTTGATCAAGCCGGCCGCAATGCTCAGCGCCATGACGTCCGAGGTGGCGCCGATGGCCGCACCGGTGACCGGGCCGACGATGTACGTGACCGCGCCGGCGCCGATGGTGGTGATGCTGACCGCATCGCGGTAGCCGAAGGCGTAGGCCACGCAAGCGCCCACGACGAACGGCAACAGGGTGCCAAGCAACAGCGCCACCACGCCGACCATGCCGGCCTTTTTCGCTTCCACCACCTGCACTTCGAACGCGGTGGCGACAATGGCAAAGTCGCGCAGCATGGCGCCGCCCATCAGGCCCACGCCGGCAAACAGCGAGACGTCGGCCAGGCCCTTGGTGCCGCCGGTCTGCACGCCGCCCCAGTAGGCCAGGCCCAGGCCAATCACGATGGCGATGGCGGAGCCGTGCACGCGGCCCATGGTCAGGTGGCGCGAGAGTTTCATCGACACCAGCATCACCAGGCCCACCAGCGCAAATGCGGTGACCAGACCGTTGTGGCGTGCGGTTCCTTCGAGTAGTTCGAGCATGATGATCTCCTTAACGCGCGGTAACTGGGGTGGCTGGGGTAGCCGGGATTGGATCGACCGGCAGCGGCAGCGTGTCTTCTTCGACCTTCTCGCCCCGGTTGATCAGCGCAATCACGCAAGCGCACACCACCACGCTTCCTACTGCCGCCAGCAACGCGACCGGACCGCCACGCAGGGCCGTCAGCACGTTCTGCTGCGCCGCCATGGCGACCACCACCGGGATGTACATCGCGCCCCAGAAGGCCACGCCCATCTCGGTCTGTTCGGGCATCCAGCCCTTCTTGTGCATCCACAGCCGCGCGCAGATGAGCAGGATCATCGCGATGCCCACGCCGCCGACATTGGTCTTGGCGCCGATCAGGTTGCCCAGCAGGTCGCCGAGGAAGATCCCCAGCAGGTGGCAGATCGCCAGTAAAGCGGTTCCATAGATAATCATGATTGTGTCTCCTACCAGATTGAACTCGTTCCAGGAATGCAGCCACCACGCCGTTTTATAGTGGTTTCATGGGCGGCCGCAGATGACCATCAGGCGCTGGCTGCTCCTTTCCACTGCTCGCGCAGCAGTTGCCGGACGCGCCGCGAGGCGGCCCGGTGTTCGCCATCGAAACGGGTGGCGAGATCCTTGCGGCTGTCGTTGTCGATGTCGGCCAATGCCGCTTCCAGCGTGGCAGTCACCAGCGCCACGTCGTCTGCCGAGGGCGCGGCGGCGCTGGTCGGTTGCAGCACCTTCCACAACAAGCCCAGCGAGGCATAGCTGTGAATGTCGTAGGCCATCGGTGGCACGCTTTGCGCCAGTGCTTCCAGCGCTTCCACCGAACGCAGCGTGATGCGCGCGGCCGATGCCTTGCCCATCGCATGCACCATCACGCCAG
Organism: Duganella sp. 3397; assembly: GCF_031456625.1. NCBI lineage: Bacteria > Pseudomonadati > Pseudomonadota > Betaproteobacteria > Burkholderiales > Oxalobacteraceae > Duganella > Duganella sp. 3397. The sequence goes on from NZ_JAVDVB010000002.1 coordinate 382,762, forward strand.
GGTCGTCGAAGGCGATCAGGCGGTTGGCCTGGTAGCCGTGCGCCAGGAAGGCGCCCGACATCGCCAGCCCGACGATCAGGCCGATCACCGGGTGACCGGCGAGGCGCGCCTGGGCATAGGCGCCGGCCGCGCCAGCGAGCGCCTGGTGGATGCCGAAGGCTTCCTCGCGGCGGCCGTAGGCCTGGCTGGTGACGTCGATGACGGCGACGATGGGCCGCTTGCGGGTGGCACCGCGGTCGGCATCGATGACCTCATGCACGGCTTGTGCCAGTTGCCAGCCTTCGACCAGGCCGACTTCGCCGGTGCGGGCGCGTGGAAAGCGGTTGTCGGCGTCGGGTACCACGGCGATGAACCGGGCCGGCGCGCCGGCCAGGCTGGCGTCGCGCACGCGTACCGCCGGCCAGCTGTGTACATCGGCGCCATTGGCACCATTGGCCAGCAGGTCGAGCCAGGTGCCGCCATTGGAGGTGTTGCTTGCAGTGTTCATCACAGTTCCTTTCCGTACAGGGCGCGTACATCGGCCGCTTCGGGCTGGCCGGCGGTGTCGAATCGCGCCAGGCGTTCGAGGTAATCGGCGTAACGGTCGCTGCGATGCTCGAGCGGCGGCCCGGCGCGGAAGAGGTCCGCCACCACGCTGCGCACCTGCGCCGTATCGTCATCGACCAGCGCGTCGGCCAGGCCGGTCGCCGTGCGCTGCTGGCCGCCGGTCAGGCCCCAGATCAGGGCGCGGTTGCGCGAGTCGAATTCAGCGACGCCCGCTTCCTGCTCGATCACCTGCGGACCGTTGAGGCCCAGGCGCGCCTCGCGGGTGAGCACGAGGTATGAGCACAGGCCGGCGGCGATCGACATGCCGCCATAGCAGCCCACGGTGCCGGCGCTGACGCCGATCACTGGCCGGTAGCGGCGCAGATCGACGATGGCCGACTGGATTTCGGCAATCGCGGCCAGCCCCAGGTTGGCTTCCTGCAGCCGCACGCCGCCGGTTTCGAACAGGATCACGGCCTGGGTGGCAATGCCGGCGCGGTTGTCTTCGGCCGCCAGTTCCAGTGCGCCGGCGATCTTTGCGCCGCCCACTTCGCCCATGCTGCCCCCCTGGAAAGCGCCTTCGATGGCCAGCACCACGGTGGCCACGCCATCGACGGTGCCCTTGGCCACGACCACGCCGTCATCTGACTGGGTGACCAGTTTTTGCTGCGCCAGCCAGGGCGAGGTAACCCGGTCGAAAGGGCCGATCAGTTCGCGCATCGAGCCGTCGTCGAGCAGGGCGCGGGCGCGGTTGCGGGCGCTGCGCTCGATAAAACTGTCGCGGGCAAGTAGTTGTTCGATGTTCATGGCCGGGCTCCTCCCAGTTGCGCTTCTTCGAAGGCCTGCTCGATGCGCATGCGCACCACGCCCGGCGTGGCGCCGTTGTCATTGATCTCGATGCTGGCCGCCGGCAGCGTGGCGTCGGCAAACACCCGTTCCAGCAACGCCTTCCAGGTGCCGCCATAGCCATCGACCGAAGTTTGCACGGCGATGATGGTCGTCGCGCCAGAGCGCGGTTCCAGCAGCACCTCGAGGTCGCCGGATGCGACCACGCCGGTCACCGTGCGCGATGCTGCAGGCTGGCCGGCGGGGAATTCAAAATGCAGTCGTTCCATGTTGGGCCTCCGTAGCTTGTAGTTGTTCGGTAGTGCGCTGGTCGCGACGCGCGAGGCGGTCCAGCAACAAGGTCGCCGCCAGCAAATCGGCGGCGCCGCCGGGCGACACGCCGCGCGCCAGCAGGTCCGCATCGAGCTCGCGCAAGGCTGCGCGGCCGACGCCGGTGCCCACGCCGCCGGCAGCGAGCACCGCCTGTGCGCCGGTCTGCGCCGCCGCCAGTGCAGCGGGGCCGCCGCGCGCCAGCAGGCAGGTGTCGTCCAGGTCGGCCATCACGGCCAGCAGCGCGTTCAGTTGCGCGACATTTTCAGCCTCGCCACGGCCGCGCGCGGTGTGCAGCATCGGCAGCGCCACGTCGGTCACGTGCGGGAAAGCCGCTTCGGCCTGGCCGCGCGCACCGCCCACGCAGTAGATGCGGCGCGCCGTCTCGCCCTTGTTGCCGGTGCTGGCCGGGGCGCCGGGATCGTTCAGGCGCGCCAAGGCGCCGGCCCGCGCAGCGATGGTGCGGGCGTCAGCGGAACCCTGCGCGGCAGCGGTGACCAGCAGCCCGAGCGCCCAGATCGCGCCGCGGTGTGTATTGACGCCGCCGGTGGCGTCCATCATCTGCGCCTCGCCGGCGCGGCCGATGGCGCCGATGCGCTGGCGCAGCGCCGGCAGGTCGGTCATGGTGGCGCCGGCGTGGGCCATCGCTTCGAAGGCGGGGCGCAGCGCATGGGCCGAGCGGCACATCAGCAGCCAGCTCAAGTCGCTGTGGGCGCCGCTGCCGCGCATGTCCACCAGGCCCGGTTTTGGCGTGAGCATGGCCTCATCCACCAGGGCTGTTATGGCCAGATCGGCCAACTGCGCAAGCCTGGCGCCGACCAGGTCCACCGGCACCGGCGCAGTCAAGGAAAGATCGTGAAGTGTGTTCTGCAGTGTGGTCATTACCAGCTCCTGAATTTGGCAGGCGGGTCGTACAGGCCATCGGACCAGTCGACCAGGTCGGCGATGCTCTTGGCGGCCAGCAGCGAGCGCGTGGCCTGCGAGCGCTGTACGCCCAGGTCTTCCGGCAGCGCGATCAGCCCTTCCTGGCGCATGCGCGCGGTCTGCTTGGGGTCGTGGCGCAGGCCGACCGGCGTGACACCCGCCACTGCCGCCAGCATCGCCTTGCGCTCCTCCAGGTTGCGCGCCTTGTACAGGTAGGCGATGCCTTCCTCGGTCAGCACGTGGCTGACGTCGTCGCCGTAGATCATCACCGGCGCCAGCGGCATGCCGGACGCTTTGCCTACGGCCACGGCGTCGAGCGATTCGACGATGGTGGGTTGCGTACCGTCCTGGAACGTCTCCACCATCTGCACCACCAGCTTGCGTCCGCGCGAGAGCGGGTCGTCGCCTTCGATCAGGTCCAGCCAGGCCGGCGTGGCGTGACGGCGACCGTGCGGATCATGGCCCATGTTCGGCGCGCCGCCAAAGCCGGTCAGGCGGCCGTGGGTGACGGTCGACGAGTTGCCGAGGCCGTCCATTTGCAGGGTGGCGCCGATGAACAGGTCCACGGCGTACTGGCCGGCCATCTGGCACAGCAGGCGGTTCGAACGCATGGAGCCGTCGCGGCCGGTGAAGAATACGTCGGGGCGGGCGGCGGTGTAGGCTTCCATCCCCAGCTCGGCGCCGAAGCAATGCACGCTGTCCACCCAGCCGCTCTCGATAGCGGGGATCAGGGTTGGGTGGGGATTGAGGGTCCAGTGGCGGCAGATCTTGCCCTTCAGGCCCAGTTGTTCGCCGTAGGTAGGCAGCAGCAGTTCGATCGCGGCGGTATTGAAGCCGATGCCGTGGTTGAGCGACTGCACGTTATGGCGCTCATAGACGCCGCGGATCGCCATCATCCCCATCAGCACGTGCACCGGCTTGATCAGGCGCGGGTCGCGGGTAAACAGCGGTTCGATATAAAACGGTTTGTCGGCCTGCACCACGAAGTCGACCCACGAACCGGGAATGTCCACGCGCGGCAGGTCACCCGGGTCGTCGACGATCTGGTTCACCTGGGCGATCACGATGCCGTCGTGGAAGGCGGCCGCTTCCACCAGTGCCGGCGTGTCTTCGGTGCTGGGGCCGGTGTACAGGTTGCCCTGGCGGTCGGCCATGTAGCCGGCCACCAGCACCACGTTGGGCGCCAGGTCCACGTACAGGCGCGCATACAGTTCCACGTAGGTGTGCAGCGCGCCCACTTGCAGCACGCCGTCCTGCAGCAGCTGCGAAATGCGCAGGCTCTGGGCACCGGCAAAGGCGAAATCGAGCTTGTTGGCGATGCCGCGCTCGAACAGGTCGAGGTGCTGCGGCAGGCTCACGCTGGGCATGATCATGTGCAGCTTGTTCACCTTGTCGGCATTCAGCTGCACCATCGCGCGGGCCAGGAAGTCGGCCTGTTTCTGGTTATTGCCTTCCAGGACCACGCGGTCGCCGCTGGCGATCAGCAGTGCGAGCGCATCGACGATGGCGTCGGTGCCGATGATGGGGCCGTCGGCCAGGTGCCGCACGGAGTCGAGGCGGCGGCGCTTTTCCTGGCGCCGGGTGTCCCACTGGCGCGGTGGCTTGCTCTGGTTGTTCATGCTGTCTCCTGTCATTGCTGTCGGATGTCTGACTGGTCCCAGCATAGGCGGCAACAGGGGCCGGTTCAATCAACCGCAGCGCCCCGACGTTTACCTTCAGGTTAAGTATCGCTATACTGGTTCGAAAGGAAAACGCCATGATCGACGAAGAAATCACGCTCAAGAAACTGGAAATCTTCCTGGCCTTCATGCGCCTGGGCAGCCTGGCGCGGGTGTCGGAGGAGGTGGGGCAGAGCGTGGTGAGCGTGCACCGGGCGCTGCATTCGCTGGAAGAAGGCCTGCGTTGCCAGCTGTTTGCGCGCGAGGGGCGCAAGCTGACCGCCCAGCCAGCCGCCTTCGCGCTGGCCACGCATGCGCAGCGGGCCGTCAACGAGGCCGAAGAAGGCATCCGCAAGGTACGCGAGATTGCCGGTTTCAACAGCGGCCGGCTGCGTATCGGCTCGCTGTATTCGCTGACCTTGCGCTGCATTCCGCACCTGCTGATGGGCCTGAAATTGCGGCGCACGGAACTGCACGTGGACCTCACGCTCGGCTCCAACAAGGACTTGCTGCAAGGCCTGGCCGACGGCCGGCTCGACGCGGTCGTGATCGGCCTGCAGGCGCCCAGCGACGATGGCCGCCTGATCGCCGTCCCGCTGTTCGAGGACGAGGTGCGCCTGGCCGCGCCGCTCGGCTCGCCGTACGCGGGCGCCCGGCAGGTGGACTTGCGCCAGTTGCGCCACGAACAGTGGATTACGCTGGGCGCCGGCTTCGTCACCTCGGACAGTTTCAACCACGCCTTCCGGCAGGCTGGCTTTGCGCCGGAAACGGCAATGCAGGTGGGCGATATTTTCTCGCTGATCAACCTGGTGGGCAGCGGCATGGGTTACAGCCTGCTGCCGGCGCGAGTGGCCGAATACAGCGCACGCATCGAGCTGATTCCGCTGGCTGCGCCGTACGCCTCGCACCAGGTCATCTCGCTGTTGATGCTCAAATCGCGTGAGCGCGATCCCAACCTGCTGGCCCTGGCGGCAGAGTCGCGCATGTTCGACAATGCCGGGGGCAAACGCTGAGCTTGCCACAAATTCAGGTATGGAATTTTACACAAGGTGATCCAACTACTACCTGTTTCACCTAAAATGCGACAAATTACGCCCAGGAAACCGGCTTATCAGCTGCCTGGATCGACTTTTGAAAAGCCGGTCGCTATGATTATGTTTCTAAAAGGAAAATAATCCGGAGGCGGCATGCAGTGGTTTTATGATTTAAAGATCGGCAAGAAGCTGATCATCTCGTTCGCTATCCTCACTGTTTTCACTTGTGCACTGGGCGTGTTTGCGATTGCCCAGATGACCAAGGTCAGCCAGGCTTCCAGCGACATCGCCACCAACTGGCTGCCAGCGGTGCGCTACCTGGGGCAGATGCAGAACTCGCTCTCGCGCTACCGCATTTCGGAAGCGACCCACATCCTGCTCACCGCCGAAGAAGACATGGCCGCCACCGACAAGTCGATGGCGACCCGGCTCGAAACGCTGTCCAAGCAGCAGGCCTCGTACGCGGCGCTGGTTTCAGAGGCCGAGGAAAAGCGTATCTACGGCGAGCTGCAAAAGTCGCTGTCCGACTACATGTTGCAAAGTAAAAAGCTCACCGGGCTGTCGCACGCGGGCAGCAAGGAAGAAGCGCGCACGCTGTTCCGGGGCGCCTCCAACAAGCTGTTCCGCCAGGTCAACGAGCAGCTCGAAGCGCTGGTCAAGATCAACGACCAGGGCAGCCTGGCGTCCGACGAGCAGGCCTCGGCCACGTTTGCGCTGTCGCGCAAGCTGATCCTGGGCGTGCTGGTGTTGCTGATCGTGGTCGGCATGGGGTTGGCGGTATGGGTGGCGCGCATTGTCTCGCGGCCGTTGCAGGAAGCCGTCGAAGTGGCCCAGCGCGTGGCCAACGGCGACCTGACCGCCAACATTGCGCCCGGCGGCGGCGACGAAACCGGCCAGCTGATGGCGGCCCTGGGGCTAATGAACGCCAGCCTGCTGCGCGTGGTGGGCGAGGTGCGCAGCGGCACCGACACCATCGCCACCGCCTCGGCCGAAATCGCCAGCGGCAACCTCGACCTGTCGAGCCGCACCGAAGAGCAGGCCAGCTCGCTCGAAGAAACCGCTTCGGCCATGGAAGAACTGACGTCCACCGTCAAGCAGAACGCCGACAACTCGCGCCACGCCAAGCAGCTGGCGCAATCGGCGTCCGACATCGCCGGCGATTGCGGCAAAGTGGTGGGCGAGGTGATCACCACCATGGAATCGATCAGCTCGTCGTCGCGCAAGATCGTCGACATCATCAGCGTGATCGACGGCATCGCTTTCCAGACCAATATCCTGGCGCTGAACGCGGCCGTGGAAGCGGCGCGCGCCGGCGAGCAGGGCAGAGGCTTTGCCGTGGTCGCCACCGAGGTGCGCAACCTGGCCCACCGCAGCGCTGCCGCCGCCAAGGAAATCAAGATACTGATCGACGACTCGGTGGTGCAGGTCGGTTCCGGCACGTCGCAGGTACAGCAGGCCGGCAAGTCGATGAGCGACATGGTCGAGAGCGTGCGCCGCGTGAGTGAAGTGGTCAGCGAGATCACGGCCGCCAGCCAGGAGCAGAGCGTGGGCATCGAAGAAGTGAACCGTGCCGTGATCCAGATGGACCAGGTTACCCAGCAAAACGCTGCGCTGGTGGAAGAAGCCGCCGCAGCGGCTGCCGCCATGCAGGAGCAATCCGCGAACCTGGCGGCGGTGGTCAGCGTATTCCGCCTGGCATAGACCAGGACAGACAGCAACAATAACTCACCACCCAGGAGATAACATGAAGAAAAGCCTCATCGCCGGCGCCGTGCTGGCCGCCATCGGCGCAGCCGTTCCGGCCGCCGCGCAATCGAACGTCACCCTGTACGGCCTGCTCGACACGGGCGTCGAAAACCTCACCCACGCCGGCCCGCAAGGCAGCGCCACCCGCGTCAGTTCGGGCGGCATGAACAACTCGCGCTTCGGTTTCCGTGGCACCGAGGACCTGGGCGGCGGCCTGAAAGCCATATTCCAGCTCGAGGGCGGTCTGCTGACCGACATCGGCGGCTCCGATGGCGGCCTGTTCCGGCGTCAGGCCAACGTGGGCCTGGAAGGTTCGTTCGGCCGTGTCGTCCTCGGCCGTTCGTTCACCACGGTGTACGACTTCATCGTGGCGTTCGACCCGATGGCTTATGCACCGTACTACTCGTGGGCGTCGAGCGGCTCGGCCTCGGGTGTCAACAGCTATGGCATGATCACGTCGGCCGACAACATCGTCAAATACTCGATCGAAACCGGACCAGTCAAATTCGGCGCCACCTACGCCTTCGGCGAGCAGAGCACCGGCACCGCCGACGGCGCCCGCACGCAGCTTGCCGCCACCTACACGATGGGCAATTTCGCTGTCGTCGGTTCGGCAGAACAGGGCAACGGCAACAACGTCGCCGCCACCAACCGCCACGACAGCAGCCGCATCTACCACCTGGGCGGCATGGTCAATGCGGGCGACTTCAAGGTGCAAGTGGTGGCCCGCAGCTACAAGAACGAATTGAACAACCGCGCCTTGCCCGACGTGCGCGCCAACACCTACTGGGCCGGCCTGACCTACAAGGCCAGCCCGGCGCTGACGCTGGTCGGCGCGGTGTTTTACACCGACGTGCGCAACGTTTCTTCGCGGGTCGAGTCCGATCCAAAAATGTACATCACCCGCGCCCGCTACGCGCTGTCCAAGCGTACCGACCTGTACGTCACCGCTGCCTATGCCAAGGCCAAGAACAACCAGGTGATCAGCCTGTCGCGTAACGATGCGGGCTTTGCCGACACCCAGCGCGGCTTGATGGCCGGTGTGCAGCACCGGTTCTGATGTATCGTTCGGTGTAATGATGCCGCAATGGCCGAGGTGGCCCGCCTGCTGGCGGCCTACTTCGCTGGGGCGGCCTTGGTGCGGATGGCTTGCAGTTCGTTGGTCAGCCAGACCTGGCTGGCCACGGGCTGCGCGTCACCGCACCGCACCTGGTAAGGCTTGCCCGACATGCTGCTCGAGCTTGCCCCCAGCTTGATGAACTCTTCAGTACCATCAAGTTTGTTCTTCTCCAACAGGTAATTCAACTTTTTCGCCAGGTGCGCCCTGGCGTCGGCGGAGCTATACCAGCTGCCGTTGCGGCTGAACTGGCAGCCGGAGGCGCCCAGGCGGTTGAGCAGGGTGTCGATCTCGGCGCGGGAGGTGGCGGGCAGCTCGGCGGACAATGCCGGCGACGCGGTAGTTGCCAGCGTCGAGAAGGCAAGGGCGAGGTAGAAGGCGAGGATATTTGTTGTGCGCATGGGGGGAATGATACTGCCTTTTTACGGGATAACTATCTTGCTTATATTATTTTAAAGGTAATATGATCGGATGACATCCATTGAAGAGGTAATCATATGGCATCACGATCGCGCAACACGGCAACCGAGGTTCAACGTTACGTCCTGTTACCTAAACGGGGTCTGTATTCCGAGGCGCTGCGGGAGCCGCTTGCATCCCCCCAAACTTTTTCCTCCATGATGTCAGCCAGGCTGGACCTGCAGGGTGTCGCCAGGGCGACTGCCAACCCGGAGGCGGCGGTCAAGATCGTACACTCGAGCGCGCAAAGCGGTCCGAAGCTTGTCGAACTGAGCGATGCCGCCGCAACCGCCTTAAAGGCCAGCAATGCCGGCGTCAGGCTGGTGCCGCTGGTGCGCTACGAGATCGCCCGCAGCCCCAGGTGGCAGATTCTGCGGCCCGCAGCTGCTCGCAGCAAGGCGGCTGCGGCAGCGGCGCTAGGCTTGAAGATCAAGGTGGTCGATACCGTGAGCGGCAAGCCGGTCAGGGGCGCAATGGTGGTGGCCTTCACGAATTTCGCCGGCCAGGAAGGCGCACAGGGCACCAGCAATGCGAAAGGCGAGGTCACCTTGCAATTTACCGGCGCCAGCAAGACGCTCGACTTGTTGCTGATCTATGGTCCGGCCGGTTACTGGGGGCTGTGCGAGCGTGCCCGGAAAATCAGGAATGGCGACAGCGTCGGTATTGCCCCCATCGACCTGGCGGTGCCGGACTTCCTCGCAACCGTCTACGGCGGACATCCTGCCGAAGCCGGCAACGGCGTGCGGGTGGGGGTGATCGATACCGGTGTCGATGGCAAGCATCCCGACCTGACAGTACTGGGTGGGGCCGCCTTTGTCGCCGATGAGAACGATGCCGGCGGCTGGGGACCGGCCAAGGAGCAAGGCGAGCACGGCACTCATGTGGCAGGCATCATCGCCTCCCGGGGGCAGCAGCCGGCCGGCAAACCTGGTGTGGCGCCCGGGGTGGCACTGTACAGTTACCGGGTTTTTCCCAACGCTGGCGGCGGCGCCACCAATTACGACATCTTGCGCGCGATAGAGCAGGGCGTCCAAGACCAGTGCGACCTGCTGAACCTGAGCCTGGGCGGCGCATCGCCCGATGAGGCCGTGCACGACGCCATCAAGGAGGCGTATGACAAGGGCACTTTGTGCATTGTCGCTGCCGGCAATGACGGCCGCCAGCCGGTATCCTATCCGGCCGCATGGACCGAGTCCGTCGCGGTATCAGCAGCTGGCAGGCAAGGTACTTTTCCCGCCAATTCTTCCGAAGCGCTGGACATAGCGCCGCCGGCGGCAGCCACGGATGAGATGCTTTTCATTGCGCAGTTTTCCAATGTCGGGCCGGAGATCGACCTGACCGGCCCCGGCGTTGGCATCGTCTCGACACTGCCCGGCGGCGGTTACGGTGTGATGAGCGGCACGTCAATGGCGTGCCCGGCTGCGGCGGGCGCCGCAGCCGCGTTGCTGGCCGCCCAGCCCAAGGTGCTCAAGATGAAACGCAACCGCGACCGGTCTACGGCCATGCTGGCCGTGATTAATGCTGCGGCAAAGTCGCAAGGGTTTCCCAAGGACCTGGAGGGACTGGGGGTGCTGCCTTGATCGAGCCAGTGATCGTGCTATATTGGGTGTATGAGCCAAGTTATCCTGCGACGCACCGCTGATGCCACCGTATCCACCGAGGAAGTGCTTTCCCTGGTGGGGGCGACTGTTCACGGGCGCGTCATTCATCACAGTGGCGACAATGTGCTGGTCGACGTGGCTGCCGGTGAGCTTGACACGCTCAGGCGTAAATTGACGGGCTGGGTCGTGTCGCCGCAGCAGGAACTGATCGACGTTCCAGACACACGGCGGCGCATCGTCTAGCTTGCGTGGTCCGGAGGTGACGCTGTTGGCGCCTGCGCCGCGTCCACCGCATCGTCCAGGTTCTTGACGGCGGTAATCATGCCAAGTGCGTTCCCGGTCGGAATGGTCGCAGCCAACCCGATCAGGGCGGTGACAATGCCGATCATCGCCTTCGCGTCAACGATGTGCTTGAGCGCTTCCTTGGCAGATTCGGTGGCACTGTCCAGTGATGCCAGGGCGATCTTGCCATCGTCGAGGGCGATGCCGACGGCCTGGGTGGTGAGGTCGGTCGCCAGATTGAACAGCGTCACTTCCAATGATTGCAGTTGGGCCCTGTCATTTTTTGGGATGGCATCCCATTCGGCCAACACGCGGTCGCCCACTGCCACCGCTGCCAGCCGAAACTGCCTGGCGAGTTGCAATGCCTGTTTTGCAGCCAAGATATTGTCGCTCATGGTGACCCCCGTTTAGTTTTATCCGGCTGCGCGCACGGCAATATATGCGGCGCGAATCTGCCTGGTCTGCTTTGCGAGTTGCGAAAGAACTTCCTGGTCCGATATCCGGTGACGGTGGTCGTACAGCGACTGATGCGCAGCGCCAATTTTCTGCAAGGTCTCGATGTACCGGGGAATGGCGCGAGCGCGGGCCGCGTAAGCAGGCTTGCCGAGCTCGAGATTTGCGTACGCCATTTGCGCAGCGACCGGTTCGCGCATAGTGCCGTCCTGGCCTTTTTCCTCGCCCATGCCGATCAGGGTCTGATGGTAGCTGACGAAGACCGCTTGCTCGGTGTTCAGGGACTCGGCGAAGCTTTCCATTATCACGGTCATGGAAGTAATCACTGTCTGCAGGGGCGCATTGGCATGCTCGATTACCTGCTTCAATTCCCGTTGTTGATAGGTGCTGGCGAGCGCACCGGTGAATGCCTTGCCGAGTGCTCTGACAGCTTCCGCTTTTTCTTCGGTGAGGTATCGGGCTTGTGCTGCCGCATCGACCATTGCGTCAAGTTCGGGATCAAAATTTGGCGCCTCGTCACCTGCCAGGTCGGCCAGCGCATTCATATAGGCAGAGACGGATCGGTGATAAATCGCCAGTTCAGCACTTTGCTTCTTGCGCTCTTCTGCAACCATGGTCAGATGATCGCGCTGTGCAGTATCTGCCCTGAACGTAAAGGCTTTTCTATACTCCGGGCTCTGCACGTAGTCATCGCTCAGCTTGGTGTAGCTGGCGCCATCGGCCGACATCCTGCCGAACTCCTGGATCGCACCGAGGTTGGCGCATCCGCTAAGGCTCAACGCGATCGCCAGCACAGCTGGCCGGGTAATTGAGTCGAACAATTTGTCCCCCGTGGTGTAGGCAACTGGCGAGCCAGAAACGCCTGGCCGACCATCCGATGACATTACTATTATTTAAATAATATGTGGAATAATTTTTGATGTATTTTTACCACTTACTTCATTACAGGCAACGCCTCGCCAGGGTTCGTTTTCCGAAAAACGCAGAACATGATGTCGCTCGGAAATGCCGATAACACGGGAATCGAACACAGGACGGCAAGATATTGCAGATACAACGACAATCCTGAAATATCGCCGGTGCAACGAATGCGCTCGAACAGGCCTTTCGCGCGCAGCGAAGGCAGCTGCCCGGAATAGACGCCAGCGAAGCCATGCCTGGCCACCAGCAGCCGCAGGTTGCGCGGATTGAAGTAATGGACGTGCGGGGAGGGCAGATCCTTCTGCCAAAGCCGGTTGAACGGGTTGTGCCACCCCAGCCTGGCGAAGATTGTCGATAAACGGTAGAAGAAGCCCCGGCTGTTGGGAAGATTGAGTACCAGCAGCCCATTCTCGCTCAAGCGCGCATGGCAGGCGTCGAGGGCCGCGGCTATATCGGGAATATGCTCGATGACGTCGTTGAACACGATGACATCGAATGATTCATCCGGCGCCAGCGCATCGGGAAAATAGCCGGGACGTACCGGCAGGCCGCGCGATGCGGTGCGGTTGCCAACCACCGCATCGGGCTCGATGCCCAAGACGTCGAAATATTCTTTGGCTGTCTCGAGAAACCATCCGTGCGCGCAACCCACGTCGAGCAGGCGCCTGGCCTGTGGCTGTGCATGTTTGCGCACCACGTGCAGGATGTCGCGAAAATTTTCCTGCCGCAGCGACTTCAAACCAACTTCACGTTCGAGTTCGTCGACCGCAGCGCCATCACGCTGGGCGTTGATCTTGACTGCGAGCGCTGCGCCTTCGTAGCCACAGGCGGTGCAGCAGGTATGCCAATCGGTCAAACCTTGTGATTGCGGGGTGCTGCAAACGACACATTGCATGATCATCCTGGCTGAAGTATTTTGGTTTGTTGCCAAGCTTAACTGATCAGCGATGTTTTGCAAATACCAACAGGTGGGCTGAATCCGGTGTCAGCAATACGCCGGCAACTAGCGAACCGGCAATTATTCACCCATTCTGCGTCTCCGAGCTTTTCAGCTCTTGTCGGGCGCGGCCGATTACTTCGCGCGCGGACGTGAGACCGAGCACAGCCATGATGGCAGCGACGGCGATATCGGGCCAGGCGGTGCCCGTGCCCAAAACACCGAGTGCAGCCAACATCACGGCGACATTGCCGATCATGTCGTTGCGCGTGCAGAGCCAGACTGAGCGCATGTTGGCGTCACCATCGCGGAAAGCGTAAAGACACCATGCGACCACGCCGTTCGCTGCGAACGCGAGCAGACCTATCGCCCCCATGGTTTGGGCAACCGGCGTATGTCCGCCCAGCCCCGTCCAGAGCACGCGAGCCAGTACCAGCAGGCCGAAAATTCCCATGACGACGCCCTTGGCGTAAGCCGCGCGGCTGCGCCACACGACGGCCAGGCCGAGGACAAACAGCGATACGCCGTAGTTGGCCGCATCACCGAGAAAATCCATGGAGTCGGCCAGCAGCGACGCCGAGTGTGCCTGCATGCTGGCAACCACTTCGACTACGAACATCGCCGCGTTGATCAGCAACGCAATCCACAGCACTTTGCGATAGCCCGGGTCCGGCGCACGCGCGGATCCGCAGGAACCTGAACAGCAATCAGCCATGACACTCTCCCCATACAAAAGTGCATTAGAATCCCTCTAGCTACTACAGGGTCAAGGGGCATGCGATGAATTTGAAAATAGGGGAGCTGGCGGCGCGAACCGGTTGTCTGCCGGAGACGGTTCGCTACTACGAACAGCGCGGCTTGCTCAGCGCCCCGGCGCGCTCAAGCGGCAACTATCGGTTGTACGGCCCTGTGCATGTGGACCGGCTTACCTTTATCCGGCGCTGTCGCAGCCTCGATATGTCGCTCGGCGAGATCCAGGCGCTGCTGGTGCTCCAGGAAGAACCGGAGCAGCCGTGCGGTGGCGTGAACGATCTGGTTGACCACCACATCGAGATTCTTCGCTGCAAAATGGCAGAGCTGCAAGCATTGCAGGACGAACTGATGCATTTGCGTTCCAGATGCCAAAGTACCGGCCGGGTACGCGAATGCGAAATATTACGTGACCTGATCTCGTAGGCGACGACCATTCAAAATGGCGATGACGGACCAGGGCAACAAGCAGGGCTCGTAGTGACGACGATTCAAAATGCCGATGACGGACCACGGCAAGATGCAGGGCAGCGTTCCAGACATCGCATTTGACATAATATAAATTATGCGAAGTTATGGCTCCAGTCCCGACCGCACCCCAACCGAGGCCAGTATCTCGTCATGCCGCTCATTATCGGTCTTGTGCAGATACGCCGCCGTGGTCGCAATGCTGGCGTGGCCAGCCGTCTCCTGCAGTGTCTTCAGTTGCACGCCGTTGTTGGCATGGTTGGTCAGCATGCTGTGGCGCAGCCAGTGTGCCGATGCCTGGCGCAGCGTGGCCGCCATGTCCACGTCGCCGAACGCATCCGCCGCGCCGGCCGCTGCGGCGAAGATTGCCTTGAGTGCGTCCGATGCGGCTTCGTCGGTGATGCGCACCAGCGCGTCGCCGCGGCTCGACAGGACCAGCGGCGTGGTGTCGGTGCGGACCGCGTGCGGCAGCAAGCCGAAGGCGGCGCGGTATTGGCGGTACGCGGACAGCATCTCGGGCGGCACCGGCAGTCGGCGCGGCTTGTTGCCTTTGCCGAGGACGTCCAGCCACCAGCGGCCGTTGCCCTCGGTGTAGAACGCGCCCATGTTGGCGCTGACGATTTCGTTGAGCCGTGCGCCGGTGTGGATGTAGGCCGTGAGCAGGAAACGATCGCGTTCGCGGCGGCGCATGGCGGCAGGCGTCGGTGCTTCGCGCGTGGCCACCGTGTGCAGCGCCAGCGCCAGTGCGTCGTGCGTCAGGTAGCGCGTGATGCGGCTGGCACTGGCCGTCTTGACGTGCTTGACCAGCGCCGCCGGATCGCGCCGCAAATAGCCGGTCTGGGTGGCGTACGCGAACAATCCCTTCACTGCGATCATCGCCTGGCGCCGGCTGGCGTCGGACAACGGGCCACTGAACGGCCGATAACGCTCGTCGCTGCGCGGCCACTTGGTGGTGGAAATCCACGATGCCGGCGGCGCCTTGATGAAATCCTTGTAGCCGTTCAGGTCGGCCACACTGAGCTGGCGCAGGGTCTTGCCCGCCTCTTCCCGGCACCAGGTCAGGAAGCGAAACAGCTCTTTCTGGGTGTTGGCGATCGATTTGGGGCCCAGTTCACCGTGGCTGATGAATTCGCGGGCAATTTCGCTGTCGGTCTGGGCGTCGGTGATGGCGTCCTCGGCGATGGTTCGCAGCGCGTCGCGGTCGCGCTGGCGCCGCTGGGCCGCGCCGTCACTGTGGGCGGGAAACGGATCGAGGTTGATGACGGCAAACTTCTTCTCTGGCGGAGGCTGCTGCATGGCGGATACCGGGCTAAAAGACTGTGTGAATGTACAGTCAATTATACAGTATTGCATACAGTAATATGAATCGACAATATAGGTAGTAATGTCGATTAGATTGGAGTGGAATACGGAACGCCATGGCAGGTTTTTCCTGATCATGGCGTGAACTCTTTAGTCGAGGTCGGCCTTGTCATGGCGCTCCGCCACCTGGTCGGCCGGATCGCCGAAGGCCCGGTTCACCCGGCGGCCGCGCTTGACCGCCGGACGCGCTGCGATCTCCTCGGCCCAGCGCCTGACGTGCTGGTACTCGTGCACCGACAGGAACTCGGCGGCGTTGTAGAGCTGCCCCAGCGCCATCGAGCCATACCACGGCCAGATCGCCATGTCGGCAATCGTGTACTCGTCTCCTGCCACGTAGCGATGCCGGGCCAGTTGACGGTCGAGCACGTCGAGTTGGCGCTTGGTTTCCATGGCGTAGCGGTTGATCGGGTACTCGAGTTTTTCCGGGGCGTATGCATAAAAGTGTCCGAACCCTCCTCCCATGAACGGCGCCGAACCCATTTGCCAGAACAGCCAGTTCAGGGTTTCGGTACGGGCACTGCCCTCCTTCGGCAGGAAGGCGCAGAACTTTTCGGCCAAATGCACCAGGATCGAGCCAGACTCGAATACGCGCTGCGGTTGTCCCCCGCTGCGGTCGACCAGCGCCGGAATCTTGGAGTTGGGATTGACGTCGACAAAGCCGCTGCCGAACTGGTCGCCTTCGTTGATGCGGATCAGCCAGGCGTCGTACTCGGCGCCGGTGTGCCCCGCCGCCAGCAATTCCTCGAGCATGATGGTCACTTTCACGCCGTTGGGCGTGCCCAGCGAGTACAGCTGCAACGGATGTTTGCCTACCGGCAGTTGCTTGTCATGCGTGGCGCCGGCTACCGGGCGGTTGATGCTGGCAAAAGTGCCGCCGGATGCGGTGGGTGCGGTCCAGACTGCGGGCGGGACGTAAGTGCTTGGTTCGGTCATTCAGATCTCCTTGGACGCGCGCAGGTGGTTGGTTGCGCGGATGGTCCATTCTAGCGGATGCATTGGGGCCGTGCTGATGGCCGGCCCTTTTATGGTTTCGTGCCCGTGAACACCGGTATAATGTCGCCCTTCACAGAAGGAATCCGCCATGTCTCTGCTAGCCCACCAGCTCGAACTGCTGTCGCCCGCCAAAACTGCCGAAATCGGCCGCGAAGCCATCCTCCACGGCGCCGACGCTGTCTACATCGGCGGTCCTGCTTTCGGCGCGCGCCATAACGCCAGCAATCCGATCGAGGATATCGCCGCGCTGGTGCAGTTCGCGCACCGCTACCATTCGCGCATTTTCGTCACGCTCAACACCATCCTGCATGACTCGGAGCTGGAAGGCGCGCGCAAGCAGATCTGGCAGTTGTACGAGGCAGGCGTCGATGCGCTGATCGTGCAGGACCTGGGACTGATGGAGATGGACCTGCCGCCGATCCAGCTGCACGCCAGCACCCAGTGCGACATCCGCACCAAGGAAAAGGCCAAGTTCCTCGGCGACGCTGGCTTCTCGCAGCTCGTGCTCGCGCGCGAACTGACCATCAACCAGATCCGCGAGATCCACGCCGCCACCGACACGCCGCTCGAATACTTCGTGCACGGCGCGCTGTGCGTGGCGTTTTCGGGCCAGTGCTATATCTCGCATGCTGATACGGGCCGCAGCGCCAATCGCGGCGACTGTTCGCAGGCGTGTCGCCTGCCGTACACGCTGTCGGACAACGCCGGCCGCGTGGTCGCCTACGACAAGCACCTGCTGTCGATGAAGGACAACGACCAAAGCCGCAACCTCGAGGCGCTGATCGATGCCGGCATCCGTTCGCTCAAGATCGAAGGCCGCTACAAGGACATGGGCTACGTGAAGAACATCACGGCCCACTACCGCCTGCTGCTCGATGAAATCCTCGAGCGCCGCACGGAGTTCAAGCGCGCCGGCAGCGGCACCACCAGCATCCACTTCACGCCCGACGTGGAGAAGAACTTCAATCGCGGCCATACCGATTACTTCGCCAACGGCCGCACCGACGAAATCGGCGCCTTCGACAGCCCGAAATACCTGGGCCTGGAACTGGGCACCGTCACCCGCGTGGCCACCGACCATTTCGACATGGTGTCCAATGCCCCGCTGGCCAACGGCGACGGCTTGAACTACATGAACAAGCGCGAGACCGTCGGCGTGCAGGCCAACGTCGCCAAGAAAATTGGCGACAGCAAGGACGGCGAAGTGTGGCGCGTGTTCCCCAACGAGGCCTTCCTCGCCCTGCCCGGCTTCAAACCCGGCATCGCGATTCACCGTAACCGCGACCACCAGTGGGAAGCGATCCTCAACAAGAAGTCGGCCGACCGTAAAGTATCGCTGCACGTCACCCTGTCCGAACTCGATCACGGCGCCGGCCTGCGCCTGTCGCTGCTCGACGAAGACGGCTGCCTCAGCGTGACCGACGCGCCGATGGCGCTGCAACCGGCGCAGCAGGCCGACCAGGCCGCAGCCGGCCTGCGCGCCAGCCTGTCCAAACTGGGCGCCACCATGTTTACCGCGTCCGACGTGGAACTCAATCTGTCGCAGCCGTGGTTCGTGCCGTCGGCCGCCATCAATGCGCTGCGCCGCGACGCAGTCGAAGCGCACGAAGCGGTGCGTCTGGCCGCCTGGGACCGACCGCTGCGCAAGGCCTCGGTCGAGCCGCCGCCGGTGTACCCGGAAACGCAGCTGAGCTACCTGGCCAACGTGTACAACGAAAAAGCGCGCGCGTTCTACCAGAAGCACGGCGTGCAGCTGATCGCCGCCGCCTACGAGGCGCACGAGGAAGCCGGCGAAGTGCCGCTGATGATCACCAAGCACTGCCTGCGGTTCTCGTTCAACCTGTGCCCCAAGCAGGCCAAGGGCGTGCAAGGCGTGCAGGGACAGGTAAAGGCCGAGCCGATGACGCTGGTGAGCGGCAAGGAGACCTACACCCTGCGCTTCGACTGCAAGCCGTGCGAAATGCACGTGGTGGGCGCGATGAAGACCAACATCCTGAAGTCGGCGCCACCGTCCAACGTGGCCTATACGCCGATCAAGTTCCACCGCCAGCGCCCCGGCTCCGCTTCCTAGTAGGCAGTGCGGGCGGGCACGCGCAGCGTGATCCGGGTGCCCGCGCCAGGCGCGCTGTCGATGTCGAGTGTGCCGCCCAGATTTCGGGCGCGCTCGCGCATGCCGACCATGCCCCAGTGTCCGGGGCGGTGGCCTGTGGCAGCGACGGTTTCGTCGAGTCCGCGCCCATCGTCTTCCACGCAAAGCACCAGGCCGGCCGCCGCATACTCCAGCGCCAGTGTGATCTTGCCTGCCTCGGCGTAGCGCGAGGCATTGAACAGCGCTTCGCGGGCAATCGCGTACACCTCGTCCTGCACGCCTGGCTGCAGCCGATGCGGCGCGCCGCGCACCCTCATCTCGAACTGGTGGGCGCGGTGCCCGGTCAGCCCCTTGCCGAACTGCTCGAGCGCCAGGCCCAGCTCCTCGGGCGACGCCGCAGCCCGCAAATCCATGATCTGGTCGCGCCCTTCCACCAGCAGCAGCTCGGCCAGGTTGAGCGTCTGATCGAGCCGCATGCGCTCCTGCGTACCTTCCTTCAAGAGCCGGCTATGGGCGTCGAACGACAGCAGCAGCGACTGCACGCTTTGCAGCAGGGTGTCGTGCAGTGCCCGCGCGATGCGGGTGCGCTCGGCCAGTCGCTCGTGCAGGCGTTCGTGCATGCGCCGCGTCAGGCTGCGGATGCGCAGCGCGTAGGCGATGTACAGCAGCAGCGCCGCCAATCCTGCCAGCAGCAGCTTGAACCACCCGGTTTGCACGAAGGTCGGCGCGATGCCGATATCGAGTGCGGCGCCGGTGGTGTTCCACAGGTTGTCTTCGTTGGAAGCGATCACCTCGAAACGGTATTTGCCGGGAGCGAGGTTGGTGTAGTACGCGGCGCGCCGGCCCACCGGCTCCTGCCAGTCGCGGTCCAGTCCCACCAGCCGGTAGCACATGCGCACCCGCTCCGGGATCGACAGGCTCAGTGCAGTGAAGTCGATCTGCATGGTGCGGGTTCCCTGCGGCAGCGCCAGTGTTGGTGAGCCGGTTTCGCGAAGCTCATGGCGTGTGCCTTCCGCCACCACGGCGACGATCCGCACCGGCGGCGGCAGGCGGTTGCGCAGGATGTTGGCCGGGTCGATGGTGCCGACCGAACTGACGGTGGCGTACCACAGCTTGCCGTCCCGGGCGCGCAGCAGCGACGGCACCGGGCGCAGTTGCGGCGCGTGGCCCTGCATGCCGTCGCGGGCGTCGAAGCGCTCGAACGCCACCAGCGTTTGCGGATTGCTCAACCACGCATCCAGGCTGGCCCCGGCGATGCGGTACAACCCTTCGGCGCCATGCAGCCACAGGTCGCCGTCGGCCATGCGCACGATGCCGGAGACGCCGCGAAACCGCTCGCCGCGCTCACCTTGCAGTGGTACGAAGCGGCTCGATGGACGTCCGTCGCGATACAGCGCCACGCCGTTTTCGCCCCCCACCCACATGCGCTGTCCATCCGGGTGCAGTGCCAGCACGGTGCCCAACTCCAGCCCCTGCTCGGCGCCCGGAGTGCGCACATCACCTTCCGCCATCCGCACCACGCTGATCTGGCTGCGCAAATGCCCCAGCCACAGGTCACCTGCCGCATCGAGCGCCATGGTGGTGGTGAGCAGTTCCGACATGCCGCGCAAGCCGCCCGATTTCACCCAGCGGCCGTGCTCGAGACGATACACGCCCTTGCCGGCCGAGAACGATGCCCACAGCGCGCCGTGGCGGTCCTGCTGCAAGGCGTGCACGCGCAGGCCTTGCACTTCGTCGGGGAAACCGAACGTGGTGACGGTGCCGTCGAGCGCGCGGCGTTTGACGCCGGCGGTCCCGCCCAGCCACAGTACGCCGTCCGGCGCGGTATGGGCAGCAGTAATCTGGCCCGCCACTTCGCGCCAGCGCGGGCCGTCCGCATCGTAGCGCCACACGTCGCCCGAATAATCGCCCACCCACACGTCGCCCTCGGGGCCGGCCAGCAGCGCCGGAAACTGCAGGCGCACCTTTCCCGGCATGGTAGACAGTCGATTCGGTCGCAGCCGGTCGATGCCTTGCGACGTGCCGATCCACAGGTTGCCCTCGCGGTCCTGGAAGCTGGCAGTGAGCATCGGCCCGCTGATACCGTTCAATGGCGACAGGCGCTGATCTGCTGCGCCGGCGCCGCCGGCATCACCGTCACCAGCGTTGCCAATGCGGCGTTCCAGCGCATCCGCGTGCAGCACCCACTGCGTGCCTTGCCGGTCGTAGCGCAGGGATTTGCCGTCCAGGTCGGGTTTGATCGGCTTGCCGGCAGGCGGCGCCGTGCGCCGCACCTGGTAGTAGCGATGCTCGAAATCCTGGGCCCAGATGGCGCCGTCGGGCGCCTCCGCCAGCGCCACCCTGCCCTCGCGCGGCCAGGAGGGCCGAAAGCGCGTTTCGCCGCGGGGCCGGAAGTACGCGCCGGCATTGGTGCCGATCCAGGTAGTGCCATCGCGTGCGAACAGGACCTGGAACACGCCCAGCGCGGGCAGCCCGGCATCGGGCGGCAGGTACGCGAAGCGCTGTGCGCCCGGCGCCAGCACCGCCACGCCGTCGCGCATCGCCGCCCAGACCGCGCCGTCGGGCGCCACTTCGATATGCATCACACCCACTGGTTGCAGGCCGCCGTTCTCGGCGTACGTGTGTGCGCCATCCTGGCGAAATACCGAGACGGCGCCCACGCGGTCGCCCACCCACAATGCGCCGTCGGGCGCAGTGGTCAGCGCCATGATGTTGCTGGTGGCAAGCGCATGGCCATGGACGTGGGACACGCGCTCGAAATGCACGCCGTCGAAGCGAAACAGGCCGGTGGGCGTGGCGATCCACAGCCAGCCATCGGCGCCCTGGGCAAACTTGGTGGCGCCGGTAGGCGCGCCATCGACGGCCGTCCATGCCGTGTGCGTATATTCGGACAGCAGCGGCCTGGGGGCGGCCGCCCACGAACAGCCGGGCGCCACGACCAGCAGTACACACAACAATGCTTTAGGGAGGGACACGCTCATGCAGTGGAAGGCCGTAACTGGAGGTGGGAACCGGATCGGATGGTGCAGAATATAGCGGATAAACCGCCTCTCCGGACAGGCAATTTCAGCATCCTCCTGGCGCAGCCGCCCGCATGGCGCCCCGCGAGATCTACCAAAAGACATAATTTTAGCCGAGCCTAATGGTAAGCATATGCTATGATAAATATTTCCACACGGCACTAATCTCGTGCCATCCAACCCGGGGGCCACCTTGAGAATACCATCCTGTCTGAATACCCGCCTCGTGCCGCTCGGCGCGGCGCTGCTGCTTGCCGCCTGCGGCGGCGGTGGCGAAGCGCCGGCCGGTTCCGAGGGGCGCGTGGCGCTGGCTTCCTCCCTGCGGCTGGGTGGCGTGGAAACTGCGCTCACGCCGGTCGCGGCCACGGCCAGCTCCAGCGAACGCGGCGACCTGGCGGCGGCTGCCGCCGTCGATCGCAATAGTCAGAGCCGCTGGAGCAGCGGCGCTTCCGACGACCAGCATCTCACGCTCGATTTCGGCCAGGTGGAAACCATCACCCGCGTGCGCATCGACTGGGAAAACGCCCACGCCACGCGCTACGCGCTGGAAGTGTCGCTCGATAACCGCAGCTGGACCACGGTCAAGATCGTGGACGACAGCCAGGGCGGCACCGAGGACATCACCGGCTTCTCTGCCGAGGGCCGCTACCTGCGCATGCAGGGCCTGGCGCGCTCAACCCAGTACGGCTACTCGATCTTCGAAATCCAGGCATATACCGGCACGCCGGCTGTCCCGGCGCCTGCGCCCGACCCGGCGCCAGCCCCCAACGATCCGAGCCAGCCCGGCGTCGTCATCAAGCCGGTCGCCGCCACCTCGTCGCCGGTGGAAAACCCGGCCATGTCGGCCGCCCAGGCGGTCGATGGCAAAACCACCAGCCGCTGGTCCAGCACCGCCGTCGATGGCGCCTGGATCCAGTTCGACTTCGGCGCCAGGACCGCTGTCGGGTACATGAAACTGCAGTGGGAAGGCGCGTACGCAAAACAGTATGCGCTGCAAGTGTCCGACGATGGCGAGCACTGGTCGCAACTGCGTCATGTCACCAACGGCCAGGGCGGTGCGGAGGAATTCTTCAACCTGGGCGCCTACGCCCGCTACCTGCGCGTGCAGGGCGTGGCGCGCGCCACCCAGTATGGCTACTCGCTGTTCGAGGTCGAATTCAAGTCTCCCGGCAGCGACAACAGCCTGCCCACGGCCACCACCTCGCCACAGCCCTTCCCTGCCAGCGGTGCCGGCTGGGCGCCGCTGCCCTCGGCCGCCGAGCCGTTGGAGACGCTGCAGTTCACGCTGGCCGACGGCACCCTGGTCACGCGCTTCGGCGCACGTGGGCTGGCGCGCCACGGCCGCGAACGCGGCGAGGACTGGAACGAAATCGGCTACGGTCCCAACGAGACCGTGGACCCGGCCACCGGCCTGGCGGTCGATAAAGGCCCCGGCAATTACCTCACCTTCGTGCCGCAGTATTTCAAGAACCGCACCTGGGGCGTGGAGGTCATCGACAACAGCCGCGTGGCCGGCGTGACGAAACCCACGCTGATCGTCAACCAGTACACCACCGTCGATTTCCTGCCCGGCGGCGTGGCGTTCTTCCGCGGCTTCGATCGC
Source organism: Duganella sp. 3397 (assembly GCF_031456625.1). Lineage (NCBI taxonomy): Bacteria > Pseudomonadati > Pseudomonadota > Betaproteobacteria > Burkholderiales > Oxalobacteraceae > Duganella > Duganella sp. 3397. The sequence goes on from NZ_JAVDVB010000002.1 coordinate 405,859, forward strand.
CCCGGCGTGACCGGCTACGGCTGGATGGCCCCCGGCGAACTGGTGGACCGCGAGGTCACGATCTGCAAGCCGACACCCTACCCGGCCAACGGCAAGCTCACGAACGCCAACGGCATCAACGGCGCCTGCACCTTGCAGGTGAAGGACTACCCGGGCCACGCCGGCCTCAATGCGGACGGCCTGCCCAACGGCCAGTACGTGCCGGCCCGCGCGCTGGCTGCGGGCGACGCCATTGAAGTGTCGCCGTCGATGTTTTCCACCGCCGCCGCCATGGGCGCCATCGGCGACAACGGCGGCGTGCGCTACTACTCGTCCGAATGGATTTATGTGGTGGGCGCAGGGTTGCGGCCCTGGTACGGCGTGCAGCCGCGCCTGAACTCGGTGCCGCTGCCGGCGGCTACGCTGGCCGGCGGCCTCGGTTCGGTTTCGTACAACTACAGCGACAACGGCCTGTTCATGTTCCAGCAGCCGCACAACCATATCGGTATGCAGAATATGCAGCGCTTCGTGGAAGGACGGCGCCTGGTGCACACCAGCTTTACCACCGGCGACCATAATGAGCCGGGTAACGACCGCTACGCGCCGGCCGTGGGCCTGCAGGGAGCGCGTTTCAACCAGTCGGCGTGTATTGCCTGCCACGTCAACAACGGCCGCAGCCCGGCGCCCGCCGCCATCAACCAGCGCCTTGACGCCATGTCGGTGCGGGTAGCCAGCGTGGACGCGAGCGGCGCTCAGTCGCCGCATCCGCAATACGGTTCTGCGGTGCAGATGAATGGCGTGTCCGGTTCCGGTGCGCGCCAGAACTGGGGCAGCGGCGTGCGCGTGGCGGGCTTCGAAACGCGCCAGGTGAAGCTGGCCGATGGTGCCGTGGTCGAGCTGCGCAAGCCTACGGTGGCCTTCGACAGCGCCACGCCGGCCGTGGTATCGCTGCGCGCCGCCCAGCCGATGCTGGGCACCGGCCTGCTCGAGGCAATCCCGGAGGCGCAAATCCTGGCGCGCGTGCGCTCGGCGCCGGACAGCGACGGCGTGCGCGGCGTGGCCAACTTCGTGTTCGATCCCGAGTCCGGCGCCGTGCGCCTGGGGCGTTTCGGCTGGAAAGCGTCGAAGGCCAGCCTGCGCCATCAAACGGCCGCCGCGCTGCTGGCCGACATGGCGGTCACATCCCCGGTCTACCGCAGCCGGGCGTGCCACACCGATCCCGCCGGCTGCAAGGGTGCCGCCGCGCAACCAGGCATCAGCGAGGCCGACCTGCAACTGATCACGCAATACCTGGCGCTGGTAGCGGTGCCGGCCCAACGCAGTATTGCCAGCGGTTTCCCGCAAGGCGTCGCGCCGCTTGACGAACACCGCGTGGATGCGGCCCAGGTGGCCGCCGGCGCCAGGCTGTTCGACGGCATGCGCTGCGTGGCTTGCCACACCGCGCAAATGACCACCGGCGGCGGCCACCTGCTGGCCGAACTGCGCAACCAGACCATCGCGCCGTACTCCGACCTGCTGCTGCACGACATGGGCGCCGGCCTGGCCGACAACCTGGTAGAAGGCCAGGCCGGAGGCAGCATGTGGCGCACCGCGCCGCTGTGGGGGATCGGCTACACCGACAAGGTGATGGGCGGAGCCGGCAACGTCGGCTACCTGCACGACGGCCGTGCGCGCAACCTGACCGAAGCCATCCTGTGGCACGACGGCGAGGCGGCGCGGGCGCGCCAGCGCTTCGAGCAGCTGTCCCGCACCGACCGCGAGGCCGTGCTGGCCTTCCTGAAGTCGCTATAGTCGCTATAGTCGCTATAGTCGCTATAGTTGCCATAGTCGCTATAGTTGCCATAGTCGCTATAACGGCCACGCCCGATCCGGCGCTTGTGCGCGCAGCCGCACAGTGCCGGGTCGCCTTCCGCAGTATGGTGCTCCTAAAAACTGGAGGAGCACATCATGATCATCTGGATAATCCTGGCCCTGCTGATCGGCATACCGGCCATTGTCCTCGGGGTGCCGGCGCTGCGCCGCAGCCTGGTGACCCCGCACATCTTCGCGCTGTTCAAGCGCATCCTCCCCGCCATGTCCGACACCGAGCGCGACGCGCTGGAAGCGGGCACCACCTGGTGGGACGCCGACCTGTTCTCGGGCCGGCCAGACTGGAACAGGCTGATGAAGCTGCCCAAGCCCACTCTTACCGCCGAGGAGCAGTCGTTCCTCGACGTCGAAGTGCGGCACCTGTGCGAACTGGTGGACGACTGGGAATCGACCCAAGTCTGGCAAGGCATCCCCGCGCCAGCCTGGCAGTACGCGCGCGACAAGGGTTTTCTCGGCATGATCATCCCGAAGGAGTACGGCGGCAAAGCCTTCTCCGCTTACATGCACTCGCAGGTGGTGATGCAGCTGTCCACCCGGTCGTCGGCGCTGGCGGTGCAGGTCATGGTACCCAACTCGCTGGGCCCAGCGGAACTGCTGCTCCACTACGGCACCGAAGACCAGAAAAACTACTATTTGCCACGCCTGGCCGCCGGCCAGGAAATACCGTGCTTTGCGCTCACCAGCCCCTACGCCGGTTCCGACGCCGCCGCCATTCCCGACACCGGCGTGGTCTGCATGGGCACCCACGAAGGCCGCGAGGTGCTGGGCCTGCGCATCACCTGGAACAAGCGTTATATCACGCTGGGTCCGATCGCCACCCTGCTCGGGCTGGCGTTCCGCGTGGTCGATCCCGATGGCTTGCTGCCTGCCGGAGCGGACACCGGCATCACCTGCGCCCTGATCCCCACCACCCACCAGGGCGTGGTGATCGGCCGACGCCACTTGCCGCTGGGCGCCGTGTTCCAGAATGGCCCCACCAGTGGCAAGGACGTGTTCATCCCGATGGACTGGATCATCGGCGGGCCGCAGCAGATCGGCAAGGGCTGGCGCATGCTGATGGAATGCCTGGCCGCCGGCCGGGCGATCTCGCTGCCATCGACCAGCGTGGGCACCGCCAAGCTGGCCGTGCGCGGCACCAGCGCCTATTGCGCCATCCGGCGCCAGTTCAAAACGCCGATCGGCAAGTTCGAGGGCGTGCAGGAAGCGCTGGCGCGCATGGGCGGCAACCTGTACATGATGGACGCCACCCGCAAACTCTCGGCGCTGGCCGTGGACCTCGGCGAAAAACCGGCGGTCATATCGGCGATCGCCAAGTACCACGTGACCGAGCGCGGACGCGCAGTGGTCAACGATGGCATGGACATCCTGGGCGGCAAAGGCATCTGCATGGGGCCCAGTAACTTCCTGGGCCGCGCCTACCAGCAAATCCCGATCGCCATCACGGTAGAAGGCGCCAACATCCTCACCCGCTGCCTGATCATCTTCGGCCAGGGTGCGATTCGCGCCCATCCCTACGTGCTGCGCGAAATGCACGCCACCGCCGACCAGGACCAGCGCCGCGCCGAACTGGAATTCGACGACGCCTTCTTCGGCCATGTGCGCTTCGTGTGCGCCAACGCCGCGCGCGGCCTTTGGTACGCACTAACCGGCGCCAGTTCCGCGCCCGTGCCCGAGCAGGCCGATCCCGGGATGGCCGGCTACTACCGCGCCGTGGGCCGCATGTCCACCGCCTTTGCGCTGCTGACCGACACCTCGATGTTCGTGCTGGGCGGAGAGCTCAAACGCCGCGAGCGTATTTCAGCGCGCCTGGGCGATGCGCTGTCGATGCTGTACCTGGTCAGCGCCACCCTCAAGCGTTTTGAAGACGACGGCCGCCAGGCCGACGACGCGCCGTACGTGCACTGGTCGGTGCAGGACGCGCTGCACAAGGCGCAGCTGGCGCTGACCGGGGTGCTCGACAACTTCCCCAACCGCTTCATTGCCGGCGCCGTGCGCGTGCTGCTGTTCCCGTTCGGGATGCCGTACGCCGAGCCGAGCGACGAACTTGGCGGTGCAGTGGCGCGCGCCATGCAGACCGCTGGCGCGAGCCGCGAACGGCTGCTGGCCGATGGCTACCTGGCCGACGACCTGCGCGATCCGGTGGCCTGCGGCGAGCTGGCTTTTGCGCTGCTGCCGCAGGTGGACGCCATCGAGCACCGCCTGAAACCGGCCGTGCGCGCCGGCCAGCTCGACGCCATGCCGCAAACGCTGCCGCTGCTGGACCAGTGGAGCGCGCACGCGGTGTCGCTGAACCTGCTCACGGCCGAGGAACGCCGCACGCTGGCCGACTTCGCGCGCTTCACCGACCTGTCGGTACACGTGGACGACTTCTCGCCTGATCTCAATGCGGCCCAGGACGCCGAACAGCGCCGCCGCATGACGGCGCCGGCCATCGTGCTGGAAGTCTGAACCTCGGCTGTTAATCCAGGTGAACGCCATCTACTCACGAAAGTGATTAGATGGCGTCAAGCGTTGACACCCGCAACCAGACTATCGATACTCCAACGACCATGGCGTGCTTTGCCGGGCTTACCTAATGGGGTACAGTCTAGGCGTTCTACTCCTCTCGCCCCCAAACATCGTATCGAAGGACTGGTAAATACATGAAACTACGTCAGCAGCTGTTGGTTCCCGCAATCCTGTTCTCCGCCATGGCCGGCGCCGGCATCGTCAACGCCGCCGAACGCCTGACCGTCACCGTCACCCATACGCTGGACCAGGCCCGCCCGTCCGAGACCATCACCATTCCCTGGACCGAAGTCAATCGCGCCCTGCCCGGCGCGCTGCTGCAGAAGATCGCCGTCAAGGATGCCTCGGGCAAGGTGCTGCCGTACCAGGTCACCAACGTGGCGCCCCAGGCCAAGGATCCGAAGAACGAAGGCGTCGCTTACGGCGAGCTGATTTTCCAGCATAACTTCGCGCCGGGCGAAAAGAAGGCCACCTTCACGGTCGAGAAAATCGACACGCTGGCGCCTGTCTTCCCGAGCAAGGTCTCGGCCCGCTACATCCAGGAACGCCTCGACGATTTCGCCTGGGAGAACGACAAGGTTGCACACCGAACCTACGGTCCCGCACTGTCGGCCCCAGCGCCCGAAGGCAGCGGCAAGGAAGTGCTGGTCACGAGCGGCATGGACATCTGGTTCAAGCGCGTGCCGTACCCGATCGTCGACCGCTGGTACAACAAGGGCCATGACCACTACCACCACGACGAAGGTGAAGGCATGGACATGTACAACGTCGGCAAGTCGCGCGGCGCAGGCGGCGCCGGCATCTGGGACGGCAAGACCCTGTACACGGGCGTCAACTACGCGAACTGGAAAGTGATCGCCAATGGCCCGATCCGCGCCATCTTCGAGCTGTCGTACGATGCCTGGGATGCCGGCGGCGCCAAGGTGTCGGAGGTGAAGCGCTTCACCGTCGATGCCGGTCACTACTTCGACCAGATCGACAGCACCTTCAGCTTCACCGGTGCGCAGCAACTCACCGCCGCGATCGGCCTGAACAAAACTCCGGCCGACAAGGGCCAGGATGCCAAGGTCGAACCGATCACGCAACCGGCCGACCGCGCGCTGCTGCAGTGGGTGGAGCAGAAGTCGAACGGCGCTTTCGGCACCGCCATCATCGTGCCGACCGCTGGCGAGAAGGACTACGCCGAAGACAAGCTCAATGCGCTGATCACCGCGAAAATCGTCTCCGGCCAACCGCTGCGCTACTACGTGGGCGCCGGCTGGACCCGTGGCGGCGACTTTGCCAAGCGCGAAGACTGGACCAAATACGTGTCGGCACAGGCTGCGCGTGTGCGGGCGCCGATCACCGTCGCGCTGGCCGCCACCAAGTAATCATGCAACCACACCGACAGGGCGCCGCTGCCCTGCCGGTGGCGCGCCGGTTGTCGTCGGCGCTGCTGCTGGCAGGCTTTTCTACATTCGCCATCTTCGTGCCGGGCATGGCGCAATCGGCTGAAGCCTGGCACTTCACCTTCGGCGCGGCCAAACCCGGGTACACCACGGTGGATGCCGGCATGGCCTATGACGCCAAGCGAGGCTTCGGCTTCGAGCCCGGCGCCGAAGTGCGCACTGTCGGCTACCTGGCAGCAAGCAAGCCGTTCTATTTTACCGCCGACCTCCCCGAGGGCAACTACAACGTCACCGTCAAGTTGGGCGCCAGGGATACCGCCTCCAACACCACCATCAAGTCCGAATTGCGGCGCCTGATGCTGGAGAACGTGAGCACGGCCGCCGGCGTCACCGACACCCGCACCTTTACCGTCAACGTGCGCACGCCGCGCATCAGGGCGGTGCCGGGCGTGGCGGCCGGCGTGGTGGATCTCAAGGTGCCGCGCGAGACCGTATCCGAAGCGCGCACGTGGGACCGGCGCCTGACGCTCGAGATCAACGGCAGCCACCCGGTCATCGAATCGATCGACATCGCGCCCGTCACCGCGCCGACGATTTTTTTGCTGGGCGACTCCACCGTGTCCGACCAGCCGGGCGAACCATACAACAGCTGGGGCCAGATGCTGCCGCGCTTTTTCAAGCCGGGCATCGCCGTGGCCAACCTGGCGCAATCGGGCGAAACCTACCGCGACTCGCTGTCGCGCCGGCGCCTCGATAAAATCCTCAGCATGATGCGTCCCGGCGACACGGTCATGATGCAGTTCGGTCACAACGACCAGAAGCAGATCAAGGACAACAAGGGTGGGCCGTTTACCACCTACAAGGACGAGATACGCCAGCACGTGGAGGCGATCCGCCGGCATGGCGGCATCCCGGTCATCATCTCGTCGATGGAACGGCGCCGTTTCGACAACGCCGGCAAGCCGCAGGAAACGCTGACCGACTACGCCGCCGCCGCACGCCAGTCGGCCGAGGAACTGGGCGCCGCCTTTATCGACCTGCACGCCATGAGTTTGCCGCTGTACGCGGCGCTGGGCGTGGAAGGCTCGAAGCTGGCCTTTGCCGAACCGGAACCGGGCAAGCTCGATAACACCCACCACAACGCCTACGGCAGCTACGAGCTGGCGCAGGCGGTGGTGACAGGCCTGCGCCAGGCCGGCGTGCCGGCGGCGCAATGGATCGCGGACGGCTACGGCAATTTCGATTCGGCGCACCCGGACCCGGTGGCAAAATTCGCCGTGCCGGCCAGTCCCACTTTTTCCAATGAACGTCCGCTGGGCGACGAGGGTAACAAGTAATCATGAAGATCAAGCTGCGGCGCCTTGCCGCTGGCGTAATTCTGGCCGCCGCCAGCGTCGCCGCCCAGGCGGCGGACCAGTACCTGTTCGCGTACTTTACCGAGAACGGCCAGGACGGCCTGCATTTTGCCCGCAGCACCGACGGCTACAAGTGGGACAAGGTGGCCGGTGGCCGCAGCTTCCTCACACCTGCCGTCGGCAATTCGAAGCTGATGCGCGACCCGTGCATCGTGCGCGGCCCGGACGGCACTTTCCACATGGTGTGGACGTCGGGCTGGAACGAAAACAATATCGGCTACGCGTCCTCGAAAGACCTGGTCAACTGGTCGCCGCAGCAGCAGGTGCCGGTGATGGCGCACGAAGCAGGTTCGCTCAATGCCTGGGCGCCGGAAATCGTCTACGATGACCAGCGCGGCGAGTTCGTGATCTTCTGGGCGTCCACCATCCCCGGCCGCTTCCCGGCCACCGATGGCTCGTCGGAGGACAAGTACAACCACCGCATGTACGCGACCACCACGCGCGACTTCATGACCTACACGCCAACCCGGCTATTCTACGATCCGGGCTTCTCGGTGATCGACGCCACTTTCGTCAAATTCCAGGGCAAGAACCACCTGCTGGTCAAGGATGAAACCCGCAACCCGCCGAAGAAACACTTGCAGGTGGCCGATGCGCCCGACCTGCAAGGACCGTTCGGCAAACTGGGCGCGCCGATCACGCCGCCCAAGCTGTGGGTGGAAGGCCCGACCGCGCTGCAGATCGGCGACGACGTGGTGCTGTACTACGATGCCTATATCACCAAGCACTACGGCGCCATGCGCTCGCGCGACCTGGTGCATTGGGAAGATGTATCGGACAAGATGCAGTTCCCCGACGAGGGCACGAAGAAGCGCATGCGCCACGGCACGGTGATTGCCGTGCCGGAGGACGTGGCGGCGGGACTGGAGCGCTAGCCGTTTTCCTTAACCCACACGGCAAAAAAGGGGTCGGACCCCGTACAGGGTCCGACCCCAGGCTTGCGGGAGGGCGAGATTAGCGGCAGCCAGGCAGCGAGACGCTCGCCGGCTTATCACCAGCCTGCAGCGCCATGCCCTTGCCGTCAGGCTGCGCACCGCAGCGTACGATGAACGCCTGGTTCTTAACCAGCCCCTTGAAGCTCCCCTGCCAAGGTTCTACCGTCACCCGCCCGTCCTGCTGCGTCCAGGTGATGCGGCGGGTGGCAAACTCGCCGCGGGTGTAGCCGTCGCCATCGCCGGCGTCGTCGTACAGTTCATAGCTGCCGTCCTTGCCGGGATAAACGCGCAGCTCGATCGGCTGTGCGCTCTTCTGGTCCGCATACTGCACCACGGGACCGAGCGGCAGGATGCTGCCGGCGCGGGCGAACAGCGGAATCGTGGCGATGTCGGCCTGCGCCACCACCACCTTGCCACCGGCCTGGCGCTTGCCGGTCCAGAAATCGAACCAGTCTTCCTTGCCGGGCAGGTACACGGTGCGCACCTCGGCCTTGGCGCTGGTCACCGGCGCCACCATCAGCGTCGGACCGAACATGTACTGGTCGGGCACCGTCACCGCCTGGGCATCGGCGCGGAAGTCCATGGCCAGCGCGCGCATCATGGTGCCGTGGCGGCGGCTCACGTCCCAGGAGGCGCTATAGATGTAGGGCAGCAGGCGGTAGCGCAGCTCGGTGTACTTGCGCAGGATGGCTTGGGTGGGCTGGTCGAACTGCCAGATTTCCTTGCCATCGCCGGTGCCGTGCACGCGGAACATCGGATTGAATGCGCCAAACTGGTACCAGCGCGTATACAACTCCGCGTAGGCCGGATCGAGCGGTTTGCCGCCGAAGAAGCCGCCGATATCGGCCGACCAGTAAGGAATGCCGCTCAGGGTGAAATTGAGCGCGGCCGGCAAGTGGGCGCGCAGCACCTCCCAGGTCGCGGCCGTGTCGCCCGACCAGGTGATGGCGGCATTGCGCTGCTGGCCGCTGTAGGCGGACCGGGTGAGGATGAACGGCCGCTTGGCCGGCGCTGCGCGCAGCGAACCTTGGTACACGCCAGTGGTGTGCAACAGCGGGTAGGCATTGAGCACTTGCGCTCCCGGCCCGGCGGCGGTGTTCACATCGCGCATTTCACCCCAGCTGCCGCCCAGCTCCGCCTCGCTGCCATCGAGCCACCAGCCATCCCAGCCGTGCTGGCCAAGGGTGCGGTTGATCTGATCCCAGTACAGGCTGCGCGCAGTCGGCGAGTACGCGTCGTACCAGCGCCCGAAGCCGACCGGATAAACATTGGGATAGGTCTTCGGATACAGCGCGCCCGCCTGGTCCAGTTCAGCGGCATTGGCGGTGGTGGTGTCGAAGCGCGCCCACACCGAGACGATGGCGTGGACGTTCTGTTCGTGCAGCGTGCGCAGCATGCGTTGCGGATCGGGGAAGCGCACCGGGTCCATCTGGTGCTCGCCCCAGCCGCCCGGATTCCAGTACTGCCAGTCCTGCACCACCGCGTCGAGCGGCACCTGCATGGCGCGGTAGCGGGCGGCGATGCCGAGCAGTTCCGCCTGGGTCTTGTAGTGCTCCTTCGACTGCCACAGGCCCCAGGTCCAGCGCGCCATCATCGGCGCGCGGCCGGTCAATTCACGATAGCCGGCCACCACGCCGTCGAGTTCCGGTCCGTAGATGAAATGATAGTCGATGCCGCCGCCGGCCTCGGAACGGAAATGCAGCGGATGGTGCGGCGTAGCCGGCAGGCCGGCATCGACATCGGTGACCGAAGCGTTGTTCCACAATATGCCAAAACCGTTGGCAGAGACCAGCATCGGTACGGCGACGTCACGGTTGGCCTGCTGCAGGTGGACCGTGGTGCCGCGGTAGTCAAAAGCGCCATTGAGGTGCTGCCCCAGCCCGAACACGGGCGCGTCGAGCTCGAATTTTTGCGAAACGGGCGAGCCGGGCACCGCGCTGCGGCCATCGGCAAGTTCCTTCAGAATAGCTTTGCCCTGGGCGTCATGAAAGCTGATCACGCCAGTGACCTTGGCCACCCTGACCTGCAACACACTGGTCGCCAGTTGTTGATACTCGGGCGTTTCCGAGACAGTCCATTGAACGGCCGCCGGCTTGGCGATCACGGCGGGGTTGTAGTTGCCCTGCCAGCCGGCATCGTGCCCGGCCAGCACGTGGATCACGCGGTCGCTCCACGGCTCGATGCGCACCGTCCCTTGCGCCGTGCGTATCAGCAGGCCGGCGTCGCTGCGTTGGATTGCGATTTCGGTGGCCGCTGGCGCAGCCGGCGCTTGGGCCTCGGCCTGGATGGCGACGAACGGCATGACGAACATCGTCGCCACGGCGACGGATAATCTGGTGCGTTGTTTCAAGCTGGCCTCCGTGGCAAGTGACGTGGCCGGCCCGGCGCCGGCCGTGACAGTGGTTATTGCTTGATGAACGGCGCCAGCGGTTTGCCCGGCAGGCCGTTGAAGGCATCGATCACGCGCGCCGCGTTGAACCGGGCGCCGGCGTCGTTGGTGTGGGTGCGGGCGTCCGAGAAGAAGGTATCGACGACTGCTGCACCCTGCTTGCGGTAGGCGTCGCTCACCACCATGGTCAGGTCGGCGTACAGCGCGCCGCCCTTGCTGGCCACTTCCTGGTCCCACTGGGCGAAGGTGGCGAAGTCGCGGGCGTTTTCCCAGACGTCGCGGTGCGGCACCGGCGACAGCAGAATCACGGTCGCGCCCTTCGCCTTGGCGTCCGCTACGTAACGCGCCATGTACCAGCCGAAGGTGTGGACTTGCTCACGGCTGCCATCGGGCTTGGTGTCTGCCACGGTTTCGGGGCCGGTGCCAGGTGCCGAGGCGCGGTTCTTGTTGGCCGGGTCGCCGATGCGGCCGCCGTCGTTGTGGCCGAACTGGATCGCCACGAAGTCGCCCGGTTTCATCTGTTCGAGCACCCTGCTCCAGCGGCCCTCGGTAAAGAAGGTGCGGCTGCTGCGGCCACCGATGGCGTGGTTGACGACATTGATCTTGCTGGTGTCGAAGTGGGTGGCGATGCGCTCGCCCCAGCCGATGGCGCCACCGGCGCCGCCGCTCTTGACGGTGGAGTCGCCAACCAGGAACAGGCTGGGGAGCGCAGGATCGCGCGGCTGCACGCCGGCGACCTTGGCGCCGTCCACCACCGGACGGTCGTCCTCTATCGCAGCGGCAGGGATGGCACGGCCGGCCTCATTCAAGGCATTGACGGCGACTGGCGTACGAAGCGCCTTCAAACCAGCCACCACCGCCCTGGCGTTGAACTCGGCGCCGGCCATATTGGTGTGGGTGCGTTCGTCGGGCGGGAACAGCAGGCTCGCCTTGTCGCGGCCCATGGCGTCGTACTGCTTCGCAATGGTGTCGTTCAAATCGATGAAGCCGACCTTTTCCTGGGCCGCCACCTGTTTGGCCCAGCCGGCATAGCTGTCGGCCGCGCGCGCGACCTTGCCTTCTTTATCCCAATTGTTGCGCGGGATCGGCGAGCAGATCACCGGCGTGGCGCCGCGCGCCCTGATCTGCGCGACATAGCTGCGCAAGTACCAGCCGTAGCTGTGCACCACCTCGTCCTGCTTGGTGATCAGGTTGTTGATCGCCTCCGATTCTTCGCCAACGCCCTTGATGGTGCCGCGTGCGCGCACCGTGTCGTTGACCGGGCCGCTGTCGTTGTGGCCGAACTGGATCAGCACCACGTCGCCGGCCTTGATCAGCGGCAGCGTGCGTTCCCAGTGGCCGGAGCTCATGTAGGTGCGGCTGCTCAAGCCGCCGACCGCGCGGTTGACCACGTTGATCCTGGCCGGGTCGAAGTAGGCCGTGATCGGATTGCCCCAGCCCCACTGGCCGGCCGCGCCCTTGCCCTGGCCGTCGTCCTGACCGTTGCGCACAGTGGAGTCGCCGATCATGATCAGCGACGGCAGATTCGGGTTGGCGGGGTTGGGCAGCGTGACCTTGGCGTTGCGCGGGTCGGTATTGGCCGGGGCCTGTGCGACAGCGCTGGAAGGGACAACTGCGGCGCAGCACAGCATGAGCAAAAAGGAAGCGAGATATTTATTCATGGGTCCAATTCTATGCGAGGTTTTTTCCGACCCGGTTCCAGCCGTTTAAAGAATCAGGAACATGAGCAATACCCGGCGCCGTATCGGCCCACAATCGTACTCTCTCTACCCTTTTCAGACTACGATGATTTCCAAATTACTTATTTGCGCAGCGCTGATCGCGTCCAGCGCCGCCCAGGCGCAGATCGGCACCCGTTTCCCGTCCGAGCGCAAGGTGGTCAAGGACCCGGTCACCGGCACCATGCTGACCTTTTTGACCAGCACGCCCAAAGGCGACTCCAAGATCTACCCTACCCACCCGCAGTGGACGTCGGACGGTAAATGGCTGGTATTCCGTTCGAACCGCGTCAAAGGCGAGGCGATGGCCGTCAACGAGGCCACCGGCGACCTGGTACAAGTGACCGAGGGCGGCTACATGGGCATGCTCAACCTGGCGCAGAAGTCGATGAAGCTGTACTTCATGCGCGCCACCGGCGACAGCAAGCGGGTGCAGATCGTCGAAGTGGACCTGGCCAGGCTGTTTGCCGACAGCGCTGGCGGCAAGCTGCAAAAGGCCGACGCCTACCAGCGCATCTGCGGCACCACCGACGCGCAGCTGGAAGCGGGCGGCGACATGGCGCTCGACGCCGACGAGGAATGGGCCTACTTCCGCACCGGCCCTGCATGGTCCGCCCAGCACCTGCCAGCTGGTACAAAGATCGAACCGGCATTCGGTCCACGCAAGATGGGCGCAGGTCCGAACGGCATCGCACGCCTGAACGTGCGCACCGGTGAGGTAAAACACGTGGTATCGGTACCGTTCCAGATCGGTCATATCCAGGCCAACCTGTACAACCCTGGCGAAATCGTGTTCTGCTGGGAGACCGGCGGCAAGTCGCCGCAGCGCACCTGGACCGTCAAGGCCGACGGCACCGGCCTGCGCCCGCTGTACCCGGAAGCGTCGTACGAATGGGTCACCCACGAAGCGGTGATCTCGAAAGATGAAGTGGCGATGGCGATCATGGGCCACCGTCCGATTCCCGGCGCCCAGGGCGCGAGCGGCGTGGCCGCGCCGGCGACCGGCGTGTATGGCGCCAACCCGGGCCAGGATGACGGCTGGGGCGCAACCGGCACCCGCGAAAAGCCGACTGGCCTGGCGATCGTCAACCTGCGCACGCGCGAAATGACCATCGCCGGCCAGACGCCGTCGGGCAGCGGCCTGTGGCACGTGCATGGTTCGTCGGACGGCAAATGGGCGGTCGGCGATGATTTCAGCCGCAGCGTGTACCTGATCGACCGCAAGACGCGCGAGATGATCATGCTCACCACCGGCCACAAGACCACGGCAGCCGATCACCCGCACCCGACCTTCAACAAGGAAGGCACCAGGATCCAGATCCAGTCGGCCATGCTGTCGGACGATAACCGGTCGATGAATATCGTGGTGGTGCCGGTGCCGGAAGCCTGGCTGAAACGCTAAGGCAATGCCATCAGAATCACGTTGCGCAGCTCGTACGGTGCGCCTTCGAGCTGGAATCCAATGCGGCCGGCGGCCGGCTTGACGCCGGTCACGCGATTTTGCACCACGCCGTTGATCGACAGTTCCACCACGTCGTCACGGGCGACGATGTCGGCCACGTTCCACTGGCCGACCGCCAGTTCGCTGTCGGCCGCCATCTTGCCCTTGATGCGCGGTTCGGCGCCGGGGGCGCTGGTGAGCGGTTCCGCAAATGCCGCGCCGGCCATCGGCAGCAGGTCGCCGGCGCTGCCATGCTTGGTCTGCACTTGCAGGCTTAGCGGCCACACGCGGTCCATCGGGCCGTCGCTGATATGCAGCAGCACGCCGCCGTTCCCGGGCTTGCCGTTCCAGCGCCACTCGACATGCAAGGTATAGTTGGCGTAGCTTTTGGTGGTGGCGAGAAAACCGCCGGGCTGGCCGGTGGACGCGATCACGCCTTGCTGCAGTACACTGAACACCTGGTCCACGGTCGTGGCGGGCGTGGTCTTGAGTTCCCAGCCGTCGAAATTGCGGCCATTGAACAATGGCGCGGCGCTGCCGGACTGCATGGCCAACAGCACCACCGTCGCACCTAAAATCTTTTTGATCATTTTTATCGTCTCCCCATGAAAAAAACTCTGATTGCCCTATTACTGACATTGACAGTCGGCGCAGGCACGGCCCACGCCGACAGCAACATGATGACCCTGTGGCCCGAAGGCGTACCTGGCGCCAAAGCGATCGGCCCGGAAAAAATCGGCGGCGGCTACAATTCCAACGTCACCGACGCCTCGCTCACCCGTATCGGCCCTGCCGTCGATCGGCCCAACGGCACCGCCGTCATTATCTGCCCCGGCGGCGGCTACGTGCGCATGTCTACCGCGCGCGAGGGCGAACAATACGGCAACTGGCTCAGCACCCTGGGCGTGACCGCCTATGTGCTCAAGTACCGGATGCAGGAATACGGCCACCCTGCCCCGCTGCAGGACGTGCTGCGCGCGGTGCGTACCCTTCGTTCGCGCGCGGCGGAACTGGGCATCGATCCGGCGCGCATCGGCGTGATGGGCAGCTCGGCCGGCGGCCACCTGGCAGCGAGCGCCGGCACCCTGTTCGACCATCCGCTGGGCCGCACCGGCGCGCCGCTCGACGCCACCAGCGCCCGTCCAGACTTCATGATGCTGATGTACCCGGTCATCACCATGAAGGACCCGGCGGCGCACGCGGGTTCGCGCAAGGCGCTGCTGGGCGCCAATCCTGCGCCGGAAGCCATCGCGCTGATGTCGCTGGAAAACCAGGTGACGTCCAACACCCCGCCCACGCTGCTGATCCACACCCAGGAAGACCAGGCCGTGCCGGTCGAAAACAGCATCCTGTTCTACCAGGCGCTCACCCGCGCCAAGGTGCCGGCCGAGATGTACCTGTTCGAACATGGCAGCCATGGCATGGGCATGCGCGACGGTCTCGGGACCACGTCGCTGTGGCCGCGCCGCGCCGAAGAATGGCTGCGCGAGCGCGGCCTGCTTACACCCTCCAACGCGGTGGTAAAACCTCAGGCGAAGTAAAACACCTGCTGCAACGGCCACTCGGTTGGCCGGTTGCCCGGTTCCACTTCCATCAGTTCGGCCATGTAGTCCCACCAGCGCTTCATCACCGGCTGCTGCGGCAGGTCGGCGGTGGTGTGGTCGGGCGCGAGTTTCAGTACCGCGAACAGGTGCAGGGTTTCTTCGTCGAGGAAGATCGAGTAGTCGTAGATGCCGGCTTGCTTGAGCGCGGCAGCCAGGTCGGGCCACAGTTCGTCGTGGCGGCGCTTGTATTCTTCCACCGTGCCCGGTTTGAGCTTCATGCGGAAGGCGCGCGTGGTGGGTGCGGTGGCTGTGGTCAATGTCATTGATAGTCCCTGGTCATTTTCTTGAGTTCGGCAGCGGCCAGCAGGAAGCCCCCCACGCCGTAGTTATAGCTCGACGCCGGCAAGTAGTATGCCGGCTCGGCGCCGGTTTGCTGGATGCCGCCCAGGCGACCGTCCGCGTAGATATTTTTCAGAATGCCGGCCCACGCCTTGGCGATCACCGGGCGATAGGTGGCGGCATCGAGGTAGCCGCGATTGACGCCGTACGCCATGCCGTACACGAACAGCGCCGAGCCGGAAATTTCCGGCAGCGGGTAGCTGGCCGGGTCGAGCAGGCCCGCGTGCCACAAGCCGTCCGCGCCTTGCAGCTGCGCCAGCCGCGCCGACATCTGCTGCAATTGCATGATGTAGAACGGCTTTTTCGGATCGTTGTCGGGGATGAAGTCGATGGTGCGCGCCAGGCCACCCAGCACCCAGCCCTCGCCGCGCGACCAGAACACCTTCTTGCCGTTCGGTTCACGCTTGTCCTTGTAGCTGGCGTCGCGCGCGTACAGGTGTTCTTCCTGGTCGTACAGCTGGTCGTAGGTGGCCTGCCACTGGGTGTGGATGTAATCGAGGTAGCGGCGCTCGCCCGTGATCTGGTACATCTTGGCCCATACCGGCGGCGCCATGAACAGCGCGTCGCACCACCACCATGGCAGACGGGCGTCGCCCGGCTTCATGGTTTTCAAGCCGATCAGCGTCTCCAGTTCGGCCCGGGTGGACGCGATGCGCGCCGGTGCAGGCTCAAGTTGGTATAACTCCAGGTAAGTCTGCGCCACGCTGATATTGTCGGCGTCCGGATACGGCGTGCGCAGCTTCCACGCGAACTTCTCGCTCATGGCCAACATGGCGTCGCGGTACTTGGCGTCGCCGGTGGCTTCGGACGCCGCCATGAAGCCGGAGTACAGCACACTGGAAGTCCAGATGCGGTCGAAGTGCGGCGTGGTGCGCAGCAGCTGCCAGTCGGCCACTTTTCGCAGCGCCCGGTCGATGTCGGCCGGCCGCAAGACTGGCGCCAGGTCGGTGGCCAGCGGGCCGCCATCGACCGGCGCATCGCCGAAGTGGCGGCTGGTGTCCTTGTCCACGATGGCCTGCATGGCGGGCGTGGGCAGCGGATACGATGGCGGCTGCACCACGCTGGCACAGCCGCTCAATGCGACGTACGCGGCCAATATGGCCGCCGATACGGTTAGCCTGGTCACGATTTGTCCTGCTCTTCAAAGCTCTTCTCTTTGAGCGGCACTTCCGGTGGCCGTGGCTTGATCACCGTGCTACCGGCCGGCAGGCCGCGCACGTCCGACGTGGTGAGCAAATGCACCGGCTCCTTGATGGCCAGTTTGACGTCCCGGAACTGCCAGTTGCTGGCGTCGAAAATGAAGCCGCCCTTTTGCGCTTCGATGTCGATGTTCTCGAAGCTGAAGCGGTTCAACGGCGCTTCCGGATAGCCGCTCACTTCGAACGCGGTGGTGGCGCCGGTGGCCTTGATATTCCAGATCTTGACGTCATGGAAGTGGGCCATGCCCTTTTCTCGCGGCACTGGCGTGGCCAGCACTTTCCAGTAGTCCGGGTGATCCTTGATATCGTCCGGGATCCTGGCGTAGCTGTAGCTCGGGTTCCAGTTCATGGTGATGCGAATCGCCACCGGCGTGCCCTTCATGGTGAAGTCGTGCAGGCGCAAGTTGTCGCCGAAGCCGCCGCGCGTATGCGCCGACTTGAACAGGATCCCGACCGGCACCTTGTCCAGCACCGTGATGCCGTAGGCTTCCACGTTGCGGAAGCCACCCGCGGTCTCGCTGCCGAAGGTGACGCCGGCGGCGCCCTCGCGGATGACGGAGTTGCGGATCACGACGTTCTCGGTCGGACGCGCCACGCGCTGACCGTCCGAATCGCGGCCGGCCTTGAGGCACAGCGCATCGTCGTTGACCGAGATGTCGGCATTCTGCACCAGGATGTTTTTCGACGAGTCGATGTCGATGCCGTCGGTCGATGGACCGTGGCCGCCCTCGTTGTTACGGATGATCACACCGTCCACGGTCACATCGGTCGAGTAGCAGATATGCAGGGTCCAGAAGCCGGAGCGGCGCAGCAGCAGGCCACCACCCACCTTCACCTGCGACGAGTTGAAGACCTGGATCAGGCGCGGACGCTGGGCGTCGTAGTCCGAGGCCCAGCGCAGGCCGCGCGGCTCGTACATCTTGCGCAGGGTCCAGTAGCTGTCCCAGAAGACCTTGCCGTCGCCGTCGATGGTGCCCTCGCCGGTAATGGCTGCGTTGTTTTGCTCGTAGATGTTGATCAGCGCAGCCGGCCAGCGCATCTCGATGCCGGCGATGCGGGTGGGCAGCACCGTGTAGTCGGAGATCTTTTGCGAGCCGAGGATGGTCACACCCTTGTCCACTTGCAGCGTAACGCCGCTTTTGACAAAAATCGATCCGCTCAGGTACGTGCCCGGCTTGAACGCCACCGTGCCACCATGCTTGGCCGCCGCGTCGATGGCGGCCTGGATCGCCCGCGTATCGAGCGTGACGCCATCGCCCCTGGCGCCGTAGCTCGACGGGCTGAAGGTCGCTGCGGCAGCGGATGTGCAAACCGCCAGCAGCGCAATGGCTGCCAGGTTGAACCACTTCTTGATAATCATGATGCCCTCACTTTGCGGGTTGGGCCAGCAGGCGCACGGCGCCCAGCATGCCCGATGGCTGTGGTGTGATCAGCTGCGTATCTTGCGGCACGAAACGCTGGTTGTAGCGGCCGGATAGCAGCCGGTAGTCGGGCCGCTCCTGCCCCGCCAGCGCATTGAGCGCCAGGTTGGCCACCTTCACTTCGATGCGGTTCACGCCCGGCGTCAGTGCGCCAGTCACGTCCACCGTGTAGGGCGGTCGCCAGACCGAACCGGCACGTTTTCCGTTGACGAATACTTCGGCCGCCTCCCGCACCGGGCTCTCGAGCATGGCGCGCATGCCTGCGGGGACCTTGGGTACGGTGTCCAGCGGCGTGCCCTGGCCGAGATCGAGCGTGACCGCTGCGTTGTGCAACTGGGCGGCGGTGAGCGTGACGTCGCGCGTATAGCTGGCGATGCCCGAGAAATAGCGGCGCTCCGGGTCGTCGGTCCAGGACCGCAGCTGCGGCATGGCCTGCGCCGCGCCGTCCGGGTAGCGCAACTGCCAGTCGCGCGCCAGGTCGGCCAGCACCGTTGGCGCTACCTGTGCCGGCTGCGACACCGTGCCGGCCGGCGCATCGCTCAACATCAGCACCCGAGATTCGTACGGCGCCAGGTCCAGCGTCACCGATGGCGATACGGCGGCAGTGCTGGTCTTGCCGTCATGCGGATTCCACCACGCCGCCGACTTGCGCAGCTGCCCCAATTTGGCCGTGGTGCGCACCGGCTTGTTGCTCGTATTGGCGATGAAGTAGATGTCGGCGTCGGCCAGCTTGCGCCGCACGAAACCGATATCGGCGGCGTTGGACGCCACCTTGAAGTCGGGCGTGAGCACCCGGCCCAGGACCGCGCCGACGTCGCCATCATCGGCGACCACGGTCACGGCCGGTTTGGCCGACAGCGCCTTCGATGCCGCCTGTACCTGCGCCGTGATGCGCACAGCATCGCGGTAGCCGGGCGCTTTGGACGGCAGTGCGCCGACGGCGATGATCTTGCCGCCCTGGCGCACGTAGTCGTCCAGCTTGGCCAGCACGTCGGGCGACAAGCGCGTGACGTGCGGCAGCACCAGTACCGGGTGGTTCACACCCAGCGACAACACCGACTCCGCATCGACGTAATCGAGGTTGTGGCCGGCGTCGAGGATTTGGGTGGTCAGCTCGGGCGTGACGTAATGCTTCATGTGCTCGGACAGCGACACCTTGCCCGGCGTCATGGCCGCATAGGCGTCGTCATTGGGCAGCAGCACCGCTACCGTGTTGGCCGGCTGGCCCTGGCGCATCAGGTAGCTGGTGCGGGTCAGGTAGGCGTTCACGTCCGGCATCACGTTCCACCACGGCTGGTGGTTGTTGAACACGGCCGCCGCGTAGAACGAGTAACCCGGCTCGGTCACGCCGGGCGGCGTGTACGGCCAGCCGTGTCCCACGAACAGGTTCACGCCCTGCAGCAGCATGCGGTCCGCTTCCACCTTCATGTCCAGCGGCGTGGCGGCAAATGCCGGCGAATGCAGCCAGGTCCACGTCTCGGCCGAGATCACCGGGCGCTGGTACAGGTGCCCGGCAGACGTTGCCAGCCGGGTGAACGAAAATTCGCGGAACTGCGGGCCTTCGCCCTCGGGCAGTCCCACCAGCCGGTAGCTCGACAGCGACACGGCCGGTTCGCCATAGGTCTGCGAACGGAACTGCGTCTTGTGCCTGACGGCCCAGTCGTTGACCGGCGTCAGATAGCGCTCGTTGACCAGTTCCGTTTGCGTGAGCACCCAGTCGCGCCGCAGCGCCGGCGCGTCCGCACCCTGCCCGCTCGTCACGAGTGGCAGGTATGGCGTCAGGTCGTAGCCACGGCGGCGCTGGAACTCCTGCAGGAAGTCGTCGGTCCAGTCGGTGTTATAGACCTCCAGGCTGTCCGAGAACACCGCTGTCGGTGGCTGGTCGCCAAAAGCTTTGAGCAGCGGCGTCGCCACCACGTCGAGGTGATGGTCGATGGCCTTGCGGCTCAGGTGGTCGAGCACGAAACCTTCCGCACCGAGCGCTGCGCGCTTGACCTGCTGGCCGGTGCGGCTGGCGATATAGCTGACCACCACGCGGGGCTCCTTGCTGGCGCCAATCGCGCCGCGTCCTGGCGTGGTGGCCGTGGTGGCGCCGAGCTCCGTGCGTTTCAGCGCTGTGGCGTCGTACGCCTTGGCAGTCCCTGCGCCGACGAAGCTGGCGATCAGTTTTTCACCGCTCATGATCGCGGGCAGCGCTACCGAGGCAGCGCCGGCAGGCAGATCGGCCACGTGCACGCGCAGGCGCGATGCTGCCTCGGTTATGGCCACGTGCGGTCCGCCGTAGGGCCAGCCGCTGGCCAGCGTCATGTCCACGCGCAGGCCGAGCGACCGCGCCGTGCGGTTGGCGTAGCTGACGTTGTCGAGGAATTCGGGAGAAAGATAGGGAGTGTTACGGATGCCGCGCGCGGGATCGTCGAGTTCCATCGGATACACCGGCTGAATCTCCACGCCGCCAAACCCGCCCGCCTTCATGGCTTGCAGTTCGCGTTCCAGCTGGGGTTTGACCACGGCCGGGCCGAACCACCACCAGCGCACCATCGGCCGCGCGTCGGCAGGCGGCGCCGCAAACTGCGCGGCGACGTCGGCGAGGCGGTTCGACAGTGTGGCTTGCTGCGCCGCAGCCGAACTGCTGGCCAGCGAAAAGCTAAAAGCGCAGGCCAACGCCGCCGCTTGCGCGAACGGCGTCAGCTTACTGCGCAGGCGATCGCACCGGCGCAGTCCAACAATGACGGGTGCCACCGTTTATACGATACCGCTGCTGCTGGCGCCAGCCTTGGCCGGGCGTGCTTCGGCCACCTGGTCGCGGTAGCCCGAAGCGCGGTAGCAGGCCACCGGATCGATGGCGCCGCCGTTGCGCAGGCGCGCCATGGCCAGGATGGCCGAGACGTCGGTGCGGTAAGCGTGCTTGAGCGTTTGCGCCGATTGCAGCGCATCGTGCGATTCCTGGAAACCGCCCAGGGCAACGCGATCGACCAGGTTGGCCTGCACGAAGGCGCGTTGCACTTCCACGGCGCTGCTCATCAGGCTTTCGATCGGATCGGTGACGTTGTGCGACTGGTCCAGCATGTAGGCCGGATTGAAGCCCGCGCCTTCGCGCTCGGCCGCATCGGCCAGCTCGTTGAAGACCAGGAACAGCTGGAACGGGTTGATGCTGCCCGAATCGAGGTCGTCGTCGCCGTACTTGCTGTCGTTGAAGTGGAAACCACCGAGCTTGCCGAACTGGGTCAGGCGCGCCACGATCATTTCGATATTGGTGTTCGGGGCATGGTGGCCCAGGTCGACCAGGCATTTGGCCTTGTCGCCCAGCGACTGCGCGCAGGCGAAGCTGGTACCCCAGTCGGCGATGGTGGTGGCGTAGAATGCCGGCTCGAACAGTTTATGCTCGATCAGCATGTGCCAGTCGGCCGGCAGCGCGGCGTAGATTTCACGCGCGCTTTCCAGGTAGCGTTCCAGCGCGCCGCGCAGGTTGTGCTGGCCCGGGAAGTTGGCGCCGTCGCCTACCCACACGGTCAGCGCTTTCGAGCCGAGCGCATTGCCCAATTCGATACATTCGACGTTGTGCGCAACCGCTTGCGCGCGGGTGGCGGCGCTGATGGCGGTCATGCTGCCGTACTTGTAGCTGTGTTCCTGGCCAACCTGGTCCTGGAAGGTGTTCGAATTGACGGCGTCGAAGTACAGGCCGTGGGCTTCGGCTTGCTGGCGCAGGGCCTGGGTGTCCGACACTTTGTCCCATGGGAAGTGCAGAGATACGCCAGGCGTGGCGCGGGTCAGCTGGTGGATCACGCCGCAGTCGTCGAGTTTTTCGAAGACGTTGCGTGGCTCGCCACGGCCAGGGAAGCGCGCGAAACGCGTGCCGCCGGTGCCGGCGCCCCAGCTGGGCAGCGCCACGGCGAATTTCTGCGCCTTGGCGGTCAGCTGCTCGATGTCCACGCCACGGCGCGACAACATGCCGGCCAGTGCGGCGTAGTCTTCTTCCAGGCCGCTGCGCAGCTTGTCGTTGTGTTCGGCCACGCGGCCGCTGTCGATAATGGTGCTCATGTGAGGGTCTCCTTCGTTTTTTTCTGGTGCCGCCGGCGCGTTCATCGCAAACCGGGCCGGCGGCATTTTATAGGTATTCGCGCTTGATCGCCGCTTGCTTAGCGCGTGAATGCGGCAGCGTTGCCGGCATCGACGTTGAGGATGTTACCAGTGCTCTTGGCCGACTTGGAGCTGGCCAGGAAGTACACGGCTTCCGCGATATCCTCTGGCAGTACGCTCAGCTTGAGCATGCTGCGGTCGCGGTAGAACGCTTCGACGTCGTCGGCTTCGATCTTGTTCGACTGCGCGCGTTCCTGCTTCCACTTGCCGTCCCAGATGCGCGAACCACGGATCACGGCATCCGGATTGACGACGTTGACGCGGATGCCGTGCGGTGCGCCTTCGAGGGCGATGCAGCGTGCCAGGTGGATTTCCGCAGCCTTGGCGGTGCAGTAGGCCGAAGCGCCGGCGGACGCCACCAGGCCGTTTTTCGACGCGACGAACACCATGCTGCCGCCCAGTTTCTGCTGCTTCATGATGCGGAAAGCGGCGCGGCCGGCCAGGAAGTAGCCCTTGACCAGGATGTCCTGGTTGCGCTGCCAGATTTCGAGGGTGGTGTCTTCCAGCGGCGCCGACGAAGCGATACCCGCGTTGGAGATCAAGAGATCGATACCACCGAAACGCAGCGAGGTCGCGGCCAGGATGTTTTCCACTTCCTCTTCGCTGGTGATGTTGGCGACGATACTCTCGACGCTGTCCTTGCCGGCGGCCTTGGTCAGGTCTTTCTTGGCCTGGGCCAAAGCTTCCGGATCGATATCGGTCAGCATCACGCATGCGCCTTCCTGCAGCAGCTGGCGGGCCACGGCCTGGCCGATGCCGCCGGCACCGCCGGTTACCAGGGCGATACGGCCAGCCAGGCTTTTCGGCTTGGGCATGCGCTGCAGCTTGGCTTCTTCGAGCAGCCAGTATTCGATGTCGAACGCTTCCTGTTCCGGCAGGCCGACGTAAGTGTCCACGCCATTGGCGCCGCGCATCACGTTGATCGCATTGACATAGAACTCGCCGGCGATCCGTGCGGTGGCCTTGTCCTTGGCGAACGACAACATGCCCACGCCAGGAATCAGGTAGATGATCGGATTGGCGTCGCGCACGGCCGGGCTGTTGTCACGCTTGCAGCGGTCGTAGTAAGCGCGGTAGTCGGCGCGGTAGTCTTCCAGCGCCTGATCGAGGCTGGCGACCAGCTTGTCGAAGTCCGGGTTCAGCGGATCGAATTCGACCACGAATGGACGGATCTTGGTACGCAGGAAGTGGTCGGGGCACGAAGTACCCAGCGCAGCGAGCGGTTTCAGGTCGCGGCTGCAAACGAATTCCAGCACGGTGGCGTTGTCGTTGAAGTCGCCCAGCTTGAATTCGTCCCGGCTGATTTTACCGCGCAGCAGTGGCATCAGCTTGGCGGCCAGTGCGGCGCGCTGTTCGGCTGGCAGCGCCTCGATGGCCTGGCCACCGAATGCCGGCTGTTTCGAGTTGGCGGCGATCCACTCTTCTGCGCGTTTGATGATTGCCAGCGTGGTTTCGTAGCACGACTTGGCGGTATCGCCCCAGGTGAACAGGCCGTGGCCTTCGAGGATGATGCCCTTCAGTGCCGGATTGGCTTTCGAGACTTCTTCCAGTTTCAGGCCCAGGTCGTAGCCTGGACGCTGCCAGGGCAGCCAACCGAGTTCGCCTTCGAAGATTTTTTGCGTCAGGGCCTTGCTGCTGGCGCAGGCGGCGATCGCGATCAGCGAATCGGGGTGCATGTGATCGACGTGCTTGCGGTCGATGTAGGCGTGCAGCGGGGTGTCGATACTGGCGGCGCGCGGGTTCAGGTTGAACGTGCAGTGCGGCAGGTACGCCACCATTTCATCTTCGAGCGCCAGGCCGCGGTAGCGGCCCTTGAGCTCGTTCAGTTTGCTCATGTACAGGGTCGAGAAGCCGTCGAGCTTGATGCTGCCCAGGTCGCCGCCGGAGCCTTTCACCCACAGCACTTCCACTTGCTCGCCGCTGAGCGGATCTGCCATCATGACCTTGGCCGAGGTGTTGCCGCCGCCGAAGTTGGTGATGCGCAGATCGGACCCGAGCAAGTTGGAACGGTACAGCAGCAGCTCTGGCTCGCTCATTGTGGCTGCTGCGGCATCGTCCCACAGGGAAGTAATCGGGGCTTGCTGAGTTACATTCATTGCTGATCTCCGTCGTTGTTTGATTGGTATAGCGTGCTAAGTGTTGATTTCATGCCACTCTCGGGCACATGCAACCAGTAGAAATCAGCGCCGCAACAGTGTCAATGCGCAAGCGCTCAACTTCATGACCAAGACGGAAATAATCACACCCATGATCGAAACTTGATCAGTTTGTGACTCGGTTATCGAATCAATCAAATATTTGATCGCATATTGATTGACGGCAGATTTCTAAATGTTTAGGCTTGGTAATTAATAAAGTCCCACACCGGATCGGTCCGCGGCAGTGATGCAGCAGCGACGGTAGTAGGGACGAAAAAAAATGGAGACAAATATGGTAAATCACAAGCGTCGTAAACGTTTGCTGAAGTTGCTCGCCGAACATCAGACGGCCAGCGTGCCGCAGTTGGTCGACTGGCTCAGCGCCTCCCCGGCCACCGTGCGCCGCGACATCAGCTGGCTCGCCGCGCGCAGCCTGCTCACCCGCACCAGGGGCGGCGCCGCCAACCTGGAGCAAAAAAAGCGCAGCTTCACCCTCACCAGCGAAACCTTCCAGCACAACATCCAGTGCTACGCCGAGCGCAAACGCGCCATCGCGCGCCACGCCGCCGGCATGTGCGCCGAGGGCGAGACCATCATCATCAACGGTGGCACCACCACTTTCATGATGGCCGAGTTCCTGGTCGATCATCACCTCAAAATTCTCACCAATTCCTTCCTGATGGCCGAGCGCCTGCTGGTATCGAGCGAAAACGAGATCATTGTCCCCGGCGGCAAGGTCTATCGCGAGCAGAACGTCATCCTCAGCCCCTTCGACAACGACATCACCCAGCACCACTACGCCGCCAAGATGTTCATGAGCGTCTATGGCCTCTCGCTGCTCGGCCTCATGGAAGCCGATCCGCTGCTGATCCAGGCTGAAAAGCGCCTGATCTCGCAGGCCGAAGAACTGATCGTTCTGGTTGACAGCTCCAAGTTTGCCAAGAAGGCGGGCCTGATCCTGTGTGGCCTCAACCGCGTCTCCACGGTCATCACCGATACCTACGCTTCCGATTCGGCCGTGCAGCTGCTCGAGCAGTCCGGCGTGCGCGTGGTGACCGTGGAACCGGAAGCGGTGCCCGCCCAGGTCAATGCCAGCCCTTTCACTTCGCCGTTTGACTACCAGGCGGCAGCCATGTTCCAGTCGGAGGTATCACATTGAAGCGCAGGAAAATCATAGTGGCCGCAGTTGCGGCCGGACTGTTCGCGACCGTTGCCGGCTGCGGTGAGAAGAAATCCGCCGAAGCTGGCGCTGGCGGCGAAAAAATCCGCATTGCCATGGTCGTCAAAAGCCTGGGCAACGGCTTCTTCGACGCCGCCCATGCCGGCGCCAACGACGCCGCCAAGGAACTGAAAAACGTCGAAATCATTTATACCGGTCCGACCACGCCGAGCGCTGAAGGCCAGATCGAAATCATCAATTCGCTGATCAGCCAGAAGGTCGATGCGATCGTCATCTCGGCCAATGATCCGAACGCGCTGGTGCCGATCACCAAGAAGGCGATGGCGCGCGGGATCAAGGTGCTGAGCTTTGACAGCGGCCTGGACAAGGAAGGCCGCCTGATGCAGCTTAATCCGTCCAATGAGCAACTGATCGGCGAGAAGCAGATCCAGATGGCGTCCGATGCCATCGGCGGCAAGGGAGAAATCGCCATCCTGTCCGCTTCCGCCCAGGCCACCAACCAGAATATCTGGATCGGCATCATGAAGGAGACGCTCAAGAAGCCGGAGTACAGCGGCATGAAGCTCGTCGCCACCGTGTACGGCGACGACCAGTCGGACAAGAGCTACCGCGAGGCGATCGGCCTGTTGCGCAGCAACCCGAACCTGAAAGCCATCATCTCCCCCACCACCGTGGGCATCAACGCCGCCAGCAAGGCAGTCGTCGATGAAAAGCTGGTCGGCAAGGTGTACGTCACCGGTCTCGGTTTGCCGTCGGAGATGGCCGGCCACGTCAAGAGCGGCGCCGTGCGCGAGTTCGCGATCTGGAACCCGATCGACCTCGGTTACGCCGTCACCTACGCCGCCTACGACTTCGTCAAAGCGGCACCCGGCGCCAAGGCCGGTGGCAGCGTGAACGCCGGCCGCATGGGCACCATCGCCATCGACGCCAATGGCATCGGCGCCATGGGTGCGCCATTCGTGTACGACAAAGGGAACGTCGACAAGTTCTCCAAGATCTTCTGAGCTGGAATCGCCCCATGGATATGAATACCACCCCGGTCCTGCAATTGACCGGGATCTGCAAGCGCTTTGCCGGCATCGTCGCCCTCAACAACGTCGCGCTGTCGGTACGCGCAGGTGAAGTGATGGCGCTGATTGGCGAGAACGGCGCCGGCAAGTCCACCCTGGTCAAGACCCTGACCGGCATCTATCGTCCCGATGAGGGCACCATCGAACTTGCCGGCCAACCGGTTAGGTTCGCCAATGCCCAGGATGCCATGCAGGCAGGCGTCACCGCCGTCCACCAGGAGACGGTGATGTTCGACGAACTGACGGTGGCGGAAAACATCTACGTGGGGCGCCAGCCCTGTCGCGGCGCCTCCGGGCGCATCGACTGGAGCAAGATCGAAGCGGAAGCCGAGAAGCTGTTCGAACGCCTGGAAGTCGCGCTGCCGGTGCGTGCCCGGGTAAAAGACCTGTCGGTGGCGCAGCGCCACTTCGTGGAAATCGCCCGTGCGCTGTCGCAGGATGCGCGCGTGGTCATCCTCGACGAGCCGACGGCGTCGCTGTCGCAGCGCGAGATCCGCGAACTGTATCGCATCATCCGCCAGTTGCGCGACGCCGGCACTGCCGTCATCTTCATCTCGCACAAATTCGACGAGATCTACGAGGTGGCCGACCGTTACACCGTGCTGCGCGACGGCCAGTTCATCGCCGAAGGCGCGCTGGCCGACATCACCGAGCAGGAACTGGTGGCCCTGATGGTCGGGCGCACCGTCAAGCAGGCCTACCCGAAGGCGGATGTGACGCCCGGCGAGGTGCTGCTGTCGGTGGAAAACCTGTGCCACCCCACCGAATTCGATAACGTCAGCTTCGAGCTGCGGCGCGGCGAAATCCTGGGCTTTTATGGCCTGGTGGGCGCCGGCCGCTCCGAGGTGATGCAGGCGCTGTTTGGCCTATCAACCCAGGTGCGCGGCAATGTACGCCTGGACGGCAAGCCGGTGTGCGTGACCTGCGCTGCCGACGCCATCAAGCACGGCATCGCCTACGTGCCCGAGGACCGCCAGCACCAGGGCGCCCACCTGACGCTGCCCATCCTGCAGAACATCACCCTGCCGATCCTGTCCAAGGTCGGCTTCTTCCTGCGCGGACGCCGCGCAGAAGAGAACAAGATCGCCCGCCACTTCGCCGAGCAGCTCGAGCTCAAAGCTGCCTACCTGACGCAGAACGTCTCCGAACTCTCAGGCGGCAACCAGCAAAAGGTCGTGCTGGGCAAATGGCTGGCCACCAACCCGAAGGTCATCATCCTCGACGAGCCGACCAAGGGGATCGACATCGGCTCCAAGGCCGCCGTGCACCGCTTTATCGGTGAGCTGGTGAGCAAGGGCTTGTCCGTGATCCTGGTCTCGTCCGAGCTGCCCGAGGTAATGGGCCTGGCCGACCGCATCGTGGTCATGCATCAGGGCCGCATCGAACATACATTCAACCGTGGCGAGGCGACGCCGGAAATGATCGTCTCCGCCGCATCTGGCAACGAACTGGCGGAGGACTGCGCGTGAAGGAAATTCTGAAAATGCGCGAAATATTGAAGATGCGCGAAACCCAGTTGGCGATTTCGATCGTGGTGCTGATCGCCCTGGTCGGTTCGCGCGCACCGGTGTTCGTCTCGAGCTCCAGCCTGGGCAACCTGCTCACCGACAGCACCCTGCTGATCATGCTGGCCCTGGCCCAGATGCTGGTGATCGTCACGCGTGGCATCGACCTGTCGGTGGCGTCCACGCTGGCCCTGTCGGGCATGATGTCGGCGCTGCTGGCTGTGCGCTTCCCGGAGCTGCCGCTGCCGGTCGTGATGCTGGTGGCGATCGCCATCGGCCTGGCGCTGGGCCTGATCAACGGCTACCTGATCGGCTACCTGGACCTGGCGCCCATCGTGGTCACGCTCGGCACCATGAGCGTGTATCGCGGCCTGGTGTTCGTGCTGTCGGGCGGCGCCTGGGTGTCATCGCACCAGATGCCGCCCGAGTTCATCGCCTTCCCGCTGTCGCGCTTCCTCGGCGTGACCAACCTGGTGTGGATTGCCGGCTTGACCATCCTGGTGTTCTGGTACATCGCCATGCACAGCCGCTTTGGCCGCGACTTGTACGCGGTCGGTAACGCCCCGGCGTCGGCCCGCTACGTCGGCATCCCGATCGCCAAGCGCCTGTTCTGGTCCTATGGTATTTCCGGCGCCGTGGCCGGCCTGTGCGGCTACCTGTGGGTGGCGCGCTACGCGGTGGCCTATACCGAGATCGCCTATGGCTTCGAGTTCACCGTGATTGCCGCCTGCGTGATCGGTGGCGTGAGCATCGCTGGCGGCAGCGGCAGCGTGGCTGGTGCTGTGCTGGGCGGCCTGTTCCTGGCCGTAATCGGCAACGCGCTGCCGGTAGTCAAAGTGTCGCCATTCTGGCAAAGCGCGCTGACCGGCGTGGTGATCCTGGCTGCAGTGCTGATCAATGCGCGCAGCGGCAAAATCGGTGGTCGCCAGATTCTCCCGCTGCATCTGAACAAAGCTGACGCTCAAGGGAGCGCGGCGTGAATACGAGTACCGTCATGACCAACGAAGCACCAACGCCTGTCACCGAGACTCCCGCTGCGTCCACGTCCCGCTACGTCATCGCCGACCGCCAGGGCTTCCGCCTCGGCACGGCGCTGGGCAGCTGGGAGAGCATGCTGGCGTTGCTGTTCGTGGCCGCATTCACCATCTGCGCCATCGTCCAGCCGCATTTCCTCGACATGGTCAACCTGGCCGACGGCACCTTCAACTTCAGCGAAAAGGCGATGATCGCGCTGCCGATGGCGTTGCTGATCATTTGCCGCGAGATCGACATCTCGGTCTCCGGCATCCTGGCGCTGTCGTCGGTGGCGGTTGGTCTAGCCCACACCAACGGCGCCCCGCCCGAAGTGCTGCTGCCGATCGCCATTGCCACCGGCACCGCCTGCGGCTGGCTCAACGGCATCATGGTCACGCGGTACAAGCTGCCCTCGATCGTGGTCACCATCGGTACCGTGTCGCTGTTCCGCGGCCTGGCCAGCGTGGTGCTGGGCGACAAAGCCTTCACCGGCTACCCGCAACTGATGACCGACTGGGGCCAGGGTTATTTCTTCGGCTTCATCCCGCGTGAATTCGTCGTGCTGCTGGTGTTTGCGCTGCTGTTTGCCGGCTTCCTGCACTGCACGACCTGGGGTCGCCGCGTGTACGCGATCGGTAACAACCCGGTGGCCGCACGCTTTTCCGGCATTCCGGTCGACAGCTACCGCCTGGGCCTGTTCATGCTGACTGGCGCCATGGCCGGCCTGGCTGCGTGGTTCCTCACCGGCCGTATCGGCAGCACCCGTCCCAACATCGCCATGGGCTGGGAGCTGGAAGTGATTACCATGGTGATCCTGGGCGGCGTGAGCATCGCCGGCGGCGCCGGCACCATCGGCGGCGTGCTGCTGGCCGTGCTCACCCTGGGCACGGTCACCTACGGCCTGTCACTGGCGAATATCCCCGGCATTTACATGACCATCGTGGTCGGCATCCTGCTGCTGGTCACCATCGCCCTGCCCCGCCTGCTGCGCGGCAGGAGGATCGCCAAATGAGCGGCGCAACTGATGGTACAACTAATGCCACCCTGGTCCTCGATATCGGCAAAACCAACGTCAAGCTGGTATTGCTGGACGCCGCCGGCGCGGTGCTGGCCGAACGGCGCAGCCCCAACGCCATCCTGACCGACGGACCGTATCCGCACCACGACGTCGAGCGCATCTGGCACTGGATGCTGGACGGAATGACCGAGTTTTCCAGCCTGGCCACCATCGGCGCCATCGTGCCGGTCACGCACGGCGCCACCGCCGCGCTGGTCGATGACGACGGCCTGGTGCTGCCGGTGCTCGATTACGAGTTCGAGCCGCCGGCCGCGCAGGCAGCCACGTACCAGGCGCTGCGTCCTGCGTACGACACGACCTGTTCGCCGCTGCTGCCCGCCGGCCTGAACCTGGGGCGCCAGTTGGCGTGGCAGGCGCAGACCTTCCCGGCCGAGTTCGCGCAGGCCAATCACCTGTTGATGTACCCGCAGTACTGGGCCTGGCGTTTATCTGGCGTGGCGGCCGGCGAAGTGACGTCGCTCGGTTGTCACACCGACTTGTGGCAGCCGGCGCGCCAGCAGTATTCGCAGCTGGTCGAACGCATGGGCTGGAACGCCCTGTTGCCGCCGCTTCAACCGGCGTGGGCGCCACTGGGACCGTTGAAGGCGGCGCTGCTGGCGCGTACCGGTTTGCCGGCATCGTGCCAGGTCATCTGCGGCATCCACGACAGCAATGCCTCGCTGCTGCGCCACCTGGCAGCCGTCGATGGCGTGGCGCAGCCTGCCGTGCTCTCGACCGGCACCTGGGTGATCGCCGCCGCGCCGGGCAAACCGCTCGATGGCTTGCGTGAGCGGTCGGACATGCTGGCCAATACCAATGCGCTGGGCCAGGCCGTGGCCTGCATCCGCTTCATGGGCGGGCGCGAGTTCGGCGAGCTGGCGGGCGCCGACGTGCAGACCTGTACCGTGGAGGATTTGCAGCGGTTGATCGACCAGCAGACCGTGGCCCTGCCCTGCTTCTCGCAGGCTGGCGGTCCGTTTGCCGGCCGTACCGGTTCGATCACTGGCCCGGCGCCGGTCGATGCGCGCCAGCGGTATGCACTGGCCACGCTGTACTGCGTGCTGGTGTCGGACTACTGCCTCGCGCAGCTGGGCGCCGATGGCGCGGTGGTGGTGGAAGGCAGTTACACCGGCAACCGTTGGTTTGCGCCGCTGCTGGCCGCACTGCGGCCGGGTCAGGCCATCAGCAGCACCGATGACACCAGCGGCACGACCTGCGGCGGCTGGATGCTGCACCACTGGGGCAGCGCGCCGGCGGTAAGCAGCTCGGTGGCGGCGCCGTTGGTGTTGAATGGCTGGAGTGCATATCGTTCGCACTGGTTAGCGGCGTTGCAAGAGGCGCTATAATCCCCCGCACGGGCGCTTTTTACCCCCGAGACCCATGGGGTCGGACCCCGTACGGGCGCTTTTTACCCCCGAGACCCATGGGGTCGGACCCCGTACGGGCGCTTTTTACCCCCGAGACCCATGGGGTCGGACCCCGTACGGGGTCCGACCCCGGCCTTGCGGCCTTGGCCGTGCGGGTTATCAATCCGCCACCGGCGCCCCGAAGTCCGGCGAACCATCCTCTTTCCATCGCAGCACCTGCGCCCGCGTATGGCGGTTGGCATCCTTGAGCGGCTCGCCCACGATATCCCTGAAATTGCGCGCGTGGTACACCAGGATGTCGGTCTTGCCATCGGGCGTGGTCGTAAACGCGTTATGCCCCGGCCCGTACTGGCTGTTCTTCTCGCTGCTTGAAAATACCGGCACCGGCGACTTCTTCCAGGACGCTGCATCGAGCAAGTCAGAAGCCACCGGCGCCGTCAGCAACCCCAATGCATAGTTGGCATCGGTCGCACTGGCCGAATAGGTCATGAACACGCGGCCGTTCTTGACGATCACCGCTGGCGCCTCGTTGACCTCGTGCCCGACCTTCTCCCACGCATAGTCCGGCTTCGATAGCAGCACTGCCGGGCCGGTAATCGACCACGGCGTGTCCATCTGCGCCAGGTAGATATTGGTGGCGTGGACCTTGGCGTCCTGGCCGCGCTGGGTCCAGGCCAGGTAGCGTTTGCCGTTCAGTGCAAACGTGGTGGCGTCGAGCGCGAACGATTCCCAACCGGTCTTCAACTGCCCCAGTTCCTTCCAGTCCCCCTGCAGCGGATTGGCCGACTCGTTCACCAGCACGTACAGGCGGATCTCCCAGATCGCATCGGCGCGGCCGGCGGTAAAGTAGATATACCATTTGCCGTCGATATAGTGCATCTCCGGGGCCCAGATGTGCGCTCCCATCTCCCCCTTGGCGTGCTTGCGCCACACCACCTTGGCCTCGGCGGCGCCGAGGTCGTTGAGCGAGCGTGCGCGGCGGATTTCGATGCGGTCGTATTCCGGTACGGTGGCCGTGTAATAGTAATAGCCGTCGCTGTGCAGCGCCACTTGCGGGTCGGCGCGGTGCTTGACCAGCGGGTTGTTGAAAGTCGGTTCTGCTGCTAATGCGATGTTCTGCGCAAACGAAAAAACGGCGGCCGCGAAGGCCACCGTTTTGAGTCCGCGCGCAAATGGTGCCTGCGCCATGGGTCTCCCTAGTTTTTGATCGATACGGTGAAGAAGTAACGACGCCCGGACCAGGCCAGTTCGTTGACACGGTACAGGTCACCGGCGTCGGTGATCTGCGATTCCTTGGTCAGGTTCTTGCCTTCGATCGAGAACGTCACGTTGTCACTGTAACGGTACTGGAACTTCGCGTCCAGGAAACCGGTCTTTTCCTGGAAGTTCGGGTTGCCGGAAACGTCGTTGGTGCCGGTGTAGAAACGGTCGCGGTAGTTGTAGGCGACGCGGGCGTTGATCTTGCCCAGGTCGTACCACAGCGCAGCGTTATAGCTGTTCTTCGACAGGCCGGCGTATGGCAGGATCGAACCATCGAGCGGATTGATGCGTTCCGTACCTTTGGCGTAATCGTAGCTCATGCGGGTGTAGTTGACGTCGCCGCCGAAACCGCTCATCCAGCCCGGCAGGAAGGTGAACGCGGTACGCGCGGTCAGTTCCACACCCTTGGTGGTGGCGCCTTCGCCGTTCAAGGCGGTGTTCACGTCGAACAAGCGACCATCGCCGAGCAGGTTGACGTTTTTCACAACCTGCTTTTCCAGGATGTAGCTCGAAATATCCTTCTTGAACAGGCCCATGCTCAACTGGCTGTCGGCGCTCGGGTAGTACTCGAAGCTCAAGTCGGTGTTCTTGGCGCGGAACGGTTTCAGGTTCGGGTTGCCGGCCGTGCAGTCGTCGATATTGTCGCCGCCAAATGCAGGGTTGCCGCTGTCGATGATACAGGCCACGTTCGGTGCCAGCAGGTCGATGCGCGGACGCGACATCACTTTTGACAGGCCGAAGCGCACCATGAACTGGTCAGGAATCGCCCAGGCCATCAGGTTGAAGCTTGGCAGATAGTCGTTGTACTTGGTCTTGACGGTGGTCGTGCCGAAGCTGAGATCGCGGTCGATGGAAGAACCGGCAGCGCCGCCCGGATTTTGCAGGCGGATCTTGATCGATTGCGAGCCGCTGGCATCGGTCTTGGTGCCGGTGTAGCGCACGCCGATATTGCCCCAGATCTGGTGCTCGCCGATCTCGGTATCGAAGTCGGCGCGGATGTACGCGGCGCGCACACGCTCGTCTACCATGTAAGCCGGCACTTGCGGATACATCCTGCCGTCGCTGCCGATGGCGTTGTACACGTTGTTGAAGTTGAAGTTCGACGTGTCGAAATACGGTTTGGCGTTGTTATACACCGGCGACATCCAGCCCGACGGAATGTTCGAGATCTTGTCGTAGCCGCCGAAGAAGGTGCCTGGCGAGTTGCCGCGCACGGCGTTGATCAGCTCCTGCATCTTGGCGCTGTTGACGTAGGTGCTGGAGTAATTGCCGTTGATGAAGGTGTTGGTATCAGGGCCGCGCACCGCGCCCGTATTGTACGGATCGTAGGTGATGGTCTGGTTGATGTTGGCGCCGCGCACCGAGATATCGTCGGCCGTGCTGGCCGGATCGGCGCCGCCGCTGGCGATGTAGCCGCCGCCGTTGTAGCGCTGGGCCGACGAATTGCGCGCCTGGGCGCCGCCCCACAGCTTGGTGAAGAACGGCGTGGTCAAACGGTATTTCAGGTCCAGCTTGACCTGGTCTTCGTCGTTCTTGGTCTCGTAAGGACGGTATTGCAGTTCGGCCTTGACGTACGAGCTGGCGGCGTCCGGCGAGTAAGCGGCCGGGAAGTCGAAGTGCGGCAGGCCCTGCGAATCGAGCGACACCTTCAGGCCCGGCGCATTTTGCGTCAGGACGATACTATTGGTCTCGTTGTGGTAGGTCGAACGCGAACGTCCGGCCAGGCCGTCCACTTCCAGCGGACCGTCCTTGTAGTTGAAACCGGTGGTGGTGTAGTTGGAATCGATCTTGAGCTTGAAGTCGCGCGCCGAAGTGCTGAAGGCGCCCTGGCCGCCCTGGCCGGCAACGTAGTTGCAGTCGCCGACGGTGTAGCCGGTGACGTAGTGGTTCTCCACGGTGACACCGGCTGGCGTGGTGCTGGTGGATGCCGGCAGGCAGGTACCGGTGGTCGTGGTGGTGCCGTTGGCGGCGTACACCGGTGCACGACCGGCACTGGCCAGGCGATTGACGTTGCCGAAATCGGTGCCGAAGTTGCGGTCGTTCAGTCGCTGGTCCTGGCGGTTGCCCTGGTAGCTGACGAAGGCCTTCATTTCGTTGCTGACCTTGTATTGCGCGGTCAGCTCGGCCGACGAGCGCTTGTGGTCGCGGGTCCAGATGCCGTAGCGCGGCGTGCCTGGCGAGTAGTCGTACCATTGCTGGCTGCACGCGGTTTTCTGGGCGGCGGACAGGCCGGGCGCGCTGGCGCAACCGGCCGCCGAACCTACGCCGGCCACGGCCGGGTCGAGCGAATTGACGGTCTTGTTTGGCGAGAAGTCCCAGTCGCGCAGGAAGCGCCAGGTGGTGTTGCGCGAGTAGTCGTTACGGGTGCGCACGTCGTCGTAGACGATGTTGGCCATCACGCCCAGTTTGCCATCGAGGTACTGGTCGGCGATCAGCAGGCTGCCGCGCGGCTGCACGCCGCCACGGCTGGTCGAATGTTCGCCAGCGAGGGAAGTGGCGACGGTGAATTTCTTGAAGTCGAGCGGTTTGCGGGTAGTGATCACCACGGTGCCGCCCACGCCGCCTTCGGTCAGGTCGGCGGTGCTACCCTTGTACACGTCGATCGAACCGATCAGCTCGGAAGCCAGTTCGCGCAGCTCGGCGCCCCGACCGGCGTTGCCGTTGGTGCCCAGTACCGACATGCCGTTCACTTCCACGCGGTTCAGGTCGGGCTCCACGCCGCGGATCGAGATCTGCGAGCCTTCGCCGAAATCGCGGGTCAGTTGCACGCCGGTGATGCGCGACAGCGCTTCGCCCACGTTCTTGTCAGGGAATTGATTGATGTCTTCGGCCACCAGCGAGTCGGAGATGGTGGCGTTGCGGATCTTGCGGTCGATCGCCGAGGCCACCGATTTGCGGGTACCCACCACGGTCACGACGCTGGTTGGCGCCACGTCGGACGGCGAGCGCGCCGCTGGTTCGCTGGTCTGCGCAGCATCGGCAGCAGCTGCCGTTTGCGCCATGGCGGCGTTGCCGGCCATGAGGGTCGCCAGTGCCGAGGCGACTGCGCTGACGATGACGCGGCGGGTGGTGTTGCTGTGGGTGGCTTGGTGCGGATAGGTCACTATGGTCTCCGTGTATGTCATGGCCATTGGTTGGCCTTGGTTTTATGATCAGCTTGTGATCACATTCTAGATGCCGCTTGCGTGTAAAAATCAGCAACTGCTCAAAGAATCAAAATGATGATCACCAATTCTCACCACGCCCCGATCGCCCCTCCCACTTTCGCATCTGGCAGCGCACCATAAATTCGCGCTACACTGGTCCGATGACACTCCCAGACACCTTCCAGTCACGCAGCGCGCAAGCGCTGCCCACCATCGCGCCGCCCGAGCTCAAACGCATGGAGCGCTTCGGCGCGCGCGCTGTTTTCAACGATGGCGACATGCTGTTCGAAGCCGGTCGCGGCAAATTCGGTTTGATGGTGGTAGTCAGCGGCAAAATCCGCATCAGCCGCTATGACGGCCTCGGTAACAGCTCGCTCATCATCGAGCACGGACCCGGCGAATTTGCCGGCGAGATGAGCCAGTTGTCCGACGCCCCGACGCTGGTCAACGGCCACGCGCTGGGCGCGGTGGAAGTGCTGGTGCTGACCACCGCCGCGCTGCGCGCGCTGCTGGTGGCGGAGGCCGAGCTTGGCGAGCGCATCGTGCGCGCCTTCATATTGCGGCGCGTCGAATTGATGGACAGCGCGGCCTGCGGACCGGTGTTGCTATCGCCCAACAACAATTCCAGAATGCATGCTTTGCGCGGCTGGTTGTCCAGCAATGGTCAGCCGCACAAGGTGCTCGACCCGGCCTCCACCGACCAGGCACGGGCGTTGTGCGAGCGCTACACACCGCAGCCGGACGACTGGCCGCTGGTGGTTTTCCCCGATGGCGGCGTGCAGAAAAATCCGACCATCGTCGAACTGGGCCGCCGCCTGGGCACCCTGCCCGCGCTCGACTCCGACCAGGTGTGGGATGCGATCGTGGTAGGCGCCGGGCCGGCCGGCCTGGCCACTGCCGTGTATGCGGCGTCCGAAGGCTTGTCGGTGCTGGTGCTGGACACGCGCGCCTACGGCGGCCAGGCCGCCGCCAGCGCGCGCATCGAAAACTACCTGGGCTTCCCGACCGGCATTTCCGGGCGCGCACTGGCCGGTCGCGCATATGTGCAGTCGAAAAAATTCGGCGTGGAGATGGCCATTCCCGCACCCGCAGCGCGGCTGCTGTGCGACGTGCGGCCGCTGGAAGTGGAAATGTGCGGCAGCCTGCAGCGGCTGCGCACCCGCAGCGTGGTGGTGGCGTGCGGCGCGCGCTACCGCCGGCCAGACCTGGCCAACCTGGCGCGCTTCGAGGGCAAGGGCGTGTATTACTGGGCTTCGCCGCTGGAGGCGGGACTGTGCAAGGGGGCCGAAGTGATCCTGGTCGGCGGCGGCAATTCGGCCGGCCAGGCCGCCGTGTACCTGTCGGCCCACGCGGACCGTGTACACATGCTGATCCGGCGCGATAGCCTGGTTGACACCATGTCCACGTACCTGATCGAGCGCATCGCCGCCACGCCCAACATCGTGCTGCACACGCACGCACAGATCGTGGAACTGGACGGCACCGACGACGGCGGACTCGACCGGGTAAAGGTGCGCGACGCCCGGCACGGCACCGAGCGCGATTACGATGTCAAACGCGTGTTCCTGTTCATCGGCGCCGATCCCAACACCGGCTGGCTCGGCGACTGCGGGGTGGCGGTCGATGACAAGGGGTTCATCGTCACCGGGGATGACGCGCTGGCTCGAAATGATCAACCCGGTGATCGAAAAGATCACCGTCATGATGAGATCGAGCGGCCGGTCGCCAGCCTTGAAACCAGCGTGCCCGGCGTATTCGCCATCGGCGACGTGCGCGCCGGTTCCACCAAGCGGGTGGCGGCGGCGGTGGGCGAAGGGGCGGCCGTGGTGTCGCAGATCCACGGCTTCCTGGCGCGCCTGCCCCGAACCCGGTAGTTCAGGCGACGATATTGAGGCCGCTATCGACGTACACGGTGCTGCCGGTCACGCGATGTGCATAAGGTGACGCCAGATACGCGCAGGTGTTGCCCACGTCCACGATGTCCACCAGTTCGCCGATCGGCGCCCGCGCCACTGCATCGTTGAGCAGGCAGTCAAAGTCCTTCAGGCCCGAGGCCGCGCGGGTTTTAAGGGGCCCCGGTGACATCGCATGCACGCGGATCGCCCGTGGTCCGAGTTCGTAGGCCAGGTAGCGGCACGCTGCCTCCAGCGCCGCCTTCACCGGACCCATGACGTTGTAGTTGGGGACCACCTTGTTGGCGCCGTGGTAGCTCATGGCGAACAGGGTGCCGCCCTGCGTCATCAGCGGCGCGGCCAGTTTGGCCATGCGCACGAACGAATGGCACGAGACGTCCATCGCCTGCAAAAAGCCGTCGAGCGAGCAATCGAGCAGGCCGCCCTGCAGGTCGGCCTTCGGTGCAAAGGCAATCGAGTGGACCACGATGTCGAGCTGTCCCTGTTCGGCCAGCACTGCAAACAGCGCTTCGAGCTGGCCCGGCTGGGTGACGTCGAGCGGTAGTAACTGCGCGTCGATGTCGGCGGCCAGCGGCGCCACGTGGGGATAGGCTTTTTCGTTCAGGTAGGTGAGGATCACTTCCGCCCCCAGCTTGCGGAATGCCAGCGCGCAGCCCCAGGCGATCGAGTGTTCGTTGGCCACGCCCACCACCAGCGCGCGCTTGCCGGCCAATATCGGATAAACGGTTTCGGTATTCATCAGTGCTCCAGTATGTCCAGCGTGTGGCGGGCGATCATCAGTTCTTCGTTGGCCGGCACTATCCACACGGCCACGCTGCTGTCGGGAGTACTGATGCGGCGTATGCCGTCAGCGCCGCTGTCATTGGCAGCGGCGTCGAGCCGCACGCCCAGCCACGCGGCATCGCGGCAGACTGCCGCGCGCAGCGCCTTGCTGTTCTCGCCGATCCCGCCCGAAAATACCAGCGCATCGAGCCCGCCCAAGGCGGCGGCCAGCGAGCCGAGTTCACGGCCGATGCGATAGACCATCAGCGCGATGGCCGCTTGGGCGCGCGGGTCGCCGCTCTGTTCCAGCGTGCGCATGTCGGCCGACAGGCCGGAGACGCCCAGCAGGCCCGACTCCTGGTACAGCAGCTTTTGCACCGCAGCCACGTCCATGCCCAGTTCGTCGATCAGGTACAGCACCACGCCGGGGTCGAGCGCGCCGCAGCGCGTACCCATCGGCAGGCCATCGACCGCCGTAAAGCCCATGGTGCTGGCCACACTGCGCCCTGCCAGCATGGCGCACATGCTCGCGCCATTACCGAGGTGCGCTGCCACCACCCTGGCCCCTGCCAGCTGCGGATCGGACTGCGGCAGCCGGCTGGCGATATATTCGTACGACAGGCCGTGAAAGCCATAGCGCCGGATGCCGAGATCGGTGATGCGGGGCGGCAGCGCGAATGCCTGCGCCGCGACCGGCTGGCTGGTGTGGAAAGCGGTGTCGAAGCAGCCCACTTGCGGCACCTGCGGCGCCATCGCCAGCATCGAGCGCACCGGCGCCAGGTTGTGCGGCAGGTGCAGCGGCGCCAGCGGCACCAGCTGATCGAGCCGCGCCAGCACCGCCCCGGTGAGCAGTTGCGGGCCGCTGTAATCGACGCCGCCGTGGACGATGCGGTGGCCCACCGCAACCACCCGCCGTCCGTCCAGGTGCGACTGGGCGAAGTCGATCAGGAAGCGCATGCCGGTGGCATGGTCGATCGGCCCGTCGGGCCAGCGGTGTTGGTCGATGATGGCGCCGGCGGCGTCCTGCGCCACAAAACGGGTTACGCCGGCGTACAGGTTTTCGATCTTGCCGCGCATGGCCAGGTCGAGCGCGGCGCCGTCGTACAGCGAGAACTTGATGCTGGACGAACCGGCGTTGATGACGACGATGCAATCACGCGGGGCCATGGTTTACGCCACGACTGCAACGGTGCGCAGGCGGTCGTGCGCGACCAGCACCGCCACCGCGCACGAGGCCAGGCGCGCGGCCACGGTATCGGCGCGGCTGGTGAGCACAATCGGTACGCGCGCGCCCAGCACGATGCCGGCCGCCGCTGCGCCGGCCATGAAGCTCAGGCTCTTGGCCAGCATGTTGCCGGCTTCCAGGTCAGGGGCCACCAGCACGTTGGCGCGGCCGGCCACCGGCGAGACCAGGTGCTTGATGGCGGCGGCGTGCGGGTCGATGGCGTTGTCCATGGCCAGCGGGCCGTCGAGGATGGCGCCGGTGATCTGGCCACGGTCGGCCATCTTGCACAGCGCGGCGGCGTCGATGGTGGACGGCATCTTGGCGCTGACGGTTTCCACCGCCGCCAGGATGGCCACCAGCACCGGGTCGAAGCGCAGCACGTGGGCCAGGTCGATGGCGTTCTGCACGATATCGACCTTGTCGGTGAGCGTGGGTACGATGTTGACGGCGGCGTCAGTGATGATGAGCGGGTCGGGCCGGCCCGGCACGTCCATCACGAAACAGTGGCTCAGGCGGCGCGCGGTGCGCAGGCCGGTGGCGGTGGCCACCACGGCGCCCATCAATTCGTCGGTGTGCAGGCTGCCCTTCATCAGCACGGCTGCGCGCCCTTCGTGCACCAGCTCCACCGCGCGCGCAGCCGAGGCGTGGCTGTGCGGCGTGTCTTCGATGGGCAGCCCGCCGATGTCCAGGTCCGCTTCGTCGGCGACCTGGCGAATGCGCGCAGCAGGTCCCACCAGGATCGGTGCAATCAGGCCGAGCCGGGTGGCGTCGAGCACGCCTTCAAGCGCGCTGCGGTCGCACGGGTGCGCCACGGCCACCGTCACCCGGCCCGATTTGCGGGCGGCGTCGATCAGGCGGTCGTAGTTGGGATGGGCAATGCTGGTCATCGTTGCTCCTGAGCGGTATCAACGATCATCATAACCAATAGTGTAAAAAACGCAACCGGGTTCCGCTGCGCTGCGGCAACGTCAACGCCAACGCCTGCGCCAGCCGAACCAGGCGCAAGCGAGCACCGGTATCCCCAGCGCCACGGCGGACAGGGAGTCCCAGAAGCCGTCGCCCAGCAGCGCCGACAGCAAGCCGATCACGGTCAGCATCGCCATCACCAGCGGGCCGCCCCACATCCCATGGATTGGGTTCCGGCTGGACACATTATGAAATGCCTTCAGGCTAGAATATAACCCATCCCAACTATATATTCGCTAGTTTCTATTAGATTTTTTCCTAGGATCATTTCTAGTAGGAGGAGTAATATCGAGTGATCGCCAAAGCATTGGGTGAATGTAGACAGTGGCATTACCTTTAAACTGACTCTCAGCAACACCGCGGTCCTCTAGATACGACCAACTGGGTCGATCTGCTGTATCATTTTTTATCCCCACTGCAGACACGGTATAAAGCAACTTCAAAGTTTGAGAAACAACATATTCAAGCTTTCGATTTCCGGCCAGGTAATCGTTTGTCAGACGACCTATTGGATCAGTTAAGGGCAAGTCCGACCACTGATTTCCCATTAGCCCGACTATCACACCCTCATCAATTCGTGCGATTTTGAAATGATCTGATTTACCACGAAGTATCTCACAATAAAGCTCCAGATTTGGATATATCCCTGCCCACTCATCATGTAAAGAACGCAAACGTCCTAACGAATAGTTTCGCTCTGCATCTTGAACAGTTGAGGGCGCAACGAATTCCTTTCCTTCACTAAGTTCAATGCAGCAATTAACGAATGAAATAACATCTCGTGGACGTAAGAGGGTGCGATCTAGCACGTAATCAATGGCATTTTGATTCCGGACCTCAGCACGAAATACCTCGTCAAACTTTACCCGTCTTTGAGTATATTGCTCGCGGACCAACTTATCAATCCGCAGATCCACAAGCTCGCTTAACTGCTGCTTTCTCCATCGCAAGCGTAGCAGAAGAGAAGCATATTTTTCTTCCTGGAAGCCGGCATCTTTAGTCTCATCAAATACTTTTCGCAAAAGATCTTCTCGAACGGCCACGATAATCTTTACGTTACGCACACGCTGGAAAGCCTTGACTGTCTCTATAAGAGCCCTAATAAGCTTATACCGAATGCGATCATCCACCCAAGCATCATCAAGGCGGTCAATGACGAGATAAAAACGTTTTTGTGGATCGGTAAAAACATCTTCAGCGAGAAAAGCTATGATCTCGCTGAGTGCGCGAACTTGATTCTCATTAACGACCGATTGTGCCTTGTGAATGATTTCGCCTTTAATCTCTTCAGATAGCTGGCGAGCTGAAGCGGCTGTAAGCTGTATCCCGCCCAAGTCACCGCCAAAAGAAGACGATAACTTATCCTCAAGCTTAGTTGTAAACTCTTTTACCCTTGTCTCTGTGTCACTCCAGAATTTCCCATTCCACTGCTCAAAATATTCCAAAGCTTTTTTCTTAGCCGGGTCAAGAAAAATAATGTCTTTTAGTTGAGTTAGGAGGGATTCATTATCATCGAGCTTATATCGACGCTTTAGTAACTCCATAACAAACAAATGGCGCCAGAGGAGTTGATAAAATAAATCCAGCTTTACACCAGCGGTTTCAAAAAATTGAATAATGTCAGAATTGGCGATATACCCTAGAGCCAAGTCTTCCGCACGAATTTCGTAGGCATGATCACATGTGTCACGTACTCTAGACAGTAGAGCGCTTTTACCTACACCCACCCTGCCAAGTACTATACGTTTCGGTTCATCACAGTCAATCAAAACACCGAGGTCTCCGGTATCAAAAAAACATACATTAAGAAATCGTACGTCGGATTCAGCATCCATTGCGCCCACAGAGCTATTTCGTCGAAAAGTATATCGCATTGGTTGCCCGATAATGAAAATTGATGTGGTCTAAACTATTAATGAACGAGCGTATAAAGAGCACCACTTCCTTCTAAACTCTTGCTAATCGTTTCTCGCACAAGCGGTGCGGGCTAATCCTTCCAACGGTGGCTTCGAGCCTGTGTACCTCACTATACTATACTTAGGCATGGAGAAATAAAGCTATCATATCTATTGCAACGTTTTTCTAATGGCGCGCTTACGACCACTCAAAAAATTTCCGAAAAGGAAAACTCACACATTATCACTATTGAGCCGTTCCTCCGGTGCTAGTGCGCTGCCATCCAGCAGCGGCATCTCAGGCACCCGACGTTAGATATCACAGGGACAATTTTGCGCAATAAATTGATTTATCCCCCCATCGAGTCTTCGATAATTGAAATGGCGCGCCGCCGATCATCAGAGGCAATCTACCAGCCGCAGGCACACGATCAAAGCTGGTTCACAGCAAAGCTGAATAACCGTGCACCTTCCAATATTGCGCCGTCGGACCAAACCGGGATGGTGAACAATGATCTCGGTCGTCATCGCTGCTTCGATGCTCCTCATAGCCGCGATCGGTACCGTCATTTACAGAGGAAGCGGCGGCATGAACTGTACCCATTCCCGATGCAGAGCCTTATGACCTGATGATCGCCGCACCGCTATTTATGTACGACGCATAGTCCATCAAAAAGGAACGTCTGACTTTCGCATGTTTCGCGGGGGCGAAATTTTTTCGATTTTCCCAAATTTAATGTTCGCTCAGGCTCACTATGCGCCATGAATTTTTTTATTAATGCAAACTTTTGTTCAATGTCGATGAAGCCTCTGATATAAAGCTCATTGAGCATGGTGGCCTGAATATTTAGCTCGAAGCCTTCAAGTTGGATATTGGCATTCGATTGTCGAACAAGTTCCTGTCGGACTTTGCGCTCTTCCTCACATGGTTTTGAATCTTGCTCCCCGCGCTTTAATAAGATGTTCTGCGTTAGCCAAAGCGAAATTTCTTCTGAAGTGGCTTTTTCTATGAACGCATCAACTTCGTTATTTTTTTTCTCGACGATAGATGTCGCGACTTTAGCCATTATTGACACATTGCTCTAAAAAAAGTTTTAAATTGCAAACAACTTAAATAAACTAAATAAATTAATTTGGCACTAAATTTATCCTCATATGCAGAATCACTCATGTGCTCTAGATCCGTCGAAAGCAGTCTTGGACCGTTTCCAGAGTAGTGACAATAGGCGCGCAGTCGGTATTATGGCAGTGCGTAACAATGGCCGATGTCCGCTGTAACGTTCAGCATCTGACTTCTGCCATCCCCAAACCACGGCGGAGGCCGATCTAATTTGTTTAAGATCACTACTTAAAAATTCTGGATAAATGTACAACCAGTCGCCCGCTTCTTGAGAATTTTCAGCAGAAAGAAAAATTTCATAGTCTTTTGAATTTATTGATGCAATTTCAGCGAAACGTTTTATTCGATCTTTCTTAATCTGATACCTTTTGACTGCCACAGTTATCAGTCCCAAAAGCACAATTCCACCCAGTAATGGGAACCCTATTTTAAGAGCTGGTGAATTCAAAAAAAATTCATTATTAAATAATCTAACAATGTAATATACTGAGTTTCCTAATGCAGCCGGAACTAGCAACATAAAGCCAAGTGAGCCCAGTCCGGCCATTATTGTAAATCGAGCATCTTTCGATAGCTTGGATAACTTCATGCCTAGAATGTCTCTGAGCGTTATTCTGTGAGGGGTATCGCGGTGCAGATACATCATAGAAAGACTTAGAAAAATCGCAAGCATAGGTAGCAGAATGTAATAAAATAAAATCTC
Organism: Duganella sp. 3397; assembly: GCF_031456625.1. Lineage (NCBI taxonomy): Bacteria > Pseudomonadati > Pseudomonadota > Betaproteobacteria > Burkholderiales > Oxalobacteraceae > Duganella > Duganella sp. 3397. The sequence continues at coordinate 450,522 of NZ_JAVDVB010000002.1, forward strand.
TTTGTTTAACACGATAATATCTTTACTCTCTTTTAATTCTAATTGCAGCATTGACGAAAAAAGCGCTGAGATAAACAGTACGGGGATAAAAATAAAAACAGTCATCCATTCAGCGCCACCTGCATATGTGCTACTAGGGAGAATTCGCTGAAGAGATTCAGTAAAATCGTTTTTGATATTCATCCGCTTAAGTAAATAGTTAATTATCCAGTTAGGAAAGAGGACCATTAGACTTAGCGTACTAAGGAAAGAGAGAATCGGTCGAAGTTTGGCACACCTTTTTACCACTACGGCGATGCCTAGTGAATTTGGGAGTTGCGCCGCCAGAGCGCTAGCCCTGAGCGTTAATGTATTATTATGCGCGGATAAGGTTAGCGTGGCCATCTTTTTACAGATTTGTTTATTTAAATCTTCGCTGGTTTGCGATAAAAAAACGCACTGTCTTAACGCAATTTCCGATACTTCATTTTGAAAATTATTCTTGAGCGCATCGCCTAAATAGAGAGTCAGGACGTCTAAGGGCAGTAGTCCGCCTAATTTAATAACCATATAATTATCGATAGAGTCGCCGTATATCATTCGCGGGGATAGCAATCTATATATCGATTTTGATAATTCAGGTATAATTAAATCCTTACGCTTACCTAGGCCCTCTTGTAATGCTTCGAGAACAGCGATTGATTTCATCCCCGTCCAGTTGTAATAACCGACTGTTAGCTGGTCGGCATACTCTGGCAACACAACTTGTTGACTACTTGCATCTTCTTCGATTACGGATATTGCTGCCTTAATTATAGGCAATATTACATCCGAATTTTGAGATTGGAGTAATGCAACAGCGTATTCTCGCCACTGAGGCAATGTGAGGAGATCCTTGGGTTCTATATATGATGGATTTGAAGCTAAATAATCAGCAAATAATGTTTCTTGATATCGTCTATGCGCAAATGCAAAACGTCGATCACCCTTCCGTGCAGTTGCCACGTCGTTCCTACCAATTTTGACATCAACCAACGCCGATATTAGATCCTGTAGATCGTCGGGTGAGATAGCACTATCTCCCAAGGCTCTAGAGATTTCGTCGATTTTTGGAGCCAAGCTTAATTCTTGGTTTTTAGCAAACGCTATGGCTAACATACGAGCCCCGGAAACCAGCTTTTCCGTAGTTAATTTATACTTTTTTTCGATATGTTCAGGCTCTCTTGCAGCTAATCTCAGAATATGCGTTAATAGCAGTTGGTGATCATTTGTAGGTGGGGTATCGGTATCTTTAAAATGTCGGCAAAGAAGGCTTAGAAACAATGGACTGTTTGCTAACATATTCCGATCATTGGCGAGATATTGTTTAATTATTTCAATTTTCCCAGGAGGAAGAAATGAATTTTCCACCAGTTCACTTTGCTTTTTCTCACTCAACTTTAATATGGTAAATTTTTTCCACGGTAAGGCCTGAGGCCCCTTGTACTCTCGTGAAGCCAAAACACTTCTGCACTCACCTTGCCCATCCAAGAACATGCGGATTGCATCCGAATAGATTTTCACTGCCTGACTATCAGTAGCTGCGTGAAGAACCGCAGGGATTTCATCAAAGGAATCGAAAAGAAACAGCCAGGAGCCGTTTTCTTTATTTTCCATCCAATTATCTTTCACATATGATGAGGTGTCTGCATCTCCTCTTCTAATATTTTCCAGAACAAAGCGCTTGATTAAATCTGCATTAACGACCTCGTCCTCAGACACCTCCAGCTCTCTCAAATTTAGATATAGAGGTATCGGAATGTTCGGATCTTTAGATTTCACCCCCCTGTTTGCAAGCTGTTTTGCCAGATGTCTCAGCGCGACGCTCTTTCCGCTTCCGGGCTCGCCAACCAGGAGGACAGCACGCTCGGTGCTCGTGTCAATAGCTTTGATTAGAGACGACACCCGTCTCATTCCGTAAAATTTTTTCTTTGCAATTTTGTCTAAGGCAGAAGCATAGTATCCGCCCTCGGTCTCCACTTCTGCTTCTAGATCAGTAAAATACTGATCATTCCAGTTTTCTGCCTTTGCTATACTCGACAGGTCAGAATCCAGTACCATACAGAATTGTTGTCGCCGTCGCACGATTCTTCGCTGTTCGGCTCTAACTACAACTCTGTATCTGCCTTTCCTATAGGCTTCAAGCAGAGTTAATCCCATTTCTATACATTTCTTCACCAGCTTAAAAGAAAGATAAAATAGTAACAGTACTATTATTAAAACTATTGATAGGGCAATCACTTTCACCCAGTAGTTTTGACTATCCGCACTCAACGTAATATAGTCAAATATATGCTCAGCGAAATCCACAACTCTAATTTTAAAATCATTGCTATTTGCGTTGCTCGCCATTGCCGGTCCTTAATACCTACACTAATTTTCAATCTGAAAAATTTTATGTTTTAGATTTTTAGTTATCTTGCCGTTCGCTTTTGTACGATAGTAGAGTTTATTATTCTGCGATGGATTTTTTGCTTCCATAAAATTTGTTTTTCAGAAAGCTTTCGTTTGAGCCTAGTTTTTATAAGAAACCCGTGTTCACTCTCAAAGATGTAGCCAAGCTTATAGGCGTAGTCGATTAGATCCAGATTGACATTGGCTTTATCATTTTCGCGAATCCGCCTCAGGCCGTCGAAAAGATTCCCTGTCTGAATCCCCAGGAATCGATTTATGCAAACATTACCCACATATGTGTGATGGCCAGTGAGATGATTTCTTATATAACAGTGCTCTTTTATTTGCTGCCCACACGGGCAACTGTCGAATTCCGCGGAGACCTCGACACCCACTAGTTTCCATTCGCTTCGAGCACATGTAAAATCCTGCGAGGCAGACAAACGTAGGATGTGTAACTTCAATTTTTCAAAATTGTGTTCCATGACGATCCATTAGGGTGTGCATCAAAAAACGCTACTCGGTGTTGCGATGATGACATCATAGTACAGATGAGGTAACAGGTCGGTCAGATTTGCAACTTTTTAGCCATTGGCCTTAGAAGTGTGGTTTCTATCAATGCGCAACAATTTTGTAAAGTTCTTTTCATAATGTGGGTTCTAACAATGCGCAACACCTGATGGATTACATAATCCGTGTACTGGTAGTACTTCACCAGCAGGTCGGCCCAGGTATTGATCATGCCGGTGGCGCCCACCACGAACAGCCAGGTGAGCGTGACGATGCCCAGCATATTGTGCAGGTCCAGCCATTTCACGCGCGGACCACGGCTGCGCCGCACCTCGCCGAAATGCAGCTTGCGCATGAAGGGCGCGTACAGCACCACGCCGGACACGATTGCCACGAGCAGCAGCAGCGCCATGGAGCCAAGGAACAGCTTGCCCCACAGGCCGGCATACAGGTCCACGTGCAAGTGGAACATCACGCCCAGGAACGTGCCCTCGAAACTGGGCTCGCCCAACACTTTTGCAGTGCGGGCATCGACCGCAATCGATTTGAACTGTTCTGCGGTCGGCGTATCGCCCATGGTCAGGTACCAGATCTCGCGCGCGTCGGCCTCCTGCGACATGAACATCATCACCTTGTGGGGATACAGGGCTTTGCCGGCGGCGATCACGTCATCGAGGCTGGCCTTGGGCGTGGCAGCCGGCATGACCGGCGCCTCGATGGCGTTGCCGAGCAGATGATCGATCTCGTGGTGATAAATCAGCGGCAAGCCGGTAATACAGAGCAGCAGCATGAACACCGTACACACCAGGCTGGTCCACTTGTGGACCCAGGCCCAGCGCCGGACATTAATGGTTTTCATCGTCATGAGCAATCGAACACAGGATCGCAGATGATAATGGAAATCGTTTCGCTTTAGTGATGATTTGGTGATGATTCGGTGGTGACTAATAGATCTCGCGGCGCAGGCGCTGCATGTGAAGCTCGTTCTGGTCGAGCCACATCCGGGCCTCGACGAGTTCGCGGTCCACGCGGCGCAGGTAGTCGATCAGCTCGCGGCGCTCCTGTTCGCGGCGGCGGTTCTGTTTGTCGGAGTCGTCGGTGGCCGGCTTCTCCTTGGTGGGCTGGTTGTTGCGAAGGTCGCGCTCGAGCCGGTCCAGGCGCTTGCGGCCGTCGTACAGGCGCGCTTCGAGCTGGCGGGCGTCGTCGACCGCCTGGCGTTGCCGCGCTTCGGCAGTGGCGAAGTCCTGGCCGCTGAGCCAGGCGCGCTTGAGCTTGTCGCGCAGCGGTGGCTGGCACACTTCCACCGCCATGGCCCGGTTGGCGCGGCCGTATTCGAAAGCGTTTTCCGGCACGCAGTAACGGGCGTTTTCCGCCTCCCAGGCGCGCGTGTAGATGGTGCGGGTGTCCGGGATGGCGAAGACGCCGTCGCGGCGGGCGTTGGCGATGCGCTCTTCCAGCAGGAACGGCTTGCCGTAGCCATCTTCCTTGCCGACCTGCTCCCAGTGCTGCATCAGGCGCTGTTCCCACGCCTGGCGATATTCAGCCTCGAAAATCTTCAGGCCTTTTTGCCGGGCTTCGCGACCGCGCACGCCGAATTCGGACCCCGTCACCGCGTCGCGCGCCCCGAGGTTGCGCCAGTAGTTGACGATCTCGGCATTCCAGGCGGCGCGGTAGACGTCCTCCTGCACCTGCACGCCGGCGCTGCGGGCTTGCGCCGCGCGCTTGAGCAGCTCGCTGTCCGGCACACCGTTGCTGGCGTCGTTGGCCCCGGCGTCCTGCCAGAACTGGCGGTTGCCCACTTGCCAGCCATTGCTGTAGGCAGCGTCGTCAAAGCGGATGCCGGCCTGGCTGGCCTGGCTGCGGCCCGCTTCCTTGCTGCCGATCGGCTGGCCGGCCACGCCGTCGCGCTTGCCGATGCCTTCCCAATACTGTGCATTGCCTTTGAGCCAGCCAGCGTCGTAAGCGCCCTGGTTCAGTGGCGTTTTGCGCTTGCGCACGTCCTCGGCGGCGGCGCGCACGACGAACTGCTGCGGCAGACCGCGCGCGCCATCGGCCACGCCCATGGCGGTCCACATCTGGGTATTGCCCTGCTCCCAGCCCAGGGTGTAGCGGGCCCCGGCGTCGGCCGTGGCAGACTTGCCGCCATCGTCATGGTCCGCGCAGAAATCCTTGCGGTCGGCGAAATTGGCCGGTACCCCCTCGAGTCCATCGGTCTTGCCGATCTGTTGCCAGTCGCCGATCTTGCAGGCCGCGATGCGCTGCTTGACCGCAGCGGAACAGCCTGCCAGCAGCACAATCAGAATCAAGGGAAGTATTCGGGCGGCAAGCGTCATGGCGGTGGTTTTTAAGTTTCGGCTGCGCAATTATAGAGCCTGAAGTGGCTATAATGACCGGTCTTTCACCGCCGGGAATCACTACATGCCTAATCGTTTGCATTTGCGTTTGCGTTTGCTTTTGTCCGTCCTGGCGCTGGCGGGCTGGTCCGGCGCTGCCGTGGCCGATACGTTCGAAGTCATCGAGTCGGCGCCGCTCAAGCAGGTGTGGCTCAATGCCGGCTTCTATTCGTACCACTTCGATCGCGACAAGGGCCTCAACGACAGCAATCCCGGCCTGGGCGCCGAATACCGCTTCTCGACCGTCGCGTCGGCGACGGTGGGACGCTTTTATAATAGCGACCGCCAGTATTCCAACTACGCGGGCGTGTATTACCAGCCGTTCAGGATCGGGCCGGTGCGGCTGGGCGCGGTGGTCGGGGCGTTCAACGGCTATCCGAATATGCGCGACGGTGGCTGGTTCCCGGCGGCGATACCGACTGCCAGCTTCGAGTACAAGAGCGTGGGTGTGAACGTGGCGGTGGTACCGAAGTACAAGGATCGGCTGTATGGGGCGTTGTCGATCCAGCTGAAATTGAAGGTGTTTGAGTAGGTTGTCGCTGCCGGCCATGCCTTTCCGGAACGCGGTGGTGGCGGCGGACGTGGCCGCGCCGTTGTGTACTTCGCCGATTTTGTTTTTCAAGATCTGTTGCCAAGTGTGCGACGTACCGAACAGCAATTAATATAGTCTCTGGACTAAACTGCAAGCTTACATCTCACCGGGAATATCTGCATGACTGTCCGACCGAAAACCGCCCTTTTCCTCTCCCTGGGCATGGCCCCTGCCCTCGCTCTGGCACAGGTTGCCACCACCGACGCCCCGGAACTCGAACTGCGCATCGAACGTTGCTCGGTGCTCGGTGACGCCAGCGCGCGCCTGGCCTGCTACGACGGCCTGGCACGCAAGACGCCGGGCGGCCAGGTCGCTGCCGCGCCGGCCACCGGTGGTCCGGCCACCGACGCGGAAAAAGTGGCGGCGGCAAATGGCACCGCAGATGCGCCACCCCGCACCCAGCCTGACGCCCCGCCGCCACCGCCGGAAGCCGTGTTGCCACCGAAAGTGGCGGAGCTGACCACCATTCCCGCCGAAGACAAGGTCTCGCGCATGGTGCAATCGTGGGAGCTGGACCGTTCGGCCAAGCGCGGCGTGTTCAATTTCCGTCCGCACCGCGACAGCTACCTGCTGCTGGCCAACTACAGCAGCGGCAATAACGACCAGCCGTTCCAGGAATTCTCGCCTGATGGCCTGAAGGCGCAGCACGTGGAACTGATGTACCAGATCAGTTTCAAGATGAAAATGCTCGAGCAGGCGTTCGGCTATCCGATCGATTTATGGTTCGGCTATACGCAGGAAAGCTTCTGGCAGGCCTATAACCGGTCCGAGTCGAGCCCGTTCCGTGAAACCAATTACCAGCCCGAGCTGATGGTCACCACGCCGCTGGCGCTCAATCTCGGCGGCGTCGATGTGCGTTTCCTGACCCTGGGCATGGTGCACCAGTCCAACGGCCAGACGTCCACGCTGTCGCGCAGCTGGAACCGGATTTACGCCCAGATCGGCGCCGAAAAAGGCAACTTCGCGGTCAACTTCCGCCTGTGGAAGCGTCTCGACAACTCCCGCTCTGACAATGACAACATCGACATCACCGACTACCTCGGCCATGGCGACATCAATGCCAGCTACCGCTGGGACGGCCACGAGATTTCGGTACTGGCGCGCCGCAACCTGCACACCAACCACGGCGCACTGCAAGTGGGCTGGGCGTTCCCGGTCGCCGCCAACCTGAAGGGCTATGTGCAGGGCTTCAGCGGCTACGGCCAGAGCCTGATCGACTACAACTACGCGCAGAAGTCGATCGGCGCAGGCGTCAAGGTCGATTTCTAGGCTAGCGGCGCACGCCGCCACCGAGGATGCGCGCCGGCAGCATGACCACGGCGCGCAGCAGCTCGAACACGCCCTCCACGCCGATGCCGATCAGGCGAAATGGCAGCGTGAGCAGCCAGCACAGCGGATAGGCTACCAGCGCCAGCAAGGCGAGCGGCCAGCAGACCAGCAGCAAGACCAGCCACAGCAAAAAGGTGAACATGTGAAACTCCCGGATCGGTGTCGATGGTGACACTGTAGTGACCGGGAGTTTTTGCTGCAACGATGGTGCGACCAGTTGCAGTCAGGCGGGGATAAAACGGGGAAAACGACGGACAAGCGGCAAATAAAGAGCCAAATCGTCGGCAGGCAGATTACTGGCCGACACAGATGATCTTGGTGATGTACTCGTGCGCATTCGGCTTTTTCTTGGCCGACCACGCAATCGCCTCGTTGGCCTGGTCGATGGTCAGCACCGAGGCCTTTTCCTTCGATTTGATGAACGAGACGCCCTCGAAGGCGCCTTCCTTGCTGCGCATCACCTTGGCAAACACCGGCGGCTTGGTGTCGCCGTCGGCGATCTTGTTTTGCTGGACGAGGTAGCGCTGGTCGATCTGTTCCATCTTCTTCAACTTAAAAATGTAAAAGCGGCAGTATACGCTGTTCCCGCCCAGGGAACACTACGACATCAGGCAAATGCCGGCATCTTGACCAGCGGCTGCGCCGCCGCCTCAAAAACCAGCTCGGCCTTGAGCGACGCTTCCAGCGACGGAATCGACCCGCCGGCGCGGTACTGGAAGCTCACTTCCAGCACATCGCCCTCGCGCACCTTGACCGGCACCGCCAGCGGCAAGGTCATGTAGTGATTGAGCCAGTCGATCGTGGTGCCCCGTTCCTGCACCACGGCCAGCACGTTCTTGGTGACAAAGCGCATGGCGTTGATCTCGCCGGTGCGCTCCACCACGAACTTGCCTTGCCACGCGTAAGACAACTGGCAGGGCTGGCTGAAGTCGATGATGTTGTACACGGCCGGGTGGGCCATTTCCACCGTGCCCGGGTACACCGCCTGGGTTTCCTGGAATTGCACGATCGGCGCATAAAAGCCCTCGAAATCGTATTCCTGCTGCAACGGCTGCACCGCCATGATCACTGCCTCGGGCAGGAACACCGGCAGCGGGCCGCCGAAGCGCTCCAGGTAGCGGCGCTTGAACGATTCGATCACTTCCACCTGTTTTTCACGCAGCATGGCCACGTGGATCATTTCGCAGATCACCACATCGACCGGCTCCGGCGGCAGGTATTCGAAGGCGTCGGCATGGATCACTTCCACCTTCTCGCCATTGGGGTTGAGCGCCAGCATCTTGCGGGCCTCGCGCACCATGTCCGGATTGAACTCGACGCAATACACCTTGGCTGCCTTGGCTGCCGCAAACCACGACAGCACGCCGGTGCCGCCGCCGAGCTCGAGCACCTTGGCGCCGGGCCGGACCGCGTAATCGATCGCCGACTTGAAGCCATGCATGCGGTTTTGGTCCATCAGCATATTGTGATGGTAGTGAACTGGTATGAATTGCCCCAGGTAGCAGCTTTCGATCTCGCGTTCGTTCAGCATGGATGTCCTCTTGGCTATAAATCGCACTGTCTCTGGATGCAATGCGCATGGGTTCATTATCAAGAATTTCTCTTCGACATGATGTTAAGAGATGGACAGGAAATACCCGTCAATTCTCCCCATCGGGCTCGGGTTTAAATCACGTGCCAACTTACTTTTTAGTCACCATTACCGTATACTTTGCGCTGCTTTCAGGGAGATCGTCATGTCGGTGCAGCAACGCAACAACGTCCATTGCCACGGTGATGGGGACCACACCATCATGTTTGTGCACGGCTATGGCTGCGACCAGACCATGTGGCGTTTTATCCACCCCGCTTACAGCCGCCGTTACAGGATCATCCTGCTGGACCTCACCGGTAGCGGCGCATCGGACTTGTCCGCCTACGACCGCGCCAAGTATGCCGACCTGCACGGTCATGCCGAAGACATGCTTGAGATTATCGAACTCTACGCGAAAGGCAAGGTGATTTTCGTCGGCCACTCGGTGAGCGCCATGATCGGCCTGCTGGCATCGATCCAGCGCCCGGAACGCTTTGCCGCCCAGGTGATGGTCGGGCCGTCGCCCAGCTTTATCAACGATGGCGATTACGTCGGCGGTTTCAACGCGGAAGACATCGACCAGCTGCTCAAGCTCATCGACGACAATTACCTGGCCTGGACCCGCCACATGGCGCCTGCCATCATGGGCGCGCCCAACCAGCCGCATCTCACGCGCGAGCTGCTTACCCGCTTCGAGCAGAACGATCCCGAGATCGCCCGCCACTTCGCCCGCGTGACGTTTACCGCCAACCACCGCGACGACCTGGCCAAATCGACGATACCGTCACTGGTCCTGCAATGCAGCGACGACCTGGTGGCGCCGCGCGAGGTGGGCGATTACTTGCGCCACCACCTGCCACACGCCACCGTGAAGGTGATCGGCAATGTCGGCCACTGCCCGCACCTGAGCGCGCCCGAAGACAGTTCGGGCTACATCGATGCGTTCCTGCAGCAGATCGGCTATTGACGTTTGCTTTGGGCAGCCAGGTGGGCGTCGATGGCCTTGGCGATCCACGGCTTGTCGGCCTTGAGCGCAAAGCCCGAGGCAGTCATGTGGAAGCCGCCATCCTTGAGCGCCGCATTGGCGCCGCGTGCGAGCAGCACTTTTACGGCATCTTCCTGGCCTTCGCGCGCGGCCATCATCAACGGCGTCATGCCTGATGGCGATTCGGCGTCGATGGCGGCCTTGTGGTCGAGCAGAAAGTTGGTGACCTCCACGCTGCCGCCCGCCGCCGCGTAGTGCAAGGCGCTCCAGCCGGGCTGATTGATCCTGGCGCCACGCCGTATCATGTCGGCCACCAGCGCCAAGTTCTTGCGGTACGCCGCCATCATCAGGGCCGTGTTGCCGTTGGGCGCCTTGGCTTCGAGGTCGATGCCTTTCTGGTCCATCAATATCGCGGCGGCAGCGTTGGCGTCGTTGCGGATCGCCACGATCAATGCTGTTTCGCCACCCAGGTCGCGGGCGTTGGGATTGACGCCGGCCGCCAGCGATTTCTTGACGCTGGCCGCGCGGTCCTGCTCGACGGCGCGGAACAGGTCCACTTCCGCCGGCGGCAGGGCTGCAGCCAGCGCTGCGCCAGAGAGCATCAAGGCAAGGCTGGCGCTGAGCCAGTGACGACGCAATGGTTTCATCAGGCGGCTTTCTCGACGTTGAACAGTTTGAAGAAATTGGCCGAGGTCTGTGCTGCCACTTCCTCCACCGGAATGCCTTTGAGCCTGGCGATGTATTCGCCCACGTGGGCGACATAACCCGGCTCGTTGGTGCGGCCGCGGAAAGGCACCGGCGCCAGGTACGGCGAGTCGGTCTCGATCAGCATGCGTTCGAGCGGCACCTCCAGCGCCACGGCCTGCAACTCCTTGGCGCTTTTGAAGGTGACGATGCCCGAGAACGAAATATAAAAGCCCAGCTCGATGGCTGCGCGCGCCACTTCCAGCGACTCGGTAAAGCAGTGCATCACGCCGGCCACGCCGCCGGCTTCCGGTGCGGCGCCCTCCTCGCGCAGGATGCGGATGGTGTCTTCGCTGGCGCTGCGGGTGTGGATGATCAGCGGTTTGCGGGTAATGCGCGACGCCCGGATATGCGTGCGGAAGCGCTCGCGCTGCCATTCCAGGTCGCCTTCCAGGCGATAGTAGTCGAGCCCGGTCTCGCCGATGGCGATGATCTTCGGATCGTCGGCCAGCTCGACCAGCTGTTCGACGGTCGGTTCGGGCGTGTCTTCATAGTCGGGATGGACGCCGACCGACGCATAGATGTGCGGATACTGGTGGGCCAGCGCCAGCACTTGCGGAAAGTCCGGCAGGTCGACCGACACGCACAAGGCGTGCGTTACGCTGTTCTCCGCCATCTTGGCGAGAATCTCGGGCATGCGAGCAGCCAGCTCGGGGAAATTGATGTGGCAGTGGGAATCGATATACATGGTGCGATTGTAACGCTTATACCGCGACCGCCGCTACAAGGTGTGGGTGGCGCGGGTCGAGCGCAGCGCCGGCCCCAGGATATCTTCGATGCGCTGGCGCAGCTTCTGGCCGCCTTCGTCGTCGGGAAAGTGGATGCCCACGCCTTGCGCCTTGTCGTGGTGGGCGCCCACCGGCGTGATCCACGCGACCCGGCCGGCCACCTGGAACTTCTCAGGCTCGTCCATCAGGGTCAGCAACAGGAACAGCTCGTCGCCGAGCTTGTACTGCTGCCGGGTGGCGATGAACAGGCCGCCATGCTTGAGGAAAGGCATGTAGGCGGCGTACAGCGCGGCCTTCTCGCGGATCGCCAGCGACACGACCGTCGGCCGGCCGGGCAAGCCTGGCGCGGCGGTGGTGTCGAAATGGCTGTCAGCGGGCATGTATGACCTCGGGTTGGGGTATCAATTGGTGCAGGCAGCGGTATAGTCGAGCAACATATCCTCCAAAAACAGCTTGGGCGACAGCGGGTGGTCCGACGTGGCGCGGCGGTCGTTGACCGCCTTGATCACCGCCAGCAGCCGGCTGATGTGGATCTTGTCGGCCAGGCTGCCCAGTTCGCGCTGGTAGCGTGGATAGTAACGCACGTTGCCCGCAAGCTTGAGCGCACACACATCATACAGCCAGCGCTGCAACCACGATACCTGCGCCGTGAGCGGCACTTTCTGCAGCTTGTCGGCCACCTTCAGGGCGCCCTCCACGCTGGGGCGGGCCAGCAGCTGCAGCAGGATTTCCAGGTCGTCGCGGTTGCCCGACTCGGCCTGGGCCATGGCCGCCAGCGGCGCACCGCCCTGTTCGCGCAGCCAGCTGTCGGCGTCGGGCACGCTCTGCTGCTTGAGCCAGGCCAGCGCCTGCTCGTGCGACGGCATCGGCATCGCAAACTTGCGGCAGCGCGACAGGATGGTTGGCAACAGGCGGTCGAGACTGTTGGACGCCAGCAGGAACACCGTCCCCGGCGGCGGCTCTTCGAGGGTTTTCAGCAAGGCATTCGAGGCTGGCATGTTGAGCGCCTCGGCCGGGTACAGCACCACCACGCGCAGCCCGGCGCGGTGGGTGGAGACGTTCATGAAGTCGGCCAGGTTGCGGATCTGCTCGATCTTGATTTCTTTTGATGGCGTCTTGCTGGACTTGGCAGTTTTCTTGCCATCGCCGTCGCCCTCCTCGCCTTCGGCCGGTTCGTCTTCCAGCGCTTCTGGACGCACCCGGCGGTAATCGGGATGGTTGCCCTGCGCGAACCAGCCGCACGAGGCGCACTGTCCGCAGGCGTGGTCGTCCGGGCGCACCGCCTCGCACAGCAAGCCCTGGGCGAAACGCTCGATGAAGTCGGCCTTGCCGATGCCGGCCGCGCCATGGAACAGGATCGCGTGCGGCAGGCGCTGGCGCAATTGCTGTAATTGTTGCCAGGATTCTTGCTGCCAGGGGTAAATGGAGTCGCTCATTGTTGGTATTGTGTTTTAAATCGTCAGCGATTGTAAACCACGGCCAGCCGAATTCTTACTTTCTCATAGGCAAAATGGTATTCTATGCATGATTCCGGCCGCCCTGCGCCGACGCCTCACGAATGGAGCACATGAAATTCCGCCACCTTGGTCCACGTATTGGTATGAGCCGCCACCCCGGCCACTCCCGCTTTTCCCGTCGCTCGCTGAGCATTACCGGGCTGGTGGTGTCGGCACTGCTGCTGGCGGCGCTGTTCTACTTCAAGATCCCCACGCTGGCGTTCGACTTCGCCGGCATGTACGTCTTGGTGCTGATAGCGGCGATCCCGGCGGTGGCGCTCACTGGACGGGTGGGACTGATGGCGGCGTACACGGCGCTGACCGTGCTGTTCGGCGCGGTAGTGTTCTTCTCCAGCGCACCGATCGTCCGTGCGGACGCCTATTACAAGATGCTGGGCGCCGAGCACCAAGCCAACTTCCACGAGGCCCTGCCGCCGATCGATATCACCCAGGCGCCGCTGGTGTCGCAGGACATGGCCTTGCAGGCGATGCAGAAGCGCCTGTCGGAAATTGCCTCGCTCGGCTCTCAGGTGCGGGTGGGCACGCCGGTCAAGCAACTGGTGCGCGACAAACTGGTGTGGGTGGCGTTTCTCGAGCATAGCGGCTTTTTCAAATGGTATGTCGATGGCGCCACCCCCGGCTACCTTACCGTCTCCGCGCACGACCCGGCGGACGTGCAACTGGTGCTGGAACTTAATGGCAAGCCGCTCAAGCTGCGCTACCTGCTGTCGGCTTACTTCAATGACCACGTCGAGCGCCACGCCTACCTGGCGGGCCAGACCACGGTGGGCCTGACCGATTTCGAGCCGGAAATCGACGACGATGGCGTGCCGTATTTCGTCGGCACCACGTACGAGCACAAGGTGGGCTTCTCCGGCAGCGAATCGACCGGCATCGTCACGGTCAATGCCGTCACCGGGGCCGTGGTGCGCTACAAGCTGGGCACGGAACCGAAATGGGTCGACCGCATCCAGGCCGAGGAGTTCATCCTCGAGCAGATGCAGGATCGCGGCGAATACATCCATGGCTACTTCAACCTCAACAACGAAGGCCGTTTGCGCGTCGACGGCTACCTCGACCTGGTGTACGGCTCGGACCAGCGCCCGTACTGGGTGGGCGGCATGACCTCCAAGGGCAACAACAACGGCCTGTCCGGCTTTTACTTTGTCGATTCGCGGACCAAGGCGGTGCGCTGGTTCAAGGTACCGTCGGTATCGCAATACACGGCCGCCCACGCAGCCGAGAACGTCAACCCGGAAAAGCGCTACCAGGCTACCAACCCGCTGCCATTCCTGGTCGGCGGCGCGCCGACCTACGTGATGGCGCTGCGCGACGCCCAAGGCGTCTCGCGCGCCTTCGGCATGGTGGACATGCGCAACAACCAGATCATCGGCGTGGCCGATACCTTGTCCGCCACGCTGCGCAGCTACCAGTCGAAACGCTCGACCAACCGCGTGGCCGCCGACATCGGCGCCGAGGCGCGCGACGTCGAACTGTCGGGCACGGTTGTGCGCATCTCGTCGGAGTTCCGCAACAACCAGACCATGTACTACATCACCCTGGCCACCGGCGGCAAAACCCTGGGCACGATCTTTACCGGCAGCTCGGATCTGTCGGAAGAGCTGGTGTTGACCAAGCCGGGCGACCAGGTGACGTTATCGTATTCGGATAGCAATACCCGGGTGGTGGGGATGAGCAAGTTTCATAACGTCGATATTCCGGGGTTGTGATGTCTTTCAAAGCGCAGGTGCGGAGCTGACACGGCAGATGCAGGACGAATCTGCGGAACAGAGACTTTGCTTCAGCCTCGGCTAACGACGCTAGAGAAAGGAGCCAGGGAAATTGATTGCCAATGAAACGGCCGAATTTTTTTACAGATTTTTCTCAGCATATTCCCGCATTTCTCCCTTGGTGCGTCTGAGCTGCCGTTTTCTGCCTACCTCGGTAGCGCCAGGCTGTAAAACCGGTCCGCGCCACTTTCTGGTAATGGGTCGGGGCCGCGTATCCATCCCAGGGACTCGTACAAGTGAACCGCAGCACCCATATTGCCCCACGTCTCGAGTTCCAGTTGAACAAAATCATGGGTAACGGCCTGTGCTATTCCTTCAGCCAGCAGCGCGCGGCCGATACCCCGTCCCTGCATGTTCGCATCGACGTGGAAGCCGAACAGCTTGGCGACAGCCCCTTCCTTACACTGAATTGCGAGGCATCCGACCAGTTTGCCATCGACTTCCGCCACTAATTCGATTGCGTTAGGGCTATTGACCAGGCCCAGCGCGCCAATGGCAGCATCCAGGGTGTCAAAATCCGCGAGCAAACCGAAAGAAGCTAAAGATTTCTGCACTACAGCCTTGGCCCCGAAATTATCGGAAGCAAGAGCTTCACGAATCGACATTACTACCTCTCAAGTGATTCAGAGCAATGATTCCAGATGTTATGCGACGACTTCCTTTTGGCGGGATTGCCATGGTCCTGATTCCTTTTCTAACAGTCGCTACTCCAGCAAAATATCAAGCATTCGCTTCGGATTGACCACGAAGTCATGCATGACCTGGAAATGCTCGGTTTCCTCGTACGTTACCTGGCGTATGCCGGTGTCCGTGCACTGGTAGATCATCGCGTCGGGATAGGCCATCAGGATCGGTGAATGGGTGGTGATGACGAATTGCGACTGGTCTTTCACCAGGTCGTGAATGCGGGTCAGCAGCGACAACTGGCGCTGCGGCGAGAGCGCCGCTTCCGGTTCGTCGAGAACGTAGAACCCCTTGCCGCCGAAGCGGTGCATCACCAGTGACAAGAACGATTCCCCGTGCGACTGCTCGTGCAGCGATTTGCCGCCGTAAGAATTGATGATCGGTGGCGCCGGCGCAGGCTCCGCATCGAGCTTTTCGATCTCGGTGGCCAGGTTGAAGAAGCTTTCAGCGCGCAGGAAAAAGCCGTCGCGCGGCTGGCGTATACCCTTCGACAGCCGCAGGTACTTGTGCAGCACAGAATGCGATGCGCGCGTGCCGAAGCCGAAATTGCGGGTGCCGCCCTCGGCATTGAAGCCGAACGATACGGCAATCGCCTCCATCAGCGTCGACTTGCCGGAGCCGTTCTCGCCGACGATGAAGGTCACCTTCGGATGCAGGTTGAGTACGTCGAGATGGCGCACGGCCGGCAGCGAGAACGGATACCGGTCGAATCCCGGCACGTCCGCCACTCTTAATCGGACTTGCGACACATACTGGGTAGAGATCATGGTGCGGTCCGTGTTGAGTCAGCGCAAGCTGCGGCTAGTGCGACGCCAGCAACTGGTCGAGTATGCCGGCCAGTTCCACCTCGATCTCGGCAATCGTGCGGGTGGAATCGATCAGCCGGAAGCGCTGCGGAAACTGCGCGGCGCGGCGCAGGTATTCATTGCGGGTGGCGGCGAAAAAATCGGTCTTTTCCTGCTCGAACTTGTCGAGCGTGCGGGTGGCGTCCAGGCGCGCGCGCGCCACGTCCAGCGGGACGTCGAACAGCAGGGTCAAATCCGGTTGCAGATGCGGATGTACCCATTGTTCCAGCGCATCCAGCTTGGCCAGGTCCATGCCACGGCCGCCGCCCTGGTAGGCGAAGCTGGCGTCGGTAAACCGGTCGGAAATCACCCAGGCGCCGCGTGCAAGAGCGGGCGCGATCACCTGCGCGATGTGTTCGCGGCGGCTGGCAAACATCAACAGTGCTTCGGTTTCAAGGTGCATGGTTTCGTGCAGCACCAGATCGCGCAGCTTTTCGCCGAGCTGGGTGCCGCCCGGTTCGCGCGAACTGACCAGGTCGATGCTGCGGTCTTGCAGGTACTTGCTGACGAAAGCGATGTGCGTGGATTTGCCGGCGCCGTCGATGCCTTCGAAGGTGATGAATTTGGAATCGGTCATTATTTCTTATCGTTGATACTGGTTCACTGCCCGGTTATGGTCGGGCAGGTTGTCTGAGAATTTACTGGTGCCATTGCCGCGCGCAACGAAATACAGGGCGGAAGATTTGGCGGGCGCCATCGCGGCGGCCAGCGATTCCACGCCGGGCAGCGAAATCGGCGTGGGTGGAAGGCCGGTGCGGGTGTAGGTATTGAACGGCGTGTCGGTTTCCAGGTCGCGCTTGCGGATATTGCCTTCGTATTTCAGGCCCATGCCGTAGATCACGGTCGGATCGGTCTGCAACATCATGCCCAGCCGCAGGCGGTTGACGAATACCGCGGCAATCATGTTGCGCTCGGACTTTTGCCCGGTTTCCTTTTCCACGATGGACGCCATGGTCAGCGCTTCGTACGGGGTTTTATATGGCAGGCCGGCGTCGCGCTTGGCCCAGGCCGCGTCGAGCCGCTTGATCATCATCGCGTGGGCCTGGCGATAGATCTGCAGTTCGCTCGAACCCTTTGCGAACAAATACGTATCGGGGAAGAACAGGCCTTCCGGATGCTCGTACTCGGAGCCGATGGCTTTCATCAGTTCGGTATCACTGAGGGTGATGGTGTCGTGCTTGAGGCCGGGATGGGCGTCGATGGCGGCGCGCATCTGGCGAAAACTCCAGCCTTCGATGATGGTCAGCTGCTCCTGCGCGAACTCGCCGCGCGCCAGCTGGTTGATCAGCTGGGTGGGCGTGGTGCCGGGTTTGAGTTCGTACGAACCGGCCTTGATACGGCTGCTCTTGCCGGTACCGCGTGCCAGCAGGTTGAACAGCAGCGGCTGGATCGGCACGCCCGCTTCTGCGATCTGCTGGCCGGCAGCGTGGGCGCCACTGCCGGGCACGATGGTGAAGTCTATCGGCGCGGTATCGCCGGTGAGGATAGGCGCTTGCTGCCAGTAAATAAAGTAACCGCCAGCCGCCAGCGCGACCAGGATGCAGAGTGTGATTATTTTTTTAATAAAAGCCATTTCTACGCCATATTTGAATCAATCGACCAGCTTGCCACTTCCAGCAGCGATGCGCCAGCATTACGAGCGGTTTTGCACCGTTGCCGACGCGATCGACGGGACATCACTATAATGAGCCCGTAATGATAATGCGTAATCGTCACCTACACCGTCATATGCGACGCTAAATATTGGAAATTATGTCATCCTGGACCGAACTGTTATCCGCCGCCGCGCCGGCAAGCCCGCTGACCACCGCCGCGCTTGCCGCCGGCTTTGTCGCACCGATCACCGGCCAGGGCATCATTGCCCTCGATGGCGAAGAGTCGGCGAAGTTCCTGCATAGTCAACTGACCAACGATGTCGAGCACCTGGGCGCCGATGATGTGCGCCTGGCCGGCTATTGCTCGCCCAAGGGCCGCCTGCTGGCCTCGTTCCTGATGTGGCGCAGCGCCACCACCATCTTTTTGCAACTGCCGCGCGAAATCCAGGCGCCGGTGCAAAAGCGCCTGTCGATGTTCGTGCTGCGCGCCAAGACCAAGCTCACCGACGCCACCGAATTGCCTGGCATGGAAGTGGTGCTGGGCTTTGGCGGCGACAAGGCCGAAGTCGTGCTGCAAAACTGGTTCGACATCCTGCCCGCCAAGCCGTTCACCCGGGTAGAACATCCACTGGGAACGCTGTTGCGCGTGGCCGATGCTTTCGGTTTCGCACGCTACCAGTGGCTGATGTCGGCCGCCACTGCCGACACCATTGCCGCCGAACTCGCTGATAAATTGGTGGTGGGCGGCGCCCAGGCCTGGCGCCTGGCGGAAATCCACTCGGGCGTGCCGCAGATCGACAAGGCCACGCAAGAGCAGTTCGTACCGCAAATGGTCAATTTCGAATTGCTGGGCGCGGTCAATTTCAAGAAGGGCTGCTACCCCGGCCAGGAAATCGTCGCCCGCAGCCAGTACTTGGGCAAGCTCAAGCGTCGTACCACGCTGGTCAGCATCGCCGACCCGGCTGCCGCTGCCGGCGCCGAGGTATTTGCCACGGCCGATCCGGCCCAGCCTTGCGGCATGATCGTCAACGCGGCACCGAACGGCAACGGCGGCGTCGATGCGCTGGTGGAAATGAAACTGGCCGCGATCGAAGCGGCGTCGGTGCGCCTGGGCTCGGCCGAAGGTCCGGCATTGACCTTCCTCGCGCTGCCGTACGTGCTGGAACCGCTCGACCTCTAGCATGGATCTGTACATCTATTACAAGGTCAGGGATGCCGACGCGGCATCCTTGCAGACGGCGGTTGCCGCCATGCAGGCGCAACTTGCCGCACAGTTCGCCGTCAAAAGTGAACTCAAGCGCCGTCCCGAGTCGAACGAGGGCATCCAGACCTGGATGGAAGTCTATCCGGCAGCGCCCGGCAACTTCGCCGCCACGCTGGCCGAAGCGGTGGACCGCGCCGGCCTGGCGCAGTGGATCGTCGGCGCGCGCCACGTGGAAGCGTTCATGGATGTCGTGCCATGTGCCTGATCGTCTTCGCCTGGAAAGTATTGCCGACAGTGCCCCTGGTGGCTGCCGCCAATCGTGACGAGTTCTACCAGCGCGCCACTGCGCCGGCCGCACCGTGGCCCGAGCATCCGCAAGTGTTTGCCGGCCGCGACCTGCAAGCGGGCGGCAGCTGGATGGGTATCACCCACCCGAACGAATGCGGCAACGGCGCACGGTTCGCCGCGATCACCAACATCCGCGCGCCGGCCGAACACCGCGACGACGCCCCGTCACGCGGCCAGCTGGTGGCCGACTACCTGGCCGGCTGCATGAGTCCGCAGGAATACATCGATGCAGTGCGCCAGCATGCTGATCAATACAACGGTTTCAACCTGGTCATCGGCGACCGCGACACCCTGATCTGGTACTCCAACCGGGGTGACGCCGACCCGCGCAACGGCCAGCCGCTCGAACCGGGCGTGTACGGCGTCTCCAACGCGCTGCTCGACGCCCCGTGGCCAAAAGTGCTAAAAACCAAGGCCCAATTTGCCAGCCTGCTCTGCCTGGGCGCGCCGGACGACGCCTTCTTCGAAATGCTGTCCGACACCACCCCTGCCCCCGACCAGCGCCTGCCGGAAACTGGCGTGCCGCTCGAGGTTGAACGCGTGCTGTCGTCAGTAAAAATCGAAAGCCCCGGCTACGGCACCCGCACCTCCACGGTGGTCAAACTCTACGCCGACGCCACCGCCACCCTGCAGGAAGAACTCATCCATTAACTTCGGGGTCAGTGCCGACATCTGGACACGAGCCCAACAGCCGTATGGCCCAGTTCGTGTCTGAATGTCGGCACTGACCCCGAACTTAGAACTTGTGGTTCATATTGATGTGGCGGATGCCTGCTTCGTAGAACTCCTCGCCTTCGATGGCGAAGCCGTGGCGCTGGTAGAAGGCGGCGGCGTGCGATTGGGCGCTCAGCGCGACCAGGCTTTCGCCGCGTGCGCGGGCTTGCGCCATCAGGCCTTGCAACAAGGCGCCGCCCACGCCGGTGCCGCGGCCGGACTTGCGCACGGCCATGCGGCCGATGTGACCGTCGGGCAGCAGGCGGCCGGTGCCGATCGGTTCGCCGGCGGCGTCGTACGCCACCGCGTGCAGGCACAGCACATCCATATTGTCCATTTCCAGTTCGGCAGGCACACCCTGCTCTTCGACAAATACTTCGGTGCGTATCAGTTTGGCTTCAGCAGACATGGTGGCCCAGTCGCCGTAGCGGATCGTGTGGTGGACGGTGTCGTTCATGGCGTCGATTTGCTTAAGGAAAACGATGATTGTCGCACGCAAGGTACCGTTCGAGGAAGTCCACGCACACCCGCACTTTTGCAGAGCTTGCCAAGCGTTGCGGATACACGGCCCAGACATTGGCTTCCTGGGTGTAACCGGGTAGCACCTGCACCAGTGTGCCCCGTTCAAGGTGCGATTGGGCGTCCCACATCGAGCGCAGCACGATGCCGGCGCCAGCCACCGCCCATTGCAGCGCGATTTCGCCATGGTTGGTCGATAGCGGCCCGGTCACTTTCACCACCACGTCACCATCGGCGCCGTGGCGCAGCCGCCACACACCGAACGGCAGGTCGCGTTCCTTGATGGGCAGGCAATCGTGGCCGGACAGTTCGGCCACCGTGCGCGGCGTGCCGCGCCGGACCAGGTAGGCCGGCGCGGCGCACAGGATGCGGTGGTTGCTCATGAGCTTGCGGGCGATCAGGTTGGGTTCAATGTCCTCTCCCACCCGGATATCGAGGTCGAACCCTTCCGCCACGATATCGACCAGGCGGTCGAGCACCTCGAAGCGCACTTGCAGCGCCGGGTGTGCAGCGACCAGTTGCGCAATGGCCGGTGCCAACACGTTGCGCGCAAAACCGAAGCTGCTGCTCACTCGCAACTGGCCGCGCGGCACACCCTGGCGTTCGGCCACTTCGTCAAACAGGCTGTCGAGGCTTACCAGGATGGTCAATGCCCGGGCATACACCTGCTCGCCGTCGGCGCTGACCACCACCTTGCGCGTGCTGCGATGAAACAAGCGAACACCGAGCGCGGCCTCCAGCACGGCGATGCGCTTGCTGACGAAAGCGGGCGACATGCCCAGTTCGGCAGCCGCACCGGCAAAGCTGGCCTTGCGCACCACGGCGGCAAACACGCGCAGGTCGCTGTTTTGAATATCATTATTCACGTTTCGTGATCCATGCGGTGACGAATTACCATATTCTAAACGCAATGGAATCACGCTATGCTCGATCATCACCCAAGGAGATCGCCATGCACACGCATAAAATCGCAGTCATCGCCGGCGACGGCATTGGCAAGGAAGTCATGCCCGAGGGCATACGCGTGGTGGAGGCAGCCGCGCGCCGCTTCGAGATCGGCATCGAATGGACCACCTTCGAGTGGGCCAGCTGCGACTACTACGCCGAGCACGGCAAGATGATGCCCGACGACTGGTTCGAGCAACTCAAGGGCTTCGACGCCATCTTCTTCGGCGCCGTCGGCTGGCCGGCGCTGGTGCCCGATCACGTATCGCTGTGGGGCTCGCTGCTGAAATTCCGCCGCCAGTTCGACCAGTACGTCAATCTGCGCCCGGTGCGCCTGATGCCTGGCGTGCCGTGTCCGCTTGCCAACAAGCAGCCCGGCGACATCGATTTTTACATCGTGCGTGAAAACACCGAGGGCGAGTATTCGTCCGTGGGCGGCAAGATGTTCGAAGGCACCGAACGCGAATTCGTGTTGCAGGAGTCGGTCTTCACCCGCACCGGCGTCGATCGCGTGCTGCAATACGCGTTCGAACTGGCACAGTCGCGACCCAAAAAGCACCTGACCTCGGCGACCAAGTCGAACGGCATCTCGATCAGCATGCCGTACTGGGACGAACGTTTCGCGTTGATGGGCCGGCAGTACCAGGACGTGCGCTGCGACCAGTACCACATCGACATCCTGGCGGCGCGTTTCGTGCTGTCGCCGGAGCGCTTCGACGTGGTGGTGGCGTCTAATCTGTTCGGCGACATCCTGTCGGACCTGGGGCCGGCGTGTACCGGCACCATCGGCATCGCGCCGTCGGCCAACCTCAATCCCGAGCGTACCTGGCCGTCGCTGTTCGAGCCGGTGCATGGCTCCGCGCCCGACATCTACGGCCAAAACATCGCCAACCCGGTGGCGATGATCTGGTCGGGGGCGATGATGCTGGACTTTTTGGGCAAGGGCGACGCCAATTACCGGGCGGCGCATGATGCGATCCTGGCGGCGATCGGGGCCAGCATTGCGAATGGGGTGCGCACCCCGGACCTGGGCGGCAAGGCAAATACGACCGAGGCGGGCGCGGCGATTGCGGCCCTGCTGGGATAGCCACAGCCCGCACGACTGTTCCAGATAATGCGGTTTGCGTGGCGTGGGGAAGGACCCGTACCGGGTCCGTCCCCTGCTTGCCGTGCGGGGTTACTTGGACGCAGTAATCACACCACACGCCAGCCGGCCGCCCGCATTGCCGGTCGGCTGCGTCTTCAGGTCGTCCGGCGCGGTGTGCACGATCACGCCGCGGTTGAGCGCGTTGACCGGGCTGCCTTCGGTGAGCGTCAGCTGCGACAGCGGCACTTTCACGTCTAGCATGGCCACGCCCTTGGCATCGGCCGTGATGTTGCCGAAATCGCCGCTGTGCTTGCTGGTGTGGGCCGGATCGCCGTGCGGCGCGCTGGTCGGATTGAAGTGGCCGCCGGCGCTGCTGCCGTCCGGCGCCGAGCAATCACCTTTTTCGTGGATGTGGAAGCCGTGCAGGCCGGGCGTCAGGCCCTCCACCTTGGCTTTGACGTGCACGCCATCGGCGGTTTGCTCGAAGGTAACGAGGCCCGAGGTTTTGCTGTTGGCGGTAGGCGCCAGCTTGGCCTCGGCGGTGACGTTGGCGGCGTTGGCAACACCGGCGGCCTGGATGGCGGCCAGCGCCAGGATGCAGCTGAGTACGGCTGTTTTCATTGTGTGGTTCCTTGTAGACGTCATCGAACGAAATGTGCCGCTCTATTGATGCGGCACAACGCGATCAAATCATATCAACTTTACCAATTGCTTGCCAAAATTGAACCCCTGCAGTAAACCGATGAACGCGTCGGGCGCCGCAGCCAGCCCGTGCGCCACGGTTTCGCGGTATTTGACCTGCCCGCTCGCCACGAGTTCGGCCAGTTGCGCCAGGCCCTGGTCCCACAGATCCATGTGCTCGGTCACGATGAAGCCCTGCACCGTCAGGCGGTTGATCAGCAGCAAGCGGGCGTTGTGGATCGCCATGTCGGCGCCGCCGAAGCCGCCGATCAGGCCGCACAGCGCCACCCGGCCGAAAGCGTTGGTACGCGCCAGCGCCGCGTCAAGCGTGGCGCCACCGACGTTTTCGAAGATGCCGTCGATGCCGTCCGGGGTGGCGGCAGCCAGGTCGGCCTCGAGCTTGCCGGCCTTGTAGTCGATGCAGGCATCGAAACCGAGTTCATCGACCACGTAAGCGCACTTGGCCGGCCCGCCGGCAATACCGACCACGCGGCAGCCCTGCAGCCGGGCCAACTGCCCGACCACGCCGCCCACCGCGCCGCTGGCAGCCGACACCACCACGGTTTCGCCCACCTTGGGCGCGATGATCCGGTTCAGGCCATACCAGGCAGCCATGCCTGGCATGCCCACCGCACCCAGGTAGGCCGACAACGGCAGCTTGCTCGCATCGACCTTGCGCAACTGGGCGCCGTCGGTCACCGCCGTCTCTGCCCAGCCCAGCACGCCAACCACCGCATCGCCCACTGCAAAGCTGGCATGGCGCGACGCCACCACCTCGCCGACAGTGCCGCCGATCATGGTCTGGTCGAGCGCCTGCGACGCCGCATAGCTTTTCGCCGCGCTCATGCGCCCGCGCATGTACGGATCAAGCGACAGGTAATGGTTGCGCACCAGCAGCTCGCCGTCCTGCAGGGCCGGTACGGTCACCGTTTCGAGCCGGAAGTTAGCCGGCGTCACGGCGCCGCGCGGACGGCTGGCCAGAACCATGCGTTGGTAGCTGCCCGGCACCATCACACCTCGTAGTCCATGCACTGGCGCTCGCTGCGCACGGCCGCAACAAACGGCTTGATGGCCACGTGGGCAGGATGCTCGAGGTAGGCGTTGAGCGCCTCCTTGCCGGTGAACTCGGAATACAGCACCACGTCGTAAGTCGCTTCCAGGCCGGGCTGGGCCAGCACCGCCTCGAAAGCAAGGATGCCCGGCACGATGTTGGCACAACCATCCAACAAGGCTTTCATCTTGATGGCGTTGGCGGCCCGATCGGCGCCTTCAGCATGGTCCTTGAGTTTCCACATCACGATGTGTTTCAACATGAATTTCTCCAACCGCCATTGCAAATAAAGGGTGGCCAGAATAGCACAATGCAAGCTGTGGCCACCCTCTCCGCCTTGTTTTTGCTTGTAAGTTTGGCGCAAGGTTCGGCGCTCACACTCGCTGCCAAGCTGTCGATCTGGAAACTGTCGAGCTTGTCTTCTGCTTGTTTGCTCAACCGGTTTTGCTGGTCTGCCGCGAAAAAACTCTAATAAGCAACTCTAAAAAAGGAGACAAACATGGCAACACCGTCGGGTACCGCCGATCCGCGCAACCAGTCCAAGGGCGCGCCGATCACACCAGAGGAACGCAAGGTCATCTTCGCCTCATCGCTGGGCACCGTGTTCGAATGGTATGACTTCTACCTGTATGGCGCGCTGGCGCCGATTATCGCCAAGCAGTTCTTCATCGGCGAACCCACCACCACTTTCATTTTCGCGCTGCTGGCCTTTGCCGCCGGTTTCATCGTGCGTCCGTTCGGCGCGCTGGTGTTCGGCCGCCTGGGCGACATGATCGGCCGTAAATATACCTTCCTGGTCACCATCCTGATCATGGGCGCGTCCACCTTCATCGTCGGGCTGTTGCCTGGGTACGCCGCCATCGGCATCGCGGCGCCGATCGCGCTGGTGTTCCTGCGCATCCTGCAGGGCCTGGCGCTGGGCGGCGAGTACGGCGGCGCCGCCACCTACGTGGCCGAACACGCGCCGCCGGGCAAGCGCGGCGCGTTTACAGCCTGGATCCAGACCACGGCCACGCTGGGACTGTTCCTCTCCTTGCTGGTGATCCTGGGCACGCGCACGGCGATCGGCGAGGACGAGTTCCAGGCCTGGGGCTGGCGCGTGCCGTTCCTGGTGTCGATCCTGCTGCTGGGCGTGTCGGTGTGGATCCGCATGTCGATGCACGAATCGCCGGCGTTTGCCAAGATGAAGGCAGAGGGCAAGACCTCCAAGGCGCCCCTGAGCGAAGCGTTCGGCCAATGGCGCAACCTGAAAGTGGTGATCCTGGCGTTGATCGGACTGACCATGGGCCAGGCGGTGGTGTGGTACACGGGGCAGTTCTATGCCCTGTTCTTCATGACCGAAACGCTGAAGATCGACGGCGCCACCGCCAACATCATGACCGCCACGTCGCTGGCGCTGGCCACGCCGTTCTTCATCATCTTTGGCGTGCTGTCGGACAAGATCGGCCGCAAGTGGATCATCCTCGGCGGCTGCATCATCGCGGCGGCCACCTACTTCCCGCTGTTCAAGGCGCTCACGCACTACGGCAATCCGGCGCTGGAAATGGCGTTGAAAAACTCGCCGGTGGTGCTGGTGGCCGATCCAGCATCGTGCAACTTCCAGTTCAACCCGACCGGCCAGCGCAAGTTCCCGTCGTCGTGCGACATCGCCGCCGGCATCCTGTCGCGCGCCTCGGTGGCCTACACCCACGAAGACGCGCCGGCCGGATCGATTGCCAAGGTGCGCATCGGCGAGAAGGAAATCACCTCGTTCAACGCGGTCATGACGCCGGATAACCTCAACTTCAGCGCCGAGAGCAAGAAGACCGAGGCCGCGCTCAAGAAAGACGTGGTGGACGCGATCAAGGTGGCCGGCTACCCCACCAAGGCCGATGACGCCCAGATCAACAAGCCGATGGTGGTGCTGATCCTGTTCATCCTGGTGCTGTATGTGACCATGGTGTACGGGCCGATTGCTGCGATGCTGGTGGAAATGTTCCCCACCCGCATACGCTACACGTCGATGTCGCTACCGTATCACATCGGCAACGGCTGGTTCGGCGGCCTGCTGCCCACCATCTCGTTCGCGCTGGTGGCGTTCAAGGGCGATATCTATTACGGCTTGTGGTACCCGATCATCATTGCCATCATCACGGTCGTGATTGGCGCCTTGTTTGTCGGTGAAACCAAGGATAACGACATCTACGCCAACGACTGATCGTTCAGAACGACAATCCGGGTGGCCGGTTCGCTGCGAGCGGGACCGGCCATTTTTTCAGGCGTTAAACGTCTTGCCTTCCGCCGCCAGCCGCACCAGCAGCGGTGCCGGTGTCCAGGCGTCGCCATGGCGGCCGGCCGCGTAGCGTTCGATGGCGGCCAGCACCGCTGGCAACCCCACCGTATCGGCATAAAACATCGGGCCGCCGCGGTACGGCGGGAAGCCGTAGCCGGTCAGGTACACCATGTCGATATCGGACGCGCGCAAGGCGATACCTTCCTCCAGGATGCGCGCGCCCTCGTTGACCAGCGCATACACCAGCCGCTCGACGATTTCGCTGTCGCTGATAACGCGGCGCTCCAGGCCCAGTTGTGCCGAGTGGGCGACAATCATCGCATCGACCTCGGCATTCGGATGAGGCGTGCGCTCGCCTGCACGATAGTCATACCAGCCGGCGCCGGTCTTCTGGCCCAGCCGGCCCATCGCACACAGCAGGTCGGCAGTTCTGGAATAGGCCAGGTCCGGCCGTTCCACCGCGCGGCGCTGGCGGATCGCCTGGCCGATGTCGTTGCCCGCCAGGTCAGCCATGCGGAACGGTCCCATGGCAAAGCCGAAGCGCTCGACAGCCGCATCCACCTGCGCCGGCAAGGCGCCCTCTTCCAGCAAAAAGCCGGCCTGGCGGCTGTACTGCTCGATCATGCGGTTGCCGATGAAGCCGTCGCACACGCGCGCGACCACGCCGGTCTTGCGCAGTTTTTTCGACAGCGCCAGCGCGGTGGCCAGCACGTCGATGGCGGTGTGCTGTCCGCGCACGATTTCCAGCAGTTTCATCACGTGCGCCGGGCTGAAGAAGTGCAAGCCCAGCACATCCTGTGGGCGGCCCGTCACCGCAGCGATCGCATCGACGTCGAGGGTGGACGTGTTGGTGGCCAGGATGGCGCCCGGCTTGACCACCACGTCGAGTGCGCGGAACACGGCCTGCTTGACCGCCAGGTCTTCGAACACGGCTTCCACCACGATATCGGCCTGGGCCAGGTCGGCGTAGTCCAGCGTACCGTGCACCAGCGCCAGGCGCTGCTGCAATTGCTCAGGCTTGAGTTTGCTCTTGGCGACGGCGTTCTCGTACAGCTTGCGCAGCGCTGCCAGGCCCTGGTCCAGCGCTGGCTGCGAGGTTTCCAGTATCACTACCGGGATGCTGGCGTTGAGGAAATTCATGGCGATGCCCACGCCCATCATGCCGGCGCCGATGACCGCCGCCGAGCTGATCGTGCGCAGCGGCGTATCGGCCGACACATCGGGCACCTTGCCGGCCACGCGTTCGGCAAAAAACGCATGGCGCAGCGCTTTCGATTCGGTGCTCTGGATCAGGTGCATGAAACGCTCGCGTTCGAACTTCATGCCGTCCTCGAACGGCATCGTCACCGAGGCGCCCACGGTAGCGATGCACTCGAGCGGCGCCGGGTAGCCGGGCGCCTTGGCGGCGGCCTGCTCGCGCGCAGTTTGCAGCACTGCTGGCGCGTGCGGATGGTCGACCGTCCGGTCGCGCACCTTGGGCAGCGGCCGGATGTCGGCGATGCCCTCGGCAAACGCCACCGCCTCGGCGATCAAGTCGGCGCCGGGCGCGAACACGCGGTCGAACAGCGGCGTGTCGGCCAGTTTTTCGGACAGCACCGGCTCACCGGTGACGATCATGGTCAGGGCCTGCTCCAGGCCCAGCACGCGTGGCAGGCGCTGGGTGCCGCCGGCGCCCGGCAGCAGGCCCAGCTTCACTTCCGGCAGCGCGATCCTGGCGCCAGGCAGCGCCACGCGGTAATGGCAGCCGAGCGATAGCTCCAGCCCGCCGCCCATGCAGATCGTGTGAATGGCAGCGACGACCGGCTTGGTGGAACCCTCGGCGGTGGCGATAAACGTGTGCAGCGACGGCTCGGCCAGCGCCTTGGGCGAATTGAATTCGCGGATATCGGCGCCGCCCGAGAACGCCTTGCCGGCGCCGGTGATGACAATCGCACTAACGGCAGCGTCGGCCAGCGCGCGCTCGATGCCGGCGACGGCAGCGGTGCGCGTGGCCAGTCCCATGCCGTTGACCGGCGGATTGTTCAGTGTGATGACGGCAACGGCGCCGTGAACCTGGTATTCGGCAGTCATGTGTAGTCCCTTGATGGCCTGCGGGCCCGGACCGTGATCGTACCTGAAAACTTGATCAAACCGCCACCCGCTTTTGAATGCGGAGAGCGCGCTTTGCCTGCAAGAGAATAAGAACTCCAGTTTTATTCAAATATTAATTCCCAGTGGAAAATAAAATACATTACACTGCGATATTAATCAAACATGCTTGAATTTCCGGGGGCGGACCTGAATAATGAAACGCTGCCGCATATTGGCGTCACGCGATGATTTTACAATATTTACCTTGAAATAATTCTCTCCAAATATAACAGGACAATTATGGACGCGCATACCCAGGTCATTCATTCCCGCGAGCAGGATTTGCAAGCCATTAATACCGCGCTCAACCGGGTGCAAGCCTTGATCGAGTTTGACCTGGACGGCACCATCCTGCACGCCAACGAGAATTTCCTGGCCACCGTGGGCTACGCACTGGACGAAGTGCAGGGCAAGCACCACGCCATGTTCTGCGCGCCGGAGTTCGTTCAGTCCGGCGCCTACAAGGCGTTCTGGGACAAGTTGGCGCGAGGCGAATTCGACCGTGGCGACTACAAGCGCATCGGCAAGGACGGCCGCGAAATCTGGATCAATGCCTCGTACAACCCCATCATCGATGACCAGGGCCAGCCCTACAAGGTGATCAAGTTCGCCACCGTGATCACCGACAGCAAGCTCAAGAACGCAGAGTACGAAAGCAAGGTCGCCGCCATCGGCAAAGCCCAGGCCGTGATCGAATTCGACATGAGCGGCCATGTCCTCAGTGCCAACGACAATTTCCTCGCGGTGATGGGTTACGAGATCGACGATATTCGCGGCGAACACCACCGCATGTTTTGCGACCTGGAATATGCCACCAGCAGCGACTACAAGCGTTTCTGGCAAAAACTGGGCCGTGGCGAATTCGACACCGGCCGTTATAAACGCATTGGCAACCATGGCAAAACAGTATGGATACAAGCGACTTATAATCCGGTACTCGATTTGAATGGCAAACCTTACAAAGTGGTTAAATTTGCCAGCGATATTACAGCACAGGTAGAACTGGAAACATCGGTGGTCGCCAAGGCGCAATCGGATAGCACCAAGATCCATAGCCTGCTGCTCTCGGTCGAGCGCGCCGCTCAGGGCGACCTCACCAGCCAGATCGACATCTCCGGCGACGAACCGCTCGACCAGCTGGCCGAAGGCATCAGCAAGATGATTGCCGACCTGCGCAAGGTGATCGCCGACGTGGTAGCCTCGGCCAACGGCCTGTCCGACACATCCACCACCATTGCCGAGCGCTCCAACGCGGTGGCGGTCGGCACCCAGGCGCTGGGCGCCACGGTCGAGCAAATGAATGCGTCGATCGATGGCCTGAGCAGCTCGATCAACATCATCGCCGGCAATAGCAACAATGCCGACGCGCTGGCCAAGGATACCCAGCGCGAAGCCGAGATCGGCGCCAAGGCGGTCGCCAAGTCGATCGAAGCGATGGACCTGATCAACCGTTCGTCCGAAGACATCGGCGAAATCGTCAAGGTCATCAGCGAAATTGCCACCCAGACCAATATGCTGGCCTTTAACGCCGCCATCGAGGCCGCGCGCGCAGGCGAGCACGGCCTGGGCTTCTCGGTGGTGGCCGACGAAGTGCGCAAGCTGGCCGAGCGCTCGTCGCAGGCGACCAAGGAAATTTCCAAGCTGATCAACGAATCGGTCAAGCGCGTCTCGGCTGGCAGCGAGATTTCGCGCCAGGCCAGCGAAGCATTCGACAAGATCGTCGCCGGCGTGGCCAAGACCACGGCCGCCATTTCCGACATCTCGACGGCCACCAACGAACAGCAGCTGACCGCGCGCGAAGTCGCTACCGCCGTGCAATACATTGCCGAAGAAGCGGAAAAATCGGCCGCTGCCTGTGACAGCATCGCCCGCTCGACCGAGGGGCTGAACCAGCGCGCCGGCGACCTCAACAAAACCGTGTCCGGCTTCGTGGTGTAAGCGGGAGAATCGCGATGACGCTCGCTGCCGGCATTCAGCCCGAAACGCTGACCGCGCTGATCGCGCTGGTGCGCCAGCACACGGGCATTGCCATGTCCGAACGCAAGAGCGTACTGCTCGAAGGCCGGCTGCGGCCGCGGATGCAGGCGCTCGAGATCGCCAGCTACCAGGCCTACCTCGACAAAGTGGTCAAAGACCGTAACGAAGTACCGCACTTCATCGACCTGGTGACCACCAACGACACCGTGTTTTTCCGCACCCCCCAGGTGTGGGATTACGTGGAGCAAGAATTCCTGCCGCAGTGGCAGCGCGACCACGCCGGCAACACCCTCAAAGTGTGGTCGGCCGCAGCTTCGAGCGG
Organism: Duganella sp. 3397; assembly: GCF_031456625.1. Lineage (NCBI taxonomy): Bacteria > Pseudomonadati > Pseudomonadota > Betaproteobacteria > Burkholderiales > Oxalobacteraceae > Duganella > Duganella sp. 3397. The sequence goes on from NZ_JAVDVB010000002.1 coordinate 481,448, forward strand.
CGAGGAACTGTATTCGATGGCCATCCTGTGCGAAGAATTCAAGGCCGTCACGCCGGCTTTCACTTACCAGATCTATGCCACCGATATCTCGCAGCAGATCCTCGCGCAGGCGCGCACAGGCCGCTACGCGGGCCGCTCGGTCGAAAGAATCCGTGCCAGCCACCCGGAATGGGTAAAGAAATATTTCCAGGCCAGCACGCACGGCCTGCAAATTGTCGATGCACTCAAGAAACACGTGGAACTGGCCCAACACAACCTGCTCACGCCACTGAAACAACCCAAGCAGTTCGATCTCGTGTTCCTGCGTAATGTCCTGATCTACTTCGACCAGGAACACCAGCAGACCGTGCTGCAGCAAGTCCGCCACAGTATGGCGCCCCATGCCCGGCTGATCCTGGGTGAATCCGAATCGATTTCTGGCCTCGACACCGCCTGCCATTTCGATCGGCCGATGATTTATCGCTTGGAAAAATGACCGGCGCCGCCATGCACGCACACCACTCCCTATTCTCCGCCACGGCCACGCCGTGGTTCGACGCAGACGCCACCCCCATCGCTGCGACAGGCAAGCAGCGCTGCTACCACGTCAACATCGGCGAACTGCGCGTGGGCGCCTGCACCGACCAGTTGCAAGCCCTGCTGGGCTCGTGCGTAGGCATCGCCCTGCTGTGGAAAAAACGCGGCCGCTGCGGCCTGGCCCATTGCCTGCTGCCCGAGTCGCCAGTGCCGCCCACCGAGCTGGGCGCCCGCTACGTCAGCCAGGCCGTGCCGTCGCTGCTGCGCCTGATGGGCGCCTGCGTGGCCGATTACGCCGATATCGACGTCGTGGTGGCAGGCGGCGGCAATATGCTCTCGGCCTGCTCGGCGCGTTTCCAGGTCGGTCAGCAAAACATCGACGCCGCCCAGAAACACCTGCGCCTGCATGGCCTGAACGTGCGCTTTGCCGAAGTGGGCGGCAAGTGCGGCCGTACCCTGACCGTCGATTGCGCCACGCAGGAAGTCCGCGTGAGCGCCATCGCACAATCTGCCCAGGCGGTACACCATGCCTGACACCGTGGACAGCAGCATGGCTGCCAGCAGGGCAGCAGTAGAGTTGTTCGGCTCGTTCCTGCTGGGCCCGGACGAGTTCGCGCTGCCCGCCAGTTGCATCCGCGAGGTGGTCAATTACCCCGACAAGATGACGGTCGTGCCACTGTCGCCGCCCTTCCTCGACGGCATGTTCAACCTGCGCGGCACGGTGATCCCGGTGGTCAACCTCAGCCGCGTGTTCGATCCGGCCGCGCCTGCCGCCGAGCGCAGCCACAAGATCGCCATCCTCGATTACCAGGGCGTGCTGGTCGGCATCCTGTTCCACGCCACCGGCGAGATCCTGCGCGTGCGGCCCGAGCAGCGCAGCACGCTCAGCTACGCGCCCGGCGCCGAGCACGCAGTGATCGCCGGCACCATCCTGCTGGCCGACGGCGCCCGCTTGCTGCAAGTGCTCGATCCGGCCGCGCTGGTGCGCATCGAAAACGTGCCGCAAGTGCTGGCGCTGCAAAGCGCCGGGCGGCAGGCGGCGCGGCGCCACCAGGGCGAGCGCCGCCAGTGCGTGAGTTTCCATGCGGCCGGGTCGAAATTCGCGTTCGACATGGGCGCGATCCAGGAAATCATCCGCGTGCCGGACATCCAGCCGTCCATCCTCAACAGCGCGCTGTGCCTGGGCCGCATCAATTTTCGCGGCAGCCCGGTGGCCATCGTGTGTTTCAGTACCCTGCTGACCTCGCCCGGTGCAAGCAAGGCAAGCGCGAATGCCAGCTGCGCCGCCCGCCAGTTCCTGCCCGACCAGCGCATCGTCATCACCCGCATCGACGACGCCACCATCGGCTTCCTGGTCGATTCGGTGGACAGCATCGTCCATTACTATGCCGAAGACCTGATGCCGATCCCGCTGCTCAGCCGCGCCCGCGCCGGCATGTTTGCCGGCTGCATCACCTGCCCGGCGCAAACCGACGTGATCGTGCTCGATCACCGGCAAATCCTGTCGAGTGCGGAAATCGTCGAGATGCGCACCGGCCACGCCCGCCTGTACCCCACCGACGACACCGCGGCAGCCACCGTGGCGGCGCGCGAAGCTCGGCGCATTCAGCGCCAGGTCTATCTCACCTTTGCGCTCGACAATATCTACGCGGTCGAGATCAAGCAGGTGCGCGAGATCATCGACTTTTCCAGCGACATCGCGCGCCCGCCCGGCATGCCGGCCTTCATGCGCGGCATGCTCAATCTGCGCCAGCAGATGATCAGCGTGATCGACTTGCGCAGCCTGTACGGCATGGCGCCGGCGCAGGCCACGGCGCAGACCAGGATCCTGGTGGTCGAGCGCGCCGGGGCGCAGGGCATGGAAAAATTCGGCTTGATGGTCGATGCCGTGCAAAACATCATGACCATCGAAGACAGCCGCCGCTTCGCAGCGCCTCGCATCATGCGCAGCACCGACCCCGCCAGCGCCGGCCCCAGCGGCGACATGCCGGACGTGATCGACATCGAGGGCGAAGGTGACGCCCACCAGACCCTGAGCGTGTTCGAATGCGACCGCCTGCTGGGACGGCTGGCACGGGAGCTGCCCGCACTGGCGGCGTGAGCGCCGCTGGTTTACAGTAGCGCGATACCGGCGATGCTTGCCGGCGCCGCACACTGAAAGGCCGTCCATGTTTCCGTTCCCATCCGCTTCGCCATCGAGGTCCGTCTTCGCCACCGGCCGCGCCCTGCTGCCGCTCGGCGTGCTGCCCCTCTGCTTGCTGACCGCCAGCGCCTTCGCGCTGTCGCTATCCGACCTGAGCAACAAGGACGCAGCCGGCGGCGTCAAGGCCGCGTTGGAGACAGGCGCAACCCTGGCCGTGGCCAAGCTGGGCGTGGAAAACGGCTTCCTCAACAACGAGCGCGTGCGCATCCCATTGCCAAAAATCCTCGAGCAAGCGCGGCCGTTGCTCAAGCTGACCGGCAAGGGCCAGCAGCTCGACGACCTGGTGATCCAGATGAACCACGCGGCCGAAGCGGCGGTGCCGATGGCCAAGCCGCTGCTGCTCGACGCCGTCAAGTCGATGAGCATTACCGACGCCAAGAACATCCTGACCGGCGGCGACACGTCGGTCACCGACTTCTTCCGCGCAAAAACCTCGTCCAGGCTGGCCGTGCAATTCCTGCCGATCGTCAAAAAGGTGACCGACCGCTCCAGCCTGTCCACCAGGTACAACAGCACCATGGCCATGGCGCCCAAGATGGGCCTGGTGACCAGGGAACAAGCCACCGTGGAAGGCTACGTCACCCAGCGCGCCCTCGACGGCCTGTACACGATGATCGGCGAAGAAGAAAAAGCCATCCGCGCCGATCCGATCGGCACCGGCAGCAAGTTGCTGGGCAAGGTGTTTGGGGCGCTCAAGTAAGCGTCCCTCTCCAAAGTCCAGGTCCTGCCTCTGCCCTCAGCCAGCCGCCGTGCCGGCTGAACGGCAGCGCGCTCTTTGCCTGGTTGCGCCCGCTTCTTATCGGAAACAATAAGACAACAAAGCAAACTGTCGCGGCCGTGTCATCTTCCTGTATTATTTGCCGTCGCCGCGACCCGGGACACGGGGTGCAATCCCGCCACCATAAAAATATCTGGAGCTTAATTTGAGCCTATTTAGAACGAAGAATCTCGACGATATGATTGCCGGCGCTAACAAGCCCGGCGGACTGGCCAAAGTACTCGGGCCATTCGATTTGATACTGATGGGCATAGGCGCGATTGTCGGCACCGGCATTTTCGTGTTGACCGGCACCGGCGCCGTCACTGCCGGCCCTGCACTCACCCTCTCTTTCGTGGTCGCCGCCATCGCCTGCGGCTTTGCCGCGCTCTGTTACGCCGAGTTCGCCTCTTCGGTCCCCGTGGCCGGCTCCATCTACACCTACACCTACGCTACCCTCGGTGAACTGGCGGCCTGGATGATCGGCTGGGACTTGCTGCTCGAGTACGGACTGGCTTCAGCGGCCGTGTCGGTGGGCTGGTCCGGTTATTTGCAGTCGCTGCTGGCCAGTTACGGCTACCAATTGCCGCTGGTACTCACTGCTGCCCCCGGCGCCGTTCCTGGCGTGACCACCATCGTCAACCTGCCGGCGCTGCTGATCATGCTGGTGCTGACCGCCATGCTTGGCTGGGGTGTGCGCGAGTCGGCCCGCATGAACAACATCATGGTGGCGATCAAGATCGGCGTGGTACTGCTGTTTATCTTCGTGGGCGCACCGCACGTCAAGCCCGATAACTGGCAGCCCTTCATGCCTTATGGCTACAACGGCATGTTGAGCGCGGCGGCGCTGGTGTTCTTCGCCTTTATCGGCTTCGACGCCGTGACCTCGGCCGCTGAAGAAGTGAAGCGCCCGGAACGTGACCTGCCGATCGGCATTATCGGCTCGCTGGCCGTGTGCACCATCCTGTACGTGATCGTGGCCGGCATCATGACCGGCATCGTGCCGTACAAGGAATTCCTTGGCGTCGATCACCCGGTCACGCTGGCGCTGCAATATGCGGGCGAAAACTGGATGGCGCGCGTGGTGGACGCCGGCGCCATCCTCGGCATGACCACCGTGATCCTGGTAATGGCCTACGGCCAGACCCGCATCATCTACGCCATGTCGCGCGACGGCCTGCTGCCGAAGAAGCTGTCGAGCGTGCACCCTAAGTACCAGACGCCGTTCTTTGCGACCTGGATGGTGGGCCTGTTCTTCGGCGTGGTGGCAGCGTTCGTGCCCTTGAACATCTTGACCGAGCTGATCAACATTGGCACGCTGGCCGCCTTCAGCCTGGTGTCGATCGCCGTGGTCATCATGCGCAAGAAGCGCCCTGATTTGAAGCGTACCTTCCGCGTGCCCTTCGTGCCGGTGATCCCGGCACTGGCCGTGATCTTCTGCGTGATGCTGATGACCTACCTGAGCTGGCACACCTGGGTGGCGTTCGCCATCTGGATCGCGCTGGGCCTGATCGTGTATTTCACCTACTCGCGCAAGCGTTCGTTGCTGAACTAATCTTGTCACTACCGGCAAGCCTGCAAGGCTTGCCGGCACCCTGCTTGCACCCTTGCTTAATTCACACTGATTTTCCCCGTCCCCGCATTATTCAACACCGACTGCTTGACCGAACTAGCCGCTGCCGGACTGGCGGAGTACGGCGGCGTCCATCCCACCGAGCTGCTGAAGCTGCACTTGCCGGCCAGGTTCAGCGCCGCGCCGTTGAGCAGCGAGCCGGCGTCGGTGATCGCGCCCGACTTGCTGGCCGAACCAGGATTGTTGACCATGTCCGTGCACGAGCTGGCGCCAGTCACCTCGAAGGCATTGTTCTGCATGATGATCTTGGCCTTGTAACCCACACCGACGCTGTACTTGTGCGGATAAACCTTGTGCGACCGGTTGCCTTCGAAGTAGTTATTGAAAATGTGGACCTTGCCGAAGCGCACGCGCGGCGCCCGTTCCGAGATGTGCAGGAAGTGGTTGTTGTTGAAGGTAACAGTCAGGTGGCCATCGTCCGAGGTCGTGCTGTCGGAAGAGCCGATCAGGTTGTTCTTCTGGTGCAACTCGAAACGGTTGTTGGACACCGTGACGAAGTCCGAGCCATTCTTGACGTCGAGCGCGGCGTCGTGGCATTGCTTGAGGCGGCCATTGGCGGTAGGCAGCTGGTCGTCGGTCTTGGGCGCGTCGGTAAACACGTTGTGGTCCACCCAGATATTCTTCGAGTTCGAGATGTTGATGCCGTCGTACTCGGAATTCCAGTTGCCGGCGCTGCCATCTTCCGGGTCCCAGATCGGGTTGATATCGCACGGGTTGACGATATTGAGGTTGCGGATGATGACGTTCTGGATGCCGTTCAGGACCAGGCCGGCGTTGACCAGCTTGGTATCGGATCCCATGCCGATCAGCGTGGTGTTACTGGTCAGGCGGATTTGCAGGCGCGTCTTCTGGTCGGCGGCGTCCTTGTAAGGGCCGCCGTTGTCGGCCGTGGTCGGGTCGATGGTGCCGTACAGCTTGATGATTTTCGGCTTGTCGCCCTGCGCCTTGATGGCAGCGAGCAATTGCGCCGCCGAGTTGACCTTGTAGGTTGCCGCCGACGAGGCGCCGGCGCCGCCCTTGGTGCCGCCGTTCTGGCCGGCCCAGCCGTTGGAAGGCGCGGTTTGCAGGGTGTCGTCGGCGTGGGCCGGAGCGGCAGCGAAAGCCACCAGGACAGCCAGGGCGGCGCCCGTCATGTTGATGCGTGTAGTCATTATTGTCTTCTCCGTTATTGTTTTCCAGGGATAATTCCCTGAGGAAACATTAGCAGAAAAAACAACTGAAATTACTGTAATTTCCGTTTAGAAATAGATATCTATTAAATAATCAACCGGTTGATTGAAAGCTATTCTAAATAACAACGCTAAATGACAACAAAGTCCAGCGCCCGCAGGAAGCTGGCGGCCTGCGCGTGCGAGATCACCGCCCCCTTGAACACCGCCGCGTCCGACAATTTCAGGCCTTCGATGTCGGCCCCGCGCAAGTCCGCACCCTGGAATTTGGCCAGCTTGAGGGTGGCGTTGCGCAAGCTGCCGCCTTCGAAGACAGCGTCGCGAAAGTCGCAGCCGGCCAGGTAAGCGTCGGCGAAATCGAGCGCCTTCAAGCTTGCTTTTTTAAACGAAAAGCCGCGCAGGTCGGCGCCGACCAGCAGGCATTCCTCGAACAGCAGGCCCAGGTGCGCCACCTCCTCGAACGCGGCGCCGGTCAGCTTGCAGCCGCGGTAGCTGACCGACGCCAGCTTGGCGCGCCGCCACTTGGTGTTGTTCAGGTCGCAGCTGTCGAAGCGGGCATCGACCGCATCGACCGATTCGAAATCGGCGCCGCCGGCGCGGCAGCGCTGCCAGACCGTGCGCGCCAGTTTGGCGGCAAACAGGTTGGCGCCGCCGAAGGTGCAGCGGTCAAAAGTACAGCCCTGCAGGTCGAGCCGCGCCAGGTCCTCGTCATCGAACATGCAGTGTTCGAAGTGACGGATGCCTTGCGCGAGGTGGTGTTCGAGTTCGGAGCGGTCCAGCGCGATGCCAGAGACGGTGGGGAGATTTGATGCCATCGGATGAGTCCTCAATGGCCGGCAGACGCGTGACAGACATACCACCACGCATCCCCGGACGTTAAGAGAACCTATCCCGGCAGGGAATGAGGCGCTGCTCGCGCGCCTCGGCAGCGGGGGCGGCGTTGCTCGTCATCGCATGGCCTGCCATGCTTCCTCCTCGCGCCTTGTCCCCACTACCGATGCATCGCTATCCGCTGCCTCCTCCCTACCGAGACAGGTTCTCTGTCAAGATCGGCGCCGTGGGTCCGCTGTGCGGGAGCATGGCGCGTGGCGCGACACTTGCCGGGTTACCAACCGGCTTGCTCATTTTCGACTCGGCGCTATTTTAACCGCATCGGGTGCGCGTGTGTGACCAGTCCTGCGCGGGCTGTCCTACAATGCCTTCAAATTAACCCGGGGGAATACTCGTGGAACATGAAGTCGATATCATCCGCCAGCTCGACGACCAGGAAGAAGTGCTGCAACGCGCGCGCCTGCGTACCATGCAGCTGGTCGCCGTCGGCTTGCTGCTGCTGGCTGCCCTGCTGTTCGCGCTGGCCCGCTGGCAGCGCCACGCCCATCCGGCCTGGGGCTACCTGGAAGCGTTTTCGGAAGCGGCCATGATCGGCGCGATCGCCGACTGGTTCGCGGTGGTGGCGCTGTTTCGCCATCCGCTCGGGATTCCGCTGTGGCACACGGCCATCATCCCCAACAGCAAGGAACGCATCGGCAAAAGCCTGGGCAAGTTCGTGGAAAACCATTTCATTACCGAAGCGGCCATCAACGCCCGCCTGCGCGAGGTCGATATTGCCGGCAAGGCGGGCCGCTACATGCAGGTGCCGGCCAACGCCGCTCGCCTGTCGCAGTGGACCGGCCCGGCGCTGGAAAAGCTGCTGCACGCCCTCGACGAGGACAAGATGCGGCGCATGGTGTGCGACACCGCCACCCGCGAACTGGCGCGGCTGGACCTGGCCAGCCTGGCCGGCGACTGCATCGATGCGCTGATCGCCGAAGACCAGCCGCAGCACCTGGTCGATTTGCTGCTCGACCAGCTGGGCGAGTACCTGTCGCACGAGGAGAACCACGAAACTATCGGTAACATGGTGCAAAGTGCAGTCAATACCGACAGCTCGGTGGTCGAATACGCGCTGCATAAAGCCATGCCGCGCCTGATCCGCTCCACCATCCGCAAGGTGGCCGACGTGCGGGTGGACCGCAACCACCCGCTGCGCGCGCGCCTGGGCGCGTGGATCGCCGAGAGCGCGCTGCGCCTGAAGGCCGACCCGCAGTGGCAGGACGCCATTGGCCGATACCAGCACGACGCGCTGGCCAGCGACAAGATCCAGCACATGCTTGCCGGCCTGTGGGACGCGCTGCGCGCCCGCGTACTGGCCGACCTGCACACCGATAACCCGGGCGTGCCGGCGGGCGTGCAAAAGCTGGTGGAAAAAGCCGGCCATATGCTGACCGAAAACGACGACCTGCGCGCAGGACTGAACCGCCTGCTGGAGGCGGGCAGCGCGCAACTGGTGCGCAATTATCGCGGCGAAGTGGGCCTGTTCATCGAAACCCAGCTGGCCAGGTGGACCCGCGACGAAATGAGCAAGCGCATCGAACTGGCCATCGGCCGCGATTTACAGTTCATCCGCATCAATGGCACGGTGGTTGGCGGCCTGGCGGGCGTGGTGATTCATGTGATAGTGCAGGTCACCAGCTAAAGGCTGGCAGCGTGCGCCAACATGCTTTACCATGCGGGGTCTTCCATCCCTCCATGCTCAATGAGACCAGCTGACGATAGGTTCTTCACCCGCCGCCTGATTGCGGCCGCCCTGCTGGCATTGCCGCTGGCGGCCCTGGCCGATCCCGGCCACGTCCACGAGCTCACGCCCGCCAGCGCCGATACGCTGACCGTGGTCGGTCCGTGGGAACTGACCGGCATCGAACCCTCGCGCAGCGGGTTCATGTTCACCCGCATGGAGGTGACGCAAACCCTGCTCGACGTCGACGACGCCGGCCATTTGCGCGCTGGCGCCGCCAGCAGCTGGGAAGTGTCGAGCGACCAGCGCGAATGGCGCTTCTTCATCCGCCAGGGCAACCGCTTCCACGACGGCTCTCCCCTCACCGCCAATACGGCGCTGGTGTCGTTGCGGCGGGCCTTGAAAACGCCGGGGGTGCTGCAACTGGCCGGTATCACCGAACTTTACGCGGAGCGCGGCGCCGTCGTGGTGCGGCTGCGTAAACCATTTGCGCCGCTGCCGTTCCTGTTCACCCAGTACAGCACGCAGTTGCTGGCGCCGTCCTCGTTCAACGCGACCGGGCGGGTGACCGCCATCGTCGGCAGCGGTCCGTATCGGATCAAGTCGATCACGCTGCCGCAGATGTTCGAAACCGAATTCGCCGACACCTGGAACGGTGACGCTCCGGCCGTGCGGCGCGCGCGCTACATCAGCGTGTCGCGCGCGGAGACGCGGGCGCTGATGGCGCAAAGCCGCCAGGCCGATCTCGCCTTTACGCTCGACCCACCCAGCATCCGCCGCCTGCAACGCCAACAGGGCGTGTCGCTGGTGGCGCAGAATCTGCCGCGCACCACGTTCCTGAAACTGAACGCCGCTCACCCATTCCTGCGCGATGAACGTGTGCGCCAGGCGATCAGCCTGGGCGTGGAGCGCGACGGCATCGCCCGCGCGCTGCTGCGCGACGCCGACCTGGGCGCCACCCAGCTGTTCCCGCCCGCGCTGGCGCAGTGGCACCAGACAACGATGGCACCGTTGCGCACCGATCCCGCCGCCGCCCGCGCGCTGTTACAGCAAGCCGGCTTCGCGCCCGGCGCCGACGGCATTCTGTGGCGCGACGGGCGGCGTTTCGCCATCACGCTGTACACCTTTGTCGATCGCCCCGAGCTGCCGCTGATCGCGTCCGCGATCCAGGAAGAGATGCGCCAGATCGGCATCGCCGTGCGGGTGATCGTCGGCAATTCGAGCGACATCCCGGCCGGCCACCGCAGCGGCTCGCTGGAAATGGGACTGGTAGCCCGCAACTTCGGCACCACGCCCGATCCCACCGCCACCATGGTCGGCGACTACACCAACGGTGGCGGCGACTGGGGCGCCATGAACTGGCACGATGCCGCGCTCGACGCGGCCCTGGCGCGCCTGTCCACCGGCGAAGCGCCGGGCGCGCAGAACGCCGACCGCGCCGCCGTCGCCGCGCGCCTGCAGGCGTCGCTGCCGGTAATCCCGGTAGTCTGGTACCGCCAAACCATCGCCGTCTCGAGCCGCGTACGCAACGTGAGCATCGACGCCTTCGAACGCAGTTACCGCATATCGGACATCAAATGGCATCCCTGACACCCTGGCTAGATACCGCGCGGCGCTGGTCGCCGCTGCTGGGCCGGCGCCTGCTGCAAGCGTTGCTGGTGGCCCTGCTGGTCGGCACGCTGTGCTTTTTCATGACGCGCTGGCTGCCCGGCGACACCGCGTTCCGCATCGCCGCCGGCCGCTACGGCTACGACATGGTCGATGCCGCCGCCGCCGAAGCGGTGCGGACGGAACTGGGCCTGAACCGGCCCGCGCTGGCGGCGCTGGCCGACTGGTGGGGCAAACTGGTGCGCCTCGACCTGGGCCTCTCGCTGGTGACGGCGCAGCCGGTGATCACCGAAATCGGCCACCAGCTGGGGCAAACCCTGCGCCTGTCGTTCTGGGCGGTGCTGCTATCGGTGCTGCTGGGACCCATCCCCGGCGTGCTGGCGGGCTTGCGCCCGGGCGGTTGGTTCGACCGCGCCACGCTGGCGCTGTCGGTGCTGTTGCGGGCGATGCCGCCGTTCGTGCTGGGACTGGTGCTGGTGCTGGTGTTTTCGGTGGAACTGAACGCGCTGCCGGCCGCCGGCCACATGGACCAGGGCAGCGTGGCGCTGCCGGCGCTGACATTGGCGATCGGCCTGGCCGCGGTGTCATCGCGGGTGGCGCGCGACGCCATGGTGGCCGTGCGCGGCAGCGCCTATTATGCTTTCGCACTGACCAAGGGCCTGTCCCCGTGGCAGGCGCTCACGCGCCACGGCGTACGCAACGTCGGCGCGCCGGTGGTGGCCTACGTTGCGGTACAGCTGGTGTACCTGGTGGAAGGGGTGGTGCTGGTGGAAACCATCTTCGCCTGGCCCGGCATCGGCCACGCGCTGGTGCACGCCATCTTCGGGCGCGACGTGCCCATGATCCAGGGCACGGCGCTGGTGCTGGGCCTGATGTTCGTGCTGTTTAACGCGCTGGTGGACGTCGCGTGCGCCGCCATCGACCCGCGCCGCCGTCCGCAATGAGTGCCATGACCAACCAAGAGACTCCCGACCTGCACGACGCCCTGCTGGCAGCGAGCCCGCCACGGCGCCGGTCCGTCGCGCGCGTGCTCGGCGCCTTCATGCTGATCGCGATTGCGGCATTTGCCCTGCTGGGTCCCTGGCTGATCGGCGCCGATCCGGCGCGGCAAACGCTGGCGCGCTTCCTGGAGGCGCCCAGCCTGGCGCACCCGCTGGGACTCGATCACCTGGGCCGCAGCATGCTGGCGCGCCTGGCCGAGGCCTCGCGCCTGTCGCTGTCGATGGCGCTGCTGAGCGTTATGAGCGCGGCCATTCCCGGCACCGCGCTGGGCCTGCTGGCGGCCTGGCGCGGCGGCTGGGCCGAGCGCATGCTGACGGCCTTTGCGGACGCCATCCTGGCCCTGCCCGGCCTGCTGCTGGTGCTGCTGCTGGCCGCCTTTGCGCCGGGCCAGTTCTGGCCGCTGTACGTGGGCATCTCGCTGGCGCTGTGGGTGGAATACTTCCGCGTGGTGCGGGCCGCAGCCACCATCATGCTGGCCAGCCCGCAGGTGGAGGCATCGCGCCTGCTGGGCTTCGACGCGTTGTATATCGTGCGCCGCCACCTGCTGCCGGAACTGTTGCCGCGCCTGTGGACCTTGATGCGTTTCGGTTACGCCGGCGCCGTGCTGGCCATGGCGGCGCTGGGCTTCATCGGCGTGGGCCTGCAACCACCGACGGCGGAACTGGGCGTGATGATGATCGAACTGCTGCCGTATTACAGCGAGGCGCCGTGGCTGGTCGGCGCCCCCATTTTCATTTTGTTCGCGACCTTGCTGGGTATGATCCTGCTTGGCAGCGGAAAAGACACATGACCGATACCTTCTCGAATTCCGCGCACCTGGCCGTGCACGGCCTGGCGGTCGGCGCTGGCGGCCAGGCGCTGGTGCAAGCCATTGACCTGCACATTCCCGCCGGCGGCGTGCTCACCCTGCTCGGTGAAAGCGGCTCCGGCAAGTCGCTGCTGGCGCAAGCCATCATGGGCAACCTGCCGGCTAACCTTACCTGCAGCGGCACGGTGGAAGTGGGCGCGCATCGGTCAAACGCAGCGGACCTGAAGGCACGGCGCGCGCTGTGGGGCCGGCAACTGGCGCTGCTGCCGCAGGAGCCATGGCTGGCGCTCGATCCGACCATGCGCGTGGCGCGGCAGATCGCCGAGGTGCACGAACTGGTGGCGGGCATGGCGCCCGAGGTGGCGGCGCCCACCGCCCAGGCCGGGCTCGATGGCCTGGGCATGGGTGGCGCCGGCAACAAGTATCCGTTCCAGATCTCGGGCGGCATGGCCCAGCGCGCGGCTTTCCTGGCCACCCACGCCGCCGGCGCGCCGGTGATGATCATCGACGAACCGACCAAGGGCCTGGACGCCGACCGCCGCGCCGACGTGCTGGCCGTGCTGCGTGCGGCCATCGCCGACGGCCTCACGCTGCTCACCATCACCCACGATGTCTGGCTGGCGCGCCAGTTGGGCGGCCAGGTGGCGGTGATGCTGGGCGGCGCGATCGTCGAACAGGGCGACGCCGCCACCGTGCTGGCGGCGCCCGGCCACGCCTACACGCGGCGCCTGCTGGCAGCCGAACCGGCAGCCTGGCCGCGCCTGGCGCCGATCAAGGCCATCGACGGCCAGGTACTGGTGGAGATCGAGAGCGTGGCCAAGCGCTTCGGCGCCCAGCACCTGTTTGCCGGTGTAACGGCGCAGATCCGGCGCGGCGAATTCATCGCCGTGACTGGCCCCAGCGGCTCCGGCAAAACCACGTTCGGCAATATCGTGCTGGGCCTGCTGCGGCCCGACAGCGGCACGGTGACCCGTGGCGCGGGCCTGGCGCGCACGGCGTTCCAGAAGATCTACCAGGACCCGGCGGCAGCATTCGCGCCAGCGGTCACCTTGCGGCAGTCGCTGCAGGATGTGATCGCGCTGCACAATCTGTCGTGGGCCGAGCTGGACACCTTGCTGGCGCGGCTGCGCTTGCGCCCCGCGCTGCTCGACCGTCTGCCGTCGCAGGTCTCGGGCGGCGAGTTGCAGCGCTTTGCGCTGGCGCGGGTGCTGCTGCTGCGCCCTGCCCTGATCTTCGCTGATGAACCGACCTCGCGGCTCGACCCGGTCACCCAGCAGGAAACCCTGGCGCTGCTGGCCGAACACGCGCAGGAATTTGGCTGCGCGGTGTTGCTGGTCACCCACGACGCCGGTATTTCGGCCCGCATGGCCACCAGGGTGATAGTCTTGTCGCATTCTCCTTGATCCCCCACGCTCATGCCAGCCATCCTGCTCGAAGTCTGTGTCGATCAACTTGCCGGTCTGGCCGCCGCCGTCGCCGGGGGGGCCGACCGCATCGAATTGTGTTCGTGGCTGGCACTGGGCGGTCTCTCGCCCAAACAGGAGCTGCTGCAACTGGCCGGCGCCAGCCCGGTGCCGGTGGTGGCGCGGATCCGCCCGCGCGGCGGCGACTTCTGCTTCGATGCGGTCGAGGTGCAGATCATGCTCAACGATATCGACGCGGCCGCGCACGCCGGTTTGCAAGGCGTCTCGCTCGGCGCCACGCTGCGCGACGGCCGACTCGACCAGGCTACGCTGGCGCGCCTGGTAGCGCGGGCCCGCGACCACGGCCTGGCGTGCACCCTGCACCGCGCCATCGACATCAACCCCGACCTGGCGCAGGCCACCCGGCTGGCGATCGACCTAGGTTTCGAACGCATCCTCACGTCCGGCGGCGCGCCAGCCGCCGGCCAGGGTATCAACGGCCTGCTGCGTTGCTTCGATGCGGCGGCGGGCCGCATTGCCATCATGCCCGGCGCCGGCATCGACGCCGCCAACACCGCCCGCCTGCGCGAAAAATTGCCGCTCACCGAGGTGCACGCGTCCTGTTCGCTGCCGGCGCCAGGCACCGCTGAGGGGCGCGCCACCAGCATCGCCAAGGTGGCGGCGCTGGTGCAAGCATTGCGCTGATCGGTGGCCTGTCCCACAGACAAATCCTGCGCCGACGCCTAATATTGGCAGAGGCGATGCGCTCCGTCACCATCGCACCGCATCGGAGAAACCGGCATGCAATCGACCCACTGGTTCATCCTCATCGGCTTGCTGATGCTGGCGCGCGGCATGGCCGCCACCACCATCTCGCGTTCACCGTTCACATCTGCCATCGTCTATCTTGGCGTGGGCCTGGTGCTCGGCCCAACGGTCCTGAACCTGTTTCACTTCGAACCCACCGAGGAATCGGGCGTGCTGGAAGTGCTCACCGAGGTTGCTATCCTCATCTCGCTGTTCTCGGCCGGGATCAAGATGCCGGTGCCGTTCAGGCGCGCCAACTGGGATGCGCCGCTGCGCCTGGCCTGGATCTCGATGATCTTCACGGTGGTGCTGGTGGCTGCGTTTGGTTTCTTCGTGCTGGGACTGCCCGTGGGTGCTGCGATTCTTTTGGGCGGCATCCTGGCGCCGACCGACCCGGTGCTGGCCACCGACGTGCAGATCCGCCACGCCGGCGACACCGACCGCCTGCGCTTTACCCTTACCTGCGAGGCCGGCATGAACGACGGCAGCGCCGCGCCGTTCGTTTTCCTCGGCCTGGGCGTGCTGGGGCTGGACGAAACGGCCGGACAGCCCTGGCGCTGGCTGTTCGTCGATGTGTTCTGGGCCGCGCTCGCTGCGGTGGCGATCGGGGTGTTATTCGGCGCCGTCACCGCGCGCCTGACCTGGCGCCTGCGCATGATCAAGCCGCGCCACGACATCATGGACGACCTGGTGGGGCTGGGGCTGATCGCGGTGGCCTACGGCGTCGCCACGCTGGTGCACGCGTGGGGCTTCCTGGCGGTGTTCTTTGCCGCCGTGGCGCTGCGCCAGAACGAGTTGATGATGGCCGGCGCACCCAAAGACCAGGAAGGATTGCTGGAGCCCGATACCGGCAAGTCGCAGGTGGCCCTCGACAGTGACAGCAACGAAGCGCCGATGACCGTCAGCACCGAATCGCTGGTCTTCAAGGAGCACCTGGAACGGCTGTCGGAACTGACGTTGGTGGTCCTGCTGGGCGGGATGATTTCGCTGCAGGAGATCAGCTGGCAGGCCGTGTTCATGGCCGCCTTCCTGTTCTTTGTCGCGCGTCCCCTTGCCGTGTTCCTGGGCCTGGCCGGCAGCGCCGCGCCGCTGCGCCTCAAGGCGATGACCGCGTGGTTCGGCATCCGCGGCATCGGTTCGATCTACTACCTGGTGTTCGCCATCGAGGCGGGCCTGGCGCCCGACCTGGCCGCGCAACTGACCAACATCGTGCTGTTTACGATCATGCTTTCCATCGTGGTGCACGGCTTGAGCGTCAAGCCGCTGATGAATACCGTGTGGCGCGAATAGACCCGCAGTTAGCTCTTATATGCCTTCCAGGCTGAGCGCGCGGACCGCACTCCTGAGCGACATGTAGAGCTGCGTGCGTTGTTCCGGCGTCATGTCGGGGAACATGCGCAGTTCCACCGCGCGTACTTTGCCGTCGCACTGCCCCAGGATCGCGTGGCCCGCCGGCGTGAGCTGGATCTGGATGATGCGGCCATGCGAAGGATCGGGCGAGCGCTCGATCCAGCCTTTCGCCTCCATCTGCTTGACCATTTCGTTGGCCGACTGCGGCGACACCATGGTGCGCGTGGCCAGTTGCGCGTTCGAGAGCGCGCCCTGGGCCCGGAATACCGATAGCGCGGTGTACTGCGGCACCGTCACGCCAGCCGGCGCGCAGCAGTCGCGCAGGCGTTTGCCCAGCACGTGATCGAGCCGGCCCACCAGGTAGGCAAGGCCCAGCGGCCTGGAATCGTCGGAAGGGTTCGGAGCGTGTTCAACCATGGCGATAAAATTTTCTTGTAATTCGGAAGACGTGAGTATAGTATAAGTTCCATATCAGGCAGCCTGATACTGCAACATTAAACCTACACTGGAGAACAACATGTCGAAATACGCAGCGCGCTGGGAAACCGTCAAAGTGGACGTGGAGGCCGGCATCGGCTGGATCACCCTCAATCGCCCCGACAAGCGCAATGCCATGAGCCCCACGCTCAACCGCGAAATGATCGACGTCCTCGAGACCCTGGAACTGGACGAGGACGCGCAAGTGATCGTGCTGACCGGCGCCGGCGATGCCTGGACCGCCGGCATGGACCTCAAGGAGTACTTCCGCGAAAACGACGGCAAGCCCGAAATTTTCCAGGAGCGCCTGCGCCGCGATTGCTCGCAGTGGCAATGGAAGCTGCTGCGCATGTACGCCAAGCCCACCATCGCCATGGTCAACGGCTGGTGTTTCGGCGGCGCATTCTCGCCGCTGGTCGCCTGCGACCTGGCCATTGCCGCTGACGAAGCAGTGTTCGGCCTGTCCGAAATCAACTGGGGCATCCCGCCCGGTAACCTGGTCAGCAAGGCCGTTGCCGACACCATGGGCCACCGCCAGGCGCTCCACTACATCATGACCGGCGACACCTTCACCGGCCAGGAAGCGGCGGCCATGGGCTTGATCAACAAGAGCGTGCCACGCGCCCAGCTGCGCGACGAAGTGACTGCGCTGGCCAACAAGCTGCTGGAAAAAGCGCCGGTGGTGCTGCGCATCGCCAAGAACGGCTTCAAGCGCTGCCGGGAACTCAATTGGGACCAGAACGAGGACTACCTGTACGCCAAGGTCGACCAGTCGAACTACCGCGACCCGGAAAAAGGCCGCGCCCAGGGCCTCAAGCAGTTCCTCGACGATAAGACCATCAAGCCAGGTCTGCAAACGTTCAAACGTGGTTAAATTCTAAAAAAATAACAAAGGAGACAACCATGTTCGATATCGACCTGCTCATCGGCGGCAGCACCCACGCCGCCCAGGACAACGCCACCTTCGAGCGCCGCAACCCGGCCAGCGGCGAAGTCGTTACCCGCGCCGCTGCCGCCCAATTGGCTGACGTGGACAAGGCCGTCAAGGCGGCCAGCGACGCCTTCCCCGCCTGGTCTGCGCTCAACCCCGGCGCGCGCCGCACGCTGCTGCTCAAGGCCGCCGACGCCATGGAAAACCTGCGCGCCGAGTTCGTCGCGCGCGCCGTGGCCGAAGCGGGCGGCAGCCCGATGTGGTACCAGTTCAATGTGACGCTGGCCGCCAACATGCTGCGCGAAGCAGCATCCATGACTACCCAGATCAGCGGCGAAATCATTCCGTCCGACGTGCCAGGCTCGCTGGCCATGGGCGTGCGCCAGGCTGCCGGCGTGGTGGTGGGCATCGCGCCGTGGAATGCACCGATCATCCTCGGCACCCGCTCGATCGCCATGCCGCTCGCCTGCGGCAACACGGTGATCTTCAAGGCGTCGGAACTGTGCCCCGGCCTGCACCGCCTGATCGGCACGGTGTTCGAGCAGGCCGGGTTCCCGGCGGGCGTGGTCAACGTGATCACCAATGCCCCGGCCGACGCGCCGGCCGTGGTCGAACGACTGATCGCCGCGCCTGCCGTGCGACGCGTGAACTTTACCGGCTCGACCAACGTGGGCCGCATCATTGCCCAGCATTGCGCCAGGCACCTGAAACCGGTGCTGCTCGAACTGGGCGGCAAGAACCCGCTGCTGGTGCTGGATGACGCCGACCTCGATGAAGCGGTGGAAGCTGCAGCATTCAGCGCCTTCTTCAACCAGGGCCAGATCTGCATGTCCGCCGACCGCATCCTGGTCGACAACAAGGTCGCCAGCGCGTTCCTCGACAAGCTGGCTACCAAGACCGCGACACTCAAGGCGGCCCACGCCGATGCACCGCTGACCGGCATGATCGACGCCGCCGCGGCTACCCGCGTGGCCGCCATGCTCGATGATGCGCGCCAGCGCGGCGCTACCGTGACCCAGTCGTCCAGCGCGGTGGCAGGCAACCTGCTGCAACCGGCCATCGTCGATGGCGTCACGCCCGAAATGCGCGTGTACCAGGAAGAGTCGTTCGGCCCGATCGTCTCGATCCTGCGCTTCGACTCCGACGCAGAAGCGATCCGGCTGGCCAACGACAGCGAGTACGGCCTGTCATCGGCCGTGTTCAGCCGCGACATCGGCCGCGCCATGGCCGTGGCGCGCCAGATCGAATCGGGCATCTGCCACATCAACGGCCCCACCGTGCACGACGAGGCGCAGATGCCGTTCGGCGGCGTCAAAGGCAGCGGCTACGGGCGCTTTGGCGGCAAGGCGGCCATCGCCGAGTTCACGGAGCTGCGCTGGATCACGATCCAGACCACGCCCCGCCACTACCCGATCTGACAGGAGCTCCGCATGAATCAGTCTATCAATGCGGAGATGACCAGCGGAACAGTGAAACGGCGCCCGGTCAAACTGGGCAATCCCGAGATCGCAACCTGGCAGGACGACGGGTTGTGGCACGTGGACGCCGTCACGCCGCTGGACGCCTATCCGCCGCGCGTTACCGACCGCCTGGAATCGGGCGCCGCGCTGCATCCGGACCGCACCCTGGTTGCCCGCCGTGGGCTTGACGGCGAATGGATCCGTATCAGCTACGCGCAAATGCTGGACCGCGCGCGCCGCATCGGCCAGGCGCTGCTGGACCTGGGCCTGTCAGCCGAGCGGCCGCTGGTCATCCTGTCCGGCAACGACCTCGAACACTACCAGCTGGCGCTGGGCGCCATGTATGCCGGCGTGCCGTTCGCACCGGTGTCGCCGTCGTATTCGCTGGTGGCCACCGACTTTAACAAGCTGGCAGACATGCTGGAACGCCTGACGCCGGGCGCCATCTATGCCAGCGACGGCGCTGCGTTCAGCCGCGCCATCAACGCCGTACTGCCAGCGTTGCCGGACGACGTGCGGCTGGTGGTGGCGCAGGGCGAGGCGGCAGGACAGGCTGCCCTGAGTTTCGCCGCGTTGCTCGAGACCACGCCTGCTTCGGTGGCAGCGGCCCATGCGCAAGTGGGCGAACACACCATCGCCAAGTTCCTGTTCACGTCCGGCTCCACCAAGAAGCCGAAAGCCGTCATCACCACCCACGGCATGTTGTGCAGCAACCAGCAAATGCTGCTGCAAAGCTTCCCGTTCATGGGCGAGGAACCACCGGTGCTGGTGGACTGGCTGCCGTGGAACCACACCTTCGGGGGCAGCCACAACGTCGGCATGGCGCTCTACAACGGCGGCACCTTGTACCTGGACGACGGCAAGCCAACGCCGCGCGACTTTGGGGCCACGCTGCGCAACCTGGCCGAGATCGCGCCCACCATGTACTTCAACATCCCCAAGGGCTTCGAGATGCTGACCGACGCCATGGAGACCGACGCCAGGCTGTCCGCCAACTTCTTCTCGCGCGTGAAGCTGTTCCTGTGCGCGGGCGCCGGCCTGTCGCAGGCGGCGTGGGACCGGCTCGACCAGGCGGGGATTCGCCAGACCGGCGAATCGATCCGCATCATCACTGGCCTGGGCATGACCGAAACCTCGCCATCGTGCACGTTCGGCACCGGCGCCATCATCAAGGCCGGCTACGTCGGTGTGCCGGTGCCCGGCTGCAAAGTGAAGCTGGTGCCGGTGGGCGGCAAGCTGGAAGCGCGCTTCAAGGGTCCGCACGTGATGCCCGGCTATTGGCGCGCACCGGACCTGACGGCCGACGCCTTTGACGAGGAAGGCTATTACCGCACCGGCGATGCGCTGCGGTTCGCCGACCCGGAACGCCCGGAACTGGGCTTCATGTTCGACGGCCGCATTGCCGAAGACTTCAAGCTCGATACGGGCACGTTCGTCAGCGTAGGACCGCTGCGCGCGCGCGTGATCAGCGCAGCCACGCCGTACGTGCTCGACGCAGTGGTTACCGGCATCGACCGCAGCGCCATCGGCCTGCTGGTGTTCCCGCGCCTGGAGCACTGCCAGAACCTGGCCTGCCTGGGCGAAGGCGCTACTGCGGCCGAAGTGCTGGCCAGCGCGCCAGTACGCGAGTGGTTCCGGCAGCTACTGCAAAAGCTGAACCAGGACGCCAGCGGCTCGTCGATGCGCATCGACCGCCTCCTGCTGCAAGCGGAGCCTCCCTCGATCGATCACCGCGAGCTCACCGACAAGGGCTCGATCAACCAGGCGGCGGTGCTCACCCGCCGCGCCGCCATCGTCAACGCCTTGTATGAAGGGTCGGATCCACAAGTTATCACCGCTGCATAAACCAACTAAAACGACGGAGACAATATGAAAATCATCAAACTGGCCACCATCAGCATGACGGTAGGCGTGGCAATGCTGACCATGAATGCGGCAAGCGCGCAGGACACCATCAAGGTCGGCGTGATCGCCGCGCTGACCGGCCCGTTCGCCAACATCGGCAAGCCGTTCGAAGATGGCATCAAGACCTATATGCAGCAGTACGGCAGTACCGTGGCCGGTAAAAAAATCGAGATCATCTACCGCGACGACGGCGGCAGCAACGCCGACCTGTCCAAGCGCGCGGCGCAGGAACTGATTTCGCGGGACAAGGTGCAGTTCCTGGTCGGCTTCTCGCTTACGCCAAGTGCGCTGGCGGTGGCGCCCATCGCCACCAAGGCCAAGATCCCGATGATCGTCATGAACGCGGTCACCACCGGCATCACGTCGAAGTCGCCGTACATGCTGCGCACCAGCATGACCATGCACCAGATGACCGAACCGTTCGGCACCTGGTCGGGCCAGAACAAGGTGGGCAAGGTGTATACGCTGGTGAGCGACTACAGCACCGGCCACGACGCCGAGGCCAAGTTCGTCAAGGGTTTTACCGCTGCCGGCGGCAAGGTGGTGGGCTCGGCCCGTTCCCCGCTCGCCAACCCCGACTACTCGCCGTTCATCCAGCGTATCAAGGATGAGAAGCCGGACGCGCTGTTCTTCTTCGCGCCCGGCTCCGAGGACGGCACCGCGCTGCTGAAAGCCTTCAGCGACAAGGGGCTGGACAAGGCCGGCATCAAGTTCCTGGGCGTGGGCGACATGACCAGCGACTCGCCAACGCTGGAAGCGCTGGGTGACCGCGCGCTGGGCGCCATCACGGTACTGAACTACTCGACCGCGCTGGACAACCCGGCCAACAAGGCCTTCCTGGCCGCCTACGCCGCCGCCCTGCCCAACCGCCCGCCGCCGACCTTTGTGACCGTGGCCGCCTACGACACCATGGCCATGATTTACGAGACTGCGCGCAAGCTCAAGGGCGACGTCAACGGTGACGCAGCGGTCAAGGTCATGAGCGGCATGAAGCTCGACAGCCCGCGCGGCCCCATCAGCATCGACCCAGCCACCCGCGACATCGTGCAGAATATGTACATCCGCGAAGTGCGCAAGGTGAACGGCAAGCTGCAAAACCAGCCGATCGGCACATTGAAAGACGTACCGCCGCAGTAAATCCCCAGCAGTCGTCCACGCCAGGTCCGACGCAGCCACAGACGCTGCGCGGACCTGCTCGTCCCATTGTTTGACAAGAACCGAGGAGACACCATGCAACCCACGCTCAAACTATCCATCATCGCTCCCGGCCTGCTGCTGGCCGCCTGCTCCGGCAGCGGCTCCGGCCTGGGCGCAAGCACGCCCGCCGGGCCGGTCCTGCCGCAACTGGCCGCTGCCAGCGGCGCCACGCTGGCGTCGTGCACCGACCTGGCGACAAAAATCCGGCTGGCCAACACCACCATCACCGCCGCCAACGCCGTCGCCGCCGGTACGCTCACCATCGCCGGCAAGCCGGTGCCGGCGCACTGCCAGGTCACCGGCCGCATGTTCGACCGCGTGAGCACCGTCGATGGTCAGCGCTACGCGATCGGTTTCGAGATGCGCCTGCCCACCAACTGGAACGGCCGCTTCTTCTACCAGGCCAACGGCGGCCTCGATGGTTCGGTGGGCACCGCCACCGGCCCGGTGGGCGGCGGCGGGCCGCTCGACAGTGCGCTCAACCAGGGCTTCGCCGTGATCAGCTCCGACGCCGGCCACAGTGCGCCCACGCCGTTCTTCGGCGCCGACCCGCAGGCACGGCTCGATTACGGCTACCAGGCCGTGGGCAAGCTCACACCGATGGCCAAGAGCCTGATCGAAACCGCCTACGGCAAAAAGCCGGACCGCTCGTACATCGGCGGCTGCTCCAACGGCGGACGCCACGCGATGGTGGCTGCATCGCGCTACGCCGACCAGTACGACGGCGTATTGGTCGGCAATCCCGGCTACCGGCTGCCGCTGGCGGCAGTGGCCAATATCGCGGGCGGCAAGGCGTATGCAGGGCTTGCCACCACCGCCGGCGACCCGTCCACCGGTTTCACGGTCGCCGAGCGTACGCTGGTGTCCAACGCGGTGCTGGCCAAGTGCGACGCGCTTGACGGCGCCACCGATGGTTTGGTGCAGAACACCCAGGCCTGCCAGGCCGCGTTCGACCTCAATCGCGACGTGGCCACCTGCACCGGCGCGCGCGACGGCAGCTGCCTGAATGCGGCGCAAAAGACCACCATCGGCGGCCTGTTCGCCGGCGCCACCACCGCCAGCGGCGCCAGGATCTATGCCAGCTTCCCGTACGACGCGGGCCTGGCCACGAGCGACTGGGCCGGCTGGAAGTTCGGCAGCCCCGCCACGCGCGACGCCGGCGCCGTGGGCCTGGTATTCCAGGCGCCGCCGGAAAACGGCGCCACCTTCGACGGCGCGGCATTCGTGCGCGACGGCGACCTGGCCTCCATGCTGGCCAAGGTGGGCGCTACCAGCGGACTGTTTACGGAAAGCGCGCTGTCGTTCATGGTGCCGCCCAACCCGACCGACCTGTCCACGCTGAAAAATCGCGGCGCCAAGATGATGGTGTATCACGGCACCAGCGATCCTATCTTTTCCAGCGACGACAGCGCCGCCTGGTACGACGGCCTGCGTACCGCCAACGGCGGCGACGCATCCAACTTTGCGCGCTACTACCAGGTGGCAGGCATGAATCACTGCTCGGGCGGGCCTAGCGTCGACCAGTTCGACATGCTCACGCCGCTGGTGAACTGGGTGGAAAAAGGCGTGGCGCCCGACAGCGTGACCGCCAGCGCGCGCGGCGCCGGCAATGCCGGCGGGGTGAACGCCAGCGTGCCGGCGGCATGGTCGCCAACCCGCACCCGGCCATTGTGCCCGTACCCGAAAACCGCCAAGTACAAGGGCAGCGGCAGCATCGAGGATGCGGCAAACTTCAGTTGCGCTTGACGGGTCGGTTAGCTGGCTAACAGATTACCCCGGTGCCTACGGTCTATGCTGGATGCTCCACTTTCGGTAAAGGAAACATCATGACCAAGCGTATAGGCAACAAGCACATCGCCCAGCACCGGGGCAAAGACGAACGGCGCCTGATCAAGGCCAGCAACATCGCGGCGGAAGCCGTCAAAAAGGAAGCGGCACGGCTCAAGTACCGCAACTCGGTGAAAAACCAGCCGCCGGTTTGAGCCGCAAGTTTGAGCCGCAACGCTGAGATTCGTCATTCCCGCGCAGGCGGGAATCCAGTTTTGCGCGAACATTGTTGGCCCCGCGACAGCCAGCAGTGCTCAACGACATTGGATTCCCGCCTTCGCAGGAATGACGGTGGCAGTCGTTAACTCCCAGACATACGCCTCAAATATGGCGCCGTTCTGCTTTGCTGGTTCTTCGCCAGCTCCCCCGGCAACCCCGCAAACACGATCGCCCCGCCCTCCTCGCCCGCCCCCGGCCCTACGTCGATTACCCAGTCACTGGCCGCCAGCACCTGCATATTGTGCTCGACCAGCACTACCGTGTTCCCCGCATCGACCAGACAATGCAACTGCGTGAGCAGCAAATCGATATCGGACGGATGCAGCCCGGTGGTCGGTTCGTCGAGAACGTACAACGTATCGCCCCGGCTGGCGCGCTGCAATTCCGTCGCCAGCTTGATGCGCTGCGCCTCGCCGCCCGATAATTCGGTGGCCGGCTGCCCCAGTCGCAGGTAACCGAGTCCCACCGCGCGCAGCACGTCGAGCGCATGGCGCAACGGCGGCTGGTCGGCAAAGAAGTCCGCTGCCGCATTGACGGTGAGTTTCAATACCTCGGCGATATTGCGGTCGTTGTAGCGCACCGCCAGCGTTTCCGGGTTGTAGCGCGCTCCCTCGCATTCGGGGCACGGCGCATACACGCTCGGCAGGAACAGCAGTTCAACCATCACGAAACCTTCGCCGGCGCAGTTGGGGCAACGGCCCTTGGCGACGTTGAACGAGAAGCGACCGGCATCGAACTTGCGTGCACGCGCCGCGCGGGTGGCCGCAAAGAGCTTGCGCACATGGTCGAACAGGCCGGTGTAGGTGGCCAGGTTGGAGCGCGGGGTGCGGCCGATCGGCTTCTGATCGACCTGCACCAGGCGCCGCACGCCTTGCATGCCCTTCACGATACGACCCTTGAGTGGGCTTGCATCGGTGGCGTCGAGCATGGTATCGCCGCCTTCCGGCTCGGTATCGACAGTGTCCTGGCCCAGCTGCGCACGCACCAGCTGCACCAGCGCCTGGCTCACCAGGCTCGATTTGCCGGAGCCGGACACACCGCTCACGCACGTCATCACCCCTAGCGGAATATCGACATCGACGCCGCGCAGGTTGTTGCGTTCGATGCCGCGCAATTGCAGGGCGCCGGTTGCCGTGCGCGGCGCCCGGGGATCGCGTGCCATGCGCTCGAACAGGTAGCCGGCCGTACGCGATTCGGCCACGCCGCGCAGGCCTTCCGGCACGCCGCTATAAAGCACCTTGCCGCCCTGCTCGCCCGCCTGCGGTCCCACGTCGACGATCCAGTCGGCGTGGCGGATCACGTCCAGCGCATGTTCCACCACGAACAGCGAATTACCGGCAGCCTTCAGCCGGTCGAGCGCGCGCAATAGCGCTTCGGTGTCGGCCGGGTGCAGGCCAGCGGACGGTTCGTCGAGCACATACACCACCCCGAACAGCGACGAACGGACGGCAGTGGCCAGCCGCAAACGCTGCAGTTCTCCCGGCGACAAGGTTGGCGTGCCACGCTCCATGCTCAGGTAGCCAAGGCCCAGGTCCAGCAACACGCCAAGGCGCGCCAGCAGGTCCTCGGCAATACGCTGGGTGACGATGGCTTTCTCCGGGTGCTTTGCCGCGTCCTTTGCCTTGACCGCGCGGCCTTCCGCGTACGGCAGCAGCAGTTCGGCCAGGCGTTTTAACGGCAGCCGGCCGATCTCGGTGATGTCGTGTCCGCAGAACGTTACCGAAAGCGACTCGGTCCGCAGCCGCTTGCCATGGCAGGTCGGGCAGTCCATGCCCACCAGGTACTGCGCCACGCGCCTTTTCATGATCGCGCTCTCGGTGCCGGCAAAGGTTTGCAGCACGTACTTGCGCGCGCCGGTAAACGTACCCTGGTAGCTCGGGGTGTCCTTGCGCTTCAAGGCGCGCTTCGTTTCTGCCGGCGTCAGGCCGCCGTACACGGGCACCGTGGGCTGCTCATCGGTAAACAGTATCCAGTCGCGCGCTTTTTTCGGCAGGTCGCGCCACGGCGTATCGACGTCGTACCCGAGCGTGACCAGTATATCGCGCAAGTTCTGGCCGTGCCAGGCCGTGGGCCAGGCAGCGACAGCACGCTCGCGGATGGTGAGGCTGTCGTCGGGCACCATCGACTGCTCGGTCGCTTCGTACACCCGGCCCAGGCCGTGGCACTGCGGGCACGCGCCCTGCGGCGTGTTGGGCGAGAACGATTCGGCGTACAGCAGCTCCTGCCCCGCCGGGTAATCGCCGGCACGCGAGTACAACATGCGCATCGAATTCGACAACGTGGTCACGCTGCCCACCGACGAACGGGTGGTGGGCGCGCCGCGCTGCTGTTGCAGGGCCACGGCGGGTGGGAGGCCGTCGATGCTGTCCACCTCGGGCACGGCCATCTGGTGGAACAGCCGGCGCGCATACGGCGACACCGACTCCAGGTAGCGGCGCTGCGCTTCGGCGTACAGCGTGCCGAATGCGAGCGACGACTTGCCGGAGCCGGATACGCCGGTAAATACCACCAGCGCGTTACGCGGGATATCGACATCGACGTTTTTCAGATTATGTTCGCGCGCACCGCGCACGCGCACGTGACCGTTGTCGACGGCAGTGATACTTGGTTTGGACTTGGGCATGGCAACACTTCAAGGAAGATATGCCTGACATTATCGGCCAGTGGCCGGGCCGCTCTGGTTGAGCAGTGGGTCCCGGCGTACGGCAGCGAACATACGAGGTGGCATAAAGGCAAAAAGCACGCCCGTCCCGGATTCGCTTCACTTTTCGGGATGGCGTGCTAACCTGAAGTTTCTAGAGCGCTCATCATGGCCTCCAGAGCAAGGCGCAGCGACGAAGACAGTACGGCTGTCCGGCGAGGCGCTGCAACGCAGCTATGGAGGCTTTGTTAAGCGCTCCCACTAAGGGAGGAGATATGCCAGCTTCACACGACACTTATGTTCGCCGGCAGGGCTTGAAGAAGACTTACGATATCGAGTACACGGCGCTGCGCTACAAGATTTCACTGGGCGGTAAAGTCCTCAAGGACTACCGCCTGCCGCTGCAAGTGGGAGTGATCACCGATGCCGACGCCGTCTGGCAGAAGGCGGTCACCGATGTCGAGCACCTGCGCGGCATGAGGGAGAGCTAGTCAGCTCAGGCGGCAAGGCCCAGCCATACACCAGCCAGCGAAATGGCTGCGCCAGCGGCGCGCAGCCAGTTGCCACGCGCCTGTACCGCGCGCGCCAGTCCCAGGCCCGACGCGTGCAAAGCTGCGCTGGCCGCCACGAAACCGAGGCCGTACAGCAGGCCGCTGCCCATGGCGGGCATTTCCACGCCGTGCGCGTAACCGTGGCACAGCGCGAACACGCCTACCGCCAGCGCCGCCGGCGCCGTCTTGAGTTTCACGGCAAAGCCGATCAGGAGACCGAGCAGCAGCACCGATGTGACGATGCCCGCTTCGGCCATCGGCAAGACGAAGCCACTGGCGCCCAGCACACCGCCCATGGCCAGGAAGCCGACAAAACTGGCCGGCAGCAGCCACTGCGCGCGACCGCCGAGTTGCGCTGCCCACAGGCCCACGGCTACCATGGCCAGGATGTGATCGAGGCCGGTCAGCGGGTGCATCAGGCCGGCGACGGCGCCTTCGGCATGGCCCGGATGCGCCATGGCGCTGCCGCTGGCGGCCAGCGCCATGATGAAGAACAGTTTGCGTTTCGAATTCATGGTTTCCCCTTTTGATTGAATAAATTGTTCAGTTCCACTTGGTCCCGGTACGTTCCGACAGCAGCGCGGCGATCTTGCCGCGATTGATGTGGTAACCGATAAAGACCAGTTGCGAGCGCGATGTCGTGGCGCGTTCGCGGTCGCGATGAATCGAGACGCGCGTGCGTACGCCCTGCACCAGCATGGCGCCATCGCCGTCGCTGCTTTGCACGTAACCCTTGCTGCGCAGGATGGGTTCAATTCTTGCAGCCTCCGACACCGCCTGCGACAGCTGGTCGGCATCCTGCGGCGCATCGCTGCGCAGTACGAACGACAGCCAGCCCGGATCCTGTTCGTGGAAATGCTTGTGGGTGGCCAGGCCATGGCTGTGCGCACCGAGGCCCGAATGGGCGTGGCCATTGAGCCGCGTTTGCACGGCCAGCGGCGTGGCATCCTGCGCTGGCATGGTGGCGACTGGCGCATACACATGCGCGTGTTCGATGCGGGTGGGCTGGTGCAGGCGCAAGCCCAGCGCCAGGCGGATATCGAGCTGCGCGTTATAGGCCAGCTCGAGGAAGCGCACCTTGGGCGCACGCCGGCGCACCCGGCTTTCGGCCGCCAACAGCGCGTCTTCGTCGATGCCGTCGA
This sequence comes from Duganella sp. 3397, assembly GCF_031456625.1. NCBI lineage: Bacteria > Pseudomonadati > Pseudomonadota > Betaproteobacteria > Burkholderiales > Oxalobacteraceae > Duganella > Duganella sp. 3397. The sequence goes on from NZ_JAVDVB010000002.1 coordinate 509,608, forward strand.
TCTTGTTGAGCACTACCACGTCGGCGTATTCAAGCTGCTGGTCGAACATGGTGGCGGCCGGCGCGTGGGCGGCATGGTGTTCGAAGCGGTCCGAGAGCAGCAGCGGCGTATCGACCACGGCCAACGTGGCGTCGAGAATGAAATGCTCGGCCAGTTCCGGACTTTGCAACTGCTCCATCACGGCGGTGGGCAGCGCCAGGCCGGACGTTTCGATCAGCACGTGGTCGATCTGGGCGCGGCGTGCGGCCAGTGCCAGCATGGCCGGCATGAACAGCTCGTCGTCACCGTAGGCGATCAGGCCGTGGGCGAAGTCCTGCACGTGCACCTGCGTGTCGGTGCCCACCGTGTCTCGCACCATGGCGCCGTCCACCGAGATTTCGCCGAACTCGTTGATCAGCAAGGCCAGCCGACGCGTCTGGCGACGCTCGACCAGGCTGCGCAGCAGCGTGGTCTTGCCGGCGCCGAGAAAACCGGTGACGATGGTGACAGGGATCAGCTGCTTCATGCCGTGGTTGGTCCGGGCGTGAGTTCGCGCAGCACGTCGGCTGCATTGGCAACCAGCGCCGGATAGTCGAGCTGAGGGCGCGCCACCACCAGCAGCGGCATGCCCAGCGCCTTCGCTGCCTGCACCTTGGCCCGGTAGCCGCCGGCGCCGCCCGAATCCTTGGTGACCACGCAGTCGATACCCCAGTCGCGCCACAGCGCCGTATTGAATTCGGCCGAGAACGGGCCCTGCATGGCGCAGATGCGCTCACGCGGAATGCCCAGCGCCAGCGCGCGTTCGATCAGCTCCGGTTCGGCAGTCTGGCGCACGAACCATTGCTTGTCAGCCGCGCCCGGGGTTTGCATGAAGGTCGCCAGGTCTTTCGATCCCGTCGCCAGGAAGATGCGCTGGCCCTGCGCGACTGCGCGCGCGGCCGCCTCCTCGATCGACGCGCACGATAGCCCGTCGTGCGGCGCGTATTCGCTCGGGCGCTCGAAGCGCAGGTAAGGTATGCCCAGCTCCTGCGACAACGACATCAGTTGTTCCGACATAGTGCGCGCATACGGATGGGTGGCGTCGAGCAGTACGCGCGCGCCCTTGGCGTTCAATACGCGCCGGCGCGCTTCCACGCCCTGGCGGCCCGACCAGATGGCCACGCCCGGGCAATCCTGGCGCGCGATCTCGCCGCCATGGTCGCTGGCGGCGGACACCACCACCGGGCCGATACTGGCCGCTGCCAGGTCGGCCGCCAGCGCATTGCCGTCGCTGGTGCCAGAGAACACCCACACGGCGTTGTCCGGCAACTGGTCTTCCTGCTGGGTCTTTGCTCCTTCCGGTTGCGCCCAGTCGTTATAGCCGCGCGGCGTAAAGATCTGGCCGCGCTTCCTGGCGGTGAACCGGTTGCCGACCACGATGGTGGTCAGCATGTCGAATTTCAGGCCCGGCAGTTCGTCGAGGCGATAGATGTCCACCTGCTGGCCCGGACGGTACGCATTGCGCACCACGCCGCACAGGGTGCCCGGCGCCTTCGACTCGAGCATCAGTTGCAGCACGCGGTACACGCCTTCCTGGCGGCTGGCGCTCTGCACGTTGTACATCACGCAGGCCAGGTCCGCCTGGGCGATGTGGCGAGCACGGTGCTCGATCCACTCCCAGGGACACAGCAGATCGGACAGGCTAAGGGTCGCAAAGTCGTGCGACAGCGGAGAGCCGAGCAGCGAGGCGCAGGCATTGGCCGACGTCACGCCCGGCACCAGGTTCACCGCATAGGTATCGTCCTCGCGCATTTCCTCGTACGCCAGCGCGGCCATGGCATAGATGCCGATGTCGCCACTGGAAATCAGCGCGACTCTGGCGCCATTGCGCGCATGTTCGATCGCCAGCTGTGCGCGCTCGCGCTCCTGCGTGAGCGGCGGACTGAAAATCTGCTTGCCCTCGATATGGGGCGCGATCCAGCGCAAGTACAGCTCGTAGGCGACGATCACGTCGCTGTCACGCAACGCGGCAATCGCTCGCGGAACGATCAGGTCCTCGTAACCGGGGCCCACCGAAACCAGGTTCAACACACCACTCATCAAATTTCCATCCATTTATCCAATACCACTGCGACGGCGACGCCGTCGAGGCTCATCTTCGGCACCAGCAGCGCGCCACGCGGGCTGGCTACCAGGGCGCAGGGTTCGCACACCCCGTTCAGTCCCACGTTCTGTTGTACCCAGTCCGACGGCGTGGTCACCCACGGCCGCGCCGCCAGCGTGGCGCGCGCGAACACCCGCAGCGGCAGATCGTGCTGCAGGCAGAACGCCAGCAAGCCCGGCTCCTGCGCCTTCAGGTCCACCGTCGCCACGTCGCGCACGTCGCGCATGCCATAGTCGCCGGCGGCCAACAACGCCTTGACGACGGCAGCTTCAATCCGTTCGGCCGGCACACCCTTGCGGCAGCCGATACCGACCGTCAGCGGCTTGAGCGCTTCGGTGGCGGTGGTGACCACCGGCGTCGCACCGACCACGTTGGCCACCCGGTAGGCCAGGATATTGCCGCCGCCTTCGTGGCCGGACAACAGCGCCACCGCGTGGCGCCCCGCTTCGTCGATCACCACCACGGCGGGATCAGTATGTTTATCGACCGGCAGGCCGTCGAGAAAGCGCACCGCGATGCCGCTGGCGGCCACCATGATCCACTGCGCATGGCGGCGGTAGCTTGCCGCGAACTGGGTTTTCTGTGCTACTTCCGGCTGCAGCCACGGCCGATAGATGTCGCCGCCCAGGCGCGCCTGCAAGGCAGCCGCCAGCGCATCCCCTTCGGGACGCACCAGCCAGATGCCGAGAGGCGCTGCAGCCGACTGCGCTGTCATGCGGCCTCCTCGTCCTTTTTCACCACCCGGAACAGGTGCGTAAAATCTTTCGAGTACAGGCTCGATTCGGCCGCCATACCCTTATCGAGCGCCGCGCCGACCAGCATCATCGTGGTCAGGTTCCAGGCGCCGCGCTTGGTCTCTTCCAGGATCGTGCCCAGCGTGCCGGTGTAGCTGCGCTCTTCGGGCCAGGTGGCGCGGTGTACCAGGCTGACCGGCGTTTCAGGCGGATAGTGGAGCAGCAGGTCCGTGACGATTTTTTTCAGGTGCGGGCCGGAGAGGAAGATGCACATGGTGGCGCGGTGCTCGGCCAGGCGTGCGATCGATTCGAGTTCCGGCACGGCCGAGGCGCGGCCCGACACGCGCGTGAGGATCACGCTTTGCGACACTTCCGGCTTGGTCAGCTCGGTGCCGATGGCCGCCGCGGCTGCCGTGAACGACGACACACCCGGCACGATCTCGTACGCGATGCCCAGCGCTTCGAGGCGGCGCATCTGCTCGGCGGTGGCGCCGTAAATGGCCGGATCGCCCGAGTGCAGGCGCACTACATCGATATCCTGTTCCTGCGCGCGCACGTAGCAGGCCTGCTGCTGTTCCAGGTCCATCTGCGCGGTGTCGAGCAGTTCGGTACCGGGCGCGCAGTGGGTGAGCAACTCCACCGGCACCAGCGAGCCGGCGTACAGCACCATGCGCACGCTGCCCAGCAGGCGCGCGCCGCGCAGCGTGATCAAATCGGCAGCGCCAGGGCCGGCGCCTACAAAATATACCTTCATCTTATCTGTCCTTTCGCGGGTTGCGGCGCACCAGCATGGTGGCCAGGTAACCCATCGCTTCATCGGCCACCAGGTCGGCCACGCCCGACGCCAGCAGTTCACCCGGCAATCCGATCCGGCGCGCGAACGCGCAGTGATCGGCAATCTTCATCTCGCGCAGCAGGTCGAGCACCCACGGCAGGCGCGTGCCAACCTTCATCAGCACCACGATATCGTGGGTCTCGATTTCGTGGCGCAGCTCTTGCGGCGTTTCCGGGCACGGCAGGATCAGCACCCGTTCCTTGCCCTCGCCCAGCGGCCACGCCAGCGCCGACGCGGCGGCCGCATAGCTGGTAATGCCGGGGAACGTCTTCTGCGGCAGATCGGGGATGCGCTCGCGCAGGCCGGCCAGCACGTAGCCGTAGGTCGAATACGTGAGCGAGTCGCCGATGGTCAGATACGCGACGTTGCGCCCTGCCCGCAGCTCGACCGCCAGCGTATCGGCCAGCTGGGCGTAATGCTCGCTCAGCACGGACCGGTCCGGGTCCATATTGAACTCGATCTCGCGCAGCTTGTCGGCATCGGGAATGAAGCCTGCGCTGGCCAGGCATTGCAGCGCGACCGAATCGGCAGCCCCACGGGCGCGTGGCGCGTAGATCAGGTCCGCGTGGCGCAACGCGTCGAGCGCCGCTACCGGCACGAAGCCGGCGGGGCCGGGGCCGACGCCGATGCCGTACAGTGTACCGAGCGTCATTGGTGCTCTCCCAGCAGATTGCCGGCCAGGTCGAACAGGCGCACCTCGACGCGGCGCGCCGACGGCACGCGACCGCGCGCCAGCGCCGCGATGCGCTGTTCGATTTCGCGCCAGAAAGCTGGGGCGCCCGGTTCCTGCCTTAATATATCCATTGCTGCTTCCACTGTATTGGCATTTTCAATTTGCTGCACCATCGCTGGCGCGTATCCCATTTCTGCGGCCACGCGGGCCACGCCGCCCATGGCCATCTTGCTCTTGTTCGAATGCGTGTCCCACCAGCCGTCGAGCACCTTGGCCAGCTTGCCCGGATGGCCGGCCAGCCACAACAGGTCGAGCGTGCGCCGTTCTTCCACCAGCACCTGCTCGGTGAAGTCGAGCGCGTCGCCGAGAAAATTCGCGATCTGCACCGTGCGCTTTTCCGGCAATTTCAACACGTCCGCTGCGAATTCACGGCCGATCTTGCCCGGCAGGTAAGCCACGCACTGCTGGCCCCCGGCCAGCGCCACCCGGATGTACACCTCTACCGACGCGATCCAGGTTGCCAGCGACATCGGTTCGACGATGCCGGACGTGCCCAGGATCGAAATGCCGCCGACGATGCCCAGCCGGGGATTGAAGGTCCTGGTGGCGATGACCTCGCCGCCTTCGCAACCGATTGTCAGGTCGAACCCCTGGCCGGACTCCCCCGCCACATCCTGCACCGCCTGGCGCATCATCTTGCGCGGCACCGGGTTAATCGCCGGCTCGCCCACCGCCACCCGCAAACCGGGCAAGGTGGCGGTACCCACGCCACGGCCGGCAAAGAACCGCACTTCTCCGGCATCGTTGCGCCGCACTTCCGCGAAGATGGTGGCGCCATGCGTGTTGTCGGGATCGTCGCCGCCATCCTTGATCACTTCGGCGCGCACGGTCTGCCCGGGTTCCATCCACTCGACCGCCTGGACCGGCACCGACAGGTAATGGGCGCCGTCGGGCAGGCCGATATCGACCTTCGACAAGCGCACGCCTTGCAGCAGCAACCGCAGCGCCGCCTTGACGGCGGCCGTGGCGCAACTGCCCGTGGTGCGTCCGCGCCGCAGGCCGTTCAGGGCCAGGACGTTCAGGTCGAACGGCTGGCGTTCAGCCAGCGACATCGTCCCTCGGCACTGCCGCCTGTTCAGCCGCCAGGCCATTCAACGCATCGATCATCAGGCCATTGACCACGCTGGCCGCCCACGGCGAACCGCCACGCGTGCCGCGATTGGTAATGCGCGGCACTTGCAAACAGCGGCGCAAGTCTTCCTTGGTCTCGCGCGTGCCGACAAAACCAACTGGCAGTCCAATCACCAGTTGCGGGCGCCAGCCATGGTCGCGGATCAGGCGCGTGGCTTCGGCAATCGCCGTGGGCGCGTCGCCGATCGACACCACCACGTCGTTGCCGAACTTTTCCCAGCCGCGGCGGATGCCGGCCGCCGAGCGCGTGATGCCATACTGCTCGGACATCAAATGGGTTTCGCGGTCATGCACGCCGCACCACGTATCGATGCCCAGTTCTTCGAGCAGTGCACGCTTGAGGCCCGTCTGCACCATGGTCACATCGGTGAGGATGCGCTTGCAGCGCAGCAGCGCGCGAATGCCGCTGTCCACGGCGCCCGGCGAAAAATACATATCGTTGACGGCGTCGAAGTCGCCGCTGGTGTGCACCAGCCGTTGCAGGATGGTCAGCTGCTCTGGCGGGAATGGCGCCCAGTCGCGGCCTTCGGCGATGATGCGGAAGCTTTCCGCCTCGATCGGGTGCGGCACGTAGGTCTTGTATTGAGGCTCTGCCACCACCGGCTGGTCCGGCTTGGCGGACAGTGCCCGCACCGCCAGGTGGTGCGCCTGCTGCGGCTCGCCCACCTGCTGCTCGAAGCCGACGATCTGCACGCGGTATTTGCACAGTGAGCAGTTCATCGCGGCGCGGCCGGCCACGGCTTCGCGCGCGCGTTCGATCATTACGTCCGCCATCAATGGATGCACGCCCAGGTAGCCGGCTTTCAGCACTTCCACGCCCGGCTCGCGTTCGGCCAGGTCCTCGGTCGCAGCATAAATGCGCTTGACCAGCACGCCGTCGAACAGGAAGAACGGCAGCACCACCACCCGGGCGTAGCCCAGCCGCGCAGCACTGCGCAAGCCATCGGCCACCAGCGGGCTGGCGGTGCCGGAATAGCACACGTAGGCGGCGCCGAAACCAAGGCCTTCTTCGAGCATGCGCGCCAGCTTGGCCACTTCGCCGTTGGCGTCGGGGTCGGTGGTGCCGCGCCCCACCACCACCAGGCAGGTGTCGGAGCGGCGCACGGTGTTCGGTGACTGCGCTTCGGCCGCAACGATGCGCTCCTGCGCCAGTTGCAGCAGCTTGGGGTCGAGGCTCATCGGCGCGCCGAAATGGAAATCGATCTCGGGATAATCGCGTGCGGCGGCCTGCATTTCGGCTGGCATGTCGTTCTTGGCGTGGCGCGCGGCCAGCAGTACGCCGGGCACCATCGCTACCTGCTTCGCGCCAGCGGCCAGGTTGGCGGTGACCGCCTCGCCGATGGTCGGGGTGGCGAATTCCAGGTAGCCGTGGGTGACCACGTCGTGCGGTGCACGCTGTTTGATCAGCTCCACCAGCGCTTCGAACTCGCGCACGGCGTCCGGATCGCGGCTGCCATGGCCGGCGATCACGATGCCGAACTTGTCGCCACCGGTCATGCGGGTAGTAATCTCAATCACGGCGCGGGCTCGATCTGGCTCGCCATCGGCGCCATGGTGCGAATCAGCATGATGCTCATATCCGATACTTCGCGCTCGGCGCATTCGGCCAACGTGCCATGCCATTCGGCTTCGGCCCGGGTGAGGTTCTCCCAGACTTCGGTGGGCTGGCTCGGCGGGATGCCCTGCTCGATCAGGTACTTGGCGATATGCCACGGCATGAACGAGCGCGCCGCGTCCCACGGGCACGGAATCACGATGGCGTTGCGCTGGTCTTGCAGCACGTGCACCAGGTGGCGCTTGAACGGCTCCAGGTCGCCACGGCGGTGGAAAGTGATGAACGTGGTCTCGTCGAAGCACACCTTGGCGCGCGACGCGAGGATCTGCGCCGACGAAATGCCGGGCAGCGATTCGACCGGGTGGCCACACGCGCGCTCCACGCGTTCCAGGTACTGGAAGCCGCTGAAGTGGATGTCGCCCATGAACACGACGACGCATTTTTTGCCGGCGTGGTGGTCCACCGCCACCTTGTCGAGCTGCTCGACCTGGTCGCGGTAACCCATGCTGATCACGCGCGCGGTCTCGGGGATCAGGCTGCGCACCACATTGAGCACAGCCTCGAAGCCGGCCACCACGTCGGCGTCACGGATCAACTCCGCACCGCGCTGGGTGAGGTAACCGATGTCGCCGGGACCGGCGCCTATACAAATAATCATTGCTACTCCTGATAACTTTACGAGACCAGCTTCAAGCCAGTCGTGCCCTGACCGTCAGCGCCAGGCTGTCGGCCGATAATTCTTCCAGTGTCAAACACTCGGCGCCAAGCGCCTGCGCCAGTTGCGCGGCGCGCCCCAGGCGCAGGTAGCCGTTCTCGGTATCGATCACCAGCGCCGGTGTACGGCGCCCGGCCAGCAGTTCTGCCATTGCCACCGACTCGCGCCACGGATCGGCGCCCTCATTGATCGGCACGTTGCCCTTGCCGTCGGTGAGCAGCACCAGCAGCGGCGGATTGCCGCTGCCATTTGCTCCGGCGCGCTGCAACGTTTCCAGCGCCAGTTGCAGCGCGTGCGGCAAAGGCGTGCGGCCGCCCGTGGGCAGTTCGCGCAGGCCCTGCTCGGCCAGGTCCACGCTGCGCGTGGGCGCCAGCAGCAACTCGGCGCGCTGGCCGCGAAACGCCACCACGGCCACTTCGTCGCGCTGCTGGTAGGCGTCGGTAAGCAAATTCAAGACCGCGCCCTTGAGCGCTTCCATGCGCCGCTGCGCCGCCATCGAGCCCGAGGCATCGACCACGAATAGTATCAGGCTGGCACTGGTGCCGACGCGTACCTGCTGGTGCAAGTCGGCGCGCGTGACCTGCACGCCGCCGTCCGTTGCGTGCAGCGCGGCGCTGCGCAACGTGGCGCCGATGGCGATGCTGGTCGGCTGCTCGTTGGGCACCGCGCGCAGCACGTGGCCGCGCGGTGACTGCTGCGCCATGCTGCGGCGGCCGGCGGCGCCAGGAGCCGATTGTGCCTCCACCGAAATGCGCGCGGTTTGACCGCCTGCGGCGGCGGCAAACACCTGCTCATCCTGTTCGACATTCGACTGCTCGCTGTCCTGCGACTGCTGCTCTGCGCCGGACTGCCCGCCGTCTTGCGGTTGCTGGTCGCTGCCTTCGCCATCGGCAGGTGCTTGCTGCGGCGGGGAATCCTGCTCCGCCTGCCGCATCAACTCATCGAGCTTGTCCTGGTCCAGGCCCGGCTGCTCGAACGGCTTGCGGCGACGCCGGTGCGGCAGCACCAGTTCGGCCGCGCCGCGCACGTCCTGCGGCGTGACCTGGATGCGGCCAGCCAGCGCGGCGATGGCGCGCGCGGTCTTGTACATCACGATATCGGCGCGCAGACTGGCCACTTCCAGCTCGCAGCACAAATGGCTGATCAGGTCGAGCAGCGCGTCGTCGAGCTTTACTTGCGGCAGCAGCGCCTGCGCGGTGGCCAGCGTGGCCTGCAGTGCATCCTGCTGCGCGCGCCAGGTGGCGACATATGATGCGGGATCGGCCTCGAAGCCGATACGGCGGCGGACCACCTCGGCCCGCACCGCCTTTTCGCGCGGCGCCGTCACTTCCACCATCAGGCCGAAGCGGTCCAGAAGTTGCGGGCGCAAATCGCCCTCTTCCAGGTTCATGGTCCCAACCAGCGTAAAGCGCGCCGGATGGCTGACCGACAGGCCCTCGCGCTGCACGCGGTTGACGCCCATGGCCGCCACGTCCAGCAGCACGTCCACCAGGTGGTCGGCCAGCAGGTTGACTTCGTCGATGTACAGCAGGCCGCGATGGGCCGATGCCAGCAGGCCAGGCTGGAATGCCTTGTGGCCGCCGTTCAAAGCACGCGACAGATCGAGGCTGCCCAGCACGCGGTCTTCGGTGGCGCCCAGCGGCAGCGTGACGAACGGCACCGGCGACAGCGTGGTGACCCGGTCGGACTGGCGGCAGACTTCACAGTGCTCGCACGGCGCTTGCAAGGTGCAGTTGAAGGCGCAACCGGCAACCAGTTCGATCGGCGGCAGCACTTCGGCCAGCGCACGCGCGGCCGTACTCTTGGCCGTGCCCTTGTCGCCGCGTATCAGCACGCCGCCGATGCCGGGATCGACCGCGCACAGCATCAAGGCCTGGCGCAACTGCTCCTGGCCGACGATGGCGCTAAAAGGAAAATTCAATGAAAAATTCATCGGCTACCCTTGACCATTGCGCGGCGTCTCGCCGCGTTCTTCGAGCAATGCTTCGCTGCGCAGGTACAGCTCGCGCAGGCGCTCCAGGGTTTCCGGCTTCGGCGCCGCCCACATGCCGCGCGTGGCCGCTTCCAGCAGGCGTTCGGCAATTGCGTTCTGCGCCCACGGATTGGCCTCCTGCAGGAACTGCTGCATGGCCGGGTCGAAGCCGTACGACTGCGCCACGTCCTCGTACATCCAGTCGTCCATCACTTGCGCCGTGGCGTCGTAGCCGAACAGGTAATCGACGGTGGCCGTCAGTTCCAGCCCGCCCTTGTAGCCGTGGCGCTGGATGCTGGCCAGCCACTTGGGATTGACCACGCGCGAGCGGAACACGCGCAGGGTCTCTTCCTTCAGGTCGCGCACCTGGGCGCGCGACGGGTCGTGGCTGTCGCCGAAATAATGGCGCGGCTGCTGGCCGCTGAGCGCGCGGATGGTGGCGATCATGCCGCCGTGGAACTGCAAATAATCGTCGCTGTCGAAGATATCGTGTTCGCGGTTGTCCTGGTTGTGCAGCGCGATCTGCACACCATTGAGGCGGGTGCGGAAGGCGTCGCGCTGGTCCGAGCCCTGGGTGCCGCGCGCGTACGCGTAACCGCCCCAGTTGACGTAAGCCTCGGCGAAGTCGCCTTCGGCTTCCCAGTTGCGGTGCTGGATCAGCGGCAGCACGCCGGCGCCGTACGCCCCCGGCTTGGCGCCGAAGATGCGGTAGGCGGCGCGGGTTTCCGCCTCGGCTTGCGCCACGCCCTCGGTCATCAGGCCAGCCAGTTCGGCCAGGTAGTGCTTGCGCACGAAGTTGTGCGTAAGCGGTTCATCGCGCTGGATCACCTGGTTGACCGCGTCGTCCACCAGGTCGATCAGTTGCGGGAAGGCGTCGCGGAAGAAGCCGCTGATGCGGGTGGTGACGTCGATGCGCGGGCGTTTCAGTTCGTCGAGCGGGATCACTTCCACCCCGCTCACCTGGCGGCTCTCGGCGCGCCATACCGGGCGCACGCCCAGCAACGCCAGGATTTGCGCGACGTCGTCGCCGTGGGTGCGCATGGCGCTGGTGCCCCAAATGCTGATCGCCACGCTTTCCGGGTACTCTCCCGCCTCGCGCTGGTAACGCTCCAGCACTTCGCGCGCCAGTTGCTGGCCCACGCGCCAGGCCGATTGCGACGGCACACTGCGTGGATCGACCGAATAGAAATTGCGGCCGGTCGGCAGGATGTGCGCCATGCCGCGCGTGGGCGAGCCGCTAGGCCCCGCCGGTACGTAGCCGCCGGACAGGCCGTGCAGCAGGTTGTCGATTTCGTCGGTGGCGCGGGTGAGGTTCGGCACCAGGTCGGTGCAGGCGAACCGCAAGATCTTGCGCAGGCCGTCGAAGCGCGCCGGGCCGGCCGGCTTGGCCAGCGCCGGGGCCAACGCTGATGCAGCAGGCTTCAAGGCCGCCAGCTTCGGACGCGGCTTGCCCATCTGCGACAGCACATTGGCGCTCGCCTTCAAGGCCGGTTGCAACAACGGTTGCAAAAGCGACGCGGCAGGTGTGGCCGCATCGAGGTCGGCAAACACATCTGCCAGCACGCTGTCGATCTGCGTTGCGTCGTAAGCGACTTCACCCAGCGCCGTGAACAGGCGCAGGCACAGCAAATCCACGGCTTCGAGCGCATTGGCGCGCGAGACCACGGCGCGGCCGGCGATGCGCGCCAGCGCGGGATCGACGTTCAGGCGGCGGCCTTGCTGGTCGAGCAGCATCTCCATGTTCAAGCCGAACAGCTGGGCAATTTCCGCTTGCAGGCCTGGGACGTCGAGGTTGGGCAGGCGCGTGAGCGAGACCAGCATGTCGGGCATTTGCGTGTCGTCCGGGCGGCGGCCCAGGATATGCAGGCCGTCGCGGATCTGGGCCGAACCGAGTTCACACAGGTAGCCGTCCAGGTCTTCGATCAGGTGGGCGACGTCGGAGCCGCCCATGGCCGACAAGGCGGCCGGCAGTTCGCCGTCGTGCGCGTGATCGTGGTCATTGCCGTGATCGTGGCCATGATGATGGTCATGATCGTGGTGATGATGCCCATGCCCGTGGTCGTGGTCGTGGTCGTGACTGAGCAACCGCATCTGCAAATCCGCATCGAGATTGGTCTGCTTGACCAGTTCCCAGATCTGCTGCTGCAACAGCGGCAGCTTGGCCGGATCGAGTACCTCGACCTGGTAGTACTCGTCCACCAGCTGCGTCAGCTGCGCCAGCGCACCGTAGGTGTCGGCCGTGGTCATCGGCGGCGTCAGGTGATCGACCACCACCGCGTGGCCGCGGCGCTTGGCCTGCGACCCTTCGCCCGGGTCGTTGATGATGAACGGGTAGAACAGCGGCAGGTCGCCCAGCAGCACGTCGGGGAAGCACTCTTCCGACAGGCCCACGCCCTTTCCCGGCAACCACTCCATGGTGCCGTGCTTGCCGACGTGGACGATGGCGTCGGCCTGCCACACATCGCGCAGCCAGCGGTACAGCGCATAGTAATGGTGGGTGGGCGGCAGGTCCGGCTGGTGGTAGATCGCGTCCGGGTCCATGCCGTAGCCGCGCGGCGGCTGCAGCGCCACGAAGGCGTTACCGAGTTCGATGCCGGCCAGCGCCACGTGGCCTTCGTGCACATAGGCTTCGCCGGGGGCGGCGCCCCACTGCTTGACCATCTTGTCCTGCAGCGCCTGCGGCATCTCGTCGAACCACTGCTGGTATTGCGCTGCCGGCACCCGGCCGGTGGCGCCGCGCATCTGTTCGGCCGTGAGGTAGATATTGTCGTACGAGCAGCGGGCGACCAGGTCGTGGATCAGCGCCGTGCCGCTCTCGGGCAGCTCGCCTATCGCGTAGCCGGCCTGTTTCATCGATTCGAGGATGCGCATCAGCGATGCAGGCGCGTCGAGCCCCACGGCGTTGCCGATCTGCGAAGCCTTGCTGCTGGAGTTGGTGAACATGAAGGCCACGCGCTTGTCGGCATTCGGTACGCGTTTGAGGCGCGCCGCGCGCCAGGCGATGCCGGCGATGCGCGCCACGCGGTCGGGCAGCGGATCATATTCGACCGCGTCGCCCGGCATGCCGGCGGCACGCGCCTTGAACGACAGCGGCACCGTGATGATGCGGCCGTCGAACTCCGGCAGCACCACGTTCATCGCAGCATCGAGCGGATTGAGGCCGCGCGCGGACTGTTCCCACTGCGGCAGGGTCATGCCGCTGGTGATCGCCTGCAGCACCGGCACGTCGAGTTGTTCCAGTACGCCCACCGACCAGCCGGCCGGCGTGGGGCCGCCGGGCGTGATCTCGCCCATGGCGAACGACGTGGTGTTGATCAGCGCATCAACATGGGCCTGCGTGACACCGTGGACCACGGTGCCGAAGTAACGCAAGGCGTCAGGCAGCTTGCCATCCCCCGATCCAGACCGCAGCGAGGCGGTAAACACCGGCAGCACATTCATGCCGCGCGCTTCGAGTGCGGTCAGCAGCGCGTCGATGAAGCGGGTATTCCCGCTCATCCAGTGGGCGCGGTAGAAGACGATGCCGACGCTGGGGCGCTGCGGATCGGCCAGCGCCTGCCAGTCAGCCAGGCCGGCGCCTGGCGCCAGGTCCGGGTGGTAGATGCCGTGGTCCGGCAGCGCAAGCGCCGGCTCGAAGCCGAAGCCGGTCAACAGCAAATGGTCGGACAGGAAGCGCAGCAGCTGCGCCAGGTTGGCGCTGCCGCCGGCGCGGAAGTACTGCAAGGTCATGTCCAGCACGTCGGAACGAACGGTCGACACTGCCGCCAGTTCGGGATCGGGTTCGCCGGTGCCGCTGACGACGACCAGGTGCCGCCCCTGGCGGCGCGCGTGCTCGACCAGGTGGGAAAATCCGGGCACGCCGCCCAGGCGGCCCAGCACCCGCACCACGATCACGCGCGCCGCGCGCAGTTCGCCGTCCAGCAGTTGCGCCAGCGTGGACTCTTCCCCAAGCGCTTGCAGGTTCACACCCATGACCGGGCCGAAGCCTTCGGGCATTTGCGCCTGCGCCTGGTGCAGCACGGTCAGGTCGTTGGAGGCGTGGGTCAGCAGCGCAAGCTGTGAAAAATTCGGATGGTCGGTCATTTCGGTCCAGGTTCGCAGGTGTCGCCCACGCCCAGGCGGTGGAACACCAGGTCGGCGACTTCGCGCCCGTTCAGCAGATGCTCGTGGACGATGCGCTCGGCGTTGGCTTCGTTTACGCGCTGATACCACACGCCTTCCGGGTACACCACCACCACCGGCCCCTCGAAGCGGCACGCCACCATGCAATGGGTGCGGGTACGCTTGACGGCCAGCTCGGGATGTTCGTCGATCACCTTGCCCATGTGTTCGAACACGGCCTGTGCGCGGCCTTCTTGCGGCTCGCAGCGCGGACCGACGCACATGAAGATGTGGCGGTGGTGGGTTCTCATGAATCAGGCGAACTTTTTGTAGAAGTAGCCGGTCAGGCCCCCGAGGGCCAGCCAGAACACCGCATTGGCCAGCGCGGTGGCGATGATGAACGAGCCCACCAGGCTTTCCGGCGCTGCCATCGAATGCATGGGCGGTTGCGGCGCGCCCACCAGGTGCGGCACCAACAACAGCGCCACCGCACCCACCTTGAACCAGACGTTGCGGCTCCAGGCCAGTGCGCCGATGGCGACGGCGGTGGAGAACGCGGTGCAGATCCACCAGGCCTGGCGCGCCGAGACCGGCGCCGCCAGGGTGCCCGGCAGCTCGGGCGGCAGTCCGAGCGACGGCGCGATGAAGAACACAGCGTACGCGGCCGCGCCCCACAGCATGCCGCTGCGCCAGGTCACCGGGCGGCCGCGCAGGCAGATCACGGCCGCCAGCAGCAGCGCGTAACCGACACCCATGCTGACATCGGCCAGCGCCGTGTAGGCGGTGCGCTCGATACCGTCTTCGGGCTCCCAGCCGCCGTGGCTGTGGGCCTCTGCCGCCGCGCCGTGGCCGCCATGGCCATGCTCGTGCGGCGCAGTGCCGGGGGCATGCGCATGTTCGGCAGCGACAGGAGCGGCAGGAACCACGACAGCAGCAGAGTCCTGGGCCTTTTCATACACCTCGGCCTGCTGAATGATCGGGATTACCTGCAGGTGCTGCACACCGGTCAGCAGCAAGCCGGCGATGATGCCGGCGGCAGCAGCGGTGCGCACGATGCCGTTGAAGATGCCGGCCGGCGCCGCAGCGCCTGGCCCGGTGCGGCTTAGTGACACGGGAAGCCCGCCGAGTGGCGGCTGTCGTGGGCAGCATTGTGCAGCGCTTCCATCGAGGCGAAACCGGCGCCGAACAGCAGCACGGCGCCAAGACCGGCGGCGCACAGCGCCGGGATCATTTTTTCGCGCAGCGTGGATGTGGCGGGACGGCTGGCAACTTCGGCGTGGACGGTAGTAACTGGGGTGACGGGCATGATCTTCCTTCCAGGTGCGTGGAGACGGTACGCGGGGAAGGAAAGCGGGGATGCGGCCGGGATGCATCGACAACGGATGGACAGCACGGCGCAGCACTCACCCGTATCGCCCTCCGCAATACAAACGTGTTGACAGCTACTGGCTGGTTTCCGGGCTGACGAGTGGATCGCTCCTGGCAGTGCGCCTTCCCATGCTTGCGCACAGTGGCTGATTGCACTTCCTTGACCTCGACTACCGTTGCGGGGGCAGCGCCGGCATGGCCCTGGTCGGACGCACCGGCTTCCCATTTAAATATGCGGAACCGGGATCACACCCGACGTCCGCGCATACCAGAAGCTTTGACTACCGGCGAAGTATAGGGGCGGCACAGGGGAATTGCAAGGCGTTAGCCATCTACCGGAGCGCCGGGCGTGGGCAAGATCAGCTGGTAAAACGCCAGGTCCAGCCAGCGCCCGAACTTGAACGCCGCATGGCGCACGGTGCCGGCATGGACGAAGCCCAACTGCTCGTGCAGGGCGATGCTGGCGCGGTTGTCGGCGTCGATGCCGCCGACGATGGTGTGCAGGTCGGCCTGCCCGGCCGCCGCGATCACCTGTTCCAGCAGTGCGCGGCCCAGGCCCTTGCCGCGCTGGTCGGCGCGCACGTAGACCGAATGCTCGACCGCGTACTTGTTGGCCGGGTAGCCGCGAAAGGCGCCATAGCTGGCAAAGCCCAGCAGCACGCCGCCGGCGTCTTCGTAGCCGAGCACCGGATAGCCGCCGGCGCGCTTGGCGGCAAACCACTTGTTCATGCTCTCGAGCGTGCGCGGATGGTATTCGTACAGGGCCGTCGAATTGGCGATGGCGTCGTTGAAGATGTCGAGGATGGCTTGCGCGTGGCGCTCTTCGGTACAGCTGACAAGGTTCATGGTGACTCCGTGAAAGACAACCGTCATGATAGTCGAAAATATCGCCGCTACCACGGGCGATGGGACGCCATCCACGTCGCGTCACTTATTATCTTGCTTTTCAGACACAGATTTGATGCGGTGATGTAACATTGAGGGCAGCCAGATGGACCGTCAGCAGCCACCGTAGACACCGATGCCATTCAAAACCATAACAACCATGCGTGCACCCTCGATCCGATCCCGCCTGCTGTACCTCGTAGTGGCGTGCATCGTGCCCGCTGCACTGATGGCGATTTTGTTGATCGGCTACGATTACACCCAGGCGCGGGCGGCCTTCATCACCGGCGCCATGGCCACGGCGCGCGCCAACGCCATGGACGTGGACAAGGAGTTCGCCACCGTGGAGGCGGCGCTGCGCGCGCTGGCCACCTCGCCCGACCTGGCGCGCAGCGACCGGCAGGCATTCTACGCGCAGGCGCGCGGCCTGGCCGCCTCGCAGCACATGCTCAACATCGTGCTCGAAGACGCCAGCGGCCAGCAATTGATCAATACCTTCATCCCTTACGGCGCCGCGTTGCCCCCGCCGAGCATGGGGAACGTGCTGCAGTTCGTCCAGAAAAACGACGCCACCGCGATTTCCGACCTGTTTATCGGTGCGGTCTCGAACCGCAATATCGCGTCGGTCAGTATCCCGGTGCGATACCTGCCCGGGCGCCCGGACCTCATCGGCGCGCTGAATGCGACCGTCCCGGTAGAACGCTTCAACGCCCTGCTGGCCCAGCAAAGCTATCCCGAGCACTGGATTGCCAGCATCCTCGATCGCGGCGGCAAAGTGGTCGCGCGTAGCCAGGACACGCAGCGCTACGTCGGCCACAAGGCGCTGCCCGAAGTCATCGACCGTATGCGTGCAGGTTTTGAAGGGGTGATCGAAACCACCACCCTCGACGGCAAGCCGATACTGGCGGTGATGACGCATGCGGGCGACTCGCAATGGACGGTCGGTATCGGCATTCCGATCGAGGTGCTCAACGCCGAACTCAATCGCAAGCTGCTGGTGCTGGTATTGGCGACCGCCACCCTGCTCGCCGCCAGCCTGGTACTGGCGTGGAGCATCAGCAACCGCATCACGCGCGCCATCGGCGCGCTGGTGGCGCCGGCCATGGCGCTGGGGCGCGGCGAAGCGGTGGCAGCAGCCAGCTACGGCTTGCGCGAGGCCGACGAGGTGGGCGTGGCGCTGGTCGATGCGGCGCGCATGCATGCGCAGGCGCGCCACCAGGCCACCCACGATCCGCTCACCGGCCTGGCCAACCGCGCCATGTTTTGCGAGTTCCTGGAGCGGCAGGTAGAACTGTGCGCGCGCTCGGGGGAGCCGCTCTCGCTGCTGTACCTTGACCTGGACTCCTTCAAGCAGATCAACGATACCTACGGCCACGCCGCCGGCGACCAGTTGCTGACCGGCGCTGCGCTACGCCTGCGCGAGGAGTTGCGCAAGTCCGACCTGGCGGCGCGGCTCGGTGGCGACGAGTTTGCCGTGATCCTGGTGGGCTGCGACGCCGCAGCCACGGCCACCGTGGTGGCCAAGCTGGAAACTCGCCTGGCCCAGGCGCATCACATCGAAGGTTACGAGCTGGTGGCAGGCGCCAGCATCGGCGTGGCAATGCTGGCGCCCCAAGGCCGTGCCCAGCAGCAGCCGGTCAGCGCCACCGACCTGGTGGCCGATGCCGACGACGCCATGTACCGGCGCAAGGCCGAACGCAAGCTGGCCGCAAAAGCTCAATCCTTGCCGGCTGCTTCGATGTAGATCTCGTCGGCACAACCCTGCACCCGCGCCGGCGCCGGCTGGGCATTGCCCACCATGGCCGCCAGGTCGCGGTCGGTGCCGAATTGCAGCGGCAGCGACACCCGGATCTCCTGCAAGTATTTGCGCTGGCTGCACACGAGCGTGAGGCTATCGGCCACCTTCTCGCCATGGCGCGCTTTGACGCGCGCGAAGAAGTCGTCCACGCGGATGCTCTTGCCGGTGCTGCCGAGGATGATCTTGCCCACTTCCGAATCGTTCACCACCCGCACCGCTGATACCGCCTTGATGAAGTAATCGTCCGGCGCCAGTTCCTGGCACTTGCCATGCTTGTTCCACTCGTAGGCGCCGAAGGTGCGCTCGTAATAGAAGTTGGGCATCCACGGCGCTATTTTTGCGATGGTGTCCTTCGACAGCGAGAACTGCTGGCCTTCGCAACTGCCGTAACGGGTGCCGCACTCCTTCTTGTTGGGCCACAGGCCATGCAGGCTCAGGGTCTTTGCCTCCAGTTTGCCGCCGTTCATGGCATCGCATTCGGGCTTGCTGCCCTTGAACGGGAAGTGCTCGCAAAAGCCGGGCTGCCAGGTTACCGCCAGCACGTAGCTGTCCTGGCGGTTGGCGATGCTGCACGAGCCGCCATCGGCGGCCGGATCGCTGCCGCGCGGCGGCCGTGCCGAGCGCGCTTCCATCGGTTCGAGCACCGCTGCGCCGCAGTCGCGCTGTACCCAGCGCAGCTTCGGCTCCGCACCCGGCACTTCCACCCGCACCCAGTCGTAGTCGGCCTTGTTAATCTCGCGCACCGTATAGCCCTTGCCGGCCGCCAGCTGCGCAGCGCCGGGATTGGTGCGCTTGGCGAACGACGCATACGCTTCGCAGCTTTTGCTGGCGGTGAACGTGCCGCTGGCCGCTTCGCTGGCAGCGGCGCCGCCGGCCAGGCAGGCCAGCACAAAGGTGACAGTAATTCGCAACATGGAGAGCTCCGCAAGAAAGGTTGGCGGCATTGTAGCCGAGCCTGCGCGGACCAAGGCCGGCGTTGTCGATTAGCCACGCGATCAACAAAATGGTAGCGCATGACATTTTGCGGAATCTTTCTGTTGACAATAACTTGGCAACGCTTCTACACTCAAATGGTCGCGGTACCATAAAAAACACAAGACCGTGGCACCTAACAAAAAGCAGTCAAAAAAACCATTAGGAGACAGCAATGCCCAGCAACTTCACCCCTACCGGCGGTGGCCGCCGCACGCCTGCCCGCCTGGCCTGCGGCCTGACTATGATGGCCGGCCTGGTGGCCCAGGCCTATGCCCAGCAAACGCCTCCCGCCACTGCTCCCATCGACGAAGCGACGATCCAGAAGGTGGAGGTCAGCGGCTACCGCAACAGCCTGATCTCGTCGGCCAAGGACAAGAAAGAAGCGGTCGGCTTCCAGGACTCGATCAACGCCGAAGACTTCGGCAAATTCCCGGACAAGAATATCGCCGAGTCGCTCAGCCGCATTCCCGGCGTGGGCGTCTCGCGCGATGTCACCGGCGAAGGCATGAACATCCAGATTCGCGGCCTCGGCTCGAGCTTCACCAAGATCCTGCTCAATAATGCGCAGATCGCGGTGGCCTCGTCCGGCCCGGTCGATGGCCAGAACAGCAACCGCGAAGTCGATCTCGACCTGCTGCCCACCGACCTGTTTACCAAGCTCACGGTGAGCAAGAGCCCAACGGCGAGCATGCTCGAAGGCGGCGCCGCCGGCGTGGTAAACCTGCGCAGCGCGCGCCCGTTCGACAAGGAAGGCCGCACCGTGGCCATGAGCGTGACCGGCACGCGTAACCAGATCGCCGACAAGACCGGCGGCCGTGGTTCGCTGCTGGCCAGCCAGACCTGGGGCAAGACCTTCGGCATCCTGGGCGGCATTTCGGTGTCGCGCCAGGAAATCCGCACTACCGGTTTCGAGTCGGTGGGCTGGACCAATCCCAACCTGAGCGCCACCCAGAACACCTCCCCCACCCGCAACAACACGGGCGGCGGCAACTGGAATATCCCCGCCGTGGTGCCGGCCAACGCCGGCAACGGCCTGGTACCGGGCACGGTGATCGACCAGGCCTTCCTGCTGCAGCACAATCCGGGACTGACCATCCAGCAGATCGACAACGCCATCCTGCCGCGCCTGGGCCGCACCATGGACTACTTCGGCACCAAGGACAAGCTCTCGGCCATCTTCAGCAGCGAATACCGCCCCACCGACGACCTGCACTTCTATGTCGACACGATGTACAGCAAGCGTGACGACAAGGCCCAGCGCGTGGCATACAACTGGGCCGTGCGCAACAACGGCGTCATCCCGCTCAACATGACCGTGGACCGCAGCGATTGCAGCGCCGGCTGCACCGTCACCGGCGGCACGTTTGCCAACTCGCTCAACTTCATCGAATACGGTCCGCGCCACGACAAGGTGGACCTGCTGGGCATCAATCCGGGCATGGAGTGGACCATCACGCCCAAGCTCAAGCTCGATGCCCAGGTAAATTACACGCGCAGCCGCTTCTCGCACGAGGCGCCGACCGTGATGCCCATCACGCCGGCCAACAGCGGCAATACGACCACCTATGACAACAATGGCGGCGGCATCCCGAACATCACGTCCAGCCTGGACCTGAACAACCCGGCCAACTACGCCTGGGCCGGCGGCCGCGTCAACATCGCCAACGAATTGCGCGAAACCCGCACCAAGGGCGCCCACGCCGACCTGACCTGGGGCGACCGCGCCTTCAACATCAAGGCCGGTATCGCGTACGACGACATCAATCGCCGCATCCGCGCCCAGGAAAATTCGGCCGCATGGCAGGCCGCCGTCTGTGGCAACAACCCGAGCGTGCTGCTGGCCGGCCCCAATGGCGGACCTGCCTGCGACGGCGCCAATACGCCGGGCGCCAGCGCCGCCGCGCTGTACCCGGGCTTCGGCACCGGCTACACGGCCGGCCGTACCGACGCCCTCACCTACGGCGGCTCGCTGATCCCGCAAAGCGCGCTGGCCAGCTACATCGTGCCGGGCCCTTACGGCCGCCCGATCATCGACTGGGACCGCTTCCGCAAGGACTCCAACTACGACACGTACAACAAGAACGCGCCATTCGCCATGTCGTCTTCCACCGGCGCCAACGCCGGCTTCATCGCCGAAAAGAGCACCGGCATCTACACCGAACTCAATGGCGAAGCCAAGCCTTGGGGCCTGGACCTGCGCTACAACGCCGGCATCCGCTACGTGCGCACCCGCCAGCAGGTCGGTTCGTACAACTCGTTCTCCGATCCGCGCAACGCCAACCTGCCGCTCAACGGCAGCAAGTACCCGAACGTGGACCAGTGGGTATACCAGGACACCACTTACAACAACACGCTGCCATCGGCCACCGCCGCCCTCAACCTGCGCAGCGACATCGTGGCCCGCGCCGCCGTCTCGCGCAGCATGACGCGCGCCGACCCGAACGCGCTGCGCCCGGGCATCAACTTTTCGTCGCCGTCAGCGGACATCGGCACCATCGGCAACCCTACCCTGAAACCCTACCTGTCCGATAATATCGACCTGGGACTGGACTGGTACACCGGCCGCGAAGGCTATATCAGCGCCACCGTGTTCCAGAAAAAAGTGGACGGCTTTACCGCCAACGAAAACCTGACGCTGCCGTTTTCCGACCTGGCCGCCTACGGCATCACTTACAACAACCTGTCCCAGAATCAGCAAAGCGCGCTCAACGACCGGGGCGGTCCGAACGCCGCCACCGTCGTCATGACACGCACCCGCAACGCCAGCGGCAAGCTGCGCATCCGTGGCCTGGAGCTGGGCTGGGTGCAGCCGCTGGACAAGCTGCTGCCGTTCAAGGGCCTGGGCTTCAACGAGACCGTCACCTTCATCACGCAGCGCGCCAGCGGCGAAGGCAGCGAAGGCTTCGTGGCGCTCGGTGTACCGAAACGCACCAATAACTTCTCGGTCTTCTACGAGAACTATGGCTACTCGGCGCGCCTGTCGCACACCTTCTCCAAGGGTAGCCAGGTCTCCACCGGCAACCAGAACGGCATCACGCTGGCCAACCTGTATGTGAACGACTACAAGCAGATGGACTTCTCGTCGAGCATCGACCTGGAACAGGTGATGGACCGCGACGGCTGGCCGACGCTGACCTTCGATATCGTCAACCTCAACCGCGACGCCAAAAAGACGTACTTCCAGTTTTCCAACGCCCGCTTCACCGAGTACGCCCCCGGCCGCACCTACTCCTTCGGCCTGCGCAAAAAGTTCTGATGTGTCGCTCCCTGCTCCTCCAAGAGCAGTTTATGGGCACCGTCGCCGGGTGGCGGCGGTGCTTCTTTTTTGACCGATTCCAAGGATCCCCACGATGACATTGCGTGCATCGCCCCGCCATACGCTTGCTGCGCTGTGCGCCCTCGCCGTATTCGGCATTGCAACCGCCCCTGCCAGCGCTGCCGCGCCGGTGCCGCACCTGCGCCAGCAGGGCACCGCCTCCCAGCTCATCGTCGACGACCAGCCGTTCCTGGTGCTGGGCGGCGAGCTGCATAACTCTTCCGCTTCTCACCTGCCCTACCTGCAACGGCTGTGGCCTGCCCTGAAAAACGCCCAGCTCAATACCGTGCTGGCGCCGGTGCAGTGGGACCAGATGGAGCCGGAGGAGGGCCGTTACGACTTCACGGTCCTCGACGGCATGCTCAAGCAAGCGCGCGCCAATGACATGCGCCTGATCCTGCTGTGGTTCGGCGCCTGGAAAAATTCCATGTCCACTTACGTGCCGCCATACGTCAAGCGCGACGCCAGGCGCTTCCCACGTGCGTTCAACCGCGCTGGCGCGGCGCAGGAAATCCTCAGTCCGTTTGGCGAGCAGACCTTGCAGCGCGATACCGCCGCCTTCCGCGCGCTGCTGGCGCACCTCAAGCAAACCGACACCGAGCGCACCGTGCTCATGGTACAGGTGGAAAACGAGATCGGCATGCTGCCGGACGTACGCGACTTCGGCCCGCTGGCCAACGCGGCGCTGGCTGGCCAGGTGCCCCGGCGCCTGCTCGATTACCTGCAAGCCAACCGCGCTACCCTGCACCCGTCGCTGCTGGCCTTGTGGACCGCGCAGGGCCAGCGTACCCAGGGCACGTGGGCTGAAGTGTTCGGAACATCCATCGGCGCCGAAGAAGTATTCCAGGCATGGGCCTACGCCGCTTTCGTGGAGACCATGAGCGCGGCCGGCAAGGCGGCGTACCCGATTCCGCTGTACGTGAATGCGGCGCTCAACCGGCCCGGAAAACAGCCGGGCGAGTACCCGAGTGCGGGGCCGCTGCCGCACCTGTTCGATGTGTGGAAGGCGGCGGCGCCGTCGGTCGACCTGCTGGCGATCGATACCTATTTCCCCAACTTTACCGACTGGGCGCCGCAGTTCAAGCGCCGCGACAATCCGCTGTTTGTGCCGGAAGCCGACAACGCCGGCCGCCACGACGCCGCCGCCAAGGCCTTTTACGCCATCGGCGAACACGACGCCTTCGGCTTTTCGCCGTTCGGCATCGAGGACAGCACCGGCACGGGTGACGACACCCTGCCCGCCGCCTACCGCCTGCTGCGCCAGCTGGCGCCCGTGATCAACCGCCACCAGGGCGCGGGCGACACGCGCGGTTTCAAGGCCCGCGTGTCGTACGACGGCGTGGTCGATGCAGCGCCGCAGCAGGCCACGATGGGCGGCTACCTGCTCACCGTATCGTTCGGCAATCCGTGGGCAAAGGCCACCAGCCGCGATGTGGAAGCGTTCGGCGGCCTGGTGATACGACTGGCCGACGACGAATTCCTCGTCGCCGGCAAGGGACTGACCGTCACCTTCAAGGACGCCACCGGCGCCGGCGACAGCATCGGCCTGGAGCTGGTCACGGAAGGCACGTACGAGAAGGGCAAGTGGGCGCCTGCGCGCTGGCTCAATGGCGACGAGATCCACCAGGGCCGCCAGGTGATGCTGGTGACCGGCGGCTTTACCGCGCAAAAGGTGAAGCTGTATCGCTACAGATGAAGTTGTACGACGACTCCAGGCAGAAGGTGGAAATATGCTAAAGTGTTACCGCAACCATCGGTAGATGGTTGCGCCTTACATCACTCCACCGAAGGTAGTCCCGCAATGAATAAATTGGCGCCAGAAGAGCGCAGCCAGCCGACGATGCACGACGTGGCGCGGCTGGCTGGCGTGTCGCCGATGACCGTATCGCGCGTCATGAACGGCAAGGACACGGTCCATGCCAAAACCCGCAAGAAGGTCGCCGATGCGGCGGCCGCGCTCAACTACATGCCCAACCAGGAAGCGCGCAAGCTGGCCGGCGCGCGGCCGATGCGCATCGGTTTCTTGTACAGCAATCCCAGCGCCGGCTACCTGAGCGCCTTGCTGGTCGGCCTGCTCAACCAGTCCAGCATCCACAATATGCAGCTGTTCGTGGAAAAAGGCGATGGCCAGGCGCACCAGCTCGAACAGATCGAACGCCTGATCGACAACAACCTCGATGGCATCATCCTGCCGCCGCCGCTCGGCGACGATCCGGCCATCCTGGCGCGCCTGAAAAACGCTGGCGCACCGGTGGTGACGGTGGCCTGCGGCCAGCCCGCTGCCGACATGAATACGGTCAGCTCGGTCAGCATCGACGACTACCTGGCCGCGTACCAGATGACGCGCCAGTTGATCGACCTGGGCCACCACCGCATCGGCTTCATCGCCGGCGACGGCAACCAGGTCGCCAGCGCACGGCGCCTGGCCGGCCACCAGGCCGCGCTGCAGGAAGCCGGCGCCGACACGGCGCCGGCGCTGACCGTGCCGGGCTTGTACACCTATCGTTCGGGACTGGAAGCGGCGGAAGCGCTGATGGCGCTGGCCGAACGCCCCACCGCCATTTTCGCCAGCAACGACGACATGGCCGCAGCCACCGTGGCGGTGGCGCACCGGCTGGGCCTGGACGTACCGGGCGATTTGACCGTGGTGGGCTTCGACGATACCGCGCTGGCCACCACCATCTGGCCGGCGCTGACCACCGTGCACCAGCCGATCACCGACATGGCCGGCGAGGCGGCGCGCCTGCTGCAACGGCAGATCCGCCGCCAGCGCGACGGCGAACCCTCGAAGCCCGAACACCTGTTGATGAATTTTTCGCTGATCCGGCGCCAGTCCGACGCCGCCCCGCGCGTGCGTCCGCCGGCGCATTTCATGCCGGCCAGCGTCGAAAGCCCGTAACACTTTGGGGTCGGACCCTGTACAGGGTCCGACCCTGGCCGTGCGGGTCAGTGCATCATCCCACCATCAGCTTGACCGATTTGAGCTGGACCGAATCCGGGCCAGCGTGAATGGTGAAGCTGCCCGGCTCCACCACGCGCTCCATCCGCATATTGTAGAACCACAGGTCCGACGGCTTGATGTCGAACGATAGCGTACGCCGTTCGCCCGGCTGCAAGGTCACACGCTTGAAGGCCTTCAGTTCCAGCACCGGCCGCGTGGCCGAGCTGATGTCGTCGCGGATGTAAATCTGCACCACTTCGTCGCCTGCGACCTTGCCGGTATTGGACACGTCCACTTCCACCTTGGTGCTCTCGCCCACGCCGATGCGCGCCTTGGTCAAGCGCGGCTCCGAGATCGAGAACGTGGTGTAACTGAGACCGAAACCGAACGGATATAAAGGCTTGGTGGAGCCGTCGATATAGCCGCGCCGCGCCGACGGCTTGTGGTTGTAGAAGATCGGCAGCTGACCCACGCTGCGCGCGATCGACACCGGCAGCTTGCCGCCCGGGTTGGCGCGGCCGAACAGGATGTCGGCCACCGCGTTGCCGGTTTCCTGGCCCATGTACCAGCCCTCCACCAGCGCGTCGGCCTTCTCGGCCAGCAGGTTGGCCGACAACGGACGGCCGTTGAGCAGGAATACCACGGTCGGTTTGCCCAGCGCGAAGATGGCGCGCGCCAGGTCGTTCTGCTGGCCCATCAGGTCCAGCGTCTCGCGGTCGCCCAGGTGGTTGTCGGCCCAGGCTTCGCGACTGGTCTGCTCGTTGTCGCCCAGTACCATGATGATGGTGTCGGCATTTTTCGCCCCCGCCACCGCCTCGGCGATCAGCCTGGCATTCACCTCCGGCGCGACGAACTTGATCTCGTCCTGGCCCCAGATGCGGCTCTCGGTGATGCGCACGCCTTCGGCGTAGGCCAGTTCGAAACCCTGGGCGCGGCTCTCGGCCTGCAGTCCCTCGTACACCGACACCACGTGGCGCGGAATGTCGGAGTACCCGCCGATCGGCGTGTCTTTCGCGTGGGCGCCCAGCAGCAGCACCTTGCCCACTTTTTTGCCGTCGAGCGGCAGCAAGCCCTTGTCGTTCTTGAGCAGCACCGGGGTGCGGGTGGCGACCAGGCGCGCCAGCGCCACCGCATCGGCGGTCGCGGTCAGGCTGTCGGCGCGGTTGGCGTCCACGTATGGCTGCTCGAACAGCCCGGCCTGGAATTTCAGCTTCAGGATGCGACGCACCACGGTGTCGATTTCCTTGACCGAGACGCGCTTTTCCTTGACCAGGTCTGCCAGCGACAGGTACGACAGCGGATCGGGCGTTTCGATATCGACGCCGGCCTTGATCGCGTAGTAGCCCGCCTCTTTCGCGTCGGGGGCGAGCTTGTGGCGCGAGGCCATCTCGTTGATGCCGAAATAATCGGACACCGTCACGCCCTGGAAACCCCATTCCTCGCGCAGCACCTTGTGCAGTAGCCAGTGGCTGGCGTGCGACGGGATGCCGCCGATCTCGTTATACGATGGCATCACCGCCGCCACGTTGGTTTCGCGGATCAGGCGCTCGAACGGCGGGAAGAAGTCTTCGCGCAGGGTGCGCTCGCTCACTTCGGCCGGGCCGATATTGGTGCCGTTTTCCGGCTGGCCGTGACCGGTCATGTGCTTGAGCGTGACGAAGACCTTGTCCTTGGCCAGCACCGGGTTGTCGCCGGCGAAGCCGATCACTGCCGCCTTGCCGATTTCCGCAGAGAGATGAGCATCTTCGCCATAGGTTTCCTCGATGCGGCCCCAGCGCGGTTCACGCGCCACGTCCACTACCGGCGCCAGCGCCAGGTTGGCGCCGCGCGCGCGCATTTCGCGCGCGGCCACGCTGAATGCCTGCTGCACCAGCGCCGGATCGAACGACGAGGCCAGGCCGATCGCCTGCGGGAAGCTGGTGGCGTCGCGCGCGACGTAACCGTGCAGCGCCTCTTCGTGCATGAACAGCGGAATGCCCAGGCGGGTTTCTTCCACCGCCCATTTTTGTGCGGCGTTGGTGTAGATGGCGGTTTCGAGGGCATTGCGGTTCTTGACGCCACCGGTGTCGCCGGCGCCGGCCGCCTGGCCCAGCTGGCGGTCGGACGGACGCCCGATCATGCCGATACCGTGCGGATAAACCTGTTTGGCCTTGGCTGCGTTGAACTCGCCGCTGCCGTCCTGGATCTCGGTCTTCTTCTGCCACACGCACAGCATCTGGGCGATCTTTTCTTCCAGCGTCATGCGGCCCAGCAGGTCGCTTACCCGGCGATCCACCGGCAAGCTGGCGTTTTTATACGGTGCGCTGGCGGCGGCAGTAGCGGTGGCAGCGAAGGCCATCGGCGCCGACACCATGGACAGGCCGGCCACGCCGGTCATCGAGGTCAGAAAATCCCTGCGGTTACTGGTCATACTTGTCTCCATATTTTTTATGTGGGTACTGCAAAAACGCTCAGCGTCCAAGGCTGGGCTTGTTCGGTGCATAGGTCCAGCCGGGCACCAGGTAGCGCATCGCCAGTGCGTCGTCTCGCGCGGTCGTGGCCACTTTCTTGTACAGCGCATGGGCCGCCTCGATGCGGTCCATGTCGGGTTCCACGCCCAGGCCGGGACGGTCCGGCACCTGCACGGCGCCGCCGACGATCTGCAACGGCTCCCGCGTGAGGCGCTCCTGGCCCTCTTGCCAGATCCAGTGGGTGTCAATCGCCGTGATCTGGCCCGGCGCGGCCGCTGCCGCGTGGGTAAACATCGCCAGCGATATGTCGAAGTGGTTGTTCGAGTGCGAACCCCAGGTCAGGCCCCATTCAGCGCACAGCTGCGCCAGCCGCACGGAGCCCTGCATGGTCCAGAAATGCGGGTCGGCCAGCGGAATGTCGACGGCGCCCAGCAGGTGCGCGTGCGCCATCTGGCGCCAGTCGGTGGCGATCATGTTGGTGGCGGTGGGGATGCCGGTGGCGCGGCGGAATTCGGCCATGGTCTCGCGGCCCGAGTAGCCGTTTTCGGGGCCGCACGGGTCTTCCGCATAGGCCAGCAAGTGGCCCTGGCCGCGACACAGGTCGATCGCCTCGCGCAGCGACCAGGCGCCGTTGGGGTCGAGCGTGGCGCGCGCATCGGGGAAGCGCGCCTTGATGGCGGCAATCGCTTCCATCTCTTCGGCGCCGTGCATCACGCCGCCCTTCAGTTTGAAGTCGCGGAAGCCGTAGCGCGCCACCGTGGCCTCGGCCTGGTCGGCGATGGCTTGCGGCGACAGCGCCTGCTGGTGGCGCATCTTGTACCAGTCGTCTCCGGAACCAGCCAGGTAAGGCAGGTCGGTGCGGCCACGGTCGCCGATGTAGAACAGGTAGGCCAGCATCGGCACGCTGTCGCGCTGCTTACCGGCGCCGAGCAGTTCGCACACCGGCACGCCCAGGTGCTGGCCCAGCAAATCGAGCAGCGCCGCTTCGACGGCCGTGATCACGTTCTCGAGGCGCAGATTGATTTCGTGCGGCTGCTTGAGCACCTCCGCTTCGGCCGCCGACGTGACCTGGTACTGCTGGCCGCTGACGTCGCGGTTGGCGATGGCGGTGCGGAGTCCGTTCAAGGTGCGGTTGTAGCGCCCGATCGGCGTGCCCACCACCAGCGGCACGGCGTTCTCCAACGCGCGCAGGATGCCCGCGCCGCCCGGCACTTCGCCAACGCCGGTATGGCCGGCGCTGTCTTGCAGCAGCACCAGGTTGCGGGTGAAGTAAGGCGCGTGCGCGCCGCACAGGTTAAGCAGCATGCTGTCATGGCCTGCCACCGGGATCACGCGCATGGCCGTAATCACCGGCGTCACCGGTGTGGTGGACCCTGCCGAGGAATGCGGTAAATGTGTTGCCTGTACCATGCCTTTATCCTAAAATGATTAGCGCTACCATTACTCAGTGTGAAGGATTTATGCGATCACGTCAACAAGGCAAGTGCAGCAAAATCACTGCGGCACTGACTATCATCTTCACTGCGGGTGTACTGGCAGGTTGCGCCACCGCGCCCGACTCCGCACACGACCGCGCCAGCGCGAAAGGCCAGCACTGGGTCGCATCGTGGGGCACGGCGCAACTGGTGCCGGAAGCCGCCAACGAACTGCCCGCCGCGAGCTGGCGCGATGCGAGCATGCGCCAGATCGTCCACCTGTCGCTTGGCGGCAGCCAGGTGCGGGTGCGCCTGACCAATGTGTTCGGCACGGCGCCGCTGCTGGTCAATGCGGCCAGCGTGGCGCGCGCACCTGGTCCGGGCCGCGCCGATATCGACGCTGCCACGCTGCAGGCCCTGACCTTCGATGGCCGCCGCGCCGTCACCATCCCCGCCGGTGCCGAATATTACAGCGATCCCGTCGCAATCGAACTGCAGGCCGGCGCCGACCTGGCGATCTCGCTGCACTTTCCGGCCGAACCGGCACGCCAGACCAGTCACAGCGGTGCACGCACCAACAGCTTCCTGATTGCCGGCAACCGCACGGCCGACGCCACCTGGCCCGGTGCCGCCAAGGTCGCGCGCTGGTTTTCGATTGCCGACGTCGATGTGCTGGCACCGCACACAGCGGGCGCGCTGGTGGCCATCGGCGACTCGATCACCGACGGCTATGGCGTGACCACCGATGGCAACAACCGCTGGACCGACGTGCTGGCCGCGCGCCTGCGCCAGGACGGCATGGCCCTCGGCGTGGTCAATGCCGGCATCGGCGGCGGCCGCATGTTGAAGGATGGACTGGGACCGAACCTGGTCTCGCGCTTCGAGCGCGATGTGCTGGCCCGCGCCGGCGTGACCCACGCGCTGGTGCTCATCGGCGTCAACGACCTGGGTGGCCTGCACCGCAACACACCCGACCTGCCGGCCGAACGCCAGCAACTGCTGGCCGACCTGCGCCTGGCGCACCGGCAGCTGGCCACCCGCGCCAGGGAGCGCGGCATCTGCCTGATCGGCGCCACCGTCACGCCGTATGTGGGCAGCGACTACTATCACCCGGAGCCGGCCAACGAGGCCGACCGCCAGGAACTGAACGCCTGGATCCGCACGTCCGGTGTGTTCGATGCGGTGGTCGATTTCGACGCCGCGCTGCGCGACCCGGCGCAGCGGCAGCGCATGGCGCCGCAATACGACTCGGGCGACCATCTGCATCCGTCGCTGGCCGGCTACCGCGCCATGGCCGAAGCAGTGCCGTTGACGCTGCTGCGGCAGTCGTGTCGAAGCCGGCCCTGACTGCCATCCGTACCACACAATATAAAAACGGATAACGACAATAATGAGACAAAAATTGATAAGCGTGGCGGGAGCCTTCCTGGCCGCCGCCCTGTTCTGCTGCACCCTGCCCGCCCACGCACTGGGCCAGCAGCGCCTGGTGCGGTTCGACTCTCCTCCCGCCAACGCGGTCGTGATGGCGCAAGCCGGCAAGGCCGCCACGCTGTACGTGGACGCCGCCGACCACGCCGGCGTGTTGCGCGCCGCGCGCGACCTGCAGGCCGATATCGGCCGCGTCACCGGCGTCACGCCGGCGCTGCAAACCGGCGCGCCGGCCGGCGCCGACGTGATCATCATCGGCACCGTGGGCCACAGCCCGCTGATTGACCGCATGATTGCGGCCGGCACGCTCGATGTCGCAGCGATCCGCGGCAAGTGGGAGGGCTGGCAGGTGCAGACCGTGCTGCGGCCGCTGCCCGGCGTGGAACGGGCGCTGGTGATTGCCGGCAGCGACAAGCGTGGCGCCATCTACGGCATCTACGAGTTGTCCGAGCAGATCGGCGTCTCGCCATGGTACTGGTGGGCGGACGTGCCGCCGCCGAAAAGGGCCGCGCTCTACGCGTATGCGCCAAGCGCCGCGCACGATGCACCGGTGGTCAAATATCGCGGCATCTTCCTCAACGACGAGCAGCCGGCGCTCACCGGCTGGGTACAGCAGACCTACGGGGGCTACAACCACCGCTTCTACGAAAAGGTGTTCGAACTGCTGCTGCGCCTGCGCGCCAACTACCTGTGGCCGGCGATGTGGAACTCGGCCTTTTACGATGACGACAAGCTCAATGGCAAGCTGGCCGACGACTACGGCATCGTCATGGGCACCTCGCACCACGAGCCGATGATGCGTGCGCAAAAGGAGTGGACGCGCCAGGGCAAAGGCCCGTGGGACTACCAGAAAAACGGGAAGGTGCTGCACAAGTTCTGGACCGGCGGCATCGAGAACACCCGCAACTTCGAGAAGATGATCACCATTGGCATGCGCGGCGACGGCGACGAGCCGATGTCGGAAGAATCGAACGTGGCCCTGCTCGAGCGCATCGTCGACGACCAGCGCGCCATCATCGGGCGGGAACTGGGACGCGACGCCGCCATCGTGCCGCAGATGTGGGCGCTGTACAAGGAGGTGCAGGACTACTACGAAAAAGGCATGCGCGTGCCGGACGACGTCACCCTCCTGTGGTGCGACGACAACTGGGGCAATATCCGCCGGCTGCCCACGTTTGAAGAACGCAAGCGTGCCGGCGGCGCCGGCGTGTACTACCACTTCGATTACGTCGGCGGTCCGCGCTCGTACAAGTGGCTCAATGTCACGCCACTCCCGAAAATCTGGGAGCAGATGCACCTGGCGTGGCGCCACCAGGCCGACCGCATCTGGATCGTCAACGTGGGCGACCTCAAACCGATGGAAGTGCCCATCGAGTTTTTCCTCACCTACGCCTGGAATCCGGCCGCCTGGCCAGCCGAACGCCTGCCCGACTACCTCAAACTGTGGGCCACGCGCGAGTTCGGCCCGCAGCACGCGGACGATATCGCCGACATCGTCGCCAGCTACACGCGCTACAACGGCCGCCGCAAGCCAGAGCAGCTCGAGCCGAACACTTACCACGTGGTCAACTACGACGAAGCCGAACGCGTGACGGCCGAATTCCAGGCGATTGCCGCGCACGCCGAGAAGATCGCCGCACAACTGCCGGCGGGGCAACGCGACGCCTTCTTCCAGCTGGTGCAGTATCCGGCGCAGGCCAGCGCCGTGGTCAACCAGCTGTATGCAGTGGCCGCCCGCAACCGGCTGTACGCGGTGCAGGGTCGCACCTCGACCAACGACCTGGCCAACCAGGCACGCAGCCTGTTCGCGCAGGATGCGGAACTGACGCGGCGC
The DNA here is from genome assembly GCF_031456625.1 of Duganella sp. 3397. Lineage (NCBI taxonomy): Bacteria > Pseudomonadati > Pseudomonadota > Betaproteobacteria > Burkholderiales > Oxalobacteraceae > Duganella > Duganella sp. 3397. The sequence goes on from NZ_JAVDVB010000002.1 coordinate 541,916, forward strand.
TATCACCAGGACATCAGCGGCGGCAAGTGGAACCACATGATGTCGCAAACCCACCTGGGCTACACGTACTGGAACCAGCCGCCGCGCAACGTGATGCCGGCAGTCAGCGAAGTGCAGGCGCCACTGGCGGCCGACATGGGCGTGGCCGTGCAAGGCAATGCACAGGTGTGGCCCGGCCCCGAAGGCGACAAGCTGACCCTGCCCGCGCTCGATGAAATGACCGATGCGCCGGCATACCTGGAAGTGTTCAATCGCGGCAGACAGCCGTTCGACTACCGCATCACCACCAGCGCGCCGTGGCTGGAGATCGACCAGCCGGCCGGTAAAGTGGAACGCGATCGCCGCGTGCACGTCAAGGTGCGCTGGACCGACGTGCCGCGCGAAGTTGATCACGCCACGCTGACGGTGCAAGGCCCGAACGGGGCCAGGGTGACGATCAAGGCGCCGCTGCGCCGCGTGGTCAAAGGCGCCGTGGCAGGCGACTACATCGAGACCGGCGGCGTGGTGTCGATTGAAGCGGCCAGCTTTGCCAAGGCTGTCGCCCCGGCAGGCCGGCAATGGCTCACCATTCCCGGCCATGGCCGCACGCAGTCCGCCGTGACCGCGCTGCCGGTGGACGCGGCGGCCGATGCTGCCCCGCAGATGCGGCTCGACTATGCGCTGCACCTGCAAAGCGCAGGCCAGGTCGTGGTGCACGCGACGCTGGCGCCCACCCAGAAATTCCAGCCGGGCGCCGGGCTGCGCTACGCGGTCTCGTTTGACGACGAGCCGCCGCAGCTGGTGAATATGCACGCCGACGGCTCCGAAAAAGCCTGGGAGAAGAGCGTGTCCGATGGCGCTGTCGTCATCACCTCGCGCCACACCATCGCCAAGGCCGGCCACCACACGCTCAAGTTCTGGGCGGTGGATGCGGGCGTGGTGCTGCAGAAAATCGTGGTCGATGCGGGCGGGTTGAAAGACAGTTACCTCGGCCCGCCCGAGAGTCCGCGCGCACGGTAATCCAAAAATATAACGGAGACAAAATGCATAAACTGTTTCATAAACTGTTTCCCCCCGTGCTGGCGGCGCTGCTGCTGGCCGCGGGCTTGACGTCGGCCAACGCAGCGACCAGCACAGCCTCCAAGCCCGTCCCCGACGAAGACGGCTACAACCTGTGGCTGCGCTACCAGCCCCTGGCGCCGGCAGCACAGGCGAGGCTCAAGGCGCAGGCGCGCAGCATCGTCCTCACCACGCCGATCACGCCCACCACCACGGCCGCCGTCGCCGAACTGCAGCGCGGGGTGGCTGGCATGGCAGGCATCGACGCCCCCGCGCAAACTGCCACCATCGCCGACGGCGCCCTGGTGCTGGGAACGGCGGCAACCTTGCCGGGCCTCGACAGCACTTTGAAGACCGAGCTGGCAAAGCTCGGCAACGAAGGCTACCTGCTGCGCGCCGCACGCCTGCAGGGTCGCCCGGTCACGCTGATCGCCGCCAACACCGACATCGGCCTGCTGTATGGCGCTTTTGCGTGGCTGCGCGCCACTGCCGGCGGCACGGCGCCCGAGGCGAGCTCCGCACCGAAGCTGCAACTGCGCCTGCTCAACCACTGGGACAACCTCGATCGCCACGTGGAGCGAGGCTACGCGGGCGCGTCGATCTGGGACTGGTGGGCGCTGCCCGAGATCACCGACAGCCGCTACACCGATTATGCGCGCGCCAACGCGTCGCTTGGCATCAACGGCACTGTGCTCAACAATGTCAACTCCAAGCCGGAAGTGCTCACGCCTGCCTACATCGCCAAGGCGGCTGCGGTGGCCGACGTGCTGCGCCCCTACGGCATCAAGGTGTTTCTATCGGCGCGCTTTTCCACGCCGCTGGAACTGAAGCAGACCGACACCGCCGATCCGCTGTCACCTGCCGTGCAAACCTGGTGGAAGAACAAGGCCGACGAGATCTATCGCGCCATTCCCGACTTTGGCGGCTTCCTGGTCAAAGCCAATTCCGAGGGCCAGCCCGGCCCGCAGGATTACCACCGCAGCCATGCCGATGGCGCCAACATGCTGGCCGCCGCGCTGGCGCCGCACCATGGCATCGTCATGTGGCGGGCCTTTGTCTATGCGCCGCAGGCAGGAAAGGAAACCGACCGCGCGCGCCAGGCGTTCGAGGAATTCAAGCCGCTCGACGGCAAGTTCGCATCCAACGTGCTGGTACAGGTGAAAAACGGCGCTATCGACTTCCAGCCGCGCGAACCGTTCCACCCGCTGTTTGGCGCCATGCCCAATACGCCGCTGATGATGGAATTCCAGATCACCAAGGAGTACCTGGGCTTTTCCACCGACATCGCCTACCTGGGCACAATGTTCGAGGAAGTGCTCGAGAGCGACACCATGCAGCAAGGCCAGGGTAAAGGACCAACAGTGGCGCAGGTCATCGAAGGTTCGCACACGCTCGATGGCAAGCCGCCTTTGACCGGCATGGCCGGCGTGGCCAATATCGGCGTCGATCGCAACTGGACCGGCCACCATTTCGATCAGGCCAACTGGTACGCGTTCGGCCGCCTGGCGTGGAATCCGCAGGCGTCGGCGCGCGCCATCGCCGTCGAATGGGCGGCGCAAAGCTTCGGCAACGATGCACGGGTGATCGGACCGGTAGTCGATATGCTGATGCGTTCGCGCGAAACCGTGGTCGATTACATGACGCCGCTGGGACTGCACCACATCATGGGCACCGCCCACCATCACGGCCCGGCGCCGTGGGTGAACGACCTGGAACGCCCGGACTGGAATCCCGTGTATTACCACCGCGCCGCACGCGACGGCATCGGTTTCGACCGCACCGCCAGCGGCACCAACGCACTGGAACAATATGCGCCGGCGCTGGCGCGCCTGTACGCCGATCCGCGCACCACGCCGGAAAAATACCTGCTGTGGTTCCACCACCTGCCGTGGACCTACGCCATGCCATCGGGCCGAACGCTCTGGGCCGAGATCATCGACCACTACGACCGTGGCGTGGCGGGCGCGCGCGACCTGCAAAGCCGCTGGGACGCGCTGCGCGGCGTGGTCGATGCGCGCCGCCACGCGGAAGTGGCGCAGCGGCTGCGGCGCCAGGTGCAGAACGCCGAGTTGTGGCGCAATGCCTGTATCGCCTACTTCCAGTCGGTATCCGGCCTGCCGCTGCCGAACGGCGTGACGCCGCCACCGCAGCCGCTCGAGTACTACAAGGCGATCCACTTCCCGTATGCCCCGGGCCGTGGCTGACCCCTAGGCGACTAACATGACCAACCTGACCAACAAGGCCAACCCCACCATGAGCGACGTCGCCCGCAAGGCCGGCGTCTCGCCGATGACCGTCTCGCGCGTGCTCAATGGCGACACCCGCGTGCGCGAGGCCACGCGCAAACTGGTGGCCGACGCCATCGCGTCGTTGAATTACGTGCCCAACCAGGCCGCCCAGCGGCTGGCGGGCGCCAGGGCGATCCGCATCGGCTTTTTGTACGCTAACCCCAGCGCGGGCTACCTGAGCGAATGCCTGGTCGGCCTGCTCAACCAGGCCAGCCCGCACAATGTGCAACTGGTGGTGGAAAAGTGCGAGGCCGACGAGCATGGCCTGGAGCAGGCGCGGCGCCTGATCGACAATGGCGTCGATGGCATCATCCTGCCGCCGCCGCTGTGCGACAGCGCGGAACTGGTGGACCTGCTGGCGCAATCGGGCACGCCCGCCGTCACGGTCGCCTGCGGCAGGCCCGACGACCGCCTGAGCGGCGTACGCATCGACGACTACCAGGCCGCCCACGACATGGCGTGCCACCTGGTGGCGCTGGGCCACCAGCGCATCGGCTTCGTTGCCGGGCACCCCAACCAGACCGCCAGCGCGCGCCGCCTGCAAGGGTTCCAGGATGCGCTGGCCGAACACCACCTGCCGCAGGCGCCGGAGCTGATCGTGCAGGGACTGTTTACGTACCGGTCAGGCCTGGACGCCGCCGAACGGTTGCTGAGCCACGACCCGCGCCCCACCGCCATCTTTGCCAGCAACGACGACATGGCCGCCGCCGTGGTGGCCATTGCCCACCGGCTGGCGCTCGATGTCCCAGGCGATTTGACGGTGGCCGGCTTCGACGATACGGCGCTGGCCACCACCATCTGGCCCGAGCTCACCACCGTGCGCCAGCCGATCGCCGAGATGGCGGAAATGGCGGTGCGTGCGCTGGTACGGCAAATCCGCGACCGTCGCGACGGCGCGCCGGCAGCGCCGCAGCAGGTGGTGATGGACCACGCGCTGATACGACGCCAGTCCGACGCCGCGCCGCGCGTGCGGCCGCCAGCCAGGGCGGGAAAGCCGCTCAGAATGTAGCAAAGGCAATAAACCTGCTGATGAGTGTGCAAGCGAACATACAGCAGAGTTCTACAAAGAGATGATGCCAGGACGATATTTTTTTATTGACTGACATCATGCCTCTCACTGCTCAATCACGCGCCGAATTCGCGGTCGCTCCGGCCAGGGTGCCGCCCATGCTGGCCCAGTACGTGGCCGGTGTACCGGATGGCGACGCGGCATCGGCGCTGGCGGGTGCGGTGGCGGCGGGACTGGACCGGTTGCCGCTGCCCGGCAGCGGCGCCACGCTGGCGCGCTGGCAGGCGCTATCGATCGCCGGCGGTCACGATCTTTCTTTCGCCAAGCTGTACGAGGGCCATACAGACGCCTTGGCGATCCTGGCGGAATTGCAGGGACCTGACATTGCCGGCGCCACCTGGGGCGTGTGGTGCGCGGAGCCGCCCGGTCCAGGCGTGGCGCTGCGCGTGGCCGGCAACGGCCGTTACACGCTGTCCGGCCGCAAGCAGTGGTGCTCGGGCGCGGCGGCGCTGAGTCATGCGCTGGTGAGCTGCCGCGATGCCGCAGGCCGGCGCATGCTGGCTGCCGTCAGCCTGCGCCAACCGGGCGTGGAAGTGACCAATCAGGGCTGGCACGCCGTGGGCATGGCCGGCAGCGCCAGCGTGGACGTGGTGTTTACCGATGCGCAGGCGGTGCCGGTGGGCGAACACGAATCGTACCTCACGCGGCCCGGCTTCTGGATGGGCGGCGCTGGCGTGGCGGCCTGCTGGTACGGCGCCGCGCGAGCCATTGGCGAACGCCTGCTGGCCGCCGCCCACGCCCAGACTTCCGACAGAAATCACCGGCCCGATCCGCATCGGCTGGCGCACCTGGGTAATGTCGATATCGCGCTGTCGGGCGCCGCCGCGCTGCTGCTTTCGAGTGCGGCCAACATCGACGCGCATCCGCGCGCTGACCACTGCGCACTGGCGCTGCGCCTGCGCCTCACGGTGGAAGCGGCAGCGACCACCGTACTGGCCCACGCCAACCGCGCGCTAGGCGCCGGTCCGTTGTGCCGCGACGCCCAGTTTGCCCACCTGGCGGCCGACCTGCCCGTGTTCCTGCGCCAGAGCCACGCCGAACGCGACCTGGCCACACTGGGTTCGCAACTGGCAAACACCGGAGCATCGCCATGGGCTTTATGACCGAACAACTGGCGCCACCCTGCCCTGTTCGTGGTGCTGAACACCCGCGCCAGATCGCCGGCGCGGGCACCCCGGACGCCGCCTGGCAGGCGTGGGCAGGACTGCACGACCTGCCGCCGATCGCGACCCACGACCTGGTGACGCCCGGCCAGCGCGCCATCATCGTCGCACCGCATCCCGACGACGAGGTACTCGCCTGTGGCGGCTTGCTGCAAATGCTGGCCGCGCAAGACACACGCACCGTAGTGGTAGCCGCCACCGACGGCGACGCCAGCCATCCCGGCTCCAGCATTTATCCGCCGGCTCAGCTGGCGCGGCTGCGCTCCCGTGAAACCGCAGCCGCATTGCACGCCCTGCTGCCAGCGGGCCGGCCGGCGCCGCAAGTGATCCGCGCACGCCTGCCCGACGGCGACGTGAGCAGTCAGGCCGGCGCGCTGCAAACCCTGCTCGAGCAACTGCTGCGCCCAGGCGACGTGGTCTTTACCACCTGGCGCCATGACGGCCATCCAGACCACGAAGCCTGCGGCCACGCCGCCGCGATGGCGGCGCGGCTGTGCGGCGCCGCCATGGTGGAGCTGCCGGTATGGACCTGGCACTGGGCAGAGCCCGGCGACCAGCGCGTGCCATGGCAGCGCGCGCGGCGGCTGGTGCTCGACGCCGAGACGCTGCAACGCAAGCGCGATGCGATTGCCTGCTACACCACCCAGCTCCACCCCGATCCGTCGACCGGCCAGCCGGCCATCCTGCCGCCGCATGTGCTGGCGCGCCTCACGCATCCTTACGAAGTCTGCTTCCTATGACCATCACCAACCGCCACACCCATTTCCAGCAGCTCTATACCCAGGACGCCGATCCGTGGAAGGTGCGTCAGCGCTGGTACGAGCAACGCAAGCGCAGCCTGTTGTTGGCGTGCCTGCCGCTGCAGCGCTATCGCCGCGCCTTCGAGCCAGCGTGCGGCAACGGCGAGCTGACCGCTGCACTCGCCCACCGCGCCGAATACGTGCTCGCCACCGACCTCTCGCCCGAGGCGGTGCGCCTGACGCAGCAGCGCATGCAGAAGGAGCATCCGAGCGATGCCTCGCGCGTGACGGTACGCCAGCAGGTGGTGCCACAGGAATGGCCCGACGAAAACCCGTTCGACCTGATCGTCATCAGCGAAATGGCCTATTACCTGCCCGAGCACGAAGTGGCGAATTTGCGCCAGCGCTGCCTGGAGTCCCTGGCCGACAACGGCACCCTGGTGCTGTGCCACTGGCGCTGGCCCTTTGCCGACCGCCAGCTCGATAGCGCCGACATCCACGCCGGCTTCGACGGCGCGCCGGGCATGCACCGCCTGATGCAGCACAGCGAGGCCGACCTCCTGCTCGACATCTGGTCGCGCAACCCGTCTTCGGTCGCGCAACTGGAAGGACTGGCGCCATGATCGGCATCGTCATCCCGGCCCACGACGAGGAACGCTATCTCGATGGCTGCCTCAACGCCATCCGGCTGGCCGGGGGCCATGCCGACCTGCGCGGCGAGTCGGTGTGCGTGGTGGTGGTACTCGACCATTGCCGCGACAACTCGCGCGCCATCGCCCACGCTCACACCAATGCCCTGCAGGGTGCCGGCTACCGGGTGGAAGCGATCGAACTCGATGCCCGTAACGTCGGCGCTGCGCGCGCCGCCGGGGCCGAACGATTGCTGGCCCACGGCGCACGCTGGCTGGCCTTTACCGACGCCGACACCCGCGTGGCGCCCGACTGGCTGGTGGCGCAGCTGCGCCTGGGCGTGGACGTGGTATGCGGCACGGTGTCGGTGGACGACTGGTCGGCGCACCACGACCAGGCGGCTGTGTTGCGCCACCAGTTCGACAGCTGCTACGCCGACCGCGATGGCCACCGCCACATCCACGGGGCCAACCTGGGCGTGTGCGCCACGGCATATTGCTGCGTTGGCGGCTTCCTGCCGCTGGCATGCAGCGAAGACGTCGCGCTGGTGGAAGCACTGGAAAATTGCGGCGCGACTGTCGCCTGGAGCGCCGCGCCCCGCGTGGTAACCAGCGCGCGCCGCGATGCCCGGGCGCGGGGCGGATTCGGTGATACGCTGATCCGCCTTGCCACCGCCGCCAGCCAGGCAGCGCTGCCATTGCTCCCGCTGAAACCGGTGATCCCATGACGCTCCTGCACAACTGGCAGACTGCCCCCACCGACGACCATCCGCTGGTACGCCTGGGCCGCCTGTTGCAGAACGCTGGCTACCAGTTCACCACCATCTCGCCTCCGAGTCACCGGCGGGTAAACGCCCGCGAACACCATGCGACAGCCGGCGATTTGCGCGGTGTATTCGGCTGGAACCGCCCTTTCGAGGCGGCATTGGTGGGAACGGAAATGCTGCAATTGATGGACAGCGCCGGCATCCTGCGGGTCGATGGCACGCTGTACCGCAGTGGGCTGCGGGTGTCGACACTTGGCGGCGAACTGTATTTTCACTCGGCGTATCCCACGCACGATGTCGATTCGGTCTTCTTCGGACCCGACACATACCGCTACGAGCAGGTGATCGATTCCGCGCTGGCGGCCGGATTGCCGGTCGCCCGGGCGGTCGATATCGGCAGCGGCGCAGGTCCCGGCGCGATCAAGGTGGCGCGGGCGCACCCGCAGGCCGACGTGTGGGCGGTCGATGTGAATCCCGCAGCGCTCGCGCTCACCGCGCTCAATGCGCAGCTGGCACGGCGGGACAATATACAGCTGGCGCACAGCGATGTGCTCACAGCAGTGGCGGGACAGTTCGATCTGATCGTCGCCAATCCGCCATTCATGGTCGATGACGATCAGCGCACGTATTGCCACGGGGGCGGCGCGTTGGGCGAAGGCCTGTCGCACGCTATTGTCGACAGCGCCATCGAACGGTTGGCGCCCGGCGGACGGTTGGTGCTCTACACCTGCGTAGCGATCATCGATGGCGCCGATCCGTTTTGCCAGCAGGCTGGAGCTCGACTGGACGCGGCAGGCATGCAGTGGCAGTACCGAGAGCTTGACCCCGACGTCTTCGGCGGCGAACTCGGTGACGACATTCACCGCAACACCGACCGCATCGCCGCCATTGCGCTGGTGGCGACGCGGTCGAAATTCTAGGCGTCCTTGCGGCGCGGTGCCACGCGCTGCTGCGCTTGCGGCGCGCGCAGCACCTTGTAGGCGATAAAACGCGGAATGCCCCGGCTCATCGCGTATTCGGCGGCAGGATCGAGTCCCATCACGGGCAGCAGTTGCTTGGCTTCGTCGATAATGGCGGCGGTGGCGGTCGGTTTGCGGCGGTCTGACAGTGGCATGGTGAACTCGCTGGAACGTAAAGTCCCAATTTACGCCCGCCGGGCGCTCCGGACTGTACGCCGCCTCACCCACACTTCCATGCAGAACTATTTTCGATGGTGCAGCGCCCGAAAAGCCCCCGGCAACATGGCCGCCTCGCGCCGGAAAAACTTGGTGAAATTGGTCGGCTCGTCGAAACCGACATGGTTGCCAACCACCGCCACCGGCAGCGCGGTGTGGGCGAGCAGGCGCTTGGCCTCGAGCATGATGCGTTCGACGATCAGGGCCTTGGCGGTGCGGTCGGCTGCCGCCAGCACGGCGCGGTTGAGGGTCTTGTCGGAGCAGCCCAGCGCCGCTGCGTACTCCTGCACCTGGTGCCACTGGCCGAAGCGCTGTTCGACCATGTGGCGAAAGCGCCGGTGGCGCTGCCGCTCGCCGGCGCTCACCGGGTGGTCGGCGCTGGCCGCCTCGCGTTCGCCCCAGGCCATACCCAGCCGTATCAGCAAGGCATGCAACTGGTGACGCAGCAGCGAGTGCAGCTCGCCGCGCGGTGCCGGCAGCTGCGTATCGTGGTGGAGCTGGGTCACGGCATCGGCCACCAGCCGCTGCAACGGCGCGTCGAGGTGCATGGGCTGACCGGGCCAGGCCAGGTCCGGTTCCAGTCTCCGGTTGCCTTGCGCTGTGCCGGATGGCAGCAAAAAGTCGGACTGGAACAGCAGCAGCCAGCCGTCCCAGGCACTGTCCACGTCGAACTGCTGAGCCTGCCCCGGCGTGACCATCAGCACCGTGCCCGCCTCGCACGCCACCTGATCGAAGTCGATGGTGTGGGTGCAGCGCCCCTCGGTGACGACCATCAGCTGGTGGAATTCGATGCGGTGCGCGTGGCGAAAATGCTCCTTCGTTTTACGGGGCCACAGCTCTGCCAAACGGAATACCTCGATGTCCAGATTATATTTTTCGGGCGGCTCGTAATCGAGCCTTGCTATCGCATTCCCAGGAAGTGGCACTGCCATTGCTTGTCCCATATTTACCATCACTGGTACGGATTCTACCGTGAGTTGCCGAGGCCGGTGGCCTATAGTCGGGAGGCAGCTATTATTCACCCACAAGGAACCATCATGAGCAAAGTTGTTATCGTCTTCCATTCCGGCTACGGCCACACCCAACGCGTTGCCGAGTACGTTGCCCAGGGCGCTGGCGAAGGCGCCGAACTGCTGCAAATCACCGCCGAGGGCGAACTGCCAGAAGGCGGCTGGGACAAGCTCAACGCAGCCGACGCCATCATCTTCGGCACCCCGACCTACATGGGCAGCCCGAGCTGGCAGTTCAAGAAGTTCTCCGAAGCGACCTCGAAAGCCTGGTTCACCCAAGCGTGGAAAGACAAGGTCTTCGGCGGCTTCTCCAACAGCGCCAGCTTCAACGGCGACAAGGCCGTCTCGCTGATCGCCCTGCAAACCCTGGCTGCGCAACACGGCGGCATCTGGGTCAGCCTGGGCATCCTGCCATCGAACACCAAGGCCGCACAGCGCACCGACCTGAACAACCTGGGCGGCTCGGCCGGCGTGCTGGTGCAGTCGCCGTCGGATGCGAGCGTGGACGAGATTCCCCAGGGCGACCTCGATACGGCCAAAGCTTACGGCAAGCGTGTGGCGGAGATTGCTGGTCGTTTGGCGTAAGAGCGAAAACCACCGGCGTCGACCGAAACGGCGCCGGTCATACCTCCATCTGAAAATTATTGCATCAAACCGCCGCACCCCGCAACGACCACCGCCGCGACGTATTGCCCACCCTCGGCCCCACCTCGCGGTCCCCTGCCCGCACCGCGCCCTCGAACAGCACCCGCTCGATCAGCTCGCGGTCGGCGCCCACGGTTTTCAGGTATTCGATGGCGGCGATGACGCCTACCTGCTGGCGCAGCGCCACGGCCTTGCGTACGTCGTTTTCCAGGCTGTGCTCCGCTGGCGGCAACACGCCAGCCGCCTGGCGCCTGTCGATGGGAAATTCAGCTATCGTGTCAGTCATCTCGTCTCCTGGGGAATTCTTGATTTAGTCTGCCATGCGCACGCAATTGCGGCCGCTGCGTTTGGCGCGGTACAGCGCCTGGTCGGCGCGGATGTACGCCTGTTCGAACGTGCTGCCGCGCGCGCTCCAGCTCACGCCCACGCTGGCGGTGACGGGCGCGGTGATCGGCGCCGGCCATTCGGTGTTGGCAATCGCCTGGCGCAGGCGTTCGCCCAGCGCCAGGCCCTGCACCGGGGTCAGGCCCGGCCACACCACCGAAAATTCCTCGCCGCCCACGCGGCCGATGAAGGCCTGGCCCTCGACCATCTCGGTCAGGCACACCACCACGGCCTGGATGACAGCGTCGCCGGCCGGGTGGCCGTAGGTGTCGTTGACCTGCTTGAAAAAATCGATATCGAGCACTACCAGCACGATGTCGTGCAGCAGCAGGCAACTGCGCGCGTGCTCGATGACGGCGCCGCGATTGAGCGCGCCGGTCAGCGGGTCGTGGCTGGCGCGGTATTCTAGCTGGGTGGCCATTTCCTGCAGACGCGCGTTGAGCTGGTTCATCTGGCGTTCGGCGCGGTCGCTGCGCTGGACCAGGCGCCGGCTCTCGCGCAGCAGCCTTTCGTAATGCGCCACCAGGTCGCGCAGCGCGCCCTGGTGGTTGTCGTCGTGCGCAGCGGCGCGGCGGGCCTGGTCCAGCGCCTGCTGTTCCGCGGCGAACAGGTCGGGTTCGAGGTCGGCCGCCGTGCCGAAGAGGGGCACCGGCGCGCTCATACCGGCCGGTCGGTAAACTGCAGCGCGGCGAAATCGTCGCGCAGTTCTTCGCCAAATTCCATGATGGTGTCGTCCTCTTCGTCGCGGTACCAGTTGAGCAGCACTTCGTTGCCAGCCAGTGCGGCGTCGTTCAGTGCTTCGAACAACGCGAACAGCATCTTGGTCGAGGAGCTGTTGAAGTACGCCAGCGAGACGTGGACCGTGATGGTTTGCTCGCGGCAGTTCTCCAGGTAGCGGCGCAGCCGTTCGATCACCGGCCCATAAAAGGCGGCCGCGTTTTCCGGGTACGACTCGCCCTTGAGCGAAAGCGTATGCTCGGGGAAGCGGAAGTCCACTTCGGGCGAAGTGGGGGTTGCTGCTATAAGTAAGGCGTCCATGGCGGTCAGATGATGGCTTTGATGCAGAAGATGGTGGTGTCCGGCTCGTTCGGTGACGGCGCAAACTCGAATTCCAGCGGCTCGCTCGCTTCGCGGGCCATGGTGAGAAAACCCAGGCCTGCGCCTTTGCTGTCGGCGGGCACTTCGGCGCGCAGGGCCTGCTTGTAGGCAGCCTTGATTTCGTCGACAGTCATGGTGCGCAAGGCGTCCAGGCGGCTGCGCAGGCCTGGTACGCGGTCGGTCGCCACCGGGTTGGCGCACAGCAGGAAGAAATGCTCGCCGCTGGTGCCGATGCAAAACGAGCCGCGCCGCATTTGCGCGTCGCGCTGGTCGCCGGGCGTGAGCGCTTCGGACGAATAGTGCATGATGTTTTGCGACATCTCGACAAAGGCCGAGAAGATGCGGCGCCGGGTGGGACCGGCCGCGCCGGCGCTGTCGAGGCGCGCGCGGATGGTCTCCGAGATGGCAGCCACCACCGGCTGCGAAAAATAGCCGGCATAAAAAAAGATGACCTGGCGCTTTTGCGCCACTTGCCATAGTTCGTCGAATTCCTGGTACAGCACGGTGCTACTCCTTAGGGACGGCAACAAAAGAAAGTCAGGTCATCGCGGCGGGGCTGGCCGTCCTGCCAGCCGGCCAGCGCTTCCAGCAGAACCCTTGACAAAGCGGGGGCGCCAGCGTCGGCATGCCCGGACAGCAGCTCGCGCACGCGGCGCTTGCCGAAGGCAATCGCCTTCGGTCCGCCGATCTGGTCGATCAGGCCGTCGGTGGTGACAAACACCAGCGCCCCGGGCGCCAGGTCCACCACGTGGGTCGGCCATTCCTGCGCGGGGTCGGTATCGACATATCCGAGGCCGGCGCGCTCGCCCTCCACCACCAGCAGCGGCTCGCCCGGCGCCAGCAGGTGCAGCGCAATCCGGGCGCCGGCAAAATACAGGCGCCGGGTACGGTGCTCGAACCACAGGAAGGCGGCGTCCAGCCCGTCGTCCGATTCGGCCACGGCGCGCTGTTCGGTGGTCTGGCCGAGCAGCGCCTTGACGCCGCCGCTGACCTCCTGCAGCAGCCGGCCCGGGGTGCGCGGCCCCACCCGCAGCAGCGCACCACCCAGCACTTGCGACGCGATCAGCGTCATGAAGGCGCCCGGCACGCCGTGGCCGGTGCAGTCGCCGAGCGCCACGAACCAGCCGTCTTCGTGCTGCTCGACCAGGTAAAAGTCGCCGCCGACCAGGTCGCGCGGCTGCCATTCGAGGTGGGCGTCGCCCAATTTGGCCAGCGCGTCGCGCGAGGGTTTCAGTACCGCGCGCTGGATCACGCTGGCATACTCGATGCTGTGCATGATCTGGCGATTGCGCTCGGCCTGCATATTGGCCACCACGTTCATCAGTTGCAGGCCAAAGCCCACGCCGGCCAGCTCGCCCTGGTTGGTGATGATGAAGCCGTCGGCCAGCGCCTTTTCGCCGGAGGCCACCGCGCGGAACGTCAGGTCTTCGATGCTGACGTCGCACTCGACGATCAGCGGTTCCTTGTCCATGAAGGCGATGCAGCTCTTCTTGCCGTACAGCTCCTGGTAAAACGGCTTCGACATTTGCGACATGAAGATGTTTCGGCTGATCAGGCCGATCGGGCGACCGCCATCGAGCACGGGCAAACTCATCAGGTCGCGCCGCTCGGTGAACAGCGCATGCACGTCGGCGTTGCACGCTTCCGCCACGATGGAGACGCTCTCGCGGCACAGGTCGGCAGCTGTCGACTGGCGGTAGCGTGGCAGATGCTGGCGGGAGGCGTCGAATTCCACAGTTCACCCAATCAAATAAAAATGCATACTAGCAATTCAATATGACCTCATTATGACAAGCGTGTTACCTGACCAGAGTCAGCGCGGTCCGCTGGCCCAGTTCGCCCAGCGTGGCGGCCATGGCTGCCGCCGGTACCGGTCGTCCCAGCAAATAGCCCTGGGCCTGGTGGCAGCCCAGATCGCGCAGCAGGGCCAGCTGGGCCGAGGTTTCCACGCCTTCGGCCACCACCGTCATGCCCAGCGCGCGCGCCATCGAGACGATGGCCTGGAAAAACACCCGGCCCTCGTGCGAGCGGTCCAGTTCGCGCGTGAAAGCCTGGTCCACTTTCAGGCCGTCGAGCCGCAGCCGCTGCAGCTGCGACAGCGACGAGTAGCCGGTGCCGAAGTCGTCGACGAACACGCGCACGCCCAGCGCGCGGATCGCGGTCAGTTCGGCCTGCACATCGACCTGGTCGGCCACCATGGCCGACTCGGTGATTTCCACCTCCAGCAAATCAGCGTCGATGTCGTAATGCGCCAGGTGGCGCGCCAGCTGGGTGGCCACGCTGCCATAACTGAACTGGCGCGGCGACACGTTGATCGATACCGGCAGCAGCGGCAGGCCCTGGTCGCGCCAGGCGGCCAGTTGGGCGCAGGCCTGGCGCATCACCAGCTCGCCCAGGCGGTTGATCAGACCACTGGCTTCGGCCAGCGGGATGAACTGCCCCGGCGGCACCATGCCCAGCGTGGGGTGCTGCCAGCGCAGCAGTGCTTCCATACTGACCGGCCGGCCGCTGCCCACATCCACCCGGGCCTGGTAGTGCAAGCTCAATTGGCCCGCATCGATGGCCTTGGCCAGGCTGTGTTTCAGGTGGGCGCGGGCACTGAGCAGCACGTATTGCGACGCGTCGAAGAAGCGGTAATGGCCCTTCTGCTCGCTCTTGGCGGAAAACAGCGCGATGTCGGCGTGGCGCAACAGGGCTTCGTGGTCGGCGCTCTCGCCCGCATAGCGCGGGTAGCAGCTGATGCCGATCGACGCCTCGATACGATGCGTTTCCACGCCCAGGGCCACCGGCTCGGCCAGCACCGCCAGCACGCGTTCGGCCAGCAGCGCCAGCCCGGCGTGGTCGTGGCCCTCGTCGGCCGGGTCCACCAGCAGCAGGAATTCGTCGCCACCCATGCGCACCACGCAGTCGCTGGCACGCATCAGGCCGGTCAGGCGCTGCGCCGCTACTTGCAGCAACTGGTCGCCCACGCCGTGGCCCAGGGTGTCGTTGACGTGCTTGAAGTCGTCCAGGTCCACCAGCAGCACGGCCAGTCCGCCCTGGCGCTCCAGGCTGGCGGCCAGCCGGCGCGGCAGTTCGCGCACCAGCCATTGGCGGTTGGGCAGCTCGGTGAGCGGATCGTGCAGCGCCAGGTGTTCCATATCGCGCTCGTGCAGCTTGCGTTCGCTGACGTCCTGCAAGGTGATGGCCAGGCACTCGCCCACGCGCACGATGCGGCGACGGCCCCAGCCGATATTAAGCTGGCCGTCGGGCGACATCTGCCGCTCGTCGTCGTAGTTGCCGTCTTGCAGCGCCTGCAGGTACACCGGCAGCAGCGCCGTGCCGAACACGCCCTGGTCGAGGGTGGAGACGCGGCGGCCGATCAGCTGGTCGCGCCCGAGTCCATAGAAATAGGCGCCGCGCGCATTGCAGTCGATGATGTCGAAATCGGTGACCGCGCCGGCAGCGTCGCGCACGGCGGCCGCCAGGTAAAAGCCATCACTGCCGTGTTCGGTTGCCATGCGATAGGCCTGGTGCGCAGCCCTGCTGCGTACGCGCCGGCGCTCGATGCCCAGGCTGTAATGCGTGGCCAATCCACCGAGCAGCACGGTGAGCAGAGTGAGCCAGAACGCGCGGTCGCGGCGGCGGCTCCAGTCGGTGGCGGCCGGCGCCAGCGCTTGCGCCGAGGTCATGGCCGCCAGTGCCACGACCGGGTAGGCGCTGGAATGGCGCCAGCTGACCAGCCGCGGGGCGTGGTCGGAAAAGGCCGCGCCTGCCATCAGCCTGGTGTCGAAGCCGCCGGTCAGCGCCGGCGCCGTGGCAAACAGCGAGGCGCCGGGCACCAGGGTCAGCGCGTCGCCGTGGGCTTCGAGGCGCACGCTGCTGGCGTTGCCAAGGTCACTGAACACGGCCACCACGCCGTGGCCGCCCAGCAGGCGCTGGTTGTAGAACGACGTCAGGTAATCGGCATCGAGGGTAAGCGCCAACACCCCGGCAAAACCGTCGTCGCGGCGGTCGAGACGGCGGGTGAACTGCACGAATTGCTGGCTGGCCTGCACCGCGCCGCCCGGCGCCAGGATGCGCAGCGCCGACGAATTGTTAGCCTGGTGAAAGCCGAACGAGGCCGGCAAGCCCGCGCCGGCGCCATGATGGCGGCCGGCGCGGCTCAGCACGCGGCCGTTGGGGGCATAAATGGCGATCTCGGCAAATGCCGGATCGGTGAACATGCCGTCGCGGTACAGCGCATCGAGCTGCAAGGTGCCGCCGCTCTGCTCCCAGCCATGCTTGAGCTGCATGGTGACCTGGTCCATCTGGGCGACGCTGCGGGTAAGGTAGTGCTCGAACGCATCGACGTGAGCAGCGAGCTCGCGCCGCGCGGTCTGCTCGACATCGCGCCGGGTGCGCTCGGCGCTTACCACGGCGTGATTCCAGCAGGCGGCCGCCGCCAGCAAGGCCAGCAGCAACCAGGCCCATGGCCAATATCGGGAGGCGTACGAACGCAAGATAACATCCAGGGGAATAAAAGTTTCCGGATGTTATCGCAGCAGTATGTCAGGCGCGTGACATTGCGTGATTTTTGCTCGATCTACCCTGCAGCAGGCGCCAACCGTACCGCAATCGCCTTGGCGGCCGGCACCATGCTTTCCAGCGCATGGTGTTCGAGCGGCAGCAGCGGATTGCACTCGGGATAGTAACCGGCGATGCAGCCGGGCGGCACGTCGTAGCCCACCAGCTTCAGCCCAGCGACCGTGCGCACCAGGCCGTCGTCGGTAACGCCGTGCACATCGACCAGCGCACCGTCCGCCAAGCCAAGCCGGGCGATATCGTCGGGATTGACCAGCAAGACCTTCCTGCCGCCATACACGCCGCGGAACCTGTCATCGAGGTCATAGATGGTGGTGTTGAACTGGCTGTCGCTGCGGATGGTAAACAGGCGCAGTATGTCGCTTGCCAGCGGCGGCTGGTCCGGGTTTTCCTCGAGCGTGGCAGGCGCGATGAAGTTGGCGCGGCCGCTCGGGGTTTTCCATTCGCGGTGTGCAGCCGGCACCGGACGGCGAAAGCCGCCCGGCGTCCACATGCGGGCATTGAAGTCGCTGAAAATATCGGGGAAGGTGACAGCGATGGCGTCGCGGATACGGCTGTAATCGGCCACCCAGTCGGCCCACGGCACCAGCGCTGCGCGCTCGGGCGGCAACATGGCTTGCGCCAGCGCCGCCACGATGGCCGGTTCCGACCACAGGGTATCAGCAGCCGGCTCGGCGCGACCGCGCGAGCCGTGCATATAGCCGGTGCTGTCTTCCACCGCCACCGACTGCTCGCCGCCGGCCTGGCGGTCGATCTCGATGCGGCCCAGGCAAGGCAGCAGGTAATTGACAGCGCCCGGCACCACGTGGCTGCGATTGAGCTTGGTGGCAATCTGCACGTTGAGGCGCAGTTGCGACCAGGCTGCCTCCAGGCGCACGGTATCGGGTGCGGCGCGCAGGAAGTTGCCGCCCAGGCCGATGAAGGCTTTGACCGAACCGTCCATCATGCCGCGACAGGCGGTGACGGTGTTCAAGCCCTCGTCGCGCGGCGGCGCAAAGCCGTATTGTTTTTCCAGCTGGTCGAGCGGCGCCAGTTTCGGCTTTTCGGTGATGCCCACGGTGCGCTGGCCCTGCACATTGGAGTGACCGCGCACCGGGCAGATGCCGGCGCCCGGCTTGCCGATATTGCCGCGCAAGAGCAGCAGGTTGGACACCATTTCGACGTTCTGCACGCCGTGCCGGTGCTGGGTGAGGCCCATGCCGTACACGGCAATCACGCGGTTCGCATGTGCATAGGTGGCGGCCGCTTCTTCCAGTGCCGCGCGCGTGAGGCCCGACTGGCCTTCGATGGCGGACCAGCTGGCGGCACGCGCCGTGGCGGCAAATTCGTCGAGGCCGGCCGTGTGTTCGGCGATGAAGCCGGCATCGAGCACGCGCGCGCTGCCGGCAGCTTGGGCCGCGTCGTCGCGCGCGATCAGCGCCTTGCACAGGCCCATGATGGCGGCGCTGTCGCCCCCGGCTTTCACTTGCAGGTACTGGGTGCTGATCTGCGTTTCAGCCGTGGTCAGCATCTCGGTCGGCGATTGCGGGTTGGCGAACGACAGCAAGCCGGTCTCGCGCAAGGGATTGAAGGTGATCACCGGCACACCGCGTTTGCGGGCTGACTGCACCTGGTGCAACATGCGCGGGCTGTTGGTGCCGACGTTCTGGCCGAAGAACAGGATGCAGTCGGTCTGCTCGAAGTCGTCGAGGTTGACGGTGCCGATCGGCACGCCGATGGTTTTGGGCAGCGCCACCGAGGTGCTTTCGTGGCACATATTGGAACTGTCCGGCAGGTTGTTGTTGCCGTAGAGGCGCGCGGCCAGCTGGTACATATACGAGGTTTCCAGCGAGGCGCGCCCGGATGCATAAAACACCGTGCTCCTGGGGTCAAGCGCATGCAGGTTTTTCAGCTCCTGGCCGATCTCGTCGAACGCGGCTTCCCACGCCACTTCCACGTAACGGTCGCTGTCCGGGTCCCAGCGCAGCGGCACGGTCAGGCGGCCCACGGCTTCCAGCTGGTGGTCGGACCAGGTGCGCAACTCGGTCAGCGTGTGCTTCCTGAAAAAATCGGCGCCGATCGTCTTGCTGGTGATTTCCCAGGCCGTGGCCTTGGCGCCGCTTTCGCAGAATTCGAACGGGTGCGGGTTGGCCGGCTTGGCCCAGGCGCAGCCCACGCAGGCGTAGCCATCGGTCTTGTTCTGGTGCAGCATCAGGTTGCCGCCCTTGAGCAGCACGCCCTGGTCCAGCAAGATCGTGCCTACTTCCTTGACGGAGCCCCAGCCGCCGGCGGGATGAGGATAGGGTTCGGCATGGGTTTCTTTGGTCATCGGGGTTTCCTGAATGGGTTGGAGGCTTGGACTATGCGAGCCAGTGTGGGGCACCACCCTCCCTGCTTCCGTGCGCGTGCGCACCGACCGCGAAATGGGTGGCGGCGACCATCAGAGTGTGACCAACAATTGCTAACTCCATGACTTCTACCACCATCGCCGAGGACGATCCCGTCGCCCGCAACCGCCGCCAAATCGCCTTGCGCGTCAAGCACGGCGGCCCTTCCGCTTACGTGTATGCCGTCGGACAAATGGCCAAGGCTGCCGCCATGGCCTGGCTGGCCAGGCGCGCCGCCAGCAAGGGCGCGGCGCTGACGCTGTACGTGCTGTTTTCGCTGGCGCCGATGCTGATGCTGGTGGTCGCCCTGGCCAGCCTGTTCTTCGATGAAGACGTGGTGCGCACTGCGCTGCTGACGGAACTGGGCGGCCTGACCGGCAGCCAGGGCAGCGAAGCGCTCAAGGTGATCATTGCCGGCGCGCGCCAGGCAGATGGCAGCCTGGCGGCCAGCATCATCTCCGGCGTGATCGTGTTGATCACGGCCACCAGCGCATTTGCCGAGCTAAAAGAAAGCCTCGACGAACTGTGGCAAATCCCGCCGTCGCAAGGCTCGGGCGTGTGGATCTTCATCCGCGAGCGCTTTTTGTCGTTCGGCTTGCTGATGGTGCTGGCGCTGATGCTGATGATGTCGCTCTCGATCAATGCCGGCCTGGCGGCGTTCCAGAGCAGCTGGGCCGATCCTACCGATCCCGGCAAAGTGCTGCAATACGCATTCTCGGCGCTGTCGATGATCATCATCACCGTGGTGTTCGCGTTCGTGTACAAGTACCTGCCCGCCACCCGCATTGCCTGGGGCGACGTGATCGTGGGCGCCATCCTGACTGCGTTGCTGTTCCTGGTTGGCAAGGTGCTGATCGGCCTGTACCTCGGGCATGGCAACTTCAGCAGCTCGTATGGCGCGGCTGGGTCCATCGTCGCGCTGATCACCTGGATTTATTATTCAGCGCAAATTTTCTTCTTCGGTGCCCTGTTTACCCACGAATACGCGACCACGCTGGGCAGCCGCCGCATAGACGGCGGGCCCGGCCAGGATGGCGGTTCAGGCGTGAGTTAGGGCGTCGATTAGCGTCGTGGCGCGGCCACCGCGCCCACCGCCAGGCCCACCGGGCGCAACAGCTTTTCCACGGTAGCCAGGGTGGGACTGGTATGTCCGCGCTCGATATCGGCCAGGGTGCGGCTCGAAACGCCGCACAGGCCTGCATACTCGGCGATGGTGAGGCGGAGCGCGGTACGGGTCTTGCGGATCACGTCCGGGATCGGCATGGCCGGCTGCTGCGCCAGTTCGTCTGCCAGCTTTCTGCGCTGCGCCAGTTGTTCGGAGGGACTGTGGGGGTGGTAGCGTTTGTCCATTACAACGCCTCCAGCTGCGCACGCACGTTCAGCAGCGATTTTTCTATCGGTTTGAGAAAATCCCGCTCGTCGATGCCAAGGTCCAGCGCGGCCTGGTACACCTGCGCCAGCGGCTCCGCCATGGCGCGCACCCCTGCCACAACCCGCCTCTCGTCGATACCGGCCGCCTGCGCCGCCTGGGCGATGGCGCTGGCCCATTGCGGCGCGCCGTCATCGTCGCGCTCCCAGCGCATCTTGCGGGCGATACCATCTGGGTGTAACCACGTCGCCGCAAAATCGAACAACGGCGCCAGCGCCACGGTACCGTCCTGGCGACGCTGGATGGCCGTATTGCGGCCGTGGTTATCCTTGTTGCCCAACGCGATATTGGCGATGTCACGGCGGACGTATTCGATGACATCGGCCACCGGGTCGCTCGCCCATACGCCCAGCCGTCGGCACACCTCGTTGTGGCTGGGCGCTACGCCAAAGCCGGTCAACCCGCAAAAGGCCGCCACGCTCTCCTGGCCATGGCGCAGCACCGCGCCATCGACCACCGCGCGGTCGAAACGCGGGATGAACAGCGCCCGGTCCACCAACGTCAACGGCTTGTGCACGTTCAGGCCCAGCATCGCGGCCAGTTGCATATACGGCGCTTCGAGACGCAGGATATCGGCCAGGCGCGCATCGTCGCCGCGTCCGAACTTGACGATGAAATGTTCGTCGGCCTCGTGGTCCGGCAAGGTATGGTCGAGATAGAACAGGCCGTCGCGGGCGCGCGTGAGCAAGATCTTGGGCCACTCGCCCTGCACGCCTGACGACCCGGCCAGGAACAGGCCATGCTGCGCCAGGTACTCGTTGAAGTCGCCAGCACGGCGCGCCACCTCGTCCATGGTGAAGCCGCGTGCGGTAGCGCCGGTGCGCTGCAGCGCCCATTCATAAGCCTCGCGCACTCGCAGATTGCCCACCGGGTTGCCGGCGCCGGCCAGCAGCAGTGCCCAGTCGGCCTCGCGCTCGGCATATTCCTGCCGCTGCAATTGCTTGAGCACCTCGCGCCTGCCATAGCCTTGCGGCAGCAAGTCCACCAGGAAGGCCGGCCAGTGGGGCAAACTCTCGACCATGAGGCTGACCGGCAACGCAGCGGACAGAGCCGCCGCGTCGCGCCCTCCAAGGTGGTCGATGGCATGGGCAGACGTGTAAGCGAGCACTGTATGTGCGTCGAGCCCCTTCGCGGGGTCACCGTTCAGCTCGACTGCAGCGGCACCGCGCCAGGCGCCGTTGAGGTAGAGTTCCAGATTGCAGGTTGGGTCCATATAGGTAGAAGAGTAGCATTAGTAATGCCTGTATCAAGGATAATACTGCTATTAAAGTTCATAACCATTACAAATTTGCGGGTTAAGATAAGAAACTGCTAACATCGCTTTTTTCTTCTTCCCCACTTTCCATGCGCCACGCTCTCCCGCTGTTGTTCGCCTGCCTGCTCTGGCCCGCCCACGCCGCCGACTGGCAACCGTTCCTCTGGCATACGGGCAGCGTGGACGGCGGGCCGGTGGAGCGGTTGGCGATCGTGCTGCCGATCACTGTTGACGGCATCGCGTGCAACGCACAGCTCGACACCGGCGCCAACGAGGCCGTCATCTGGCACGGGCAAGCGCCCGCCGTTGCGGTCGCCACACCGGCGGCCGCCCAGCCGCGCAAGGTGCTGGTGGAGTTTGCGGGGCTGCGGTCGTACGCCAGCGCCGCGCCGGCCGTGCTGGCGCAACTGACCAGCGATGCATGCAAGATCGGCGTCATCGCCACCCTGGGCAACGCGTTCTTCGAGCAAGGCACGGTCACGCTCGACCTGGGCGGCGCACGCGTGGCCTACGCACCGCAGTCGCTGCTGGCAAACGACCCGAACGCCCAGCCGCTGTTCTATGCGCGCTGGGCCAGCACCGGCGGCCATACGCTGGTAGAGGTGGCACAAGCAGACCAGCCGGCCGGCTACGCGCTGCTCGACACAGGCTCGGCTCGCTTCGGTCTCAACGCTACCAGCGCCGCCGAGTGGGCCACCCTCACCAACAACACGCCGCTGCAGGCGGGCGACAAGGTGCGCAAGTATTCGATCCGCAGCTGGGGACGCGATATCGATTGCTACGAGACCAGGGCTGCCGGCGACTTCACGGTGGGCAAGCAGCCGGTGGCCGCCATGCAGGCCTCGTATTGCGTGGACCAGGGCTTCCGGGCGCCGGTGCGGCTGATCGGGGTGCTGGGCCTGAAACCGCTGGGCGACCGGGTGCTGACGATCGATTATCCGGGCCGGCGCTGGAAACTGGCCGAGCCTGCCAGCCCAACTCCCTGACAACTGACACGAAAATCAATGAAACTCGTCGCCGTCCAAATCGCGTCAACCGCTGGTGATATCGTCAAGAATATCGCCAAGCATGAACAACTGGTCGAACGCGCGGCCACCCACGGCGCCGACGGCATATTTTTTCCGGAACTGTCGTTGACCGGCTATGAACCGGGCCTGGCGGCGCAGCTGGCCATGGCGCCGGACGACCAACGCCTCGATACGTTTCAGCGCCTGAGCGACCGCTTCGCGATGCTGATTGCCGTCGGCGCACCGCTACGCGGGGAGCACAGCATCGAGATCGGCATGATCGTGTTCCAGCCCGGCGTGGCGCGCAGCGCCTATGCCAAGCAGCAGTTGCATGCCGATGAACTGCCCTTCTTTTCACCTGGCGCGCAACAGCGGCTGTTTTCCGTCGGTGGCCACCTGCTGGCGCCGGCCATTTGTTACGAGTCCTTGCAACCGGACCATGCGCAGCAAGCGGCAGACGCCGGAGCGCACATCTATTTCGCCAGCGTGGCCAAGTCCGCGCGCGGCGTCGCAGCCGCGTATAACCATTATCCGGCAATCGCCAGGCGGCACGCGATGACAGTCATCATGGCCAATTGCGTGGGCCCGGCCGATAATTTTAACGGCGCCGGACAGTCGGGCGTATGGTCTGCCGACGGCGCACTGGTGATCTGCGCCCCTGCGACCGCAGAGGCGCTGCTGGTACATGATGTGATGAGCGGCACCGGCGAACTGGTCACGTTGTAGTGTCATCTCCGCTACGAGACAGCCGTGCGCAGTGAATCGAGAATGCGTTGTCGTTAGCGCTCACCACCGGAACGCGACGCCGCAAACCGCAGCAACTCATCGGCCGCCACCGGCCGCGAAATATGGTAGCCCTGCAGATAATGACAGCCGATGACGTCGAGCGCCCTGGCCTGGTCGGCGGTTTCAACGCCTTCAGCCACCAGGCGCATGCCCAGGCTATGGCCCATGGCCACGATGGTGGCCACCAGTGCGTGACTGCGCGGGCTGTCCACCATGCCGGTGACGAAGCCGCGGTCGATCTTGAGGGTGTCGATGTCGAACTGGGTCAGGTAGCTGAGCGACGAATAACCGGTGCCAAAGTCATCGAGCGAAATGCTCACGCCCAGGTCGTGCAGCCGCGCGAGCGCCGCACGAACCTGCTCGCCGTTACCGATCAGCACCCGTTCGGTCAACTCGAGTTCCAGCCGCTGCGGCGACAGGCCATGGTCGGCCAGCGCCTGCTCCACCAGGCTAATGAAGGCGGGATCGAGCAACTGCCGGGCCGAGACATTGATGCTCATCGCCAGCTGCGGCAAATCGGCGCGCCAGGCGCCCAGTTGGCGGCACGCTTCGGCCAGCACCCAGGCGCCGAGGTCGATGATCAGGCCGCTGTCTTCGGCCACCGGGATGAAGCGGTCGGGGCCGACATGGCCCAGGGTTGCGCTGTGCCAGCGCAGCAGCGCTTCCACCTTGTCCAGGCGGCCGGTGCGGGCGTCGATGATGGGCTGGTAGACCAGCCGCAGCTCGCCGGTGGCAATCGCCCCGCGCAAGGCGCCGTCGATCACCAGCGCCTCGCGCGCATAGGCGCTCATGGCGGCGTCGTAGAAGCGCAGCTGGCCCCGGCCCGATTTCTTGACCTCGTGCATGGCGATGTCGGCGTTGCGCACCAGGGTGTCAGCCTCGGCGCCGTCGCTGCCCTGGCAAGCGACACCGATACTGGCCGATACCGTGATCGCATGCGGCGCCAGGTCGAAGCTGGCGCCCAGCGCGCGCAATATTCGCTCGCCGCAGTCGGCAGCGCGCGCCGGCGCCGTGCGGGCGGCCAGGGCCGGCAGTACCACCACGAATTCGTCGCCGCCGAAGCGGCCCAGCAAATCCGCTTCGCCCACGCAGTCGCGCAGCCGCGCGGCCGCCTGGCGCAGCAAGTGGTCGCCGGTCGCGTGGCCGAACGAGTCGTTGATGCGCTTGAATTTGTCGATGTCGATGAACAGCACCGCGCACTGCTGGCCGGCAGCGCGCGCCAGCGCCAGTTCACGGTCGAGCTCAATGCCGAGGCCGTGGCGGTTGAGCAGGCCGGTGACGTTGTCGTAATGCGCAGCGCGGTATAACTGGTCGTCCTTCTTCTTGCGATCGGTAATGTCCATCACCAGCATCATGCAAAACAGCTGGCCGCGTTCGTAGTGCGGCGAGGCGATCAGCTCCACCGGCAGCTCGGCCCCGGTACCGGCGCGGAACACCGTGGTTTCCACGTAGGGATAGGTCATGGCGTCGGCGAAACGCTGGAAGTGGCCCGCCACCGTATGGCGGGTGGTCCCGTCGAGCCAGTCGCCGATATTGCTGCCGATCAGTTGCCGCAAGCCGGGGGCGCCCAGTAATTGCACGCACCGCTGGTTGGCCGTGCGGATCACACCCTCGCGGTCAGTGACCAGGAAACCCTTGCCCAGGCTGTCGATGGCATGGATGTAGCGCCTTTGTAGCTTGTCCTGCACCGCGTGGATCAGGCCCAGCATCGAGGCCGCCGTGACCAGGAACGACCACATTAGCCACAACTCGACCACGTCCGGCACCAGGTGCATGCTGTTGGCGAGGTTGAACAAGCCACGCAGCAAGAATACCCAGGCCAGGAAGCGGTAGCCGGTGCGCTGGCTCAGCAGGCGCCAGCCCACCCAGAGGAAAATCACGGCATAGCCGAAGGCAGTGACCACGCCAATGACGGCGCCGGCGCTGACGAAGACGCCGTAGCAGGCAGAGCCGAGTCCGATCGTGACAGCCACCGCGCGCCGCAGCCGCGCCGGATCCAGTTTGCCAAGGAAGGCTTCGGTGCCGGCCCAGAAACCGGCCATGCTGACCGCCAGCGTGAGCGCGGCCATGGCGGTCCTGGGGAGATAGCCGGGATCGAGTTTCCAGCTCACGATGCCCATGGTGAGCGCAAACTGTCCCAACGCCCAGGCCAGCGCATGTTTTTCGTCGTTGTGGCGCCACCATAGAAACACCAGCACCAGGCACAGAAGGACATCGATGCCGAGCGAAAAGAGGATAAAAATCTGTGGATCTACATTCATCTGGGCGTGGATTCGCGTGTTGGGTAGCGCAAACGATTGTAAATCAGACCATGAATTTATTGCTACTTTTATTTCCATGCGGCAGTTTTTATAGAAGATTATTTCTCCACATAAAACGCGCGACATGCGGTGCACAGGGTGGCTAGACTTGATCACTCCTTCCTTTTTCCGCAAGGAGATTCGCCATGTACCCGTTCATTCCCACCCTGGCCGGCTGCGCCCTGGCTGTCGCCGCGATGGCCGCTTCTGCCCAAACCGCCACCCCGCCCGGCGCCGACAAAACGCCCAAAACCCGCGCCCTGGAGGCCGGCGCCAAGCTGCTGCAAAACAGCGGCCCGATACCGGGCTTCGACATCTACCTGGTGGGCTTCCACCCGATGCGCGACATGCCCGAGAACCAGATCGAAGCCCACCATTACTGCCACCAGCAAAACGAAGATTTCGCCCAATGCGTGCTGTTCGACGGCAACCGCCGCGACGCCAACCTGCACGGCGTCGAATACATCATCTCTGAAAAGCTGTTCGCCACCCTGCCAGAGGGCGAACGCAAGTACTGGCACCCGCACAACGGCGAAATCCTCAGCGGCCAGTTGATTGCGCCGGGTTTGCCGGCAGCAGCGGAAAAATCGCTGATGCGCACGAAAATGAATAGCTATGGCAAGACCTGGCATATCTGGAACACCGGCCACCACGGCGAACACAACGACCCGCTGCCGTTCGGCGAGCCGATGCTGGCGTGGTCGTTCAACCGTGACGGCGAAGCCAGGGCGGCGCTGGTTGAGCAACGCGACCGCCGCATGGACGTCAGTACCGAGCGCATCCGCAGCCAGCGCGACGACCTGCGCGCGCTGGCGCGGCCGCAGGCGGGGGTGGATGCCATGCAGGGCCAGTTCGCCCGGCCGACCAGGGAAATTCCGGCGGTGGTCGACAGTGACCGCGCCCCCGCCCCCGCCCCTGCTCGCTGATCAGCAGGCGGCGAGCAATGCGCCCAGTTGGCGCTGCTCGGCAATGATTTCGCCCAGGTGCGCCGGCGTGGTGTACACATTGCTGAGCACCACGCGCAGCACCGTGATGCCCTCGGCAAACGGTGCGCGCTCGAGCACGGTACGCGAGACAAAACTGTGGCCGTTGGCTTTTTGCCGCTCCTGCAAGCGCGCATTGAGCTCGTTGACCTGTCGGTTGAGAATGATGGCCTCGTCGATACTGCCGGCGGCCAGCAGTTGCGCCAGCCGCTGGCCCAGCGCCGGCGGCAGGTAGCGGTAGGTCAGGATGAAGTTATCCGAATTGCTGGTCAGTTCGAAATCGGGCTGGGCAGCGATCAGCTCGCGCATGGCGGCGGCCAGGCCGGCCGCGTGGTCCAGCAGCGTGGCGTAGCCGCCCTCGCCCAGCAGCTTGAACGATACCCACAGTTTCAAGGCATCGAACCGGCGCGAGCCTTCCAGCGAGGTCTGGCCCAGGTCGCCCGAGTTGCTGCGGATGATGTAATTGGCGTTGTGCTTGAGCAGATCGAGGCTGGCCTGGTCGCGGAACAGCACCATGCCCTGCGCCATCGCCACCCAGAACAGCTTGTGGCCGTCGATCACCACCGAATCGGCTGCCTCGATGCCCGCGTACAGCGACCGGAAGCGCTCGGCCATCAGCAGCGCCCCGCCCCAGGCGGCATCGACGTGGAACCAGGTGTGTTCGCGCCGCGCGATGGCCGCCAGGGCTGCCAGCGGATCGATGGCGCCGGTCTCGGTGGTGCCGGCGATGCCGACGATGGCGACGATGCGGATACGGTCGCGCTTGAGCGCGGCGATGGTCTCTTCCAGCGCCACCAGGTCGATGCGGTTGTCGGCATCGACCGGCACGCGGTGCAGCGCGTCCTCGCCCAGTCCCAGCGTGCCCAGCGCCTTCTTCAGCGAATAGTGGGCGCGCGCCGAGGCGATCACCGCCATGCCGCGCTGGCCAGACTGCTGCATCGCCGCGTAAACGCCGTGCTTGCGCACGCCCGGCAGTGCGTGTTCCAGCGCCACCGCCAGCGCAGTCAGGTTGCCCATGGTGCCGCCGTTGACGATATTGCCCAGCGCCTGGTGTTTGGCGCGCATGGCGTCCACGTACACCGCATCGGGCGCAAGATAGACCACGCGGTGCATCCAGCCGAGGATCTGCTTTTCCACCAGCGTGGAGGCATAGGCGGTTTCGATCTTGACCTGGTTCTGGTTCAGGGCGGCGGCGAGCGCTTCCACCAGCACCGTCATCCAGGGCAGCGCCTGGGTCATGTGACCGATGTATTTCGGGTGGTTCAGGCGCGCGGTATGCGGCAGCAGCTTGCGTTGCAACTCTTCCAGCACCTGGCCCGGGGCCATGCCGCTTGCGGGCGGTGCCAGGTCGGCAAACAGCGGCAGCAGGTCGTCGATGGGCGTGACGGGATACGGCGACTTGCCCTCGGGCGCGAGCCAGTCGCGCACCATGCCTGCCATTTGCCGCAGCACGTCCGCATCCACCTGTTCGACCGCGAAATGCCGGTTCAGCAATTCACGCAAGCCGCTGTCACTCATCTGCCATCCCTATTCAACCCAACGCGGGGTGGCAGTATAAAACAAAGTGACCGATAAGTGCTTCCGATCAGCGTTCGGCGCCGGCTTTTATGCGCGCCAGCCGCCATATTCCGGCCGCAAACACCAGCCACGCGACCAGGCATACCGCCCCCGCCGCCCGCCACGGCGCCGGCGCAGCGTCCGCCGCCGGCTCGAACACCGGCTGCTGCGCCGCCTGCGCGGGTCCGAACGGCTTCTCGGTGAACAGGTAGCCGTAATAGAAATTGCGCAGCGCTTCATGGAAGCCGGTGATGCGCTGCTGGTACGCCAACTGCGCGGGCAAGTCGGTGGCTGCCAGCCGGTGCAGCACCGCCTGCACGCCCACGCCGGGCAGTAGCCACCCCAGGCGCTCGGTCCACTGCTGGCGCGCCATCAGCCCGGCGCGGTACTGCGCCACCTGGCCGGCCACGCTTTCGTCACCGAGCTGGTGGAACGCGAAATACCATTTCCAGTGAAAGCCCACCGGCAGCGGTGCGCTGTCGCGCCATTGAGGGTGGTTCAGGTAGAACTTGCGCATGGTCTCGTCCCGCGGCACTTCCCAGGCGCCGTGCACGGTCTGGCGCTGCGCCAGCATCAGGTCCACGCCCTGGTGCACGGGGATTGCGCGGGTGAGCACGACGTTGGCCAGCGTGGGCAGCACCAGCGTCAGTACCGCCCACACGCCCATCAGCGCGGTGGCGTTGGTGACGGAGCGCCGCCCACGCGCACCGATCAGCAGCGACACGCCGATCCAGCACGCCAGGTAACTGGCCGCCACCGCCAGCACGATGGCGATTGCCGCCACGCCCAGTCCTGTCCACAGCGCCCCTGCCAGTACCGGCAAGACCAGGCAGGCCAGCAACAGCGCAAAGCGCAGCGCCACCCGCCGGCGCCACAGGCGGGCGCCATCGGGCATGGCGGCCAGCATCCGCAGCCGGCCCGACTGCCGCTCGTTCGAGACCAGGTCGTGCAGCAGCGCGATCACGAACAGCGGCGACAGGTAGATCAGCACAAAGGCAAAATCGAAACGGCCCGGCAGCGCCACCTCGGGGTTGAAGCTTTCGCCCTCGTAGAGCTGCGCCTGCAGACCCAGCGCGCGGATGCGCAGCGCATAAGGCGCGACGTCGCGCAGGCCCAGCGCCAGGAAGGCGGCGTCGGTGGGCGCATCCCAGGTATGGTGGAAGGTGTAGTAGGCCGCGCTGCCGGCATCGCCGCCGGTGGCGTTGCGGATGGTGGCCACGGCGCTGTCCTGCGCCTGCAAGGTCGCTAGCCGGGCGATGGTGGCGCGCTGGCGCGCCGCTTCCTGCACACCGGACCACACCGACAGGGCCGACAACAGCAGCAACAGCAGCAACGCCACGACCGACAGGCGTGAGCGGGCGATCAGGCGCCATTCAAAAGACAGCCAATTGGTGAGCAGGTTCAACGCACGGCCCTCCCCAGGCGACCGGCAAGCCACCAGGTCAGCCCGGTCAATGCCAGTATCCACAGCACCAGCGCGGCGCCCGCAGGTGCGGCGCGCACCAGGATTTCATCGACCTGCGCCTGGCGGTAATGGAACGGCGGGAAGCCCTGCCAGTGGGCATTCGAAATACGGTTTTCCTTGCCGGCCTTGCCGTCGTCGGCATAGTGCACTTCTTCCGCGTGCAGCTTGTTGAGCCCCTGGATCAGCGCGTAGCGATAGGCTTCGCCCTGCTCGAGGAAGCTGCGAAAGCTGGCCAGGTCGGTGCCGGACGCCGTCATCGACAGGCGCCGCAGCGCCAGCGCGGGACTGAGCCAGCCGGCGTGATCGATCAGGCGGCTCTGTTCTTCCTGGCGGTCCATGGTGGACGCGGCATAGCGGTTGAACAGTTCGGTCGAGCGGCGCTCGCCTTCCATGCTCACCAGTCCCTTCAGGTTGACCGGCAAATCTTCCACGCGGGTGACGTTGTATTGCTTGAGCAGGCTGTCGCGGAAGGCGGCAAATTTCGGATCGGCAGGATTATGCGAGTCGCCCAGCGCCAGGTAGTCGCGCTGCACGTTGATCACGTTCTCATAGCGCGTGGGCAGCGCCACGGCATTGTTGGCCGCATCGGGTACCCAGCGCGGCAACAGGATCACCGCCACCGCCCACGCGGCCAGCAGCACCAGCAAGGCGTCGCGGCCGCGCGCGAGTACGGTGGACACCAGCACCACGCCAACCGACCACAACAGCAGCCAGCCGGTATAGCCGGCCGCCAGCAACAGCACCGGCAACCAGGGCGCATGGCCGCTGGCCGCCATCCAGGCCAGGCCGGCCAGCGCCGGCAGCAGCATCAGGGCCGTGAAGCCGCATAACGCCAGCAGCTTGCCCAGCACCAGCTGGCGGCTGGCCACACCCTGCGCCAGCAGCACCCGCAAGGTGCCCGATTCGCGCTCGCGCGCCACCGCCGCGTGGCCGAAGAACACCAGCAGCAACGGCGCCAGCACCTGCAACACGAAGGCGGGCGTCAACTGGCCGAAGCGCAGCAGCAGCGAAGTCTGGCGCACGTCACCGAAGTTGGCGCTGTTTTGCTGGTGCCCTTCGACGAACAGCGTGCTGCCGGTATAGCCGTCGATACCGGGGTCGAACGCGGCCAGCGGATTGACGGGCCGGAACAGGAAATGGCCGTAGTGGACCATGCGGTGCGGGTGGCGGTCTGGCTGGGCCTGGAACTCGTGGTTCGATTGCGCCTGGTAGCGCGCCCGCTCGGCGTTCGCGCCGCGCTGCTGCTCGTACGCGGTGAGCGCCGCAACGCACATCAGCACCGTCAACAGCAGCAGGCCGACGACGGCGGCGCGGTCGCGTACCAGCACGCGCCATTCCTCGCGGGCGATGCGGGTGA
This sequence comes from Duganella sp. 3397, assembly GCF_031456625.1. NCBI lineage: Bacteria > Pseudomonadati > Pseudomonadota > Betaproteobacteria > Burkholderiales > Oxalobacteraceae > Duganella > Duganella sp. 3397. The sequence continues at coordinate 572,990 of NZ_JAVDVB010000002.1, forward strand.
TCAGGGAGGTCGCCATGGTCACGCTGCCTCTGCCGACGGCGCCGAGGGTGCCGAGGTTGCCGACTGGGCAGCATAGCGGCGATGCAGCGCGCGCACGTCGAAGCGGTCGTCGCCGGCGGCGGCCACTTCCTCGCGCAGGCGCCCGGCTTCCAGGAAACCGATGCGGTCGGCCACGTCAGCGGCGCTGAGCAGGTCGTGGGTCACCATCAGGATCGCCACGCCCTGGGCGCGCAGCACGCCCAGCAGGCGGTTGAATTCGGAAGTAGCTTGCGGATCGAGGCCGGAAGTCGGTTCGTCGAGCAGCAGCGCCGGCACCTTGCGCGCCAGCGCCAGCCCGATCGCCACCTTCTGCCGCATGCCCTTGGAGAAGCCGGCCACGCGACGGTCGAACGCGGCCGCATCGAGGCCGGCGGCAGCGAGCGCCTGGTCGATGGCGGGGGGGTCCTCCTGCTGGCCGGCCAGGTGCAGCAGGTAGCCGACGTTTTCGCGCGCCGTCAGGTGCTCGTAGAGCGCGACGTTTTCCGGGATATAGGCCAGGTGGCGGCGCGCCTGCGCCGGTTCCGTGACGGGGTCGAAACCGCTGACCTTGACCGTGCCGGCGACGGGTGCGACAAAGCCGAGGAACAGGCTGACGGTGGTGGTCTTGCCGGCGCCATTGGCGCCCAGCAGCGCATAAATCTCGCCCGCGCGCACCTGCAAATCGAGCTGCTGCAAAATGGTCTTGCCGCCGTAACCGGCGACCACGCCGACGGCGTCGAGCACCGCTTGATTGCCTGCTTTGCTGGCTGTGCGGCCCTGCACGGGCGGATGAAGACTGTCGATGGTCAAGCAATTCTCCTGGTCGGATGGGGTTGATCGCTGCAATCGCAACATGGTTGCGTTTATTAATGAGAATAATATCTCATTAGTGCCATGCCGCGCCAGTCCGGATATGCGTGACAGCTGTGCTCAAAATGGTGATTGTTCGTAGCGTTCCCGCAATCCGGGGGACATCAGCCGCTACTATTTCGGCATGAACCCTCTCACCTTCTCCAAGCCCCTTGCCGCCACGCTGCTGGCATGTGCCCACCTGTTGGTTGCTGCGCCGGCCTGGTGCAGCGTTACAGCCAGCACCACCATCGTCCCCGTGGTCGCTGCCGACGCAGTGCTGCAAGTGGGACTCGACCGGCCGACCTGGACTTACCAGGTCGGCGATGCCGCCACCTTCAGTGTCAAGTTCAACCTGAAGCCCTACCCGGCCGAAGGCGTTGCCATCACTTATCGCCTGGGGCCGGACATGATCGAAGGTACCGAGCGCACGGCGCTGGTACCTGAACAGGGTTTGCGCCTGTCGGCGCCAGCGCCCACGCGGCCGGGCTTCGTGCGGCTGCTGGTCAAGGCCACCGTGCAGGGCAAGGTCCAGGAGGGCCGCGCCACCGCTGCTTTCAGCCCAGAAAAAATCGTGCCGGTGCAACAGGAGCCGGCCGACTTCGACCAGTTCTGGCAGGCGCAGAAGCGCGCGCTGGCTGCGGTTGAGCCGCAGTTTATGCTCACGCCCGCGCCGGCGCTGTCGACCGCACAGGTGGAAGTGTCGTACCTGAGTTTCCAGAACGTGGCGCAGCCGCCCGGCGGACGTCCCACGCGCATCTACGGCGTACTGTCGGTGCCGCGCGGCGCCGGGCCCTATCCGGCCGTGCTGCAAGTGCCGGGCGCCGGGGTGCGCGGCTACAAGGGCACGCCGGAGATGGCGGCCAAGGGCTATATCACACTGCAAATCGGCATCCACGGCATTCCGGTCAACCTGCCCGACGAATTGTACGAGCAGCTCAACATCGGCGCGCTGGAGAGCTACAATCGCTATAACCTCGACAACGCCCATACCTATTACTATCGGCGCGTGTACCTGGGCGCCCTGCGCGCGCTCGACTACCTGGCCCGGCATCCCAAGTGGGATGGCAAAAACCTGGTGGCGCAAGGCGGCAGCCAGGGTGGCCAGCTGGCCATCATGGCCAGCGCCCTCGATCCACGCGTGACCGCCACCGTCGCCTCGTATCCGGCGTACAGCGATGTTACCGGCTACCTGGACGGGCGCGCCGGCGGCTGGCCCGGACTGTTCCGCCCGGATGTCCTCGGCCAAGGGCAGGACCTGCTGTCGGACGCGAAGCTGGTCACCAGCGCCCACTACGACACCGTCAACTTTGCCCGCCGCCTGCGCGCGCCAGGGCTGTACTACGCCGGATTCAACGACATGGTGACGCCGCCCACGTCCACTCTGGCCGCCTTCAACGTGATCACCGCGCCGCGCGAGATCGTGCTCGATCCGCAGCAAGTGCACCTGACCACGCCCGAACACCGCGCCACCATCGAGCGCTGGCTGGCCGCGCAGGTGGCAAAGTAGCCTTGAAGGCAGTCTGACTACATCGGCGGCCGCATGACCGGCGCGTGTACCGCCATCAACTCCGCCACCCAGTCGATGAACACGCGCAGCCGGGTGCTGACGTAGCGGTTGGGGGCGTAAGCCACGTGCAGCGGCATCGGCGCCAGTTGCCAGTCGCCGAACAGCGCCAGCAGCTCACCTCCGGCCAGGTGCGGCCGCGCCATGTAGTGCGGCAGCCATAGCACGCCCATGCCGGCCAGCCCGGCTGCCAGATAGGCGTTGCCGTCATCGACCGCCACCACGTACCGGCCGCCGATGTCGAGATGCTCGGCGCCGCGCGCCATCGCCACCGGGTAGGTCTTGCCGGCACGGCCCCACAGGAAGCCCACGATGCGGTGGTGGGTGCCTTCGAGGTCGCGCGGATGGGCGGGCGTGCCGGCGCGCGCCAGGTACGACGGCGCCGCGTACAAGCCCAGGTGCAGGTCGCCCACGTGGCGCGCCTTCAGGGACTGGTCGGTAAGCACGCCGCCGCGCACCACGCAATCGACGTTCTCGCCAATGATGTCGATGGCGCGGTCGCTCACCCCCATGTCGATCTGCAGGTCGGGATAGCGGGCGTGGAAATCGGGCAGCGCCGGCATCAGGATCATGCGCGCCAGCGGACTCGGAACATCGACCTTGAGCTTGCCGCGCGGCTGGGCCGAGGCGCTCGACAGGCTGGACTCGGTCTCATCGAGATCGGCCAGCAGGCGGATCACGCGTTCGTAGTACGCGGCGCCGTCGGCGGTAACGTTCACCTGGCGCGTGGTGCGGTGGAGCAGCTTGACCTTCAGGTGCGCCTCCAGCTGTTGCACCAGCTGCGTCACGCTGGTGCGGCTGATGCCCAGGGTGGCGGCCGCGCGCGTAAAACTGCCTGCTTCCACCACGCGCGCATAGGCTTGCATCGCCTCGAACCTGTCCATGGGCACTCCTTATTATTTGGTTATGACAAACAGTGATGCAGCATTATCGCCGTTTATCAAACAAGCGGGGAACCGCACAATGGCGCCTTATTCAAGGAGGTCGACATGAACCAGCGTGACGTGGTATTCCCGGCAGGACGCCGGGCTTTGTATGAGCGTAACCGGTATTCGCCGGCGGTGCGGGCCAATGGCTTGCTGTTCGTCTCGGGCCAGGTGGGCAGCCGCGAGGACGGTTCGCCCGAGCCTGACCTGCTCGCGCAATTGCACCTGGCGTTCGAAAATCTGAACGCGGTGCTGGCGGCTGCCGGCTGCACTTTCGATGACGTGGTGGACGTCACCGTGTTCCTGGTAAACCCGGAAGAGAATTTCGAGAAGGTGTGGCAGGTGGTGCCGCAGTACTGGGGCGAGGCGCCCTACCCGACGCTCACCGGGGTGGGCGTGACGTGGCTATACGGCTTCCAGTTCGAGATCAAGGTGATCGCCAGGCTGCCGCTCTAGCAGGACCTGGTGCAGGACGACCGCGCGGCCATCACTGGCAAGGTCCGTCGCCCGGCATTGCACCCAGCGTCTCGGCGCCAGCAATCGTCGATGCCAGCGGCAACTGTAGGGGAAGCCGCACCAGCGGGAACATGGTGCGGTAGGCGGTGTGGCGGCAGGTGCCGGTATCGGCGGGATCGCAGATCCGTACCCGCACCAGCCGGATGCAGGCGGCGCCGTTCGGATCGTGCATGCAGGCGATGCGGTTGTTCACCGGGCACGCCGGCATGCCGCCGGCCGCGATGGGCACCATGGCCTTGCCTGCCGCTCCCGCCAGCGACAGGTAGTCGATACGCACATGATCATCGGTGACCGGGGCGCCCATGATCAGGGCCCCGGGTGTGCTGCGCATCACGGCATACCGGCGCACCGCCGCCATGGCCTCCGGATCGGAAAAGTCGGCATTGGCGGCCGCCAGCGCGGCACGCTGCGTCACCATGTGCAGCACGTTGAACATGTACATGGCGCGCCCCACTTCCAGTACGCCGAAAGTCATGGTCAGGAACAGCACGAGGACCAGCGAAAACTCCGCAGTGACCAGGCCGCCCGCCCTGCGCCTGGCGCTCACCGGAACAGCTCCACCGGGCCGCCCAGCGTATGCTCGGGCGCCAGTCCGCCGAATTCGGCATACAGCGTGGTGGCCGTGGCCGGTACCGTCATCATGAATTTGCCGATGGCCAGCACGGTCGCGGGCGCGGGGCCGCCGGCGGCCACCGGGCAGGCCAGCAGCGGCACGTTGAGCACGCGGCGATGGGCCAGGCCCAACTGGTCCAGCGGCGGCTGCTCGTAGTTGGCGCCGCCGGTGCTCTGGTATGGCGTGGTGGAGGGATAGCTCTTGGCGACCGGCGCGACCGGCCCGTACAGGCTGGCCCAGTCGGCCGGGCCGAAGGTCGGGTAACCGGCCGTCGGTTCGTTGGCGCCGGCCGACCAGGCGCTGAACCGCACCGCCCTGGCATAGGCCCACAATGGGCCATACATCTTGGCCTGGGTGCCGGCCGGCGGCGCCGCCAGGTCGGCAATGGTATGCAATTTGCCGCCAACGGTAGTTGACAGGGCGCCCTGCTGGTCAGGCGTGGCGGCCATCCACGGCACACCGCCGCTACGGGCGTAGGACTTGGGGTTGCTGTCCATGATAGCCGTCGCGGACGTGCACAAGTTGTTTTCGTACTGGTTGAAACGCGAATTGAGCTGGCGGAAGGTCGATGACAACGGAAACGGTCCCGCCACCGTGAGCGGCCCGCCGAACACCGTGGTGATGGCCAGCTGGCCGGTACAAACGTGCGGCCCCAGGGAATCTACCGACGGTAGCGGTGCGACGGCCGCACCGGGCCGGCGAAACGGATGGATGACGAAATTGGCCGGATCCACACCGTGCGGATTGAGCTGCATCAGATCGTAGCCGACGCCGCGCCGGAAACCATACTCCACCAGTTCCACGGTAGCCGGCGGTCCGGGGTTGGTGCGCGCCGCACCCGCCACTTCCGACATGGCGCACACCGCCAGCGGCATGACGTCGATGCCGGTGCGGCCGGCCACGGCGGTGGTCGCCACCGTCACCGACCGCAGCGACGGGAACAGCAGGCTGACGATGTACAGGGTAACCGAGCCGGCGCTGGCATCGAGCCCGGCGGTATCGGCGCGCACGAACATTCGGCCGGCCGGCGCCGCCTTGGCGGCGGCGGTATCGACCCAGCCGCCGTCGGGGGTGGCGCCGAACGACAGCACGTCGTCGCGCCACGCCAGCGTACCCCTGCCATAACGATATTTCAGCGTGGCCAGCACCTCGGCGCTGCGGACCAGCGCATTGTCGATGCCGTCCGCGCTGCCATTGAGCTGGCGGGCGGCCGCCAACGCTACCATGCGCGCGGCCAAATCGAGTTCCTGGCGGCGATGGTGGACCAGTACCAGGTCCAGCGCCATGCCGCTGAACACCACGACGCCCAGCATGCTCATGATGAACATGATCGCGGTCACGCCATGCTGGCGCCTAGGACGGAGTCGTTTGGATATTGCCATTGCGAAATTGTAGATCGCAGGAAATATCCGGGTTTGTTTTACCGCAAGGCAAGCAGCTGCTAGCGGTCAGCCTTGGTCGCCGCCCCACCGGCAGCTGTGCTGAAAGGACTTAGCGGCGCTTCAGCAGGTAGTAGCCCACGCCCAGCGCCACCGCGGCAATGGCAGTTTTCTTGACCGTGCGCTTGTCCACCCGGCGCGCGATGCCGGCCTGGATCGCTGGCGCCTGGGTCAGCAGCAGCTTGCCCCACTCGCGCAATTCGTTGTGCGCCAGCTTCGAGCTGGTTTGTTCGAGCAGGTCCTTGATGCGCTGCGGCAGGTTGTCGGCGAAATTCGGCTCGTTGTCGATCGCCAGGTCGGGGTTGGCGGTGGACGCGTTGACAGGCTTGCTGGTGGACTTGTCGAGATTCATGGCGGGTTCCTGGTTGAGATGAAAAGGATGACGAGTTAAGACGATTTAACAATACACACAGTTCACACGGCACAACGTGCGTTGGCTAACCGGCGCGCCGTGCAGCGCTCATGAAACGGGAAAACCTGCCGTTATTGCCATACGATCCAGCACTTCATGGAGTAAGCAATGGTCAACCTGTCCGGTATTTCGGCGCGCCCTGCCGCTGACGCCACCACGGCAACGGTGCAGTCAAAGCCGTCGGCAGCGCCGGCGGCAAAAGTGGCCGCGCCCACCGAAAAAGTGACCGTTTCCACGCTGGCGGGCAGGCTATCGGCCGCTGGCGAGCACACCGCCGCCAGATTGCAGGGCATGGATCACGCGACCTTGCAGCGGCAACTGGAGGCTGACGTCAGGAAGGTGTTTTACACCCTCGATCCAGCCAACAAGGCAGCCGCCGCCAGCGAGGTGCCAACGCCTGCCGACGACGCCTCGATCAAGTCGGCGGCGGCGGCCACCGCCTTCATCGCCGGCAAGGCGCCGAACCCGTTCGCCGGGCTGTCGCGCGAACAGCTGTCGACCATTTCACACGACGAAAGCGGAACGTTTACCGTCAACGAGCGCCGCGCGGCCGAACACCAAGCGAACAAGGAAGAACAGGCCTGGCGCAGCCAGGTGGTAGCAGCCGCGATGAACGAATACAACCAGACCGGCAAGATGACCAGGTTCTTCACCTCGGTGCTCGATCATTTCAACCAGCTGCCCGCACTGGAACAGGCCACGTACCCGGAAGATTACGCAAGTGACCTGCAGGCCAAGATCAAACTCGACTTCAATTACTTCAACCACGCGCCCGGCGACGCCGACCCTACCCCGGGTTCACTGGCCGACCTCGCGCAGCGCCGGCCAGGTGCACAACCGGCCAGCCTGTTCGACATGCTGGGCCTGCTGCCTGATGCAAAATGAGCAGTCAGGCCAGCACGAACGCTGACTGGAACCATCCATAAGTTCCGACGACCCCGCAAGCGTGGCACCATAGTTGTCGAAGATGCTTTACAATCAGAAACATTATTCATGAATGAAGCATCTTCATGAATGTGATATCTGATACCGCAACGGGAGCCACATGACCGCCACAACCGCAACACAACCCCACTACACCGCTGAAGAAAAGCGCAAACGCGTGTTTGCCATCATCAGCGCCTCTTCCGGCAACCTGGTCGAATGGTTCGACTTTTACGTTTATTCGTTCGCCTCGATCTACTTCGCCAGCCAGTTTTTCCCAAGCGGTAACCCTACCACCGAGTTCCTGAAGTCAGCCGCCGTGTTCGCGGTCGGTTTCCTGATGCGTCCGATCGGCGGCTGGCTGTTCGGCCGTATCGCCGACCGCGTCGGCCGTAAAAAATCGATGATGATCTCGGTGATGATGATGTGCGGCGGCTCGCTGGCCATTGCCGTGCTGCCCACCTACGCTTCCATCGGCGTGGCCGCACCGATCCTGCTGCTGATCGTGCGCATGTTCCAGGGCCTGTCGGTGGGCGGCGAGTACGGCACCACCGCTACCTACATGAGCGAGGTGGCGCTGCGCGGCCAGCGCGGTTTCTTCTCGTCGTTCCAGTATGTGACCCTGATCGGCGGCCAGTTGCTGGCCGTACTGACGGTCGTGGTGCTCGAGGTATTCCTGACCGAAGCCGAACTGAAAGCCTGGGGCTGGCGCATTCCGTTCGTGATCGGCGCGATTGCCGCCGTGGTGTCGCTGCTGCTGCGCCGCACCCTGCACGAAACCGGCAAGGCGGCCGACCAGGACAACAAGGAAGCCGGCACCCTGGCCAACATCTTCAAGCATCACCGCGCCGCCTTCATCACCGTGATCGGCTACACGGCCGGCGGTTCGCTGATCTTCTACACCTTCACCACCTATATGCAGAAGTACCTGGTCAACAGCGCCGGCATGCCGGCCAAGACCGCCAGCATCATCATGACCGGCGCGCTGTTCGCCTACATGTGCATGCAGCCGCTGTTCGGCATGCTGGCCGACCGCATCGGCCGCCGCAACTCGATGATGCTGTTCGGTGCGCTGGGCGCGCTGGCAACCTATCCGATCCTGCACCTGTTGCGCGGTAACGACAGCCCGTTCATGGCGTTCATGCTCATTACGCTGGCGCTGGCCATCGTCAGCCTGTACACCTCGATCAGCGGCCTGGTGAAAGCGGAGATGTTCCCGCCCGAGGTGCGCGCGCTGGGCGTGGGCTTCTCGTACGCGATCGCCAACGCCATCTTCGGCGGCTCGGCCGAATTCGTCGGCCTCACGTTCAAGAACCTGGGCCACGAAAACTGGTTCTTCGTCTACGTGACCGTGCTGATGGTGGTCGCTTTCCTGTTCAGTACGCGGTTGCCGAAAACGCCGTCGTACCTGCACACCGACCACTGATCGGCAGCACCGGGCCCGCGGTTTATTCCCAGGCCCGCGCTGCCGAACGGTGGATGGTCCAGGTAAAACCTGCCCCGGCCGACCAGCCGCTGTTCTTGCGGAACAACGGGCTGTCGCGGTTGGCCGAGTGACTGAGATTGTCGTAACGGGTGAAACCGAACACGCGCCAGTCGGGCGCTACGCGACGCGACAGGCTCAGGCCCAGTCTTGTCATCATCAGGCCGGCGCCGGCCTGATACGCAGGACGGTCAGCCGTGACATACTGCGGCGCCACGTCGTAAAAGTACCGGTTCAAGCGGGCGTTGCCGAAGACCATGCCGAGGTTGGCATCGGCCTGCCACACGCCGCTGCGGTCGCCCGTTTCCGCCACCAGGCGCGGTTCGAACACCAGGCCCTGGCGCTTGAAGCCATTGCCCAGTTCCAGTGGCACGCGTAGCGGCAGCTCCAGCCGCAGGCGCGAGATTTCCGTATCGGTTAGGTGCACCTTCAGGCGCGGGCCGAATTCCAGCAATGAGTTGAGGTCGGGCATGCCGGCGCGCGCGCCCACGTCGTCCGATTTGGCCGGCAGCGACACCGCAAAACCAATGTCGAGTTCCACCCGGTCGGTATTGAGCAGCCGCGCGCCGATGCCGGAGCGGTCGGCCCGCAGCACCTTGCCGCGATATATCACCATGGGAAGTACCAGCGCCCGCTGCGAACGGTCGTCCGCCCCCGGATAGGCCGGTGTGCTGGCGGCGCCGCCGAACAGGCCGACTTCCCATAGCGGCAAATCAGGCGCCGGCGTAGCATCCAACTCTTGCGCGATGGCCGGGGCGGCCAGCGTAGAGAACATCACCGCCGTCAACAACGGTAACTTCATCCATGCTCCTGGTTCCAGAGGATTGAGGCGACTCTCAAGCCAATAAGTGCGGGCCGATCTCGCGCACCGATTTGACACCGGTGAGCACCATGGTGGTCCGGATATCTTTTTCCAGGATCGCCAGCAACTTGGCCACGCCGGCCTGGCCTTGCGCCGCCAGTGCGTACACGAAGGCCCGGCCCAGCAGCACGCCGTCCGCGCCCAGCGCCAGCAAACGGAAGATGTCGGTGCCGGTGCGGGCGCCGCCGTCGGCGAAAATGGTCATCTTGCCCTTGACCGCCGCGGCAATGGCGGGCAGCGCGCGCGCGGTGGACAGCGCGCCGTCGAGCTGGCGGCCGCCGTGGTTCGACACCACGATGCCATCGGCGCCGAACGACAGGGCGGCGCGTGCATCGTCCGCCTCGAGGATGCCCTTGATCACCATCGGCCCTTCCCACTCGTCGCGGATCCACTGCAGGTCGCTCCAGCCGATCGACGGATCGAAGTTGTTACCCAGCCAGCCGATGTAGTCGGCCAGGCCGGTCACCTGGCCACGGTAGGCCGAGATGTTGCCCAGGTCATGCGGGCGGCCGTGCAAGCCCACGTCCCAGGCCCAGCCCGGATGAGTGACCGCCTGCAACATGCGCCGCAGCGCCGCGTTGGGACCGCTCATGCCGCTGTGGGCGTCGCGATAACGCGCACCCGGCACCGGCATATCGACGGTAAACACCAGCGTGGACGCGCCCAGCGCCTTGGCGCGCTGCAAGACGTCGCGCATGAAGGCGCGGTCCTTGAGCACGTACAGCTGGAACCAAAGCGGCTGGTCGATCGATTGGGCCACTTCCGCCAGCGGGCACACCGACACGGTGGACTGGATGAACGGAATGTTACGCGCACTGGCCGCGCGCGCCGCCTGCACCTCGCCCCGGCGCGCATACATGCCGGTCAGGCCAACCGGCGCCAGCGCCATCGGCATGCCGTAGGACTTGCCGAACCATTCGGTACTCAGGTCGAGGTCTTCCGAGCCTTGCAGGATGCGCTGGCGCAGATTGATCCCTTGCAGGTCGTCGACATTGGCGCGCAAGGTCTGCTCGGCACCGGCGCCGCCGTCGAGGTAGTGAAACAGGAACGGCGGCAGCTTGCGCTGCGCGACAGCGCGGAAATCGGTTGCGGATGAAACGATCATGAGATGGCAGACGGATTGAAAGGGTTGCTCGATTGTATCATTGGCATTCTTTTGCAATCATCGGCAATCAGCTTCAATCATCAAGATGCGTATTTCCAGACCTCGCCCGGCGCGCCCAAGGGCCATACGTGGTCATCCGCTACACCAGCGACTCCACCAACCAGGCCGGCGTGGTCGTCAATGACGCCGATGCCGGACGCGGACGGGATCTGGCGCGTAACCGGCTATTTTGTCAGATAACCGTGGATCAGGCGATGCGGCGCACCTGGAAGTTCTCCACCTTCTGGCGCGACTGCGTCGTGCGCAAGCCGAAGTAGCCGCCACCGGCTTGCGGACCGGGAGCGCTGAACCACTCGCGGTCGTCCACGAACAGGCGCGTGCCCTTGCCATCGACCACGATGCGGATGCGGTAAGGCTGGTTGGCCTTGAGCACGTAGTCGGCGCCCAGGTACTCTTGCAGCAGCTTGCGCTCGCCGCTGCCATCGTACGCACGGAAGCGCGAGGTGGTGTTGGTGTTGCCGCCGATGCCGGCGTAGAACATCGGCACCTTGTCGTAGTCTTCCAGCTTGCCCGAATGCGTAAATGGATTGACGCCCAGTTGCGCTTCCCAGAAGAAGTTCAGGTCCGACAGGCGCTCGTGCGGTTTGCCCTCGGCCAGCACGGTGCGGGTAAAACTGATCTCGTAGTGGCCGATCAGCTGCTGGCGCAGCCATACCGTCAGGCCGCGCTCGGCGTCGAGGATCAGCGCACCGGATGACGCGAATGCTGCCTGCTCCGGCTTGCCGGCTTCCGCTTCCACCGCCCAGGCGCGCGGATCGAAACGCCGGAAGTCGTCCGCCACCAAGACCTGGCCGATGGCGTCGAGCGCCATCATGCCCATCGCGCCCAGCGCCCACTGCGACATCGAATTGGTGGAAATGGCCGGTGCTTCTTCGACCTCGCGCAGCACCAGCGGCGGTTTCACGCGGCGCGACACCAGGTCCTTGTCCAGCAGCCCCGCCTTGCCTTCGTAGAACTGCGCCCAGGCGCGCTTGAGCACAGCAGGGTCTTGCCACTGCACCGCGGCATAGCCAAGCAAGCGCGCGTGGCCCTGGCCAAGATTGAGCTTGCCCAGGCTCTGGCCCAGCTCCGCCTTTTGCTGCGCCTCGGTGGCGTTGTACAGCCGGCAGTAGCGCAGCCAGGCGTCGCGGAATGCCGGTTGCGGCACGGTGCGTATCAATTCGCTGCAGATTTCCGGCAGACCGAACACCGCGCTCAGGTGCGAGACATTGATCTTGCGTTCTTTTTCGACGATGAAGGCGCCGGTGCGCAGGTTCATGGTGCCGCCGCCGGCGAGGAAGCCTTCCGGCTGGGCGGCGATGCTGGCCATGGACCGCAGCAGCTTGTCGCGGATCTCGGGCTGGCCGCTGCGCTCCCACGCGGTAAACCAGGCGCCGGCAATTGCACCCCAGTCGGTGCCGAACGACACGCTGGCATGGTTCTCCGGATCGATGGTCGGCGCCACCTGGCCGATCTTGCGGCCCGGGATCACGGTTTGCAGGCGGTTGACGGCGTCGGTTTGCGCCGTCATCAGATCACCGATGCGTTCGTCCGCGGTCAGGTAATACATGAAGCGGCGGTTGATCACGGTGGAAATGCGCAGCTGCTTGGCGCTGTCGCCCCAGTGCTGCACGTTGTGGCGCGAACCGAGCGGCGCGAACGGGCCGATATGGTGGACATCGACTTCGCCGGTGTGGCGCGTCATCGCTTCGGCCATGCGGAAGACGTCGGCGCGGCCCGTGTGCAGGAAGTAGTGCCACAGCCAGATGTCGGTGCTCAGCTCCGAGTTGTCCCAGGCAAAGCCGCCGACGTCGTAGCGCCACACGTGGCGCTGGTTGTCGTAGGTGTGCATGACGTCGCCGAAGTCCCAGAAACCGTACCACTTGCGGTCTTCGACCTGGTTGCGGTAGAAGTCGAAGCCCCAGGCCAGCTGCTTTTCCAGTTTTGCCTGGGCGGCGTTCGGTTGGGCAGCCGCCGGACTCCAGTAATCGCTGAACACGCCGGCCTGATAGATGCGCTCGGAGCTGGTCACCAGTTGCGGCGGCGACTGGATACGGCGGCTGATCGCCACCAGGTCGTCGGCCAGCGGCGTGGCAGCGAGGAGCTGCCATTGCAGCTCGCTGGTGCGGGCCACGCCCAGCGGCGTGCCGAAGCCCTGCTCGTAATCCTCGTAGGTGATGTCAAGCGCGTCGCGCTGCTTCTCGTGGGTGTCCTCGCCCATGCCGTCGTGATAGAAGCGCAGGTCCATGGCCGGGGCGTTGGGCGCCCACAGCCACATGGTCACCGTCGCCTGCGCGGTCTCGGCGCCGTGGATGTCGATCTGGCCCGGATAGCTCTGCCAGAAATTGCGCACGCCGAAAGCGACGCCGCCATCGGGTGCGCCCACGTAGGCGGTGCCGGAGGCGCGCGCGCCGCTGGCGGCGTGAATCCAGCCATGGCCGGCGCTGGTGCGCTTGCTGATCGAAAAACCGTCCGAATGCGATTGCAGCAGCGAGTAGCTGCCGAACGCCGGTATGTATTGCAGCCCCTTCTTTACCTGCGCGCCCAGCTGCGCCAGCGGCACCGCGCGGCCGTTCAGTTGCGCGTCGTAGACGGCGGCGCCGGAATCACGGCGCAGGCCGGTCAGGCCCTTGACGGCTTCGGCGAACACGCCACCGTTATCGCCCACGAAGCGGATATGGCGGTCGTACAGTTCGGCCGCCAGCGGCACGCCGAAGCGCAGGCCCACGCCACGGATATAGGACTTAGCGGGATCGGCGTCGTACACCAGCGTGTGCACCAGCCGCACCGCGTCGGAATTCTTGTAGAAGTACATGCGCACCACGAACGGCAGCAAGGTGGCGCCGTCGGCGTGACGATGACTGCCGTCGATGCGGACGACCACGCGCTGGGCGCCGTTCTGTTCCAGCGTCACCTTGTCGATGGCGCCGTCGTAAGCGCGGCGACTGGCGCCCCGGGTTTCATCATCGAGCGCGCCATCGACCAGCAGCACCAGGCGGCCGTCGCGCAGCAGCTGCTTGCCGCCGCGTTTCATGGCCGTCACCAGCACCGCACCGGAACGCGGCAGCGAACATTGCAGCACGCCGGTGTCGACCTCGATCACACTGCCATTATCTTTGGCCAGCGGTGCCCCCTGCTTTGCTGCGCTGGCGGCGTCGCCGACCAGGGGATGCAGGCTGTAGCCGGCCTGCGGCAAGCCACCTTTTGCATCGGGCGGCAGCGCATGGGCCGACCATTTGAGCGAACCATCGGGCCAGTACGCGAGCGGCCACGATTGCACCGGCTGGGTAGCCGCGCCACTGCCGGCGCCGCGCAATTCGAAACCGGCGTCGCGCGGAATGCGGCCCTGCGGCCAAGGCACGCCCCAGGTGGCGCCGGCAAAACTGTCAGGCCGGCCTTCGAGCCATTGCAGCGGCGTCTCGCCCAATTGCGGCGGTCCCGCGCGGCCGGCAGTAGCCGGTGCTGGGGCAGTGCCGGTAGCAGCAACGACGCCGGAGGCCTGGGTGAGCGCTGCGGCGCCCCCGGTCAGCAACGATGCCAGTTTGATGAATTGACGACGTTCGAATGATGCACTCATGCCTGTCTTCCGTTACCTAGTATTTGTAAGTCAGCGTTGCGCCAACCGTGCGCGCATCGCCCAGCCAGCCCCAGACCGTGCCGTAATCGCCGGCGCCCACGCGCCGGTAGTATTGCTTGTCGAAGGCGTTGTTGATCCAGAGCGATACGCTCCAGTCACCGCGCGCCAGCTTACCACCGGTGCCAGCCGAAAACGAGGCCAGGCCATAACTACTCACCCGGGTGAGCGCCGAGTTATCGACGGTGCCGAACATGGCGCCGCGGTAGGCGTAGCGGGCGCTGACGAAGTTGTCGAAACCGCCATCGGTGCGCCAGCCGTAGCGCGCGCTGGCATTCCAGGTCACCTCGGGCGCGTTGAACACGCGCGCGCCGGTCAGGTCGCACGATGCCGGTGGCCGTGGCGACAACGTCACCTCGGGCGCGCAGCGCGCGTTGCGGTAATCGAGATAGCGCGCGTCGTTATAGACGCCAGCCAGGTCGACCGTGAAGTTGCGGGTAAACGCCGTGTGCACGGTGGCCTCGAACCCGCGTGACCGGAAGCTGCCGGCGTTCATCAGGTAGGTTTGCTGGTCTTCCGGGTTGTAGCCCTGGGTTTGAAAATCGCTGATCTCGGTCTGGAAGATGTCGGCCTTGAGCGAGATCCGGTCGCGCCACAAAGCGCCCTTCACGCCCAGTTCCACGGTGCGGGTTTTCTCCGGCTTGACGTAGAGCGAGTCAAGCCCCGCCTGGCGCGCCGCGCCGGCCGAAATATTCAGGCCGCCCGATTTTTCGCCGTACGACGCGGCCAGGTAGCTGCTCCAGTCGTGGTTCAACGTATGCCTGAGCACCAGCGTGCCGGACGGCAGCGTGTGATATTCCTTCAGGTAGCCGGAATTGAAAGCCACCCGGTTGAACCGCACGAACTGACCGCCCTTCTCCTGGTAGTTCACCCGCACGCCGCCGGTCAGGTCCCAGTCCGGCGCGATATGCCAGGTGCCCTGCGCGTGGGGCGACGTCATGCGGTCCCGCAACGTACCGAGGCGGATGACGTCGAGATTGTTGTAGGTGGCGGAGCCCAGGTAAATGCCCGGCAGCGGACCGGGACCATAGCGCGTATGCGCCACCGACTCCATGTTCTGGCCCAGATAGGTCAAGCCCAGCGCGTAATCGAAGTGCTCGCCCAGTGGCGAATCGAGACGCAACTCCTGCGACCAGGTGCGATCGCGTACCGCCGTGCCGGTGTTGTTATAGATGTTGACACTGAAGCCGTCGGCCATGTTCGGCTCGGACCGGAACGAGCGCACCGACGACACCGAGCGCAGCTTGTAGCCGCTGTCGAACTGCCACTGCGCCACCGCCGACAGGCCACCCTGCTTGACGTGGATGCTGTTCTCGTCGTCGAGATCGACGTTGGGGCCGAATACGATTTTGTTGCCGATCTGGCGCGAACGGGTGACGTAACCGTCGGTACCGCTGAACACATTGGTGGCCAGCAGTACCGGCGTGGGCGCGCTGCTGCTGATGCTGTAGTCGGCCGACAGGCGCAGGCTGAACGCAGCCCCGCGGGTATACAGCGCCTGCGCGCGCAGGCCGGAACTCGAACCGCCGCCGAGCTTGTGGCCGTTGCGCAGGTTGGTGACCGGGCCGTCGTTATTGCTGTAGACGGTGTTCAGCCGCCCGGCCCAGTGGTCGGACAAGGCACCGGAGACCATGGCGCGAAAACGCCGGTAGCCGTTCTGACCCACCGAGAACGACGTCGAAGCCTCGGGCGTGGAAGACGGCGCGCGGGTATGGATATTCAGTACGCCGCCGGTGGCGTTGGCGCCGAACGCAGTGCCCTGGGCGCCGCTCAGCACTTCGGCGTAGGCGATGTCGCCCAGGCCGTTGCCCAGCATGCCGGCACGCGCCAAGTACACATTATCGACGTAGATCGCCACGCTGCTCGGCATGCCGATATTGGCGTCGCCGCTGGCCTGGCCGCCGCCGTCGCCCACGCCACGGATGCTGATCTGGGTGTCCGACGGATCGGTGCTCTGGATCACCAGGCCGGGCACCAGCTGCTGCAAGTCTTCCAGCGAGGTCAGGTTCTGTTCATCGAGCCGGTCGCCGGTGACGCGATACGACGAAGTGGGTGCGCGCTGCGGATCATCGGTCGTCTCATCGGCGCGCGCTACGCGGCCGCCCGCGACGGTCACGCGCGCCACCACGCCAGCATCGGCGGCGGAAGAGTCATCGGCATACGCGGACGGGGCGAGTAGCAGCTGGATCGCGGCAGGAATGGCTAACAGAGCCAGGCGGCGCCTGGAAGGGCCAATAATACGCTTGGTCGTGAGGGCTTTAGATAGATAAGTCATAACCAAAACTATATTCGTCTGGCTATCGATATAAAACGAACTATTTCCGATATGCTACGGCAAAAAATCCGCTATGAAAAAACCGTATCGCAGCTGTGCATTTTGTTATCGCTGCAGCGCTCAGGCGCGGCTCAAATGGCGCGCCAAAATCGCGAACATCTGCTCGACATCGATCGGCTTGCCGATAAAGTCGTCCATCCCGGCCGCAATACACTGTTCGCGCTCGCTGGCCATCACGCCGGCAGTCATGGCGATCACCGGCAGGGTCAGGCGCAGCTCTTCGCGGATGATGCGGGTGGCGGTAAAGCCGTCCATCACCGGCATCTGCACGTCCATCAGCACCAGGTCGCAATCGAGACGGCGCAGTTGGGCCACCGCTTGCTCGCCGTTTTCGGCCAGCGTCACCCGCGCCCCGGCCTGCTCAAGCAGGCCGCGCGCCACCACCTGGTTGATCGGATTGTCTTCCACCAGCAGGATGCGCACGCCGGCCAACGGCGGCTGGGCGCTGTCGTCCTGCCTGGCCGGCGCCGGGACGTGGGTGCGCGCGGCCTGCACCGCTTCCACCAAACCCACCGCCGTCACCGGCTTGGTCAGGCAGGCTGCAATGCGGCCGTTGGCCATGTCCTCGGCAACCAGGTCGCGGCCGTAGGCATTGAGCATGCAGACCAGCGGCGCGTCGATCTCGGGTTGCAAGACGCACAGTTCGGACATCTGCCAGTCCACCAGCACCGCGTCGTACTTTGTGCCACCGCGCAGCAGCGCCACCGCTGCCCGGGAGGACCCGGCAACGTTGCAGGTCCAGCCGGCGGCGGCGATGGCGGCGGCGATGCAGTCGCGGCTGGTGGCGTTGTCGTCCGCCAGCAGCAGGTGCAGCGGCTCTTGCGACACATGAGGTTCGCGCTCCGGCACGACCTGCGTAGCGCCCAGCGGCACGGTGAAGCGGAATTCGCTGCCTTCACCCGGCATGCTGTGCACCGTGATCTGTCCCTGCATCAATTCGATCAGCCCGCGCGAGATGGTCAGTCCCAGCCCGGTGCCGCCGAAGCGGCGCGTGGTGGACAGGTCGGCCTGGGTAAACGGCGAGAACAGCCGCGCCACCTGCTCCTCGTTCAGGCCGATGCCGGTGTCCTTCACCGCGAAGCACAGCACGGTGGCGCCGCCGGGCGCCGGCAGCCGGGATACCCGCAGCGACACTTCGCCACGCTCGGTGAACTTGATGGCGTTGCCGGCCAGGTTGACCAGCACCTGGTGCAGGCGCAACGCGTCGCCGACCAGCGCGCGCGGCACGTCGGCGTCGACGCCGATGGCCAGTTCGAGTTGCTTGTCGCCGGCGCTCACGCTCATGATGGTGGCTACCGCGTGCAGCACGTCGTCGAGACGGAACGGTGCCTGGTGCAGTTCCACCTTCCCGGCCTGCATCTTGGACAGGTCGAGGATGTCGTTGAGGATGCCGAGCAACGACTGGCCCGAGGTGCGTATCATCTCCAGGTAGCGCGCCTGTTCCGGCGTCACGCCGGTGCGGCCCAGCAGGTGCGCCACGCCCAGTACCGCGTTCATCGGTGTGCGCAATTCGTGGCTCATATTGGCCACGAAGACGTCCTTGGCCGCGTTGGCCGCCTGCGCTTCGCGCATCGCCGATTCCAGCTGGCGGGTACGGTGTTCGATCAGGTTTTCCAGGTGGTGCCGATAGCGCAGCAGTTCCGACTCCACGCCGTGCAGCGTGTCGAGCGCTTGCGCCGCTTCGTGGAAGGCGGCCGGCGCCGCCGGTTGCTGCGGCGACTTGCCGCCCAGCGCCATCGCAGCCGTGGTCAGCGAGCGCACCGATCCCTCGATATTGCGCGCAAAGTGCCAGGCCACGCCGAAGCCGGCGGCAGTGACCAGCGCCAGGAAGGCCATGATCCAGGTGATCGAATCGAATACCTCGGCATACACGGCGCTGCGCGGCACGCCGATCACCACCGCCCAGCCGCTCTGCTGCGAACGGCTGTACATCGAGTAGACGGGAATGCCCTCCAGGGTGGTCGCCTCGATCGCATCCTCCTGGCGCAGCCGGAACTGCGACAGCAACGTGGGCGACACGTGCTGGCCCACGTATTTTTCGGGATCATGGGTCCGCGCGACCAGCACGCCGTTGGCGTCGAAGATGCCGGTCACGCGGTTGGCTGGCAGCAGTTGCTCGCGCAGCACCTGCCCCAGGCGCTCGGGCACGAACGCCACCGAGATCACGTACACCACCTTGCCGTCGCGGATCACCGGCGCGTGGATGGCCGCCAGCGGTCGCTTCAAGGCGCCGGCGTAAAACAAATTGGAAATCAAAGGCTTGCCGGTCTGGAACACCTGGGCAATGCGCGCCGCGCTGAGCGGATCGGGATATAGCTCGCCGTACGGACGGGCAGTGTTGAGCAGTTGCACCGAATCGTGGTCGTGCAGCACGAAGTTATAGCCGGGGAATTCGGGCCGCAGCACCTCGGTGGCCTGGCGGTAGAAGGCGGCAAAGTCGCGGTTGTCGATGCTGGGCGAGTTGGCCAGCGCCAGGGCCACCGTGATGCCGGTGTTGAGGTCGCGATCGACCGCCTGGATCAGGGCCCGGGCGGTGATCAGCGTATCTTGCTGGATGGTCTTGCGCTCGCGCACAATGAAGTTGTTGGTCAGCAGCGCGAAGCCGAGGATGGCCGGCAAGGCGCACGCCCAGACCAGGCTGTAGATCTGCGAGCGGATGGTCGGCAACCTGGCCACGTATTTCTGTTCACCCTGTTGCGGCGGCATCAAAATCCTTCCTGCGAGCATTTTGTTGCCGCAGGAAATGACTTTAGCACAGACTGGCGCGCCGCCCTAGCCTAGCTGTGTTCCCAAGCGCAACACTGCAGCAATGTTACGGGCCGACGTGCGCACATTGTAGGCGGCGTCCGCCAGCGCCCGTTCCAGGGTGCACGGGCAGTTGACCACGCTGAACACGGCGTCGATGCCGTGGCCGTGGATTACGCCCGCGCCCGGTTCCAGGCTGCCGGCGATGCCGATCACCGGCTTGCCGTGGCGCTTGGCCACACGCGCCACGCCGATCGGGGTTTTGCCGTGGATGGTCTGACTGTCGATGCGCCCTTCCCCGGTCAGCACCAGGTCGGCATCGCGCACCGCTGCGTCGAGGCCGACGGCGTCGGTGACGATCTCGCTGCCCGGACGCAGGCTGCCCTTCAGGAATACCAGCATGGCCGCGCCGATGCCGCCGCCGGCCCCCGCACCGGGCAAATCGGCCACGGCCGACAGTTCCAGGCCCAGGTCGCGTGCAATCACCGCCGCATAGTGGCGCAAGTTGGTGTCGAGCAGCGCCACCATGGCCGGCGTGGCGCCCTTTTGCGGCCCGAAGACGTGGGACGCGCCCTGCGGTCCCACCAGCGGATTGCTGACGTCGCACGCCACGTCGAAGACGCAATCCTCGATGCGGGCGTCGAGGCTTGAGAGGTCGATACGAGCGAGCGCGTCGAGCGCGCCGCCGCCGGGCGGCAGGTCGCGCCCCGCCGCGTCGAGCAGGCGACCGCCGAGCGCCTGCACCATGCCGGCGCCGCCATCGTTGGTGGCGCTGCCGCCGATGCCGAGCACGAAGCGGCGCGCGCCGGCGTCGAGCGCGTTGCGGATCAGCTCACCGGTGCCGTAACTGGTGGTGTGCAGCGGATCGCGGCGGTTGGGGGGCACCAGTTCCAGGCCGCTGGCGGCAGCCATTTCGATCACGGCGGTCTGGCCGTCGCCCATGATGCCGTAAAAAGCCTCGACCGGCTCTCCGAGCGGACCGCGCACCGACAGGTCCACCCGGCGGCCGCCGCTGGCGTCGATCATGGCTTGCACCGTGCCCTCGCCGCCGTCGGCCACCGGTACCTTGACATACAGGGCGTCGGGAAAAATTTCCCGGAAGCCCGCTTCGATTTCGTTGGCGATCGCCATCGCGCTCAAGCTTTCCTTGAACGAATCGGGGGCGATGACGAATTTCAGTTGCTTGCTCATAAGATTACCGATTCACCAGTTTAGCCGGCACGCGCAACACCAGCAACGCGCCGAGCAGCATCACTGCCGACAAGACGTACAGCGCGGCGTCGGTACTCTGGGTGGCGTCCTTGATCCAGCCAACCAGGAACGGACTGACGAAACCGGCAATCTGGCCCAGCGAGTTGATCAGCGCCAGGCCGGCGGCCGCTGCGGCGCTGCCGAGGAAGGCAGCCGGCAGCGACCAGAACATCGACAAGGCAGCCAATGCGCCCATGGTGGCCATCGACAAGCCGACCATCACGACCAGCGGGTTGGTCGAGAAATTGGCGGCCATCATCAGGCCGAGCAAGCCCATCAGCATCGGCGCGCTGACGTGCCAGCGGCGTTCGCGGTGCTTGTCGGCAGAGCGGCCAGCCCAGACCATGAACACGGCGGCAAACAGGTACGGGATGGCGCTGAGCCAGCCGACCGTTTGCGTATCGTAGCCGAGCGACTTGATGATCGACGGCAGCCAGAAGTTGATCGCGTACACGCCCATCTGGATGCTGAAGTAGATTACGCCGAGCATCCACACGCTGCCGTTTTTCAGCACGTCGCCGATCGACTGGCCGACGGTGCTGGTGGCTTGCCGCTGCTTTTCGTCGTCGTCGAGGGCGCGCTGCATGGCGCCCTTTTCTTCCGTGCTCAGCCATTTCGCCTGGGCGATGCCGTCATTGAGGTAGAAATACACGGCCACACCGAGCAGCACGGTTGGCAAACCCTGCAACAGGAACAGCCACTGCCAGCCGGCCATGCCGCCCTGGCCGGCCGAGAAGTGCGCCAGCATCCAGCCCGACAGCGGACCGCCGATCAGGCCCGAGATCGGGATCGCCGACATGAACAGCGCCATCACCTGGCCGCGCTTTTGCGACGGGAACCAGTGGGTAAAGTACAGCACCATGCCCGGGAAGAAGCCGGCCTCGGCCACGCCGGTGAAGAAGCGCAGCACGTAGAAAGACGTCGGCGTGGTAACGAACAGCATGGCCGCCGACAAGGCGCCCCACATGATCATCATGGCGGCGATCCAGCGCCGCGCGCCCAGTTTGTGCAGGATCAGGTTGCTTGGCACGCCGCTGAGGACATAGCCGATGAAGAAGATGCCGGCGCCGAGGCCGTAGACGGTGTTGCTCAGATTGAGCGCATCCATCATCTCCAGCTTGGCGAAGCCGACGTTGACGCGGTCCAGGTAGTTAAAGAAGTAGCAAACAAAAATGAAGGGTATCAGGTGCCAGGTGGCTTTTTTGTAGGCGCCCTCGAGTACGGCGCCCGCCGCAGTGGTGGTCGCGGCGGCGGTGGTGTTGGAATTGCCCATTGCAGGTCTCCTTGATGTTGTAGTGTCATGACGGCTGACCCGCTGATTATCTGGAATCACCTGGCAAAAATCATCGGCCGAATGCACGAGAATTCGCAGTTGATGGTGCAAAATACTGGGCAACTGCCCAAATATTTCCTTAGAAAAACGACTTTCGAGCGCAATCCCTCGTTCCTTGGCACAATGGCGGCCAGAGTCATCCACCATGAATAGTTTGCCATGACCATCTTGAACAGCGCGTTGGCGCAGGACATCGTCACCCGCACGATGAAAATCATCCCGTATAACGTCAACGTGATGGATGCTCACGGCAGCATCGTCGCCAGCGGCAATGCCGCCCGCATCGGCGAGCTGCACACGGGCGCCATGCTGGCCCTGGCCAAGCAGTTGCCGGTGGAGATAGACGCGGCCAGCGCGCGCAATATGCACGGCGCCCAGCCTGGCATCAACCTGCCGCTGACCGTCAACGGCCAATTATGCGGCGCCATCGGCCTGTCCGGCGCACCCGACGAGGTGCGCCAGTTTGGCGAACTGGTGCGTTTGACGGCCGAGATGATCCTGGAACAGGCGCAACTGACCGACGCCCTGCAGCGCGACTCGCGGTACCGCGAAACCTTTGTGCTGCAACTGGTCGCCAGCGATCCGGGCGCCCGCTCCGGCCTCGAATCGTGGGCGCGGCGGCTGGGCGTGGACTTTCGCCGTCCGCACGTGGTGCTATTGCTGGAGCTGGCCGACCGGGCGGCCGGCACGGTCGAGGCACTCAGTGAAATCCAGCGCCTGCAGTTGCGCTTGCTGGGCAGGCAGCCATCGGCGTTGACCGCCGCAACCAGTTCGCACGAGCTGGTGATCGTCGATTTTCATGACAGTATTGACGCCACCGATGTCCCGGCGTGGGCGCAGCGCAAGCTGGCGGCGCTGGCGGCCTTGCTGGACGACGAGGGCGCGCAAGACTATGCGCTGACGGTGGGCATCGCCCTGGCCGGCATCGACAATGTGGCGATCTCGTACCAGAGCGCGCGCACGGCGGCGCGCATCGGCCGCCAGCGCGACGGCGGCCGCAAGCGCTACAACTATTACGACCAGGCGCTGCCGGTGCTGCTGTCGGGACTCGATGCCGGCTGGCAGGCCGAGCAGCTGCGCCAGCCGATGCAAAAGCTGCGAGCGCAGGACAAAAGCAAGGAACTGTTGCAGCGAACCCTAGAAACATGGTTCCGCCACGACAGCCATTTGGCCGCCACGGCGGAAGCATTGCACATCCACCGCAACACGCTCGACTACCGGCTGCGCCGCATCGGCGAGATCACCGGGCTCGAGCTGGCGCGGCTGGAAGACCGCTTCCTGTTATATGTATCGTTGTTGCTGGCCGATGTAGATTGAATCAGTAACCGAGCGCCAGCGCCGGTCGCTTCGGCGCCCGACCCAGGCGCGGCGCCGACTGCGCCTCGACCTGGAACGTGCTGACCAGCGCTTCCAGCGTTGCCGCCTGCTCCTGCAGCGACCCTGCCGCAGCCGCAGCTTCTTCCACCAGCGCCGCGTTCTGCTGCGTCACTTCGTCCATCTGCGCAATCGCCTGGTTGATCTGGTTGATGCCCTCGCTCTGCTCTTCGCCGGCCACCATGATCTCGCTGATGATGCCGGTCACGCGCTCCACGCTGCTGACGATCTCGTCCATCGTTGCGCCGGCCTTGTCCACCAGTTGCGAGCCAGCATCGACCTGCTCCACCGACGCCGTGATCAATTCCTTGATTTCCTTGGCTGCAGCCGCCGACCGCTGGGCCAGGTTGCGCACTTCGGTGGCCACCACCGCAAAGCCCCGGCCCTGTTCACCGGCGCGCGCCGCTTCCACTGCCGCGTTCAGCGCCAGGATATTGGTCTGGAACGCAATGCCATCGATCACGCCGATAATGTCTGCGATCTTGCGCGAGGAACCGTTAATCGTGCTCATGGTATCGACCACTTGCGAGACCAGCTGGCCGCCCTTGCTGGCCACGTCCTGGGCGGTCACCGCCAGGTGATTGGCCTGGCGCGCATTGTCGGCGTTGTGGCGCACGGTGGTGGTCAGCTCTTCCAGCGAAGACGCGGTCTCTTCCAGTGCGGCAGCCTGGTTCTCGGTGCGGCGCGACAGGTCGAGGTTGCCATGCGAAATTTCGGCGCTGGCAGTGGCAATCGAATTGCTGCCGCTACGGATGCCGCGCACGGTGGTGGACATTTGCTCCTGCATGCGGATCAGGCCCTGCATCAGGTTGCCCATCTCGTCGTCGCGATCAACCTGTATGTCGTTGGCCAGGTTGCCGCCGGCAATCTGGTCGAAGTGGCCGAGTGCGGCGCGCAGCGGTTTCAGGATGGCCGACAGCAGGCGCAGCGTGGAATAAGCGATCAAGGCCATGGCCGCCAGCAAGGCGATCACGAAGCCGATTTCGAACTTGCCGAAGAATGACTGGCTCTCGTCATAGTGTTTTTGAGCGCCGTCGAGCTGGTATTTTTCCAGCTTGTTGGAGGCGGCGTCGAAAATGCCGAACTCCTTGCTCATCTTGTTCATGGCCAGGTCGTCGATCTTCTCGGCATTTTGGGTACGGATCGCCGCCATCAGCTCGCGCAGGAAGCCGATATACACGGTGCGCTTTTTATCGAGGTCGGCGGCCAGCGCTTGCTCTTCGCCCACCAGCGGCAGCGCCAGGTATTCCTTCCAGGCCTTGTCGCCATCGACAATGAACCCTTCCGCGCGGCTCAGGGTTTTTTCGAGGTCCGATGCCTCCGGATGAAATACGCCGCGATCGATGACGAAGCGCGCGCGATTGAGGAAGTTCTTGGAATTGCCGAGTATGAGTACGGACGCCATCTGGTTCGAATAGACGTCCTTCAGGGCAAAGTTGACCTTGTTCAGGCCAAACAGGCTAACGACACCGATGGAAATAATCAACAGGCCGAGAACTGTCATGGTGACAATAAGCCGGGTACGGATAGTGAGACTAGTGAACATGGGGGTCCTGGAGCGCTGGGCGCGAAGTCGAAGAAATGCTGCAAAGCAATAATTTACGGGTAAATACTTATTACCGTCAATCAATTTATCAATGAAGTAACTTACTATTAGCTAGTTGAGGTTTGCGCAATATTGCTGTTCGCAAGGGCTGGCGCGGGTTTGCCGGCGATTTTCTGCGCTGCGAGTAAGACGACTATTTGTATTTTTCGCGCCACGCGGGCCGACAGTGCGCTCAGTTCGCGCCGCTCGCGCTTCGTCCATGCATGCACGCTACGCGCTTGCCCACGCTGCGGTAAAATCGCGCTTTCCGGCCCCGGGCCGGGTGCTCTTCACAGGAACCATCATCGCTACCAATCTGACCTCGCTGCCGCTGGACAATTCTTTCGCGTCCTTGCCGCCCGCGTTCTATACCAGGCTGATGCCCACTCCCCTGCACTCACCCTACCTGGTAGCGGTGAGCCCGGCGGCCGCGCAACTGATCGGCCTCACGCCGCAGCAGGTGGCGGACAGTCTCGACGTCCTGGTCGGCAATGCCGTGCCGGAACAGGCGCAACCGCTGGCGGCCGTGTATTCAGGCCACCAGTTCGGCGTGTGGGCCGGCCAGCTCGGCGACGGCCGCGCCATCCTGCTCGGCGCCGCCGCCACCCCGCAGGGTCCGCTGGAGCTGCAATGGAAAGGCGCCGGCCAGACGCCCTACTCGCGCATGGGCGACGGTCGCGCCGTGCTGCGCTCGTCGATCCGTGAATTCCTGTGCTCGGAAGCCATGCATGGCCTCGGCATCCCCACGTCGCGCGCGCTGTCGATTGCCGGTTCCAACCAGGGCGTGATGCGCGAGACGGTAGAAACCGCCGCTGTCGTGGTGCGCTTGGCGCCCAGCTTTGTGCGCTTCGGCTCGTTTGAGCACTGGTACTACCGCAAGCAGAACGACCAATTGAAAATCCTGGCCGACTACGTGATCGACCATTTTTACCCAGAACTACGCGCCAGCGACAATCCCTACCAGGGCCTGCTTGAGCAAGTCACGCGCCGCACCGCGCACATGATTGCGCAGTGGCAAGCGGTGGGCTTCATGCACGGCGTGATGAACACCGACAATATGTCGATCCTGGGCCTGACCATCGATTACGGTCCATTCGGCTTCATGGAAGCATTCGACGCAGATCACATCTGCAACCATACCGACCAGCAAGGCCGCTATGCGTATTCGAACCAGCCGCAGGTTGGCCACTGGAATTGCTACGCGCTGGCCCAGGCCCTGCTGCCGCTGATCGGCGAGCCGGAAGACGCACAGGCGGCGCTCGACGTGTACCAGCCAGCGTTTGCGGCCAAGCTCGACGAACTGCTGCACGCCAAGCTGGGCCTGACGCAACTCGACGCCCACGCCGACGCCGACCGCGCCCTGTTCGACGCCATGTTCGCCATGCTGCCAGGCGTGGACTTTACCCAGTTCTTCCGCCGCCTCGGTGGCCTCAAGTCGCAGGACGCCAGCGGTGACGAACCGCTGCGCGACCTGTTCATCGACCGCGCCGCCTTCGATGCGTGGGCCCGGCAATATCGCCAGCGATTGCAGGCCGAGCACAGCGTCGATTCCGACCGCCAGCTTGCGATGAACCGAATCAACCCCAAATACGTGCTACGCAATTACCTGGCCCAGGTGGCCATCGACAAGGCGCAGCAGCACGACTATTCGGAAGTCGAAAAATTGCTGGCCATCTTGCAGCACCCGTACGACGAACAGCCCGAGCACGACCAATACGCCGCCTTGCCGCCCGACTGGGCCAGCCATCTCGAAGTGAGTTGTTCTTCTTAAGAAAGATCTAAGCCATGACCAATAAAGTCACCAAGTCCGACGCCGAATGGCGCGCCATGCTCGATCCAATGGAATATGAAGTCACCCGCCACGCCGCCACCGAGCGCGCCTTTACCGGCAAATTCTGGGATCACCACGAACACGGGACGTATACTTGCGTGTGCTGCAACACGCCGCTGTTTACTTCCGACACCAAGTTCGATTCCGGTTGCGGCTGGCCCAGCTACTTCGAAGCCATCGATCCTGCCAACGTGATCGAGAAAACCGACCGTACCCATGGTATGCTGCGCACCGAAATTCTGTGCGCCGTGTGCGACGCCCACCTGGGACACGTGTTCCCGGACGGTCCGCCGCCGACCGGCCTGCGTTATTGCATCAACTCGGCGTCGCTGCGGTTCGATCCACAAGATTAAAAGATATTGAGGCACCATGAAATTCCTGTTCGATTTATTCCCGGTCATCCTGTTCTTTGCCGCCTACAAGCTGGCCGGCATGCATGCCGAAGCAGCCCAGGTGTTTACCAACACCTACCTGGGCAGCATCATTTCAGGTGGCAGCGTGACGCCAGACCAGGCCCCCATCGTGCTGGCCACGGTGGTCGGCATCCTGGCTACAGTATTGCAGATCGCTTACCTGAAAGTGCGCGGGCGTAAGGTCGAAGGAGTGATGTGGTTTTCCCTTGCCATGTTCGTGTTCTTTGGCGGCCTCACCATCTACCTGCACGATGAAGCCTTCGTCAAATGGAAGCTGAGCATCGTCTATTGGTCATTTGCCGTCGGCCTGCTGGTCAGCGACCTGATCTTCAAGAAAAACCTGATGCGCAAGTCGATGAGCGAATTCGTCGAACTGCCCGATGCGGGCTGGACCCGTATCAACCTGGCGTGGATCGCCTTTTTTACCGTGATGGGCGTACTCAACTGGTACGTGGCTTTTGTGCTGTTCAAAGGTAATACCGATGCCTGGGTCAATTTTAAAATGTTCGGCACCACCGCGTTGATGTTCGTGTTCATCATCGGCCAGACCGTTTACCTCTCGCGCCACATGAAGGAGCAAGCATGACCGAAACCCGTATCGAGCGCATCCGCAGCAAGCTGGAAGCGGCCTTGTCCCCGCTTCAATTGACACTCGACGACGACTCCCATTTGCACGCCGGCCATGCCGGCGCCGCCTCCGGCGGTGGACATTACAGCGTCAGAATCGTTTCGTTACAATTTGAAGGGCAGAGACTCGTCACAAGACATCGACTCGTGTATGATTCCGTGAACGATATGATGCATAAAGAAATTCATGCATTGGCCATTACTGCATTGGCTCCGTCCGAAGTATGATGTTGTGCCGGTGGGGTGGAACCAGGCTATGGGTCTCAGAAAATATTCGAACACAAACGCTGAATAAAAGACAGATAGCAACTCTTACTCCCTCCTCCGGTTTTCGCTAAATCTTCCCCCTACAGGAATTAATAATGACTTTCAAGCCAGCCCGTTTGCTGATTGCACTGCTCGCCGTTGCCGCCGTACCTGCTTTTGCACAAAATGTTGCCGTTGTTAATGGCAAAGCCATCCCGAGCTCGCGTGTTGACGCTGTCGTCAAGCAAGTCGTCGCCCAAGGCCAGCAGCCGGATTCGCCACAGTTGCGCGAGCTGATCAAGAAGGACCTGATCGGTCGTGAAGTCATGATGCAAGAAGCCGAAAAACAAGGCTACGGCAAAAACCCTGCCGTCAAAGATCAGATCGAAAACGCCCGCCAGGCCATCATCACCAATGCCCTGGTAGGCGACTACGTCAAGAAAAACCCGGTCTCGGATGCCGACGTCAAGGCCGAGTACGACAAAGCCGTGGCTGCCGCTTCGGCCGAAAAAGAGTATCACGTGCGTCACATCCTGCTGGCGACCGAGGCCGAAGCCAACGACGTCATCGCCAAGCTCAAGGGCGGCGCCAAGTTCGAAGACCTGGCCAAGCAGTCGAAAGACACCGGTTCGGCTGCCAACGGCGGCGACCTGGACTGGGCTACCCCATCGTCGTTCCCACCAGTATTCTCGGCAGCTTTCGTCAACCTGCAAAAAGGTGGCGTGACCGAGAAGCCGGTGCAAACCCCTAACGGCTGGCACGTGATCAAGGTCGACGACACCCGCGCCGTGAAACTGCCGCCGCTGGAAGAAGTCAAAGGCCAGGTACAAGAAGGCCTGATGCAGAAGAAAGTTCAAGCTTACCAGGAAGAACTGGTTAAAAAAGCAAAAGTGCAGTAATGTTCTGCAAGGCGGCGCCCTACGGGGCGCCGTTTCTCATTTCAAGTTGGTAATATGCGCGTCCAAGTGCAATTTCAAGCTTTTAAAGGATTTAGATAATGATGTTGAAACCAGCCCGTCTGTTGTTAGCCATGCTCGCTGTTGCTGCAGTGCCCGCTTTTGCGCAAAACCTCGCGACCGTCAATGGCAAAGCCATTCCGGCCGCCAAGGCAGACCAAATGGTCAAACAGGTCGTAGCACAAGGCCAGCAACCTGACAGCCCGCAATTGCGCGAAATGGTCAAGAAAGAACTGATCGGCCGCGAAGTGATGCTGCAGGAAGCGAATAAACAAGGTTATGGCAACAAGGCTGACGTCAAAGCCGCCATCGATAACGCCAGCCAGAGCATTATCATCAACGCCATGCTGGCCGATTATGTGAAAAAGAATCCGGTCAAGGATGCCGATATCAAGGCCGAGTACGACAAATACAAGGCAGCCAACGGCGGCAAGGAATATCACTCGCGCCATATCCTGGTGACCACCGAACAGGAAGCCAAGGACATTATTGCCAAGCTGAAAGCCGGCGGTAAGTTCGAAGAACTGGCCAAGGTATCGAAAGACGGTTCCGCCAACAATGGTGGCGATTTGGGCTGGATGTCGCCAGGCAAGCTGGTCAAGCCATTCGCCGATGCGATGGTTGCCCTGAAACCAGGTGCGATCACCGAAACCCCGGTCAAGACCGAGTTCGGCTACCACGTGATCAAGCTGGACGAAGCGCCACGCGATGCCCAGTTCCCACCGTTCGACCAGGTCAAGGGCCAGATCGCCCAACAGATGCAGCAAGGCAAAATCGCCGCGTACCGCGACGAGCTGCAAAAGAAAGCCAAGGTTCAGTAAGCTGAACCGGGCAGCGTGAGGCTGCCTTGAACCAATAGCGCCCGGCCTTGTGCCGGGCGTTGTCGTTTACCGGCTTCACGCTGCGGCAGCACAGCCAGATGTCAGCTTGAAGATGCCAAACTCTGGCGCAATCCTCGGAGCCCGTCATCCTCGCGAACGCGGGATCCATGCTGAGCAAGCACACCGCGCGGCCCATCCTTCACGCGTTCTATGGATCCCCGCGTTCGCGGGAATGACGGATTAGAGTGCAGTGTTAATAACCGATGACAAAAAAAGCCGGGCCACTGCTCGCGCAGGGCCCGGCTTTCAGGAACGACTCATACTGTTTAACCGACAAACTTGCGCGCGTTACGGAACATGCGCATCCACGGCGACTCCTCGCCCCAACCTTCCGGATGCCACGACTGCTGCACCGTGCGGAACACGCGCTCGGCGTGCGGCATCATGACGGTGAAGCGGCCATCAGGCGTGGTCACCGACGTAATGCCCTGCGGCGAACCATTCGGATTATACGGATACGCTTCGGTAGCCTCACCGCGATTGTCGACAAAGCGCATTGCCGCGATCGCTTCGGTGATATTCCCGGTCTGGGTAAAGTCGGCATAACCTTCGCCGTGCGCAATCGCGATCGGGGTCTGGGTACCGGCCATGCCATTGAAGAATATCGACGGGCTATCCATTACTTCCACCATCGCAAAGCGCGCTTCGAATTTCTCCGATTTATTGGTGGTGAATTTCGGCCACGCGTGGGCGCCGGGAATAATCGATTTCAGATTACTCATCATCTGGCAACCATTACAAACACCGAGGCCGAAACTATCGCCACGCGCAAAGAAGCGGGCGAACTGTTCCGACAGCGCGGTATTGAACAGAATAGTCTTGGCCCAGCCCTCGCCCGCACCCAATACGTCGCCATACGAGAAACCGCCGACCGCGATAATACCCTGGAAGTCGTCGAGTTTCACGCGGCCGGCAATCAGGTCGCTCATGTGGACATCGACCGCGGTAAAGCCGGCCTGGTGCATCACGTAAGCGGTTTCGATATGCGAGTTGACGCCCTGCTCGCGCAGGATGGCCACCCTTGGCCGCACGCCAGTGGCCAGGAATGGCGCGGCGATATTGTCGCCCAGGTCGAACGTGATCTTCGGCTGCATGCCCGGATCCTGTTCGTCCAGCAAGCGGTCATATTCGGCATCGGAGCAGGCCGGGTTGTCGCGCAGGCGTGCGATGCGCCAGCTGGTTTCGCTCCACAGGCGGTGCAGCGCGCTGCGCGGCTGGCTGTAGATCAGCTTGGCATCGCGGGTGAATTCGATCACGCCACGGTCGTTCGGCTTGCCGATGATGTGGCTGCATGCGCCCAGGTTGAAGCTGCGCAGCACGTCCATGACCAGCGACTTTTCTTCGGCACGGACCTGGATCACGGCGCCCAGTTCTTCCGAGAACAGCGCGCGCAGGGTTTGCTCGTTGCGGCGCTCGGCGATCTGGCCGGCCCAGTTCTTGGCGTCGCCCTGGTCGGCGCCATGGCCCTGTTCCAGGGTCAGGATGTCGAGGTTGATCGACAGGCCGGCACGACCGGCAAACGCCATCTCGGTCAGCGTGCCGTACAGCCCGCCGTCGGACCGGTCGTGGTAGGCCAGCAGCTTGCCGTCGCGGTTCAGTTGCTGGATGGCAGCGAAGAAGCCTTTGAGGTCTTCGGCGCTGTCCACGTCCGGGGTCTCGTTGCCCAGCTGGTTCATCACCAGCGACAGCGCCGAGGCGCCCAGGCGGTTCTTACCACGGCCGAGGTCGATCAGGATGATGGCCGTGTCGCCCGCATCGGTCCTGATTTGCGGCGTCAGCGACTTGCGTACGTCATACACTGGCGCGAACGCCGAGACGATCAGCGATACCGGCGACAGCACGGCTTTCGCCTGATCCTCATCCTTCCAGGTTGTGCGCATCGACAGCGAATCCTTGCCGACCGGAATGCTGATGCCCAGTGCCGGGCACAGCTCCATGCCGACCGCTTTCACGGTGTCGTACAGCGCGGCGTCCTGGCCAGGCTGGCCGCAGGCGGCCATCCAGTTGGCTGACAGCTTGATGTCGGAGATATCGGCAATTGGCGCGGCAGCGATATTGGTGATTGCTTCGGCGACCGCCATGCGGCCCGAGGCGGCAGCGTCGATCACGGCCAGCGGGGTGCGCTCGCCCATGGACATCGCTTCACCGAGGTAGCCCTCGAAACTCATGGTGGTCACGGCGCAGTCGCCGACCGGCACCTGCCAGGGACCAACCATCTGGTCGCGCACCGACATGCCGCCCACGGTACGGTCGCCGATGGTGATCAGGAACGACTTGTCGCCCACGGTCGGCAGCAGCAGCACGCGCCTGGCCGCTTCGGCCAGGTCGATGCCGGTCAGGTCCAGTGGCGGCAATGTGCGCACGACGTGTTCCACATCGCGCTGCATCTTCGGCGGTTTGCCCAGCAGTACGTCCATCGGCATGTCGACCGGGTTGTTGCCCAGTTCCGGATCGATCAGCTTGAGCTGGCGCTCTTCGGTGGCGGTACCGACCACGGCAAACAGGCAGCGCTCGCGCTCGCACAGCGCCTGGAACAGCGGCAGGCTTGCCGGTGCAATCGCCAGCACGTAACGTTCCTGCGATTCATTGGACCAGATTTCCTTCGGCGCCATGCCGCTCTCTTCGAGCGGAATCTTGCGCAGGTCGAAGATCGCGCCGCGCTTGGCGTCGTTGGTAATTTCCGGGAAAGCGTTTGACAAGCCGCCGGCGCCCACGTCGTGGATCGAGATGATCGGATTGTCTTTACCGAGCTGCCAGCAGCCGTTGATCACTTCCTGGGCGCGGCGTTCCATTTCCGGGTTGCCGCGCTGGACCGAGTCGAAGTCGAGGTCGGCAGTGTTGGTGCCGGTCGCCATCGACGAGGCAGCCGATCCGCCCATGCCGATGCGCATGCCGGGGCCGCCCAGCTGCACCAGCAGGCTGCCGACCGGGATGTCGTTCTTGTGCGTGTGTTGCGACGAGATGTTGCCGATGCCGCCGGCAATCATGATCGGCTTGTGGTAGCCGAACACGGCAGCTTCACCGAACTGGGCGCTGACATTTTGCTCGTAGGTGCGGAAGTAGCCGCCGAGCACCGGGCGACCGAATTCGTTGCTGAACGCGGCGCCGCCGAGCGGGCCGTCGATCATGATTTGCAGCGCCGAAGCGATGCGGTCCGGCTTGCCGTAGGCGTTGCCGTCGGCATCGACTTCCCACGGCTGCACGGCGTCCGGCAGCAGCAGGTTGGACACCGTGAAGCCGGCCAGGCCAGCCTTGGGCTTGGCGCCACGGCCGGTAGCGCCTTCGTCGCGGATCTCGCCGCCGGCGCCGGTGGAGGCGCCCGGGAATGGCGAGATGGCGGTCGGGTGGTTATGAGTTTCCACCTTCATCAGGGTATGGGTCAGCTCGGTGACCGGGGCGTATTCCTGGCCGGCGCCTTGCGGGAAGAAGCGCATCACGGTCGCGCCTTCCATGATCGACGAGTTGTCGCTGTAGGCCACCACCGTGCCTTTCGGCTGCAATTCGTGGGTGTTCTTGATCATGCCGAACAAGGACTTGGGCTGCGCCACGCCGTCGATGGTCCAGTCGGCGTTGAAGATCTTGTGGCGGCAGTGTTCGCTATTGGCTTGCGCGAACATCATCAGTTCGACGTCGGTCGGGTTGCGGCCGGCGCGGGTGAATGCCGCGTCCAGGTACTCGATCTCGTCGTGCGACATCGCCAGGCCCAGGTCGGTATTCGCCTTTTCCAGCGCACTGGCGCCGGCGCCGATCACGTCCACGGTCTCCAGCGGCTTCGCGTCCAGCGTGCGGAACAGGCCGGCAGCTTCGTCCGGGTGGCGCAGCACCGATTCCGTCATGCGGTCGTGCAGCAAGGCGGCCACGGTCTGCACATCCTGGTCCGACAGTTTCTTCGGCGCGCCGATGCTGCTGCCCAGGATGCCGCCCTTGAGGTTGATGCGGAACGCGATGCCGCGCTCGACGCGCTTGACGTGCGCCATGCCGCAATTGTGGACGATGTCGGTGGCCTTGGAGGCCCACGGCGAAATCGTGCCGAAACGCGGGATCACGAAGAATTCCTCGACCGCACCGTCAGCGTTGTCGGCCTGGGCCGGTTCGCCGTAGGTCAGCAGCGCGCCGAGACGGCTGGTGTCGTCGGCCGACAGCGGCTGGGCGGCATCGATGAAGTGGACATAGCGGGCCTGGACTGCGGCAACCTGCGGAAGCGCGGCTTGCAGTTGGTTTAACAGGCGTTGGCTGCGGAAGGCGGACAGGGCGTTGGAGCCCGGGAGTATCAACATGATGGAAGAGTAGTTGATGCAGCGTGGCTGCGGATTAAAGGTAGACAGCGAAATTGAGACACAGGCATGGGCTTGCAGAATTCCTTTTGCGCGCATTATACCCGTTCCGCCCCTCCCCATACAGCACCAGGATGCGGCTGCCGGCAGCGACAAAGTATTCCACAAGCAACATTTAAGGGCCGAGGCGCGCCAAAATGTGACTTGTGCCATGCAAAAACGCATCATTTCACCGACCTTCGGTTATGCTGGGAACAACCTGGAATGGATAAGAAACATGGCGGACTATAGCGAGTTGTCGGTACTGATCGTGGACCCGAACCCGGGCATGCGCGGCAGCCTGCACAATATGCTGAACCAGTGCGAGATCACCCGTATCGAGTACGCGGTGGGTTCCGGCACGGCCATCCGCCAGCTGAGCCGCCGCCAGTTCGACATCGTGCTGTGCGAGTACGACCTGGGTAACGGCAGCGAAAACAATGGCCAGGACGGCCAGCAGCTACTGGAAGATTTGCGCCACCATCGCCTGATCCCGCCGTGGTGCATCTTCATGATGATCACGTCCGAGGGCGTGTACAGCCGCGTGATCGGCGCGGTGGAGCTCGCTCCTACCGATTACGTGCTCAAGCCATTCACCGTGGACGCCCTGCTGCAGCGGATCCGCCGCGCGGTGGAGCGGCGCGACGTGTTCTGGCCGGTGTACCAGCATGTAGCAGCCGGCAATATCCGCAAGGCGATCACCGGCTGCAAGGAGGGGGAGCAAGCCAACCCGCGCTACGCCACCGACTACGCGCGCCTGCGCGCCGAGCTGCTGGTGTCGATCGACGACCTGGTCGAAGCCGAGTTCGTGTACCAGGCGATTTTGCTCACCCGCCCTACCGCCTGGGCCAAGCTGGGCCTGGCGCGCTGCCAGTTCGGCCTGGGCAAGCTGGTCGAA
Organism: Duganella sp. 3397; assembly: GCF_031456625.1. Classification (NCBI taxonomy): domain Bacteria; kingdom Pseudomonadati; phylum Pseudomonadota; class Betaproteobacteria; order Burkholderiales; family Oxalobacteraceae; genus Duganella; species Duganella sp. 3397. Next base: position 608,165 of record NZ_JAVDVB010000002.1, read on the forward strand.
GCGCAGCAAACCCTGACCGACCTGCTGCAACAGCACACCACCTTCATGGCCGCCTACGACTTGTTGGCGCGCACCCTGCAGGCGCTGGGCCAGCAGCAGTCGGCCAAGAAGGTGCTCGAAGACGCGGTGGACATTTCGCCGCACATGGTGCGCCGCCTGCGCCACCTGGGCGAAGTGGCGTTCGCCACTGGCGACGTCGGGGTGGCCGAACGGGCGTTCAAGCAGGTGGTGACCAAGGCCAAGTATTCCGAGTTCCGCGATCCCGAGGACCACGTCAAGCTGGTCAAGACGCTGGTTAAAAAAGGCGACGCCTACCAGGCCGGCGGCGTGATCCGCGACATGGAGCGCTCGCTGCGCAACAATGCCAACACCGACACCTGCCGGGCGATTGCCGCCGGCATGGTGCAACAAATGGCCGGCAATATGACCGCCGCCGCAGCCGAACTGACCACTGCAGTCAACGGCATGGCCAACACGCGCGGCCTGTCGAGCGGGCTCAAACTCGACCTGATCCAGAGCTGCCTGAACGTCAAGCTCGACCAGCAGGCTTCGTCGGTGATGCTGGACCTGATGAACGACGACGACAGCGGCGTGTCGATGGACGATGCAGTCGAGGTCTTCGAAAAAGCGGGTCGCCACGACCTGGCCCAGGGGATGGGCGAACAGATCAAGATGCAGGTGGGCGAACTGCTGGCGCACGCGGCGCAGAAAAGCACCGAGGGCGACCTGCGCGCGGCGGTGGACACCCTCAACGCCGGCCTGCGCAAGGCGCCGGCCAATATGGCGCTGCTGCCGGCGGCCGCGTCGGCCATCCTCAGGCAGCTCGACGACATGGGCTGGGAAGCGCCACTGGCCGAACAGGCCGCGTACCTGCTCGAGCGCATGCGCAAGATCGACGCCCATCACCCGGCGCTGGACGCGCTGTTGGCGCAATACCACCACACCCAGCGCAAGTACGGTATCGCGACATCGGCCTAGGCAACTCCGGCCTAGCCGGGTTTGACCGGCCCGGTCAGCACCTGCCGTACCTTGCGCGCCAGCGCCTCGCGCGAATACGGTTTGCCCAGCAGTTGCACGCCGGGCTCGAGCCGGCCACCGTGGACGATGGCGTTTTCCGCGTAACCCGAGGTGTAGAGCACGGCCAGTCCGGGCGTCTTCTGCCGCGCCAGCCGCACCAGGTCGGTGCTGCGCAGCGGACCAGGCATCACCACGTCGGTAAACAGCAGGTCGATGCCGATGCCGCTGTCGAGGATGCTCAGTGCGGCAGTCGCGTCGGCGGCCTTGAGCACGGAGTAGCCGAGTTGCCTGAGCAATTCGACGGCAGTCTCGCGCACGCCCTCGTCGTCTTCGACCACCAGCACGGTTTCGTTGCCGCCCACCACGGCGCCGGCTTCGGGCTCCGCCACACAGGCATCCTCTTCTTCCAGGCAGCGCGGCAGGTAGAGCTTGACCGTGGTGCCGCTGCCCACCTCGCTGTAGATGTTGACATGGCCGCCAGACTGCTTGACGAAGCCGAACACCATCGACAGTCCCAGTCCCGTGCCCTGACCTTCGGGCTTGGTGGAAAAGAACGGATCGAACGCCTGCCCCAGCACCTCGGGCGGCATGCCGCAGCCGGTGTCGGTGACCGCGATCAGCACGTACTGGCCGGGCTGGACGTCGGCGTGGCGCTGCGCATAGTGCTCGTCGAGGCTGGCGTTGGCCACTTCGATGGTCAGCCTGCCGTTGCCGTTCATGGCGTCGCGGCCGTTGATGCACAGGTTGAGCACGGCGTTTTCCACCTGCGCGGTATCGACCAGCGCGCTCCAGGTGCCGGGCGGGATCACGGTCACCACCTCGATGGTTTCGCCCAGCGACCGGGCCAGCATGTCGTCCATGGCCGCGATCAGCGCGCCCACCTTGATTACGCGCGGCGCAAGCGCCTGGCGCCGGCCAAAGGCCAGCAGGTAGCTGGCCAGCCGGGCCCCGCGCCGCACCCCGCCCAGAGCGCTGTCGACGTAGCGCTGGCCACGACTATCGCCCGCCACCACGTGCGACAGCAAGTGCAGGTTGCCAGAAATGACTTGCAGCAGGTTGTTGAAGTCGTGCGCGACGCCGCCGGTGAGCTTGCCCATCGCTTCCATCTTGCGGGCCTGGTGCAGCGCTGCTTCGGTTCGCTTCAACGCCTCGGCAGCGGCCCGCTCGGCCGTGCTATCGCGGCCGATGCCAAGCAGGAAGTTGCCATTGAGCGCATTGGTCCACTCCATGTAGATGTACTCGCCGCGCTTGTGGCGCAGGCGCACCTCGATCCTGGGCGAACCCTGGCCATGGCGAATGGCGTCCAGGCGCCCGATCACGACATCGCGTTCGAGCGGATGGATCAGCGCGGCCACCGGGGTGCCGGCCAGTTCATCCTCTTGCCAGCCGAGGGTGCGGCTGAAGGCAGGATTGACGGCGGCCATGCCGTTGTCGCTGTCGAGCAGCGCCATCGCATCGCTGGACAGCTGCCAGATCCGGTCGCGGTCCTGGGTCAGTACCTGCAACTCGTCCTTGAGCGCTGCCGAATAGCGCGCCGTCTCGCGCAAGGCGCGCACCTTGGCCGTAGTTTCGACCACGGTGTCGAGCACGCCGACGGTGACGCCCTGCTCGTCCAGTACCGGGCTGTAGCAAAAGGTGAAGAAGGCTTCCCTGATCTGGCCGTCGCGGTCGACCATCAGCGGGAAATCCTCGATGAAGGTGGATTTACCCTGCCACGCGCGGGCGAGGATCGGCTCGATGTCGTCCCACACTTCGCTCCAGACCTCGGCCAGCGGCCGGCCCAAGCCATCGGGCTTCTGGCCCATCAACGTCATGTAACCGTCGTTGTAAATCATCAACATGTCGCCCCCCCAGAACAGGCAGGACGGGAAGTCCGAGGCCAGTATCAGGTTCACACTCACGCGCAGCGAGGGCGGCCAGTCGGCGATGTGGCCCAGGCCTGTGGCAGCCCAGTCGTACTCGTACACCCGGGCGGCCATCAAACTGGTCAATTGAGCGGGGCGATGCGCTGTCGGCCGGACCGCGCTCACGGCAGCACCGTTCCGTAGCCGCCGCCGCCGGGCGTCTCGATCACGAAAGCGTCGCCAGCCTGCATGGCGGTCTTGCCGATGTGGCCAAGCTGCTCCACCGAACCGTCGGCGCGCAGCACGGTGTTGCGTCCCAGCGCACCGGAATGGCCGCCGGCCATGCCGAACGGCGGCACAATCCGGTTGTTGGACAGGATCGCCGCTGTCATCGGTTCGAGGAAGCGCACCGTGCGCACGCCGCCGTCGCCGCCGCGCCATTCGCCGGCGCCGCCGCTGCCGGCGCGGATGCGATAGCTCTCGAGCCGCACCGGGAAGCGGAATTCGAGGATCTCGGGATCGGTCAGGCGCGAGTTGGTCATATTGGTCTGCACCACGCTCACGCCGTTGAAACCGGGACCGGCGCCGGAGCCGCCGCTGATGGTTTCGTAGTACTGGTACTTGGCGTTACCGAAGGTGAAATTGTTCATGGTTCCCTGCGCGGCCGCCATCACGCCCAGCGCGCCGTACAGGGCGTTGGTGATGCAGGTGGACGTTTCCACGTTGCCAGACACCACCGAGGCCGGGTAGTGCGGGTTGAGCATGGAACCGGGCGGTATGATCACCCGCAACGGCTTCAGGCAGCCGGCGTTGAGCGGGATCTCGTCATTGACCAGCGTGCGGAACACGTACAGCACCGATGCCATGCACACGGCCGACGGCGCGTTGAAGTTGTTGTCCAGTTGCGGCGAGGTGCCGGTGAAGTCGATCTCGGCACTGCGGCTGTCGTGATCGACGGTGACGGTGACCGCGATCTGCGCTCCGTTGTCGAGCTCGAGCTTGTAAGCCCCGTCATGCAGCGCGCTGATCACGCGCCGCACCGCTTCCTCGGCATTGTCCTGCACGTGGCCCATGTAGGCGCGCACCACGTCGAGGCCGAAGTGCGCGACCATCTTGCGCAGCTCTTCCACGCCCTTCTGGTTGGCAGCCACTTGCGCGCGCAGGTCGGCCAGGTTCTGGTCCGGGTTGCGCGCCGGGTAGCGGGCGCCGGCCAGCAGGGCCCGGGTTTCCGCTTCGCGCAGCTTGCCGCCGTCGGCGCCCTCACTTGCCCCATCCACCAGCTTGAAATTACTGATCAACACGCCCTCTTCCTCGATCACGCGCGAATCCGGTGGCATCGAGCCGGGCGTGGTGCCGCCGATGTCCGCGTGGTGGCCGCGCGATCCGACGTAGAACAGGATCTCGGCCCCGGCCTCATCGAACACAGGCGAAATCACCGTCACATCGGGCAGGTGGGTGCCGCCGTTGTACGGATCGTTGAGCATGAACACGTCGCCGGGCTGCATCTGGCCGGCGTTTTCGCGCATCACGGTCTTGATGCTCTCGCCCATGGAGCCGAGATGCACCGGCATGTGCGGGGCGTTGGCGATCAGGTTGCCGTCGGCATCGAAAATCGCGCAGCTGAAATCGAGGCGCTCCTTGATGTTGACCGAATACGCGGTGTTTTGCAGCCGCAGCCCCATCTGCTCGGCGATCGACATGAACAGGTTATTGAAGATTTCGAGCATCACCGGGTCGGCGCTGGTGCCGATGGCCACGCGCTGCGGCAGTGCGGCCACCCGGCGCAGCACCATGTGGCCGCGCGCCGTGGCTTCGGCGCGCCAGCCCGCTTCGACGATGGTGGTGGCGTTGGCTTCGGCGATGATGGCCGGGCCGTCGATGACGGCGCCCGGCTCGATGTCCACGCGCTGGTACAAGCCGGTTTGCAGCCACTGGCCGCCCGCGTACATCGGCACCACGGTCGCCGGTGCCGGTGCTGTCGCCGGCGTGGCGGCCTGTGGTTCGGCCTCGGCCGGCGCATCGGACGCGCCCACCGCTTCCACCGACACCGCTTCCACGATCAGCGCCCTGCCCTGCATCAGGAACGAGTAGCGCTTGCGGTAGGCCGCTTCGAACTGCGCCCGCATGGCGGCAACGCCGCCGGATGGATCGAATAGGGCGATCAGCGCCGTATCGGTGCCTTCGTAGCGCAGGTGCACGCGCTCGACCAGGGTAATCCGGTGTTCCTCGACGCCCTGGTGCAGCAGGTCGGCGCCGGCCTGGCGGCCCAGCGCATGCAGCCGCGCTTCCAGGTCGGGCAGCGCGTGTTCGTCAAGCCGGGCTTCCACAGCCGCCTCGCGCATGCTGGACTGGTCGGCCAGGCCCATGCCGTACGCCGACATCACGCCGGCCAGGGTGTGCACGAACACGGTTTTCATGCCCAGCGCGTCGGCCACCAGGCAGGCGTGCTGGCCGCCGGCGCCGCCAAAGCTGGTGAGCGCGTAGTCGGTCACATCGTGGCCGCGCTGCACCGAGATCTGCTTGATGGCGTTGGCCATATTGCCCACTGCGATGGCAAGAAAGCCTTCAGCCACCTGCTCCGGCGTGGTGGGATTGCCGGTGGCGGCCGCAATGCGCGCGGCCAATTCGACGAAGCGCACCCGCACTGCCTGGGCGTCGAGCGGCTGGCGGCCGTCGGCGCCGAACAAATGCGGGAAGTGCTCGGGCTGAATCTTGCCGAGCATGACATTGCAGTCGGTCACCGCGAGCGGACCGCCACGGCGGTAGCTGGCCGGCCCCGGGTTGGCGCCGGCGCTGTCGGGGCCCACGCGGTAGCGGCTGCCGTCGAAGTGCAGCACCGAACCGCCGCCGGCAGCTACCGTGTGGATACTCATCATCGGTGCGCGCATGCGCACGCCGGCTACCTGGGTGTCGAACACGCGCTCGAACTCGCCGGAAAAATGCGAGACGTCGGTGGACGTGCCGCCCATGTCGAAGCCGATCACCTTGTCGAAACCGGCCAGCTGGCTGGCGCGCACCATGCCGACGATGCCGCCGGCCGGGCCACTGAGGATGCTGTCCTTGCCCTGGAAGGCGCGCGCATCGGTCAGACCGCCGGACGACTGCATGAACTGCAAATTCACACCAGGCAGCTCGTACGCCACCAGGTCCACGTAGCGGCGCAGGATCGGCGACAGGTAGGCATCGACCACGGTGGTGTCGCCGCGTGCGACCAGCTTCATCAGCGGGCTGGCCAGGTGCGAGACCGAGACCTGGGTGTAGCCGATGTCGCGCGCGGCGTCGGCCACGCGGTTTTCGTGGGCGTGGTAACGGTAGCCGTGCATGAAGACGATGGCCAGCGAGCGCAATCCCTTGTCGTACGCCGCCTGCAACGCCGCACGGGCGCCGGCCAGGTCGAGCGGCACGACGGTGTCGCCGTGGGCGCCCATGCGTTCGTCGATTTCGATGACGTCGGTGTACAGCAGTTCGGGCAGGACGATGTGGCGGTCGAACAGGCGCGGGCGGTTCTGGTAGGCAATACGCAGCGCGTCGCCGAAGCCGCGCGTGATGGCCAGCACGGTCGGCTCGCCCTTGCGCTCGAGCAGCGCGTTGGTGGCGACCGTGGTGCCCATCTTGACGGCGCCAATGCGTTCGACCGGGATGGCTTCATGCGCCGCCACGCCCATCAACTGGCGGATGCCGGCGATCGCGGCATCGGCATAATGCTCAGGATTTTCGGAAAGCAACTTCAGGGTGCGCAGTTGGCCATCGGACGCCAGCGCCACGATGTCGGTGAAAGTGCCGCCCCGGTCGATCCAGAATTGCCAGTCCATGCATGCCTCGTAGCTTTCGGTGAAGCGGCTATTGTAGTGCGTGTGGCGTCCGCCACTCAACACGGCTGGCAACCCGGCTGGCACGAGCACCGATGTTAAGATGGCGGCATGAAGCCACTTTACCGCAGCGCCGACATCCGCGCCATCGAACACGCAGCCGCAGCAGCGCTGCCCGAGGGCGAGTTGATGCGGCGCGCGGGGCGGGCTGCGGCCGCTGCTGCGCAACGCCTGCTGTCATCCGCAGCGCCTCATCCAGGCCCGGTGGATACCTTTCCTGACCGGGCGCCGGCGCTGCAGCGGTTACAGGTGCGGGTGCTGGTGCTGGCGGGCCCCGGCAACAATGGCGGCGATGCGCTGGAAGCCGCGGCGCACCTGGCCGACGCCGGGATTTCGGTGACAGTGCTGCACAGTCAGCCCGGTAATGCGCAGTCGCCGGAACGGGCAGCAGCATGGCGGCGGGCCGCCGACAGCAGCGCGCGCTTTGAAGAGCTGTCGGCGCCTGCCGTGCAGACGGGCGACTGGCAACTGGTGATCGATGGCCTGTTCGGCATCGGCCTGGCGCGGCCCATCGGCGGCGCACTGCGCGCGCTGGTGGAGGCCGTCAACCAGCTGCCCTGCCCGGTCCTGGCGCTGGACGTGCCCAGCGGCCTCGATGCGGACACCGGCGCCATCGTCGGCCCGGACGGCATCGCGCTGCGCGCCAGCCACACCATCACGTTCATCGGCGACAAGCCGGGCCTGCATACCAACGAGGGCCGCGACCATGCCGGCATCGTCGAGGTGGCGTACCTGGACATCGACCCGGCGCTGTTGCCACCCACGCAGCTGCAGCTGAACCAGCCGGCGCTGTTCGCCCGCCATCTGCGCGCGCGGCGCCACAGCGGCCACAAGGGCACTTACGGCAACGTCGCCGTGATTGGCGGCGCCACCGGCATGCGCGGCGCGCCGATCCTGTCTGCGCGCGCCGCGCTGCATGCCGGCGCCGGCCGCGTGTACGTGCTGTTTCCCGAAGATCCGCTGCCAGCCGACAGCGGCCAGCCCGAACTGATGTGCCGCCTGGCCGAAGGCTACGACTTCGAGCAAGCCACGCTGGCCATCGGCCCCGGCCTCGGCGGCTCGGCCATGGCCGCCGATTTGCTGGCGCGCGCCATCGCCAGCCAGAGCGCCCTGCTGGTCGATGCCGACGCCCTCAACCTGCTGGCGCACACCCCGGCCTTGCAACACGCGCTGGCCAGCCGTGGCGCAACCACTGCACCGACGCTGCACGCGCTGCAAGCGGCTCGCCCGGTGGACGGAAGCGTAACCGCCGTGCTGACGCCGCACCCGCTGGAAGCGGCGCGGTTGCTGGCCGTAACCGTCGTCGCCGTGCAGGCCGACCGGGTGGCGGCAGCGCGCACCCTGGCCGCGCGCTTGCAGGCGGTGGTGGTATTGAAAGGTTCGGGCACCGTCATCGCCGCGCCCGGTGGCGACTGCGTGATCAACCCCACCGGCAACCCGGCGCTGGCCACGGCCGGCACCGGCGACGTGTTGTCGGGCCTGTGCGCCGCCCTGCTGGCGCAAGGCTGTCCGCCGTGGCCGGCAGCGCTGGCGGCTGTGTGGCTGCACGGCGCGGCAGCGGACGAATTGGTGGCCAGTGGCGTCGGACCGATCGGCATGACTGCCGGTGAGCTGATACCGGCGATCCGCGCTGGCATCAACCGGCTGGCGCGACTGAACCTGGTCCGATAACAGGCGCCTTGAGGCCCTCTGCCTGAACGGATGCCGCACCGCTGAGGTCTGCCCCCAATGCCGTCAATTAGGAACAGTCATTCTGCATCGGCGCGCAGGCGATAATACATGCTGAGCATATGATCACGCGCTCTCTGGATTCCCGCCTGCGCGGGAATGACGACTCATCGGTTGCGGTTAAAACGCTTAATTTGGCGGCACTCGTTTAACCCGGTGCGAGAACCAGCCAGCCGACCAGGGCGCAAGCAAGCACCACCATCCACGGCGGCAGCTTCCACCAGGTTAAAGCGGCCAGTGCGGCCAACGCCAGCGCCAGGTCGCGCCAGCCGAATATGGCGCTGGTCCACACCGGATGATACAGCGCGGCCAGAAGCACCCCGACAACGGCCGCGTTCATGCCAGCCAGCGCAGCCTGGGCGCGGCGGTTTTTCCTCAGCGACTGCCAGAACGGCAAGGCGCCGGCCAGCAGCAGGAACGAGGGCAAAAAAATCGCCAGCAGGCAGATTGCGCCGCCCAGCCAACCGGACGGCGCCACCGTCATCGACGCGCCCAGAAACGCGGCAAACGTGAACAGCGGTCCCGGCACCGCCTGCGCTGCGCCGTAGCCGGCCAGGAAAGCCTGGTTGCCCACCCAGCCGCTCGGCACCACCTCCGCTTGCAACAGCGGCAATACCACGTGGCCGCCGCCGAACACCAGCGCACCGCTGCGGTAGAAGGCATCGACCATCGCCAACGGCTGGCCCGGCAGCCAGTGCACCGCCAGCGGCAAGCCGATTAACAGCGCAAAGAACAGCGCTAGCCAGCAGGCGCCGGCGCGGCGGCTGATCGTGACCGGGAGAATGTCGACAGCAGCGACCGCGCCTGGCCGCAACAGCAGCAGCCCGATCACGCCCGCCGCAGCGATCACGCCCACCTGCGCCCACGCCGAAGGCCCCAGCAACACGCCACCGGCGGCAACGGCCATCAGCAGCACGCGCGGCAGGTCGGTGCACAGCTTGCGCCCCATACCCCACACCGCTTGCGCCACCACGGCCACCGCCACCACCTTCAGGCCATGCATTGCGCCTACCGGCAACAGGTCGCCATGGCCGGCCAGGCCCACTGCGAACAGGATCAGGAGGATGGCCGAGGGCAGCGTAAAGCCGGCCCAGGCCGCCAACGCGCCAGCGTAGCCGGCGCGCGACAAGCCCAGCGCCATGCCCACCTGGCTGCTGGCGGGACCGGGCAGGAACTGGCACAGCGCCACCAGGTCGGCATAGCCGGCTTCGGTCAGCCAGCGCCGCCGGGTGACGAATTCATCGCGAAAATAGCCAAGGTGGGCGATGGGGCCGCCGAACGACGTCAGCCCCAGGCGCAAAAAGATCAAAAAAACGCGCCACGGGTGGCACGCATCGTTCAACGGCGCACCAGGTCGGCTTCGATGGCTTTCAGGAAGGCGCGCTGCGACCATTCGAGGTCATTGACCACGATGGCCGGCGTGTAGAACGTGGCGGCGCTGCGCGGCCGGTTGACCACCACCTTGGACGGCACGATCACCGACGCCAGGCCCGACTTGAGCGGCTCGAGACGGATGCCGGTGTACGACGAATCGGCCGCGCTGGGCGCCCCGATCAACCTGGTATTGGAAAACAGCGAGAACACGTCGAGCGCTTCGAGGCAGGCGCCGGTGCACTGGCCCGGCACCACCACGTACACCGGCTTGGTAAACGGCGCCGGATCGCCGGGCAGGTTTTCGGCGCGGTCGCTGTCGTTCACCGCGGCCCGGCGCGCCGGATCGGGATAGAATTTTTCATCGCGCGACTGCGCCGCCAGCATGCCTTGCGCAATTGCGGCCGGATCGTAACCAAGCGCGCTGCGCTCCTTGTCTGTCAACTGCGCCGACTCGAACGAGGTGTAGGCGATATTGCCGAACGACGCACGCCACATCACCGCCTGCCGCGCCTGCGCCACCTTGAGGCGGCGGTTGACGCGCGACTCGCCCCACAGCGCGCGCGCCAGGTTCATGGCCCAGACCGCGTCGCCACCCTGGTTGCCGCGCAGGTCGATCACCACGGCGTTGGCGTCGAGGTAACGCTGGCGATTGGCCTGCACCTCGGCCAGCATGGCGCCGTAGGCTGCGCGCTCGGTGTCGTTCGGCTGGAACGTGGGCAGCGCGAACCAGTGCAGGCCGTAACGCGGCGTGCTGACGCCGGGCGGTTGGGTGATGCCGTTGAAACTGTCGTCGCGCAGGCGCTGGGCCGCCTCGTCCATCGGGCGCCAGCTGAGCGTGAGGCGCGATTCGCGCCCCTCGTCGATGAAGATGCACTGCACCGGCAAGGTGATGAACGGATTGCCCTGGTCGATGAATACGTCGGGGGCAAACGACCACCATGGGCCGGTGCCGCCGCTGCGCTGGCCGAAGCCGAACACATTGGTCTCCACCAGTTGCGCAATCGGTTTGCCATCGCAGTCGGCAATGCGCGCGCCCACGGCCGGGCCGCCGGGGGTGGTGGCGGCCACGAACATATTGTCGCCACGCCACGCAGTAATAAAGCCGGGCCAGCGCGGCGGCGCTGGCGGCATGTCCTTGAGCACCACGCCGGCACGGCCATCGCCGAGCAGGGCGTTAAAGTGCTGCAACGCTGCCGCATAACCGGCGCCGTCGCGCACCTTCGAAGCCAGCAACTGGGCGCCTTCGCGCGCTTTTTCGAGGTTGCCGGCAAAGTCGGGGTTGGCGGGATCGACCGTGCCCGGGTGATCGTCCAGCGTGACCAGGTAGGCCGCTTCGACATCGGCAACGGCAGCCTGGCGCCACTGCTCGGCGGACATGGTGGGTGCTGCGGGCGGCGTGGCCGGGGGACGCAGGGCCGGCGCCTGGGCATACGCGCCCGCCATGGTCACTGCCAGCAAGGAGCAAACGCCGAAACTGCGCGCGGATTTTTTAACGGATGCGATCGACATATGGACTCCCCTGCTCACACCAGCCGCCCGGCGGCAATCGTGATCGTGCGGCCGCAACGCGCGGCCATCGATTGATCGTGGGTGACCAGCACCAGGGTGGAACCGTGCTGGCGGTTCAGTTCGAACATCAGCTGGATCACCGCTTCGCCGGTGGCGGCATCGAGGCTGCCGGTCGGTTCGTCGGCAAACAGCAGGGGCGGCTCGCTGACGAAAGCGCGGGCCAGCGCCACGCGCTGCTGTTCGCCACCGGACAGGTATTTGGGGTAATGCTTGAGCCTCGATGACAGGCCCACGCGATCGAGCATGGCTGCGGCTTTTTCGCGCGCACCGGCCACGCCGGCCAGTTCGAGCGGCAACATGACGTTTTCCACGGCAGTCAGGTGCGCCAGCAACTGGAACGACTGGAACACGAAACCGAGCTTTTCCTTGCGCAGCGCGGCGCGGCCGTCTTCATCGAGCGCGTAGATATCGACGCCGTCGAGGATGACCTTGCCGGCGCTGGGGGTATCGAGTCCGGCCAGCAGTCCCAGCAAAGTGGACTTGCCGGAACCGGAGGCGCCCACGATGGCAAGCGTCTCCGCCCGTTGCACGGTAAAATCCACCTCATGCAGGATCGTCAGTTCGCCACTGGCATCGGCCACCCGCTTGGCGAGGCCGCTGACGACGATGGCGGCCTGGTTGGCCGCCACGCTGGTGGCGGCTTGGGCTGCATTGAATCCGGGACCATCCGGCACGAAATTGGAAGACGCTTTAGGGAAATCAGGCATGCGCAATATGGTAATGAAGTTGGCAAAGAAGCTCAGTGTACACGCAGCAGCCGCCCTGCTGATGGCAGCTGCATCGGCGAGCGCTTATTCTGCACCAAAAACAGTCCTCGTGCTGGGCGACAGTCTCTCTGCGGAATACGGCCTGGCCCGGGGGACGGGCTGGGTGGCGTTGGCAGAAAAGAAAGTCAAGGCGCAGAAGCTCGATGCCGAGATCGTCAACGCCAGCGTCAGCGGCGAGACCACCAGCGGCGGCCGCTCGCGCCTGCCCGCGCTGCTGACCAAACACAAGCCGGGGCTGGTCGTGATCGAGCTGGGCGCCAATGACGGCCTGCGCGGCTTGCCGGTGGCGGCGGCGCAGGCGAACCTCAAAGCCATGGCCGAGGCAGCCGACCAGGCCGGCGCCAAGGTGATGCTGGTCGGCATCCGCATCCCGCCCAACTATGGCCGCGATTATTCGGAAAAATTCTATGCCATGTACGGCATCCTGAGCCGCGAGCTGAAGGCGCCGCTGGTGCCATTCATGCTCGAGGGCGTGGCCGAGAAAACCGAGATGTTCCAGCCCGACCGCCTGCATCCGCTGGCGGCGGCGCACCCCACTATCCTCAACAATATCTGGCCCGTGCTGGAAAAATCGATCAAGACAAAATGAAATATCCAGAAGTACTCGGCATCGCCGATGTCCTGCCCCAGCTCGCCAGCTTCGACGCCATCATCGACGCCCGCAGTCCGGGCGAATACGCGCAGGACCACCTGCCCGGCGCCATCAATGCGCCGGTGCTCGACGATGAGCAGCGCATCCGCATCGGCACCATGTACAAGCAGATCGGCTCGTTCGAAGCCAAGAAGCTGGGCGCGGTGCTGGTGGCAAAGAACATTGCCAGCCATATCGAACAACTGTGGCTGGACCAGCCGCGCGAATGGCGGCCGCTGGTCTATTGCTGGCGCGGCGGCAACCGCAGCGGCTCGATGGCCCACATCCTGTCCAAGGTTGGCTGGCCGGTGGTACAGCTGGACGGCGGCTACAAGGCCTTCCGTGCCGAAGTGAACGCCACCCTCGAGGTGGCGCCGCCGCTGCGCTTCAAGGTGATCTGCGGCACTACCGGCAGCGGCAAGAGCCGCTTGCTGGAGGTCCTGGCCGCACAAGGTGCGCAGGTACTGGACCTGGAACAGCTGGCCGCGCATCGCGGCTCGGTGCTGGGCAACCTGCCCAGCCAGCCGCAGCCGAGCCAGAAAGCGTTCGAGACCCGTATCTGGGACTGCCTGCGCCACTGCGACCCGGCGCTGCCGGTGTTCGTGGAATCGGAAAGCAAAAAGGTCGGCAACCTGCGCGTGCCGGCCGCCCTGATGGACACCATGCGCAGCGCCGACTGCATCGCGCTCACATTAAGCCGCGCCGACCGCGTGCGGCTGCTGATGGAAGACTACGCGCATTTCCTGGTCAGCCCGGCCACCCTGAACGCCCAACTCGAGCACCTGGCAGCGCTGCACGGCAAGGAAAAGATTCGCCGCTGGCAAGCGATGAGCGAGAGCGGCGCCATGCCGCAGCTGGTCGATGAATTGCTGGCCGAGCATTACGACCCGGCTTACCTGCGCTCGATCGACCGCAATTTCGTGCGGTATGGACAGGCAATGCCGCTCGAGCTTGGCGACATCGGCGCGGCCGATTTCCTCGCTGGCGCGCGCTGGCTGATGGCTTCGGTGCGCTAGCTCATCCCCTCCCCCACGCTGCGATAAATCACAGCTACCACGTGGGGTCGGACCCGGTACCGGGTCCGACCCCGGATGGCTCTGCGGGTTTAATACGTGCAAAAAAAAGCCGCGTATCGAACGCGGCTTTTTCGTTTCTAACGTATTACTCTTTAACTTCAGTCACCGTCGTGGTGGTGATCGGTTTCAGGATCTTGACCTTGGCGCGCTGCTTGAGCAGTTCAATGTACTCGTACATCTCTTGCTGGGCCAGGATGGTACCGATCTGTTCGGCTTCTTGCTTGCGACGCTCGGCGTCCTGCTCGGCAGGCTGCTGCACCTTGCCGATGCGATACACGCCATAACCTATGCCTGGCAACTCCACGCCCACGTAGGCTGGCAGCTTGCTGGTGTCGGCTTTCATCACGTCTTGCAAGGCTACGCCATTCAGGCCTTCCGGCTTGCTGCGCGAGACCAGCTTGGCAGGGCCGAAACCGGTGGCGTCGCCAGCTTTTTTGGCGGCAGCGAGTTTCTCGGCGCCGGCTTTCATCGCCAGCTTCGATGCTTCTTCCATGGTCACGCGCTGGCGGATCGCCGCGTCCACTTCGGCCAGCGGACGCCTGGTCGCAGGCTTGAACTCGACGATACGGCCGGCTACCAGGGTGCTTGGCGCCACTTCGATCGCTTCGGTGTTGGTCTTCTTGGTAATCGAGTCATTCGAGAACAACGCGGTGAGGAACTTGGCGTTGTTGTACGGCGCAGGACCGGCTGGCGGCGACGGCGTGCGCGAGATGTTGCTGGCAGTCTCGATTTTCAGACCCAGCTTGTCGGCGGCCGGCTTCAGGCTGTCTGACTGCTCATACACGGTGTTGGTGAACGCTTCGGCCATTTCCGAGTATTTTTTCGACGCTTGCGCGGTTTTCAGTGCTTCGGCCACTTCGGTCTTGACCGAGTCCAGCGGCTTGACCACCGCAGGTTTCAATTCCGTCACGGTCAGCACATGGAAACCGTAGTCCGACTGCACCGGATCGCTGATCTCGCCCTGCTTGAGCTTCATGACCACCGCTTCCAGTGCTGGCGCAGGCAGGCTGCCCTTGGTCACCAGGCCCAGGTCGCCGCCCTCTTCCGACGATGGATCTTCGGACTTGGCTTTGGCGATCTTGGCGAAATCGGCTGGCGCTTTGCGCACTTCGGCGGCAATCGCTACGGCCTTGGCCTTGGCGGCTGCGACGTCGGCAGCGCTGGCGCCTTTTTTCAGTGCGACCAGGATGTGGGCGGCACGGCGGGTTTCCGGCGTGGTGAACGCGGCCGGGTTGGCTTCGTAATACTTGGCGATGTCGGCATCGGTGACTTTTACCTGGCTCAGCACGGCTTCGTTGTTGAGCACCACGTATTCGATCTTGGCCTGCTCGGGAATTTCGAAGAACTTGCTGTTTTTGTCGTAGAAGGCCTTGACCACGGCATCGGTCACTTTGACCTGCGGCACGAAATCGGTGATCGGCAGCATCAGTTCCTGCACTTCACGCTCTTGCGAACCGATGTTCGACAGCGTGGTGGCGACCGTGCGCGGCGCAAAACCGGTATTCTGCACGGCGCCGCCCAGCTGCTGCAGCGCTATGTCGCGGCGCATGCGCGCATCGTTCATGGCTGGCGTGAGACCTTGCGACGCCAGGATGGCCTTGTAGCGTTCCATGTCGAAGTTGGCGGCGCCGCCGAACAGGTCCATGATCGCGCGCTGCAATTGCGGGTCGCTGATGGTCAGGTTGGAACGGACGACTTCGGCGCCAATGGCGCGCTCGGCGATCAGCTGGTCGAGGATGTTTTGCTTGAACTCGGGCGTGTCGAACATTTTCTGGTCGAACTGCGCACCCATGCGCTGGCGATAGCTGTCGAGCTGGTTACGCAGGGCATTGTCAAATTCTTGCTGGGTCAGCGGTTGACCGCCGACCTTGGCGATGGTGGTCGCATCGTCGCCAAAACCTTTGTAGCTTTCGAGACCGACTAAGGCAAACGACGGGACGATGATGATCGCCAGGAGAATCTGCATCAAACGTTGATGATTACGAATAAATTCAAACATGGTCAGCCAATTCCGATTGATAGGGACTTGCACATACAAAAATGGCGAACTCGCGTCCGCCAACTCCAGGGGATTTTACAGCGCACACACCTCTATAGCAAGGGTAATCATGGCAGCTTGCTATGGGCTGGATCGGCCCGCTTGCCTCAAAACCGTCATTCCCGCAAAAGCGGGAATCCATGCTGAGCGTGCTAATCAAGCGGCCCATGGATCCCCGCGTGCGCGACGATGACGGATTAAGCGATAACGTTATAAACTCGGTATTCAACTCGCCGATTAATTGCGCACAAAAGAAAAACCCCGCAGCTATTACTAGCTGCGGGGTATCTTGTTCTTGGCGGAGCGGACGGGACTCGAACCCGCGACCCCCGGCGTGACAGGCCGGTATTCTAACCAACTGAACTACCGCTCCTTTGGTCCTGCATTTTTGCTGCGATCACTAACAAGATGCTGGCGGAGCGGACGGGACTCGAACCCGCGACCCCCGGCGTGACAGGCCGGTATTCTAACCAACTGAACTACCGCTCCAGCAAACTTACTAGGTGCAACATTGTACTACAAGGCACTACATTTTGCAAACCCTGGTGGGCGGTGAGAGGCTCGAACTCCCGACCTAAGCCTTGTAAGGGCTCCGCTCTACCAACTGAGCTAACCGCCCCAGATTTGCTATGCGAACAGTTAATTTAACCTTAGCTGCCCACCGAAGTCCGTTAGTTTACAGCATCTTTCAAAGCTTTGCCAGCTTTAAATTTAGGAACTTTTGCTGCTTCGATGGTGATCTCTTCCTTGGTGCGCGGGTTGCGGCCGGTACGGGCAGCGCGTTCGCTCACGGAGAAGGTACCGAAGCCGACCAGGGTCACGCTGTCGTTCTTTTGCAGGGTGGTGGTCACGCCGTCGATTACGGCATCCAGCGCGCGCGCAGCAGCAGCTTTCGAGATATCAGCGGAAGTGGCGATATGGTCGATCAATTCAGTCTTATTCAAAGCAGTTCCCCGTCACATAAGTTATAACATTTAGCCCGTCGATTTATTGGTCAATTCAACCAGTCATTCGCGGCCGAGAAAAATCTCAGGCCGTATTAAACAAGCCAGCGTGTACCCCTGTCAAGGTTGGCACTGTAGAAAAGTAGGTAAAAATAAAAAACAGGCGCCATAAAAGCGCCTGTTTTGGTAAAACGTGATACTAAAAACGAATAAGTGTTAGTGCTTTACCACTTCTGTTTGGCCGTCCGGTTTGGCGGCAGCGGCTGCCACCGCTTCCACCGGCGCGGTTTCCGTCAACGGTTCAGGCTGGCGTTCGAGGGCCACTTCGAGCACCTTGTCGATCCAGCGTACCGGAACGATTTCCAGCTTGTTCTTGACGTTGTCCGGAATGTCGGCCAGGTCCTTGACGTTCTGCTCGGGGATCAGCACGGTCTTGATGCCACCGCGCTGGGCCGCCAGCAGTTTTTCTTTCAGGCCACCGATCGGCAACACTTCGCCGCGCAGGGTGATCTCGCCCGTCATGGCCACGTCGGCACGCACCGGAATGCCCGTAAATACCGACACCATCGCCACCGTCATCGCCGCGCCGGCCGAAGGACCGTCCTTGGGCGTTGCGCCTTCCGGCACGTGGATGTGGATGTCGCTCTTCTCGAACACTTCGTTCTTGATGCCGAGGCGATTGGCACGGCTGCGCACCACGGTGCGAGCCGCTTCGATCGACTCCTTCATCACGTCGCCCAAAGTACCGGTACGGATCACGCCGCCTTTACCAGGCATCGACACGGCTTCGATGGTCAGCAAGTCGCCGCCCACTTCGGTCCATGCCAGGCCGACCACCTGGCCGATCTGGTTTTCTTTCTCGGCCACGCCAAAATCGTAGCGGCGCACGCCCAGGAACTTGTCCAGGTTTTTCGGCGTGACCAGCACTTTTTTGTCGGATCTTTTCAGCAGCAGCATCTTGACGACCTTGCGGCAGATCTTCGAGATTTCGCGTTCCAGCGAACGTACCCCGGCTTCACGGCTGTAGTAGCGGATGATGTCGCGCAGCGTCGCTTCGGAGACCGAAATCTCTTCTTCCTTCAGGCCGTTGTTCTTGATCTGCTTGGGCAGCAGGTAACGCATGGCGATATTGGTCTTCTCATCCTCGGTGTAACCCGACAGGCGGATCACTTCCATGCGGTCGAGCAGCGCCGGCGGAATGTTGTACGAGTTCGACGTCGCCACGAACATCACGTCCGACAGGTCGAAGTCCACTTCGATGTAGTGGTCCGAGAACGTGTGGTTCTGTTCAGGGTCCAGCACCTCGAGCAGGGCCGACGACGGATCGCCACGGAAATCGGCGCCCATCTTGTCGATCTCGTCGAGCAGGAACAACGGGTTGCGCACGCCGACTTTCGACAGCGATTGCAGCACCTTGCCCGGCATCGAGCCGATGTAGGTACGACGGTGACCGCGGATCTCGGCCTCGTCGCGCACGCCACCCAGGGCCATGCGCACGAACTTGCGGTTCGTGGCGCGGGCGATGGACTGGCCCAGCGAGGTTTTACCCACGCCCGGGGGACCAACGAAGCACAGGATCGGTGCTTTCAGTTTGTCCACGCGCTGTTGCACTGCGAGGTATTCCAGGATGCGTTCCTTGACCTTGTCCAGGCCGTAATGTTCGCCCTCGAGTACTTTTTCAGCGTTGGACAGGTCGTTGTTGACCTTGGACTTTTTCTTCCATGGCAAGCTCACCAGCGTGTCGATGTAATTGCGCACGACAGTCGCTTCGGCCGACATCGGCGACATCAGCTTGAGCTTTTTCAGCTCGGCAGTAGCCTTGTCCAGCGCTTCTTTCGGCATCTTGGCCAGCGCGACTTTTTTCTCGAGTTCGTCGAGGTCGGCGCCGTCTTCGCCCTCGCCCAGTTCCTTCTGGATGGCTTTGACTTGCTCGTTCAGGTAGTACTCGCGCTGCGATTTTTCCATCTGGCGCTTGACGCGGCCACGGATGCGCTTTTCAACCTGCAGAATGTCCAGTTCGCCTTCGAGCTGGCCCAGCAGGTGCTCGAGGCGCTTGGCGACGCTGAAGATTTCCAGTATCACTTGCTTCTGCTCGAGCTTGAGCGGCAGGTGCGCGGCGACGGTGTCGGCCAGGCGGCCGGCGTCGTCGATGCCCGACAGCGAGGCCAGGATCTCCGGTGGAATTTTCTTGTTCAGTTTGACGTACTGGTCGAACTGCTGAACGATGGCGCGGCGCATCGCTTCGATTTCCGAATCGTCGCCCAGCTCGGAGTCGAGCGGCGTCAGATCGGCCACGAAGTGCGTAGGCGTATCGGTGATCTTGTTGATGCGTGCGCGCTGGGCGCCTTCGACCAGTACCTTGACGGTGCCGTCAGGCAGCTTGAGCATTTGCAGAATATTGGCCACGCAGCCGATTTCATAGATATCGGAAGCGGAAGGTTCATCCTTGGCGGCCGCTTTTTGCGCGGCAAGCATGATGCTCTTGCCCTGCTCCATTGCGGCTTCCAGCGCCTTGATCGATTTCGGGCGTCCTACGAACAGCGGTATCACCATATGCGGAAAAACGACGACGTCCCGCAACGGCAATAACGGCAGTTGAGTTTGCTCTGTTAATTTGGAAGTTGTCATGGCGTACCTTATGTGAAAGCGTAAAGATGATGTGGCGATGGTCCGCCCAATCACAAGACCGAACCACAAGAAATAATACTATGGATGAAAGAATATTGCCCACAGCGGTACTTGCATTGCAGTCACGCTGAAAATCCAATTAAAAAAGCCACGCGCAACAGCTGCTGTCACGCGTGGCTTTTCGATGGAAGCCTGCTCTGTTCTTGATTTAAATTGTACCGCCTGACCCGGAGGATGAGAAAAGATTTTTACATCGATCCGGGATAAGTGTGCACCTCTTAATTAATTCTCACCAGAAGCTTTTGCCTGCTCCTGGTAAATTAATAAAGGTTTGGCGCCGCTGGTAATGGTATTTTCATCAATAACCACTTTTACGACATTGGTTTCATTCGGCAGCTCGTACATGGTGTCGAGCAGCGCGTGTTCCAGGATCGACCGCAGGCCACGGGCGCCGGTCTTGCGCGCCAGGGCTTTCTTGGCGATCGCGTGCAAGGCGGCCGGACGAATTTCCAGTTCGGCGCCTTCCATGTCGAGCAGCTTGGCGTACTGCTTGACCAGCGCATTCTTCGGCTCCACCAGGATCTGGATCAGTGCCTCTTCGGTCAGCTCGGCCAGGGTGGCGACCACCGGCAGACGACCAACGAGTTCCGGGATCAGGCCGAACTTGATCAGGTCTTCCGGTTCCGCGTCGAGCATTACTTCGCTGTTGCTGCGCTCTTTCTTGCTCTTGACGCTGGCCGAGAAGCCGATGCCTGATTTTTCCGATCGGTTCGAGATCACTTTGGCCAGGCCGTCGAACGCGCCGCCGCAAATGAACATGATGTTGGTGGTGTCGATCTGCACGAAGTCCTGGTTAGGATGCTTGCGCCCGCCTTGTGGCGGTACCGAGGCCATGGTGCCCTCGATCAGTTTCAACAGCGCCTGCTGCACGCCCTCGCCCGACACGTCGCGGGTGATCGAAGGATTGTCCGACTTGCGCGAAATCTTGTCGATCTCGTCGATATAGACGATGCCGCGCTGGGCTTTCTCGACATCGTAGTTGCAGCTTTGCAGCAGCTTCTGGATGATGTTCTCGACGTCTTCACCGACGTAACCGGCTTCGGTCAGGGTGGTTGCATCGGCAATCACGAACGGCACGTTGAGCATGCGCGCCAGGGTTTGCGCCAGCAGGGTTTTACCCGAGCCGGTCGGACCGACCAGCAAGATGTTGCTCTTGGCCAGTTCGATATCGTCTTTTTTGCCCAGGTGCTTGAGGCGCTTGTAGTGGTTGTACACCGCCACCGACAGGATGCGCTTGGCGGTCTGCTGGCCGATCACGTACTGGTCGAGCAAGTCCTTGATTTCGTTCGGCGTCGGCAGGTCCGACTTGGCGCCGGTCACCGATTCCACGGCCGACGTTTCGTCGCGGATGATGTCGTTGCACAGGTCGATGCACTCGTCGCAGATGAACACCGACGGGCCGGCGATCAATTTCTTTACCTCGTGCTGGCTCTTGCCGCAAAACGAGCAGTACAGTAATTTTTCGCCGCTGGAGGATTTTTTGTCTGACATGGGGCAGTTTTCTCTAGTTACAGGATGCAAGCGTGAATGCAGAAATGTCCGCTAAGCCACATGCTACCCGAAATAAAAACGAAACGCCCGAACGTTTGATCGCCCGGGCGTTTCATGGCAATTCGTCAGCAATCGCACGGGTGGGTCACCCGTGCTTAAAGCCCATACTTCAAGCCCGCAGATCAGGCACGGTTGGTCAGCACCTGGTCGATGATGCCGTACTCTACCGCTTCTTCGGCCGACATGAAACGGTCGCGATCGGTGTCCTTGGCCACCTGCTCGATCGATTGACCGGTGCGGTCAGCCATGATCGAGTTCAGGCGATGGCGCAGGTACAGGATTTCCTTGGCCTGGATTTCGATATCCGAAGCCATGCCTTGCGAACCACCGGACGGCTGGTGAATCATCACGCGCGAGTTAGGCAGCGAGAAACGCTTGCCCTTGGCGCCGGCGGCCAGCAGGAACGCGCCCATGGACGCGGCGATGCCGGTGCACAAGGTCGACACTTCTGGCTTGATGAATTGCATGGTGTCGAAAATCGCCAGGCCGGCCGAAACGGAACCGCCAGGGGAATTGATGTACAGCGAGATGTCCTTGTCCGGATTTTCGCTTTCCAGGAACAGCAGCTGGGCCACGATCAGGTTGGCCATCTGGTCGTTGACGGGGCCAACCAGGAAGATCACGCGCTCTTTGAGCAGGCGCGAGTAGATGTCGTACGAGCGCTCGCCACGGCCGCTCTGTTCGACCACCATCGGGATCAAGCCCAGGGCTTGGGTATCCAGTGCAGGATTACGGCCGGGGTTACCATTATAACCAGTCATTCTTTTTCCTTGTGAAGCAGCTAAGTCCAGAGGGAGGAACGGCGGCGCTGCTCCGTCATTCCCGCGTAGGCGGGAATCCAATTTCGTTGTATCGCCACAAAATTGGGTCCCCGCCTGCGCAGGGACGACGAAGCAAGCGCCGCCGGGTGTCACTCTATTCTAGCCTAGCTGGATTACGCTTGTGCGTTGCTTCCCATCAGTTCGTCAAAGGCAATACCCTTGGACGACGTTTTCGACAGGCCCAGCACGTAGTTGACGACGTTTTCTTCCAATACAAGGGCTTCGACTTCCGCCAGACGACGACGATCGCTGTAGTAGTACTTCAGCACTTCGCGCGGGTCTTCGTAGCTTTGGGCGAAGTCTTCGATCTGCGCTTTGACTTGCTCAGGCTGGGCTTGCAGGTTGTTTTCGCCAACCAGTTGCGACAGGATCAGGCCCAGGCGTACGCGACGCTCGGCTTTGTCTGCGAACAGCTCTGGTGGGAATGGCACGTCCTTGACGTTCATGCCGCGCTGCGCCATGTCCTGGCGGGTGATTTCAGCCAGGCGCTCGGTGTCCTGGGCGATCAGCGACTGTGGCACGTCGAGGGTGGCGGTTTTCACCAGCGCATCCATCACGGCTTCCTTGTTGCGGGCTTTGACACGGCCAGCGACTTCGCGTTCCAGGTTGACCTTGATGTCTTCGCGCATTTTGGCGATGTCGCCGTCAGCCACGCCCAGCGACTTGGCGAATTCTGCGTCAACTTCCGGCAGGTGCGCCCATTCCAGTTTTTTCAGGGTGATGGTGAACGAGGCGGTTTTGCCGGCCACGTCTTTACCATGGTAGTCCTCTGGAAAAGCCAGTGGGAAGGTCTTGGCTTCGCCAACTTTCAGGCCCAGGGTGGCTGCTTCGAATTCTGGCAGCATGCGGCCTTCGCCCAGCACGAACGGGTAGTCTTCAGCTTTGCCGCCGTCGAACTCGACGCCGTCGATCGAACCGACGAAGTCAACAGTGGCGCGGTCGCCGTTGGCAGCAACTGGCTCGCCGCCGTCGCCGTGTTCGCCAGCTTCGCCCTTGGTGTGGAAGTGCACGCGCTGCTTGCGCAGGATGTCGATGGTCTTGTCGATCTCGGCGTCGGTGACCTCAGCCTTGACGGTTTCGATTTCCACGGTGGTCAGGTCGCCGACCTGCACTTCTGGATAGACTTCGAAGGTTGCATCGAAGGTCAGCACGCCCGCTGGCGACTCTTCCTTCGGCTGAATGTTCGGGTAGCCCGCAACGCGCAGTTGCGCTTCGTTTGCGGCATCGTTGAAAGCGCGGCCAACTTTATCATTGAGCACTTCGGTTTCGATCTGATAACCGAATTGTGCTGCGACCATTTTCATAGGTACTTTGCCCGGACGGAAGCCTGGCGCTTTAGCCGTTTTGGCTTGCACTTTCAGGCGCTTCTCTACTTCGGCGCGGACTTCGGTCAGCGGGAAGGAGATCGTGATACGACGTTCGAGTTTGCCCAAGGTTTCGACTGCAGTTGCCATGTAAAAATCGTCCAAAAAAATATAATACAGTTGGTGCGAGGAGGGGGACTCGAACCCCCACACCATTGCTGGCGTCAGGACCTAAACCTGGTGCGTCTACCAATTTCGCCATCCTCGCGGCATGTTTGCACAAAAGCAAAGGGCGACCCGTAAGTGAAAACGGTCGCCCTTACCCCGGTAGACTCGGGGGCTTTCAACTTCAACGCGATATTCTAACGGGTTTTTTAGTGAAATGTGGTGTTTTTTAAACCAAGCGGATTAATGCGGCATTTTTGGCTTATCTTCACCCTTTTAACCCGCAAAACCGACCAGGGTCGGACCCCGTTCGGGGTCCGACCCTAAGCTTAGGGGGTGCTTATCGCTTTCGGGGCAACCGGTTTTTTGACCCGGAACCACGCCGCGTACAGCGCCGGCAGGAACAGCAGGGTCAATGCCGTGGCCAGAATCAACCCGCCCATGATGGCCACTGCCATCGGTCCCCAGAATACAGACCGCGACAACGGTATCATCGCCAGCGCCGCCGCAGCAGCGGTGAGGATGATCGGCCGGCAGCGGCGCACCGCCGATTCGACGATCGCGGTCCACGGATCGTGGCCGGCGGCGATATCCTGCTCGATCTGGTCCACCAGGATCACCGAGTTGCGGATGATCATGCCGAACAGCGCAATGATGCCGAGATTGGCCACAAAGCCAAGCGGCCGGCCCAGCAGCAGCAAGGCCATCGCCGCCCCCGCCACGCCCAGCGGCCCGGTCAGGAACACCAGCAGCGCCCGCGAGAAACTGTGCAACTGCAACATCAACAGCGTGAAGATGATGAAGATCGCCAGCGGCAGGTTGGCCGCGATCGACGCTTCGGCCGTGCCGCTGTCGGCGGCGGCGCCCTTGACGGTGATCGCGTAACCGGCCGGCAGCGCGGCGCGCAGCTTCGCCAGCTCCGGGTCGATCTGGCCGGACACGGTAGCGCCCTGGATATGATCGCCGACGTCGGCCTGCACGGTGATCGCCCATTCGCGCCCTTCCCGCCACACTACGCCCGGTTCCCACACGAAATGCGCCCGCGCCAGCTGGCTGATCGGCACGTACTTGCCGCTGGCGGTCGGGATGTTGGTGTCGTTGAGCACGGAAATCGTGTTGCGCTCATTGATCGGCTGGCGAATCTGGATATCGATCAGGCGGATATCTTCGCGGAACTGCCCTACCGTCGTGCCGGACAGGATGGTGTTGGCGGCGCGCATCACCGTTTGCGACGTCACGCCCAGCGCGCGCATCTTGTCCTGGTCCAGGTCCAGGCGCAGCACCTTGACCGATTCGTTCCAGTTGTCGTTGACACCGATCGCGTTCGGATTGGCGCGCATGATGTCCTTGACCTGGTCGGCAATCGCGCGCACCTTGGCCACTTCGGTGCCGGTCACCCGGAACTGCACCGGGTACGGTACCGGCGGGCCGTTAGGCAATAGTTTCACCCTGCCGCGCACTTCCGGGAAGTCCTTCTCGAACACCTTGGTGATCTGCTCGCGCAAGGACGCCCGCGCGGCCAGGTCCTTCGGCAGCACGACGATTTGCGAGACGTTCGACTGCGGGAAGATCTGGTCGAGCGGCAAGTAAAAGCGCGGGCTGCCGGTGCCGACGTAGCTGGTCACACTGACCACGCCCGGCAATTTGCTCACGAAGGCTTCGAACTTTTTCACCTGCGCCTCGTTGGCGGTAAAGCTGGTGCCTTCCGGCGTCCACAGCTCAACCATCAGCTCGGGCCGGCTGGAGTCGGGGAAGAACTGCTTTTCGATGAAACTGAAGCCGTAAATGCCCAGCGCAAAAACCAGCAAGGTGGCGACGATGGTGGTCTTGCGGAACTCCACGCACCAGTTGACCACGGCGCGGAAACGGCGGAAACCGGGGGTGTCGAAAATGTCGTGATCACTATGTCCGTCGGCGTGCGGCTTTACCTTGAGCAGCAGGAAACCGAGATACGGCGTAAACGTTACCGCCACCACCCACGAAATGACCAGCGCCAGGGCATTGACGGAGAACAGCGAGAACGTGTATTCGCCGGCTGCCGACTTGGCCAGCCCGATCGGCAGGAACCCCGCCACCGTGATCAGGGTACCGGTCAGCATCGGGATCGCGGTGGACGTGTAGGCGAAGGTGGCCGCATCGAAGCGCGACATGCCCTCCTCCATCTTGCGCACCATCATTTCCACCGCGATGATGGCGTCGTCCACCAGCAAGCCCAGTGCAATGATCAGCGCGCCCAGCGAAATCTTGTGCAGGTCGATATCGAGCATGCGCATGAACAGGAACGTCACGGCCAGCACCAGCGGGATCGACAGCGCCACCACCAGGCCCGGCCGCACGTCGAGGCGGAACGGCTTGGTGTGCAAGCCGAGCGCGACAAAACTCACCGCCAGCACGATCAGCACCGCCTCGATCAGTGTATGGACGAACTCGCCCACCGACGCCTTGACCGCTTGCGGCTGGTCCGACACGCGCTCGAGCGTGATGCCGACCGGCAGCTTGGCCTTGATCTCGGCCACGGTCTTTTCCATGTTCTGGCCCAGGACGATGATGTTGCCGCCCTTTTCCATCGACACGCCCAGGCCGATCACTTCCTTGCCGTTGAAGCGCATCTTGTCGTTCGGCGGGTCTTGGTAGGTGCGCTTGATGGTGGCAAAGTCGCCGAGGCGGAACGTGGTGCCGTTGGCGCGCAGCTCGAGCTGCTCGAGGTCTTTCGGGGTTTTCAGCGCGCCGGTCACCCTTACTTGCAGGTTGTCGGTGGGCGTGACCAGCACGCCGGTCGATTCCACGCTGTTTTGCGTGGCGATCTGGTTGGCAATGGTCTCGATCGGAATGCCGAGCTGGGCGAATTTCTTGTGCGAGAACTCGATGACCAGTTTTTCATCCTGCACGCCGAACAGCTCCACCTTGGCCACGGAAGGCACTTTGAGCAGGCGCTGGCGCACGAAGTCGGCATATTCCTTGACTTCGGCATAGTTGAAACCGTCACCCGAGAGCGCAAAGATCGAGCCATAGGTATCGCCGAACTCGTCGTTGAAGAACGGTCCCACCACGCCCGGCGGCAGGGTCCCTGCAATGTCGCCGATCTTCTTGCGCACCTGGTACCACGACGTGGGCACGTCCTTGGGCGACGTCGATTCGCGCAACTTGAGGATGATCAGCGTCTCGCCTGGCTTGGAGTAGCTGCTGATTTCATCGATGCCAGGCGTTTCCTGGAGTTTCTTTTCCAGCTTGTCGGTGACTTGCTCGGCCATCTGCAGGGCGGTCGCGCCCGGCCACATGGCGCGCACCACCATTGCGCGGAACGTGAACGGCGGGTCTTCGTCCTGGCCTAGGTTGCTGTAGGCGAGCGCGCCGCCGATCAGCAGCACCGCCATCAGGTAGCGCGTCAGCGGGATGTGTTCGAGCGCCCAGCGCGAGAGGTTGAAGCCACCTTTCATTTGGCGGCCCCGGTTGCAGGCTTGGCAGCGGCAGCAGCGGCCGGCGCAACCGGCACATCGTTACCAAGGATGGTCACCTTCTGGCCCGGCTTGAGCAGGTTGACGCCGGCGGTCACCACCGACTGGCCCGGCTTGACGCCACTGGACAACACCAGGTCGTTGCCGGCAGCGCCCGCCACGGTGACCGGCACCAGCTTGACGGCGCCGTTTTCCACCAGCCACACCGAGGTGGCCGATTTTTCATGGAACAAGGCGGTCAAAGGCACCTTGATCTGCGGCGTGGCCGTGCGCGAGGCGAATTGCACGACGGCGGTCATGCCAAGCTTGGCGTCCAAGGTGTCGGGTACGGTCACCTTGGCGGTGTAGGTGCGGGTGGCCGGGTCGGCCACCGGCGAAATTTCACGGATCTTGCCAGCGACCGCGCGGCTGGGGTCGGACCACAGCCGCACCTGCACGTCGCTGACCTTGCGCAAGGTATCGACCTTGTCTTCAGGCAAACCGATAACGATTTCCTTCTCGCCGGCCTTGGCCACCTGCACCACCGGTGTGCCCGGTGACACCACCTGCCCCACTTCGGCATCGACTTGCGTGACCACGCCGTCGACGTCGGACGTCAAGGTGGCGTAGGCGGCCTGGTTGGACTGGCCGCTGTAGAGCGCCTGCTGGGCGTCGACCGAGGCTTGCGCCGCCTTCAACGTCGATTCCTTTTCATCGAGCACGGCCTGGCTGACAAAATTCCTGGCGCGCAATTCGCGGTAACGCTGGGCGTCGGCCTTGGCCAGGTCGCGGCTGGTTTCCGCCGAGCGCAGCGAGGCCATGGCCTGCGCCTGCGACAATTTCAGATCCTGGGGATCGAGCGCCATCAGCACCTGGCCGCGCTTGACCAGCGTACCGACATCGACTTTGCGGCTGACGATCTTGCCACCCACGCGGAATCCGAGGCGCGATTCGACCCGCGCCCGCACCTCGCCAGCAAACTCGGCATTGACATCGACATCGCTGCCGGCCAGCACCATCACCCGCACCGGGCGGATATCCTCGGTCTTTTCAACCGGCTTGGAACACGCGGACAGGGCCGCACACGCAACAACTATATAAATAGCGCTCAAACAAACAGGGGTCAAACGGGGGAATCTGGAGGAGACCACGATACTTTCCTTTTCCTTGCTCTCAACGGCAAATTGGCACTACCATTACGGGTTAGAAATAAATGACTTTCCGTTAATTAATTATAAGCTGCGGAAACTGCTTTGCAAATGACTTTTGAGTCATCAACTCGAAAATCTGCAATAAACTGCTTTAGGCCACAACTACATGCCTGTAGAACACTACGAAAACTTCCCCGTCGCGTCGATCCTGTTACCGAAAAAGCTACGCCCCGCTGTTGAAGCCATCTACGCCTTCGCCCGCAGCGCCGACGACATTGCCGACGAAGGCGACGCCATGCCGGAACAGCGCCTGGCCGAACTGAGCGCCTACGAAGCCGCGCTCGACCGCATCGCCCAGGGCGCCACCGGCCACTGCGCGCTGTTCGAGCGCCTGGCCGTGGTGGTGCGCCAGTACGACTTGCCGCTCAAGCCGATGTACGCGCTGCTGTCCGCCTTCAAGCAGGACGTGACCGTGCACCGCTACGCCACCTACGCCGACCTGCTCGACTATTGCGCGCGCTCGGCCAACCCGGTGGGCCACCTGATGTTGCACCTGTACGGCCAGGCCACCGCAGACAACCTGCGCGATTCGGACGCCATCTGCAGTGCCCTGCAACTGATCAATTTCCTGCAGGACGTGGCGATCGACCTGCACAAGGAGCGCATCTACCTGCCGCTGGAAGACCTGAACCGCTATGCGATCCTGCCCGGCGCGCTCGATGCCCCGGACTCGCGCCCACGCTGGCGCGCCATGATGAAATTCGAAGTGACCCGCGCCCGCGCGCTGATGCTGAGCGGCGCGCCGCTGGCGCTGCGCATGAAGGGCCGCATCGGTTTCGAGTTGCGCATGGTGGTGCAGGGCGGCCTGAAAATTCTCGACGAGATCGAGCGCGTGCAATACGACGTGTTCCGCCACCGGCCCAAGCTGGACCGGCGCGATTGGATCAACGTGTTCTGGTCGGCCGTCCGCATGAAGCAGAGGATGAAATCGGCCCCGTTACAGGGCGCGACACTATAAAATAGCGGCTTCGATAGGCCAACCTTGCTTTTTTATTCATGTCCCCCGACGACTACTGCCAGCAAAAGACCGCGCAAAGCGGCTCCAGTTTTTATTACAGCTTCCTGTTTCTCACGCCGGAGCGTCGTCGCGCCATTACCGCCCTGTACGCGTTTTGCCGCGAGGTGGACGATACCGTGGACGACTGCACCGACGAGTCGGTCGCCCGCATCAAGCTGGAATGGTGGCGCAAGGAAATCGCTGGCATGTATGAAGGCCGCCAGTCGCACCCGGTCACGCAAGCGCTGCAACCGCATCTCGCGGTGTACGACCTCAAGCAGGAACACTTGCAAGCCATCATCGACGGCATGGAGATGGACCTCAACCAGACCCGCTACCTCGACTACGCCGCCCTCACCCGCTACTGCTGGCACGTGGCCAGCGTGGTGGGCATCCTGTCGGCCAGCATCTTTGGCGTGACCACGCCGCAAACCCTGCAGTACGCCGAAAAGCTCGGGCATGCGTTCCAGCTCACCAACATCATCCGCGACGTGGGCGAAGATGCGCGCAAGGGCCGCATCTACCTGCCAGTGAACGAATTACAACAGTTCGGCGTCACCGCGGCCGACCTGCTCAATGCCCGCCACTCGGAAAAGTTCGAGCAGTTGATGGCGTTCCAGGTGGCGCGCGCGCAGCAAGCCTACGACGACGCGTTTGCCCTGCTGCCAAAGCAGGACCGCCGCGCCCAGCGCCCGGGCCTGATGATGGCGGCCATCTACCGCACCGTGCTCGACGAAGTGCAGGCCGACGGCTACCACGTGCTCACCCAGCGCATCTCGCTCACGCCGATCCGCAAGCTGTGGCTGGCGTGGAAGACCTATGTCCGTGGCTGAGCACGTAGCGTCCAACATCGCTGGCAAGGCGCCTGACCAACGGGCCGACAACGGCGCCGACAAACGCCTGGCGCCCAAGGGCGGCAACGATGTGGGCCGGTCGGTGGCCGTCATCGGCGGCGGCTGGGCCGGCTGCACGGCGGCCGTGGAACTGGCGCGCGCCGGCTTCAAGGTCACGTTGTTCGAGGCCGCGCGCGTGCTCGGTGGCCGCGCGCGCCGCATCGAAACCGACCGCAAGCAGCTCGACAACGGCCAGCACATCCTGCTGGGCGCCTACAGCGAAACCCTGCGTGTGATGCAACTGGTCGGTGTCGATCCGGCCCAGGCGTTGCTGAACCTGCCTTTGCAGATGCGTTATCCGCGCGTGGCCGGGGGCCCCGGCGGCATGGACTTCATCGCCCCGCGTTTGCCGGCGCCGCTGCACCTGGCAGTGGCGCTGTTCCGCAGCCAGGGCCTGGACCGTGCCGACAAGCTGAGCTTGCTGCGCTTTTCGTCCACCGCGCGCTGGATGGACTGGCAATTACACCAGGACTGCACGGTGACCGAGCTGCTGGAACGCTACGACCAGACCGCGCGCCTGACGCGGCTGCTGTGGCGTCCGCTGTGCCTGGCGGCGCTGAACACGCCGCCGGAACGCGCTTCCGCACAAGTGTTCCTGGCCGTGCTGCGCGACAGCCTGGGCGCGCGCCGCGCTGCCTCCGACATGCTGGTGCCGCGCGTGGACCTGTCGGCCTTGATGCCCGAGGCGGCGGCCAGATATATCGAAGGCCATGGCGGCGCAGTCCGCACCGGCGCCAAGGTGCAGGCGCTGCGCTCGATCGAAGGGCGGCTGTGGCAGGCCGACATCAGCGGCGCCGCCGTTGGCGGCACCTGGAGCACTTATTTCAACGGCGTGGTCGTCGCCACCGGCCCCAACCAGGCGGCGACGTTACTGCACGGCATCGCCGATTGCGACACAGGGGCGGTTTGCGCCAGTCTCACCGCGCTCGAACCGGAAACCATTACCACCGTCTACCTGCAGTTTGCCAGCGATATCGGGCTCGATTCGCCGTTCTACGCCCTGCTCGACGATCCGGACAACCACGAATGGGGCCAGTTCGTATTCGACCGCGGCCAGCTCGACGCCAGCCAGGCCGGCTTGCTGGCGGTGGTCATCAGCGCTTCGGCCAGCGCCGCCGCCGAGCAGCAGGATTTACTGGCTGAAGCCGTGGCGGTGCAACTGGCGGTCGCGTTCCAGCGCCCCGAGCTGGGCCGGCCGCAATGGTTCAAGGTGATCACTGAAAAACGCGCCACCCACGCCAGCACGCCCGGCCTGGTGCGCCCGTACAACGACACCGGTTTGCCGGGCCTGGCGCTGGCCGGCGACTACACCGCCGGCGCTTACCCGGCCACGATCGAATCGGCCGTGCGCAGCGGCGTGG
This sequence comes from Duganella sp. 3397, assembly GCF_031456625.1. NCBI lineage: Bacteria > Pseudomonadati > Pseudomonadota > Betaproteobacteria > Burkholderiales > Oxalobacteraceae > Duganella > Duganella sp. 3397. The sequence continues at coordinate 639,447 of NZ_JAVDVB010000002.1, forward strand.
CTGCCGCGCGCCTGCTCAATGGTGTGGAAGCCTGAGCCCGCTTGACGGACTGGCGCACGGGCGTGTCGCCTGTACCGCAATTTACGCAGACTGTCACATGCCGGTGGCGCGGCTCTGCGTGCTTGCGTACAGTGCCAACATCGACAGCAACAACGATTGAACATCATGAAACCCGAGACAGCCCGCCAGTCACCACCGCCGCCGCGCCACATCCTCCGGACTGTGGGCTCGCTGGTCGGTTTGTCCTTTTTTAACCTGTTCATGGTAATTCCGGCCATGGTGTATGCGTCGCTGCTGCTGGCTGCATACCTGTCGGCATTCAGCTGCTACATCGGCGGCGTGGCGGTGACCGCCAGCGGCCTGTCCGGGCAAAACGAACTGGCGCTGCAAGGCCCGATCCGCCAGGTGATGGCGCTGACCAATTCACACTTCGATACCCGCGAAGAGGAAGAACAGGCCATGGGCTGGAAGGTGGCGATCACCAGCCGCGGCGTGCAGGTGTTTCGCGAGCCCGAAACCAGCACTGGTGGTAATGTCGGCAATGTTGGCAATGTCGGCAACCTCGCCCCGGACGCCGGCAGCCGCAACGCCCGCATCTGGGACCGCGCCGAAGCCGTGGCCACCGGCGACATGACCATCACCACTGACTTCGACAGCGGCGCCCGCACCACCCAGACCCTGATCGGCCTCGGACTGGTACTGGGCGGTATTGGCCTGTGCCTGGTGTGCATCGTGCTCACCCGCTACACCCTGGTCGGCATGCGCCGGTACGCGGCCATGAATATGTCGCTGCTGCGCGGACATTGAGAGGCCCACCATGCGCTCCCTGATGAAAATCGGTTTCAGTTTGCTGCTGTTCGCCTTCGTGCTGATCGGCATCAGCTACAGCTTCCTCAAGTCGTACGGCGCCGCCAACCCGGCCAGCAGCGCCGGCCGTTCGCTCTCGAGCGAGGTACGCCGCATCGACGCCATGGCGTCGGTGGTCGATATCACCGGACCGATCGACCTGGTCCTCACGCAAGGACCGGTCGCCTCGCTCAAGGTGCGTGGCGAACAGCGCTCGCTGGCCAATATCGCCACCGAGCAGGATGGCCGCGACCTGCAAATCCGCACCACCGGCATGTTGCTCAACCCGCGCCACCGCCTGCAGGTGGAGCTGGTACTGCCGCAATTGCAGGAACTGGTGGTGCGCAGCAGCGGCAACGTCAAGGTCAGCGGTTTTAATGGCGAACGGATGGACCTGCAACTGATGGGCTCGGGCGACGTGGCGTTCAACGGCCGTTATCGCAAGCTCAGCGCCGCGGTGCACGGCAGCGGCAACCTGGCCCTCAATGCCGGCAGCGGCCAGCACGTGGAACTGGAGTTGATGGGCTCGGGCCGGATTACGGCCGCCGGCAGCTGTCAGGTCATGGAGATGCAACTGGCCGGTTCCGGCACCCTCGACGCGCGCCACCTGGCAGCGGACCGGGTGCAAGTGATGCTCAAGGGATCCGGTTCGGGCCACGTGTTTGCGCGCCGCGCTGCCGAGATCGAATTGCAGGGCAGCGGCAACCTGGCCGTGTATGGCAACCCGGACCAGCGCGAGATCAACCGCAAGGGCTCGGGTTCGGTACGCTGGGAGTAGTCACGCGCCCCGGTTGTGCGGGCCGGCGAGCCAGGCCAGCACGTCGCGCCCAGCAGCCAGGCCACTGGCAAAGCACGCCGTCAGCAGGTAGCCGCCGGTCGGCGCCTCCCAGTCGACCATCTCGCCCGCCACGAACACGCCCGGTACTGCCGTGAGCATGGCGCCGTCCAACGCCTGCCACTTCACGCCGCCGGCGCTGCTGATCGCCTCGTCGAGCGGCCGCGGCCGCACCAGCCGCACCGGCAAGCGCTTGATGGCGCCGGCCAGCAGCTCGGCATCGGCATACGATTCCTTGTCCAGGCACTCGCGCAGCAGACCCGCTTTGACGCCCTTGAGACCGAGCCGGCTTTGCAGGTGGCTGGTCAGCGAGCGAGCGCCGCGCGGGCGCGTCACTTCATCGAGCACGCGGGCAGCCGAGAGGTCGGGCAGCAGGTCGAGGTGGATGGTGGTGTGGCCGTTTGCGGCAATCTGGTCGCGCAGCGCCGCCGACAGCGCATAAATCAGGCTGCCCTCCACGCCGCCGCCAGTGACCACGAACTGGCCCTGCTTGCGGAACTCGCGCCCGTCCGCGGCCACCGAGGTGATCGCCACGGTGGTCAGCGGCTCGCCCGCGTAACGCTCACTGAAATGCGCGCTCCAGTCGACGTCGAAGCCGCAGTTGGCGGGGACCAGCGGCGCCACGTCCACCCCGCGCGCCTGCAGCAGCGGGATCCAGGCGCCGTCCGAACCAAGCCGCGCCCAGCTGCCGCCGCCCAGCGCCAGCACCACGGCGTCCGCTGTTACCTGCACCTCGCCGTCGGGCGTGTTCAGCACGAGCGCGGCGCCGTTCCAGCCGGTCCAGCGATGGCGCATGTGGAACCGCACGCCGTGCTCGCGCAGCCGATGTAACCATGCGCGCAGCAGCGGCGCCGCCTTCATATCGGTGGGGAACACGCGGCCGGACGTGCCGACGAAGGTTTCCACGCCCAGGCCATGTATCCAGGCCCGGACGGCCTCGGGGCCGAAGGCGTCGAGCAGCGGCCGCAGTGGCGGCGCACCGGCGCCATAGCGCGTGACGAAATCGGCATACGGCTCGGCGTGGGTGATATTCATGCCGCCGCGCCCGGCCAGCAGGAACTTGCGGCCGACCGAGGCCATGGCGTCGTACACATCCACCTGGGCGCCGCCCTGGGCCAGGGTTTCGGCGGCCATCAGGCCCGCCGGGCCGCCGCCGATGACGGCGACGCGAAAAGGTGGCACACTAGGCTGCATGGGTTTCGATCAACAAAATAAGAAGGAGACAATATGGGCGCATTGTTCTGGCTGAAACGCTACCTGCTGGCGGCGCTGCCGCTGTTTGCGATCCTGGCCGCCGTCGAGTGGTTCAAGGGTTCCACCGCGCCGGCAGACTACATGAGCGCCGGGCTGTGGGCGCTGGCTGCCGCCGGCCTGTTCACCTACAGCCACTGGCGCCGTTACCGGCAGGCCCTGCCGTGCGCGCGCTGCGACGATACCAGCGCAGGCACCGGTTCCAAAAACACCTAGCCGCCGGTCACCGGCGGAAAAAACGCCACTTCCACGCCATCGGCCACCGGTGTGGCCGCATCGCACATCACCTGGTTGCAGGCCATGCGCAGCGCCGGACTCTCCAGCGCAGCGCGCCAGTTGTCGCCGCGCGCGGCCAGGTGTGCGCGCAGCTCGCCCACGGTGGCCACGCCAGGCGGCAAGGCCAGCGACTCGGTGGATACGCCCACGGCTTCGCGCACGCTGGCAAAAAATTTTACGGTAACTGCCATCAGTGCATCAACTCGCTGAACGGGATGAACCGGACCATATCGCCTTCGGCGATGGTGCGGTTGGGGGGATTGTCGATCACACCGTCGCCCCAGACCGTGGACGTGAGCACGCCCGAACTCTGGTTGCGGAACGGTTCGAGCCCGCCGCCGGCATTGATGCGCGCGCGCAGGAACTCGTTGCGGCGGTCGGCTTTTGGCAGGTTGAAATCGGCGCGCATGGTAAACGCGCGCGGCGCCACCGGCCCCTGCACGCCTTGCAGGCGCAGGATGAACGGTCGCACGAACATCAGGAACGTGATGAAACTCGACACCGGGTTGCCGGGCAAGCCGACGAACGCGGCCTGCACCACCTCGCCGAACGCCAGCGGCTTGCCGGGCTTGATGGCGATCTGCCACATGGTCAGGCGCCCTTCCGCTTCCACGGCCGGCTTGATATGGTCTTCTTCGCCCACCGAGACACCGCCCGAGGTGATGATCAGGTCGTGGCCGACGGCGCTGGTGCGCAGCACGGCGCGGGTGGCGTCCAACGTATCGGGCACGATGCCGAAATCGGTGATCTCGCAGCCGAGGTTTTCCAGCAGCGCGCGCAAGGTAAAGCGGTTGGAATTGTAGATGGCGCCGGGCGCGAGCGGCTCGCCCGGCATGGCCAGCTCGTCGCCGGTGAAGAACACGGCCACGCGCAGCTTGCGCCGCACTGGCAGTTGTGCCAGCCCGACCGAGGCGGCCAGGCCCAGCTCCTGGCTGCGCAGGCGCGCGCCAGCCGGCAGGATGGTGCTGCCGCTGGTGATGTCTTCACCGGCGCGGCGTATCCATTCGCCGGTCTTGGGCGTGTGGCGGATGGTGACGGTGTCGGGGCCGGAGACTTCGCACTGCTCCTGCATCACGACTGCATCGGCGCCAGGTGGAATCAAGGCGCCGGTGAAGATGCGCGCGGCGGTACCCGGTTGCAAAGGCTGGCCCACGTGGCCGGCAGGAATGCGCTGCGACACCTTGAGCGCGGCGTGGCCGCTGACGCAATCGGCCGCGCGCACGGCGTAGCCGTCCATTTGGGTATTGTCCTGGCCCGGCACATTCATGCCGGACACCTGCGCTTCGGCCAGCACGCGGCCGTTGGCCTCGAGCGTGGGCACGACTTCGATGTCGGCCACCGGGCGGGCGGCGGCCAGCATCTGCGCCAGCGCCTCGGCCATGGTCAGCATCGGCTTGGAAGTGGGCACGGCGCCGCTCACAGGCCGGTATTGGCGGCGATGTAGGCTTTCATCGCCTCCACGTCGGCCTTCATGACCACGAACTTTTGCGGCAGGTCCTCGATGTTCTCGAAGCCTTCCGGGCGCTCGGCGTCTTCGCCCAGCGCGTCGAGAATGGTTTCGTTGAACTTGGCGGCCAGCGCGGTTTCCAGCACGATCATCGGCACGCCGCGTTCCAGGTGTTCGCGCGCGACCTTGATGCCGTCGGCGGTGTGGGTGTCGATCACGATGCCGTAGTCGTCGGCGACGTCGCGGATGGTGTCGAGGCGGTCTTCATGGGTGGACTTGCCCGACTTGAAGCCATACCTGGCCACCAGCTTGAACTCGTCGCCATCGCTGCCCGGTTTGCCGGACAAATCGAAGCCGCCGTGGGTTTCCACCTTGTGGAACAGCGCGCGGGTGCGGTCGCCATCGCGGCCCACCAGTTCGTACACGAAGCGCTCGAAGTTGGACGCCTTGGAGATGTCCATCGACGGGCTGCTGGTGTGGTAGGTCTCCGACGACTTGCGCACGCGGTAGACGCCGGTGCGGAAGAATTCGTCGAGCACGTCGTTTTCGTTGGTGGCGGCCACCAGCTTGTCGATCGGCAGGCCCATCATGCGGGCGATATGGCCGGCGCAGATATTGCCGAAGTTGCCCGACGGGACCGTGAACGATACCTTTTGGTCATTGGAGGTAGTCGCTTCCAGGTAGCCGCGGAAGTAGTACACCACCTGCGCCACCACGCGCGCCCAGTTGATCGAATTGACAGTGCCGATCTTGTGACGCGCCTTGAATGCCAGGTCGTTGGACACCGCCTTGACCATGTCCTGGGCGTCGTCGAATACCCCTTCGATGGCGATGTTGTAGATATTGGGGTCTTGCAGGCTGAACATTTGCGCGGTCTGGAACGCACTCATTTTTTCGTGCGGCGACAGCATGAACACGCGGATGCCCTGCTTGCCGCGCATGGCGTATTCGGCCGCGCTGCCGGTGTCGCCCGAGGTGGCGCCAAAAATATTCAGTTCCGCTTTCTGCTTGGCCAGCGCGTACTCGAACAGGTTGCCCAGCAATTGCATGGCCATGTCCTTGAACGCCAGCGTAGGGCCGTTCGACAACGCCTGCAACAGCAGCCTGGTGCCGTTGCCCTCTTCCAGCACCCGCAGCGGCGTGATGCGCGACGAGTCTTCGTCGGGACGGGCGTTGCGGTACACCTCTGGCGTGTAGGTCTTGGCGGTAATCGCGCGCAGGTCGGCTTCGGGTATGTCGGTGGCAAACTTGCGCAGGATTTCAAACGCCAGTTCGGCGTACGACAGCTTGCGCCAGGCATCGAGTTCGGCGCCGGTCACCTGCGGATATTCGGCCGGCAGGAACAGGCCGCCGTCGGCGGCCAGCCCGCCGAGCAGAATGTCCGAAAATTGTTGGGAGTTTGACGAGGTGGCTGGCGACGGCGCTGCGCGGGTAGAGACGTATTGCATAGATGAGTAAGTCCGGTTGTACTGGCAACAAAATGGCGGAACGCTGCAAAATGAGCGGATATTATAGTGCGCCACGGCGATTGCGGTGAAGGTCGCGTTGTTTTACGGCTATCGCGCGCAAAGGCCTGAGCGTTTGGGCATCCGTGCGCTGACTTCGCTATCTTTCAGGCAATATATCGCATCCGTCAGTTTTCCAGGCTTACAGGGCGTTTGCCGCCATCCATTATGAAGTTGCCAGTTTCCCGCCAGCCTGCACCCAAGCAGTTCGTCAGCATCCTGTGGGCGTGTTTCGGCGCCCTGTTCATCGTGACCGTCGCCTTCCTGCTGTATGTCTGGACGGAGAAGCGCATCGACCACGCCAACCAGCAGCGCTACGCCTCGCGCACACTGATCGAGGAGCTGCGCCAGTCTTCCGACGACCTCACCCGCATGGCGCGCAGTTACGTGGTCACCGGCGACCCGCAATACCGCCGCCAGTACCAGGAAGTGCTCGACATCCGCGACGGCCGCGTGCCGCGCCCGCAAGGCTACGACAATGTGTACTGGGACCTGGTGGTGGACCCCGCCAAGCGCCCGCGCCAGCCTGGCGCCGCCGTGCCGCTGATCGACCTGCTGCGCCAGGCCGGCTTTACGCCCGGCGAGCTGCGCCTGCTCACCCAGGCCAAGGACGAATCGGATCGCCTGACCGGCATCGAGAACAAGGCCCTGGCCATGCGCGACTTCGGCGGCGACGATCCCGACGCGCTGGCCGCCGCCCGCGCCATGCTGTACGACGCCAGCTACCACCGCGCCAAGGCCGCCATCATGCTGCCGATTGCCCAGGTCACCGAGAGCGTCGAACGGCGCACCCTGCATGCGGTGGAAAACACGGCGCTGCAAGCGAATGGTGCACGGCTGGGCTTCATCCTGTTTGCGCTGGTGCTGGTGACGCTGCTGTGGCGCGCCAAGCGTCGCCTCGACGCCACCCTGGGCTGCTCGGTGGACCAGCTGCAGCAGGAGATACTGCGCCTGGGCCGCGGCGACATGAGCGAACCGCCGCCGGTGCCAGTGCCCGACAATGCGCGCGACAGCGTGCTGGCCTGGCTGGCCGAATCGCGCCACCGGCTGGCCAGCGTGGCCCAGGAGCGTACCGACGCGCTGGCCCGCGCCCAGCGCCTGGGCAAGCTGTATGCGGCGCTGAGCCAGTGCAACCAGGCCATCGTGCGCAGCCGCGACGAGCAGGAACTGTTCGCCAGCGTGTGCGATGCCGTGGTCTCGCACGGCGGCATGTCGCTGGCGTGGGTCGGCGTACTCGATCCGGACTCGCTGCGGGTCACCCCGGTGGCCGGCGCCGGCGACCATATCGACTATCTGAACCAGCAACCGATTTCGGTCGATCCGGCGCTGCCGGAGGGGCGCGGTCCGGCAGCCGCCGCGTACCGCGACGACGCGCCGTTCTGGTGCCAGGACTTCGGCCAGGTGCCGCTGTCGCCGCTGTGGCGCCAGCATTCGGAGCGCTGCGGGTGGCGCGCGGCGATGTCGATTCCCTTGCATCGCCACGGCGCCATCACGGGCTTTTTCTCCGCCTATTCCACCGCAGCGGATGCCTTCGACCCGGAGGTACAGGCGCTGTTCAGCGAAATGGCCAGCGATATCGAATTCGCGCTGAAGAATTTCGACCGCGAACGCCAGCGCGAACAGACCGACGAACGGATCCAGTACCTGGCCCACTTCGACACCCTCACCGGCCTGCCCAACCGGGCGCAATTGCAGGAGCACACGCTGCGCGCGCTGGACCAGGCACGCGCCCAGGGTGCGCCGCTGGCGCTGATGATGCTCGACCTCGACCACTTCAAGGACATCAACGATTCGCTGGGTCACAGCGTGGGCGACGGCCTGCTGTGCAAACTGGCCAAGCGCCTGCGCCAGGGCCTGCGCGACGGCGACATGGTGGCGCGCCTGGGTGGCGACGAATTCATCTTCGTGCTGCAAGGCGCCGGCGCCCAGGAGGCGACCGAGGCGGCGCGCAAGATCATGGAACTGATCGCCCAGCCGTTCCGGGTGGGGATGCACGACCTGAAGGTGACGGCGTCGGTCGGCATCGCGCTGTGCCCGGACGATGGTGACGACATGGAAAACCTGCTGCAACGGGCCGACGCCGCCATGTACCAGGTCAAGCGCGCCGGCCGCCACGATTATCGCTTCTTCACCGCCGCCATGCACCAGCGCGCCGCGCGCCACCTGCAACTGGTCAACCTGCTGCGCTATGCGATCGAGCGCGGCCAGCTGCGCGTGGTGTACCAGCCGCAGGTAGCCTTGCGCGGTCCGCACCCACAGCGCATCGTCGGCGCGGAAGCCTTGCTGCGCTGGACCACGCCGGAGCTGGGCGACATCTCGCCGGTCGAATTCATCCCCGCCGCCGAAGACAGCGGCCTGATATTGCCGATCGGCGCCTGGGTGCTGCGCCAGGCAGTGCGCCAGGCGCGCGCGTGGCTGGACGCCGGCCTGCCACCGCTGGTGATGGCGGTGAACCTGTCGGCCACCCAGTTCCGCGACACCGAGCTGCCGGAACTGGTGTCGCAAATCCTGCTGGAAGAAGGCCTGCCGCCCGAGTACCTGGAACTGGAACTGACCGAAGGCGTGGCGCTGCACGACCCGCAGGGCGCCATCACCATGATGAACCACCTGCACGAGCGCGGTATCCGCATGTCGATCGACGATTTCGGTACCGGTTACTCGTCGCTGAGCCACCTGAAAAAGTTCAAGGTCTATAAGCTGAAGATCGACAAGTCGTTCGTGCGCGACATCAGCACCGATGCCGAGGACAAGGCGATCGTGAGCGCCATCATCAACATGGCGCGCAGTTTGGGGCTCAAAACGATTGCGGAGGGAGTGGAAACGGCAGAACAGCTGGCGTTTTTACGGCAGCAGGATTGTGACGAGATGCAGGGTTTTTACTTCAGCAAGCCGGTGGATGCGGAGGAGTTCCGGGGTTTGCTGGCTGATCATGCGTTCCATGGATCCCCGCGTGCGCGAGGATGACGACTTTTATTTCGCGAACTCAAATCCGTCATCCCGCATCGGCGGACCGCCGCGCAGGCGGGGATCCATATACCCTCATCAAATTCGGTCAACAAGCAGCATGGTTGACAGTAATGACGTGGATCGCCAACCCGCCCAATGACGTTTCCTTGTACTTGGCCTGCATATCGGCACCGGTCTGGCGCATGGTCTCGATCACCTCGTCGAGACTGACAAAGTGGGTGCCGTCGCCCTTCAACGCCAGCGACGCCGCCGTGATCGCCTTGACCGCGCCCATGCCATTACGCTCGATGCACGGAATCTGCACCAGGCCGCCGATCGGATCGCACGTCATGCCCAGGTGGTGCTCGATGCCGATTTCGGCGGCGTTCTCGATCTGCAGATTGGTGCCGCCCAGGGCCGCCACCAGGCCGGCAGCGGCCATCGCGCACGCCACGCCCACCTCGCCCTGGCACCCTACCTCGGCGCCCGAGATCGACGCATTGCGCTTGCAGAGCATGCCGATCGCTGCGGCGGTCAGCATGAAGTCGCGGATGCCGGTGACCGGGTCGCTCGGCTTGCAGTCTTCCGCGTAGTAGCGCAGCACTGCCGGGATGATGCCGGCCGCGCCGTTGGTCGGCGCCGTGACCACGCGTCCGCCGGCGGCGTTTTCCTCGTTGACCGCCATCGCGTACAGGCTGACCTGGTGCAGCGCGTCGTGCGGCAGGTGGTTGGCCGGCGCCACGTTCGACTGCGCCTGCTGCCACAGGCGCGCCGCGCGGCGCTTGACCTGCAGGCCGCCGGGCAGGATGCCGGGCGTTTCCAGGCCGTGATTGATACAGTCGCGCATCACGTGCCAGATGCGGTCGATGCCGGCGTTGAGCTCCTCGTTGCCGAGCCGCGCGCACTCGTTGGCGCGCAACATCTGCGGGATGCTCAAGCCGCTGGACTGGCCGTGCGCCAGCAGCTGGTCCATGGTATCGAACGGGTATGGCAGCGCCGGGCGCGTGGTATCGGGCGCGGCCTGCTGCGCCTCGCCCTCTTCGCGGATAAAGCCGCCCCCGACCGAGTAATACACCTTGCTGGTCGTCGAGCCGTCGTTACGGGTGAGCGTGAAGCGCATGCCGTTCGGGTGTTCGGCCAGCGATTCGGCCATGTGAAAAATCAGGTTGACGCCGCGCTTGAACGGCACCGTGTGGCCGCCCAGCAGCGCCAGCTGGCCTGCCGCTTCGGCGGCAGCCAATTGCGCGTCCACCTCGGTGGGCACCACGTCCTGCGGGGTTTCGCCCATCAGGCCCAGGATCACCGCCTTGTCGGTGGCGTGGCCCACGCCGGTCAGCGCCAGCGAGCCATACAGCTCGGCGGTCACGCCGGCCGCATCGTCGAGCGGCGCGCAGTCCAGCAAAAAACGGCGCGCCGCCACCATCGGTCCCACGGTGTGGGAACTCGACGGTCCTATGCCGATCTTGAACAGATCGAATACGCTCATATCCATCAGTGTCTCTCGTTGTCGTTTTATATGATGATGAATTACGCCGCGCGACCGAGCTTGACGTCGACGTTGGCCAGCATGTCGGCCACCATGGCGTCGATGCCGATGCGCGCCTGCCAGCCCCAGTCGGCGGTGGCCACCGCGTCGTCGAGGCTTTGCGGCCATGAGTCGGCAATCGCCTGGCGGCTGTCGGGGGCATAGCCGATCTTGAAGTCGGGCAGCGCGCGGGTGATGGCGGCCGCCAGTTGCTCGGGGTTGAACGACACGCCGGCCACGTTGTACGACGAGCGCACTTTCACCTGCTCCGCTGGCGCGTCCATCAGTTCGATGGTGGCGCGGATGGCGTCGGGCATGTAGATCATCGGCAGCGTGGTGTGCGGGCCGAGGAAGCATTCGTAACGCTCGCCGCGCAGCGCCGAATGGAAGATCGCAATCGCGTAATCGGTGGTGCCGCCGCCCGGAGGCGATTTGAAGCTGATGATGCCGGGGTAGCGGATGCTGCGCACGTCCACGCCGTACTTGAGGAAGTAGTACTCGCACAGGCGCTCGCCGGCCAGCTTGCTGATGCCGTAGATGGTGGTCGGGTCCATCACCGTGGTTTGCGGCGTGTTCGCTGCTGGCGTATTGGGACCGAAGGCGGCGATCGACGACGGCCAGAACACTTTCAACGGCTTGCCGATGGCGCCGCGCTCACGCGCCACTTCCAGGATATTGAGCAGGCCGTCCATGTTCAGGGTCCAGGCTTTGAGCGGCGCCGCTTCGCCGGTGGCCGAGAGCATGGCTGCCAGCTGGTACACCTGGGTGATGCCTTCGTCGGTCACCAGCGCCGCCAGCGCTTCCTTGTCGAGCACATTGAGCGTCAGGTAGCGCGCTGCGTTGTACAGGTTGGTGGGGCTGATGTCGGCGGCGAAGACGTTGTCGGCGCCGTGGCTGGCGGCCAGCGCCTCCACCAGTTCGCTGCCGATCTGGCCGTTGGCGCCGATGACGAGAATACGTTCGGCGCTTGGGGTAGTGGTGTTCATGTGGTTCCTGACGATGTGCATGGTATTGTTTGGCGGTCTGGCGGTTGAGCGGCCAGTGGTTACCTGGCCAGCAGGCCCAGTTCATTGCCGGCCTGCTCGAAGGCCTTGAGCACGGTGTCGAGCTGCTCCCGGGTATGGGCAGCCGACAGCTGCACGCGCACGCGCGCCTGGCCCATCGGCACGACCGGGTAGAAGAAGCCCGACAGCAGCACGCCCAGCTCGTACATGCGCGCCGCGAACTTTTGCGCCACCGGCGCGTCGAACAGCATCACCGGCACCACCGGGTGCGTGCCCGGCTTGATGGTAAAGCCGATGCGCTCGATCTCCTTGCGGAAGTAGGCGGTATTGAGGTGCAGGCGGTCGCGCAGTTCGGTCGATTGCGACAGGCGCTCGAGCACGGCCAGCGAGGCGCCGGCAATCGAAGGCGCCAGCGTGTTGGAGAACAGGTAAGGACGCGATTTCTGGCGCAGCATGTCGATCACTTCCTTGCGCGCGGACGTAAAGCCGCCCATGGCGCCGCCCAGGGCCTTGCCGAGGGTGCCGGTGATGATGTCGATACGGCCCATCACATTGTGGTGTTCATGCGTGCCGCGGCCGGTGGCGCCCATGAAGCCGGAGGCGTGGCACTCGTCAATCATCACCAGCGCGCCGTACTGGTCGGCCAGGTCGCAGATCTTGTCCAGCTGGGCGATGGTGCCGTCCATCGAGAATACACCGTCGGTGACGATGACTTTATGGCGCTTGCCGGCGGCTGCCTGCAACTGCTTTTCAAGGTCGGCCATGTCGTTGTGGGCGTAGCGGAAGCGCGCCGCCTTGCACAGGCGGATGCCGTCGATGATCGAGGCGTGATTCAGGGCGTCGGAAATGATGGCGTCGTTCTCGTCGAACAGCGGCTCGAATACGCCGCCGTTGGCGTCGAAGGCTGCCGCGTACAAGATCGTGTCTTCAGTACCGAGGAATGTCGAGATCGCCTGTTCCAGCTGCTTGTGCACGGTCTGGGTGCCGCAGATGAAGCGCACCGACGACAGGCCGTAGCCGTATTTTTCAGTAGCGTCGATCGAGGCCTGTGCCACCCATTCTTCGCCCGAGAGGCCCAGGTAATTGTTGGCGCACATATTGATCAGGGTGCGGCCGTCATCGCCCACCACTTCGGCGCCTTGGCGCGAAGCGAGCACCCGCTCCGGCTTGAACAGGCCATCGCTGCGCAACTGGTCGAGGGTGTGCTGCAGGCCGGTGAAGAAGGTGTTTTTGGCGGCTATGGTCATGGTGATCCCTTGTCGGTAATGTAGGGTGTAGTTCGGATTTGATACGAATGTGGTACGATCGCGACACGTTTTCACTGCCTGAGCAGAAATCCGCTATGTCGAACTAGAATTCAATATAGTGGATATTACAGAGAACAATTGAACCGCGCAAGCCGGGACCATGCGGAAATATCCGCAGGGTCCGACAGATTTACCTGCAATTTAGCCCATCCGCCGAATAAAACAATGCAAATACCCGTTTCGACGAACGCCCCGCCCGAAGTCGGCGCCGCCCTGCAACGCCTGCGCCTGGCGCGCGGCCTCACGCTCGAGGACCTGTCGCGCATTGCCGGCGTCTCCAAGTCGATGCTCTCGCAGATCGAGCGCGAAAAGGCCAACCCGACGATTGCCATCACCTGGCGCCTGGCCAACGCGCTCGGCGTGCCGATCGGCGACCTGCTGGCGACAGCAGAAAAGGAAACCGCCGCCATCCGCGTTCTGGAAGCGCACGAAACCCCCACCCTGCCCGGCACCCACGCCGGCTACGTGCTGCGCATCCTGGGTCCGATGGAACTGGCCGGCAAGTACGAATGGTACGAACTGACGCTGGCCCCGGGCGGCGAACTGGCCTCGCAAGGCCACGACCCGGGCGCCCAGGAACACTTGACGCTGCTGCATGGCGCGGTGGAAGTGGTGGTGGGCGCCGACAAGAAGAAAGTCAAACTGGGCGCCACCGCGCGCTATGCAGCCGATTTGCAGCACGTGATCCGCAACGTGGGCAAGACCGAGGCGAAGGCGTTGATGGTGGTGATCCACCGCTAGACCGGGGCCTGCAAAACAATCTCGCTGCCCCGACGACACTCAGCGCCGCAGCGCGTGGTCCACCGTTGCTGCCAGCTGTCCCAGGTGGAACGGTTTGCGCAGCACCGTGTTGTCGCCGATGACGGCGTCGATCGCTTCCATGTCGGCGTAACCGGTGGCGATGATCATCGGCAGGCCGGGGAATTCGACGTTGGCGGCGGCTACCAGCTGGGCGCCGGTCATGCCCGGCATCAGGTAGTCGGTGATCATCAGGTGCGGCTTGGCGCGGCGCAGTTCGCGCAGGCCCGCTTCGCCGTCGTCGGCCTGGCTGACCTGGTAACCCAGCGTCTCGAGCAGTTCCACCATTGACTGGCGCACCGACTTGTCGTCTTCCACGACCAGGATGCGTACACCATCGCCGGCCGGCTTGGGTGCGATCGCCACCGGTGCACTCGCTTCCGCCTCGGCCTGCTGCGCCAGTTGCAGCCAGATCTCGATGGTGGTGCCGCCGCCCTCGGCACCGACGATACGCGCGGTGCCGCCCGATTGCTGGGCCATGCCATACACCTGGCTCAATCCGAGGCCGGTGCCCTTGCCCACGCTCTTGGTCGTGAAGAATGGTTCGAACACCTTGCCGACGATGGCAGGGTCGATGCCGGGACCATTGTCGGTCACAGCGATGCGGCAATAACGCCCGGGCGGCAGCAACCCCTCCGGCGGACTGGCTGGGCTGGCGCTCACCGACAGCTTGCCGCCGTCGGGCATCACGTCGCGCGCGTTGATGGCCAGGTTGAGCAGGGCCATCTCCATCTGGTTGGTGTCGGCCATGACCAGGCCGACGTCGTCAGCCACGTCGAACTCCAACTTGACCCCGCTGCCCAGCGAGGTGGCCATCAGCTCGCGCACGCCGTCGAACATGGCGCGCACCGGCGTGGCGCGCAGGTTCAGGCGCTGGTTGCGCGAGAATGCCAGCAGCTGGCTGGTGAGCTTGGCGCCACGCTCGCAAGCGCGGCGCGCCACCTCGGCCTTGCTGCGGGCGTTGGCGTCCTGCGAGAGCAGCAGGATCAGGTCCATGCTGCCCTGGATCACGTTGAGCAGGTTGTTGAAGTCGTGGGCGATGCCGCCGGTCAGGCGCCCTACCGCTTCCATCTTCTGCAGCTGCACCATGGCCAGCTGCACCCGTTCGCGCTCGATCACTTCATTCATTAGCCGGTCATTGGCCTGGGCCAGCGCGCGCGTACGTTCCTCGATGCGCGATTCCAGCGTTTCGTTCAGTTGCAGCAGTTCGGCGCGGCTGTCGCGCAGGCTGTCCGAGGCCAGCGTGCGCTCGGCCAGGATGCGGCGCGCCTCGTACTGGCGCCGCCGCGCGCGCAGGCCCGAGGCGGCGGCACTGCGCAGGGTTTCGGCATTGAGCGGGCGCTCGAGCAGGATGATGTTGCCCAGCTGGTCGAAGGTGCTGCGCGCCGCCTGGGTATGGCCACCACCCCTGGCAACGAGCACCACGAACGGGAAATCGGACCACGGTTCCTGGGTGCCCAGCCATGCCAGCAATTGCTTCACACTGGAGTCGCGCAGCGCCTCCTCGGCGATCACGCAGGCGCCGGCCCCCTGCTGCAGGCCGGTCACCAGCGCCTCCACGTTGGCCACCGCGCCGCCGCTGAAGCCGTCGCGCAGCAATACCTGGTGGATCACCTCGGCGTCGCGGCCATACGGCGCCAGGATCAGGATGCGCTGTTCGATGGTGTGGTCAGCGGCGGACATCGGTATTGACATGGGTATCGGCACCGACACCGGCATCGGTCGCCATCATCGGCGTGGCGCCGCGATAGGTGGGCAGGCCGGTGAGCACGCCCTCGAAACCTTCGAGCGCCGGGCCGATGGCCATGCCACCGCTGCCCAGCACCAGCTCGTGGATGGTCAGTGCATGGTCGGCGGTGCGGCTCTTGATCACGGTGAGCGCGCGGCGCAGCCGGCCGTTCGATTCGAAGAAGCGCACCAGCACCGTGGTGTCGCTCATGTAGCTCAGATCGACGTCGGTACGCACTTCGCCGATCACGCCGTGCTGGCCCAGCACCAGCACCGTGGTCACACCCTGCTGGTTCAGGTACGACAGCAGCTCGTGCATCTGCAAAGTGAGGAAATGCTCGCCAGGCATCGCCTGCAGGTAGGCGTTCAGGCTGTCGATGACGATGAACTTGACGTTGGCGCCCTCCACCGCGTCGCGCAGCATCTGGGCGAATTCGCCCGGCGCCAGCTCGGCCGGATCGATGTGGTGCATTTTAAGTTGGCCGCTGTCGGCGTAGCCGCGCAGTTCCATCCCCAGCGCGGCCGAGCGCGCGAAGAACGTGCCCAGGCCTTCGTCGAACAGGTAGAACGAGGCCTTCTCGCCGCGCTCGAGCGCCGACAGCAGGCAGCGCACCGACATGGTGGTCTTGCCGATGCCGGATGGCCCCACGATCAGGGTGTTGGTGCCGGAGGCCAGGCCGCCGCCCAGCAGCGCATCGAAGCCCTCGGAACCGGTGGAGCTGACATGGGCACTATAGGGCCGGTGATGCTCGGCCGCCACCAGGCGCGGGAAGATCTTCAGGCCGCCGGTCTCGAGGATGTAGTCGTGGTAACCGCCACGGAACTTGGTGCCGCGCATCTTGATCACATTCACGCGGCGGCGTTCCTTGCCGAATTCCTGGGCGATCTGCTCGAGGCTGATCACGCCATGGGCGATGCTGTGCAACTGCTGGTCGGGCGTATTCGATTTATCGTCGAGCAGTAGCACGGTGCAGTCGCGCTGCGAAAAGAACTGTTTGAGGGCGAGGATCTGGCGCCGGTAGCGCAACGGGTTTTGCGCCAGCAGGCGCATCTCGGACAGGCTGTCGAACACCACCCGCAAGGGCTTGAGCGTATTGACGCGCTCCATCACGCTGCGCGTGGTTTCGCCCAGTTCCACTTCGGACGGATGAAACACCGACTGCTGCGCCTCGGGATCGAGCGAGGTGTCATTGGCCAGCTCGAACACGTCGATGCCTTGCATGTCCCAACCGTGGCTCTCGGCCACCGCCTCCAGTTCATCGGCGGTTTCCGACAAGGTGATGTACAAGCCGGTCTCGCCGAGCCTGACGCCTTCGAGCAGAAACTGCAGGCCCAGGGTGGTCTTGCCGGTACCAGGCGAGCCCTCCACCAGGTACACGCGCTGGGCGGTCAAGCCGCCGCACAGGATGTCGTCGAGGCCATTGATGCCGGTCGAGATCCGTGTAGTCGGCTGGCGCTTGGGCCGCGCGGTCGCTGTGCTATTGGTCGTCTGCGATGTAGTCATGGCGTGATGGAGTGGTGAAGTCTATAACCAATAGTAATTCCATCACGCCATTTCTTATGTTCGCTATCGAACCTTATTTCGCATCCATGTGCAGGGCGCGCGTGAGGAAGCCCCAGCGGTCGGCCACTTCTTCGATCTGTTTCGTCGTCGGTTTGCCGGCGCCGTGACCGGCCTTGCTGTCGATACGGATCAAAATCGGCGCGGCGCCCTTCTGGCCTGCCTGCGCGGCCTGGGCGGCTGCTGCGAACTTGAAGCTGTGCGCCGGCACCACGCGGTCGTCGTGGTCGGCGGTCGTGATCATGGTCGCCGGGTAGCACGCGCCTTTTTTGAGGTTGTGCAGCGGCGAGTACTTGACCAGCGCCTTGAATTCGTCGGCATTGTCGGACGAGCCGTAGTCCGACGTCCACGCCCAGCCGATGGTGAATTTATGGAAGCGCAGCATGTCCAGCACGCCCACCTGCGGAATCGCCGCCGCAAACAGGTCCGGGCGCTGGGTCATCGCCGCGCCCACCAGCAGGCCGCCGTTGCTGCCGCCGCCGATTGCCAGCTTGGCAGGCGACGTCACCTTGTGCGACACCAGCCACTCGGCCGCACCGATGAAGTCGTCGAACACGTTCTGCTTTTTCAGCTTGGTGCCCGCCTCGTGCCACGATTCGCCGTACTCGCCGCCGCCGCGCAGGTTGGCCATCACGTACACGCCGCCCATTTCCAGCCAGGCCAGGTTGGCCACCGAGAAGGTCGGCGTGAGCGAGACGTTGAAGCCGCCATAGCCGTACAAATAGGTCGGGTTGCTGCCGTCGTACTTGATGCCCTTCTTGGCGACGATGAACATCGGCACCCGCGTGCCATCGCGGCTGGTAAAGAATTCCTGGCGCGTTTCATACGCTGCCGGGTCGAAGTCCACCTTGGGCTGCCGATACACGCTGCTCTTGTTGGTCTTGAGGTCGTGGCGATAGATGGTCGACGGCGTGGTGAAGCTGGTGTACGCGTAAAAAGTCTCGGTATCGACGCGCTTGCCCGAGAAACCGGACGCCGTGCCCAGGCCCGGCAGCTTGACGTCGTGCAGCGGCTTGCCGCGCAGGTCGAATACCTTGACCAGGCTGTGGGCGTCGCTCAGGTAATCGACCAGCAGCTGGTTGTTGACCAGCGAAGCGGAAACCAGCGTGCTGCCGCTTTCCGGCACGACCTGCTTCCAGCTCAGCACCGCCGGTTTCCTCACGTCGATGGCGACGATGCGCCCGCGCGGCGCGTTGCGCTCGGTGTGGAAGTAGAACACGTTGCCGTCGTTGCCCACGAAGTTATAGGCGGCGTCGAAGTCTTCGAGCAGGCCCACCACCTTGCCGTCCTTCTGCGTCAAATCCTTGTAGAACACGCGGTTCTTGTTCTCGGTACCCTGCGAGGCGGTGATCACCAGGAACCGGCCATCCTCGGTCACCTGGGCCGAGAAGCCCCAGTCCTTGTTGTCCGGGCGGTCGTACACCAGCGTGTCCGCGCTTTGCGGCGTGCCGATCTTGTGGAAGTACAGCTTCTGGAAGTAGTTGACGGCAGCCAGCTTGCCCGCTTCGGTCGGCTCGTCGTAGCGGCTGTAGAAGAAGCCGGAACCGTCGTGCAGCCAGGCCGTATTGGAGAACTTGACCCACTTGATCTGGTCGGCGACATCCTTGCCGGTGTCGATATCGCGCACGCGGATCTCGTTCCAGTCCGAGCCCGAGGCGGCGGTGCTGTAGGCCAGGTATTTGCCGTTGGGGCTCACCGCCAGGCCGGCCAGCGCCACCGTGCCGTCGGCAGCCAGGGTGTTCGGGTCGAGCAGCAGGCGCGGCATGTCTGCCAGCGACTTCATGGTGTAGAGCACCGCCTGGTTTTGCAGGCCGTCGTTACGGCTGTAGAAGTAGCGGCCACCTTCCTTGAACGGTACGCTGAAACGCTCGTAGTTCCACAACTTGGTCAGCCGCGCCTTGATGGCGTCGCGGCCCGGAATCTGCGCCAGGTAGCCTTGCGTGAGCTGGTTCTGCTGTTGCACCCAGGCGGCGGAGTCGGCGCTGTTGGCGTCTTCGAGCCAGCGGTACGGATCGGCCACGGTGGCGCCGTGGTAGTTGTCCTGCTGGTCCACGGTGCGGGTGACGGGATAGTCGATGGCCGGCCAGTTGCCGTTGCAGGTTTGCGCCATGGCGGCAGCTTGCGTCAAGATCAGGGAAGCGAAGAGAGTCAGTCGTCGTGGCATTGCGATCCTTGGTGTATGAACAGAACGGATGTGTTCGGCAACCAGATCATAGCCTGAAGTGTGACAAATATGACACGCCAGGCATGCCGGTAAAGAAACTTTTATTCGGTAGGGTGACCAGCGGTTACCGCCGGCTGCGCGGCCACTGCAATCGGCGCGCGCCACTTCTCCAGCCACGCCACCAGCTGGTCACCGGGAATTGGCCGGCTCATGAAGTATCCCTGGCCCTGGTCGCAGCCGAGTTCGGCCAGCAGGCGCCACACGGCCTCGCTCTCGATGCCCTCGGCCACCACGCGCAAGCCCATGTTGTGACCGAGGTCGATGGTCGAGCGCACGATCTTGGTGTCGCCTTCGTCGTTTTCCATGTTCAGCACGAACGACTTGTCGATCTTCAGTTCGTTGACCGGCAGGCGCTTCAGGTAAGCCAGCGACGAGTAGCCGGTGCCGAAGTCGTCGATCGACAGGTCCACGCCCATGTTCGACAGGCGCTCGAGCGTGGTCTGGGCCCGCACCGGGTCGTCCATGATGGCGCTCTCGGTGATCTCCAGGCAGAACGAACCGGGCGACAGCCGGTAGCGCGCCAGCAAGTCGGCAAACTTCACCGGCAAATCCTGGTCGAGCAGATCGCGGGTGGACAGGTTGACCGACACTTTCAAATGGTGGCCCTGCGCCGCCAGCTGCTGGCACAGCTCCGCCGATTTTTCCATCACCCACCGCGTGAGCAGGCGGATAAATCCGGTCTGCTCGGCGAACGGAATGAACTCGTCCGGGAACACGTTGCCGCGCTCCGGGTGCACCCAGCGCACCAGCGACTCCATGCCCACTACCTGGCCGGTATCGAGCATGATCTTGGGCTGCACGAACAGGCGGAACTCGTTGCGCTCGATGGCGTTACGCAGTTCCGTCAGCAGCGACAGGCTCTTGTCGCTGGACTTGTCCATGGCTGCGTCGTACACCACGGCGCCGTCGTTGCGGGTCTTGGCCGCGTACATCGCCACTTCGGCCATGCTGAGCAGCTGTTCGCCATCGTCGCCATGGGTGGGATAGCCGGCAATACCGAGGCCCGCGCCGATGTCCACGGTCTGGTCGTCGAGCGACAGCGGCGCTTCCAGCGTTTGCAGGATTTCGCCGGCCATGCGCTGCGCCGCTTCGAGGTCGGATGCGGGCAGCAGCACCGCAAATTCGTCGCCCCCCAGGCGCGCCACCTGGGCCGACGACTGCAGCCGGTTGACCAGCAACAGCTGCAAGCGGCCCGCGACCTGGCGCAGCAGCGCATCGCCAAAGCTGTGGCCCATCACGTCGTTGACGTGCTTGAAGCGGTCGAGGTCCATCATCAGCACGAACACGGCCTCCTCGCGGCCTTCCGCGTTGAGCAGCGCGTCGTTAAGCAGCAGCAGGAATTGCGCGCGGTTGGGCAGGTTGGTCAGCGTGTCCCAGTACGCCAGCCTGCGGATTTCCTGTTCGCGCTTGGCGATCGATTCGCGCATCGAGTCGAACGCGCCAGCCAGGGCGCCGATTTCATCGGACCGGCTGGTGTCGATGTCGCCCTTGTAGTCGCCCTGCTCCAGGCGACGGGCGGTGGCGGCCAGTTCGCTGATCGGCTGGGCGATGCGCTTGGCGGTGATCACGATGACGATGGTGGAAATGACGATGCCGCCCAGCGTGAGCAGGATCAGCCAGCGTTCGAGCTTGCGGTATTCGGCGGTGGCTTCGTCGATCGAGCGGGCCAGCACCACGCCGGCGACCTGGCCGTTATCCTCGCCGATGCGCAGCAGGCGCGCGCTGTAGCGGCTCTCTTCCACCTCGAGGTCAAACGTCGCGGCGTCGCCGCTGGCAGGCTTGGGCAGCGCCTGCAATTGCTGCACCACCGCTTGCGCCGACGGGCCGACGAAGGTGGAGCCGGCCGGCAGCCAGTGGCCCGCCTGGTCGCGCGTGGCGATGGTGGCGTGCAAGGAGGTCACTTCGCGCATTTCCGTGGCCAACTGGCGGTCGATCGGAAAGGTCATGACGATCCAGCCGATGGTGATCGGCGCCTTGACCGGCATCACGACCACCTGGTACGGCCGGCGCTCGACGATGGCGATGCCGTTGGCGCCGTCGGCCGCCTCGGCCGCGTCGAGCATGCCGTCAACGATTTTTGCCAGCAGCAGCGCCTGCGCGGCATTGGTGGACACGCTAATCTGGCGTTCGCTGTTGACCAGCATGGTCATCGTCGCCTTGATGCGGCGCCCGCTGTTGGCCAACGCCGATTCGATGGTGGCGCGGTCGCCCTCCTCGTTGTTGCCGATGGCAGCCAAAAACGCCGTGTCGCGCGCCAGCAGCCGCGCGCCGAAGCGCAGGTTCTGGGCATTTTGCTCGAGCAGACGGCCGAACACCTTGGCCCCGTTGTGCAATTCGCCGGCGATGGCCTGGCGCGCGTTGTTGTCGATGCCGCGCTGGATGACCAGCAAACCGATCACCTGGACCGCCACGATCAGCACCAGGAACAAGGTGACGATGCGGCTTTCAAGGCTGCGAAATACGATACGCATGCCGTAATCTCTACAGCGACGCCGCGCCGTCGGCAGGCGCCGGCGGCTTCATGGGCAGCTTGAAGATGGCGGTGGCGACCGTGTCGCCGGCCTTCACCAGCAGCGTCTGCTCGGGCGTGGCGCCGCCCACGGTGTTGTAGTGCCAGGCGCGCACCGTGTACTTGCCGCCGGCCGGCAGTTCGATGCGCACCGCGCCGGCGCCGTCGGTCTTGCCGAAATACGGCGTCTCGACGATTTTGATATACGCCAGCATCTTGTCGTGGATATTGCAGCCCAGGACCACGGTGCCGGCCTTGTCGAATACCTGTGGCGTGGCGGCCTGGCCCGAATACAGCTTCTGGTCGAATTTGTGCGCGGGCGAGAACGAATAGATGTGGTGGCGCACCTTGTCGTTGTTGGGGAAATTGATCCTGGCGCCGGTCTGGATCACGGTGACCAGGGGCAGGAACTTCAGGCCTTTTTGCTCGATTTCGGCGCCGGTGGGTGCCTTGCCGCCACTAAAGCCGCCTTCCGGCTCGAGGTACACCACGGTGTCGGGCAAGGGCTTGCCGGCAGCGTCCTGCACCTGCACCGCTATGCCGGTGGCGCCGGCGACAATGCAACAACCTGTCAGGGCGCTGGCGATCACAGCGCGGCTCATAAAACGTCGCATGGCTTACCCGGGGTGTGAGGTGGCGGAATTGAACTCGTCGATCACCCATTGTAGCGCCTGGACGATGCATCATGGCAATAGTTAATGTGATGGGCGCGAATTTGCGACGGCGGACGTCAATTGTGTCGCAAATTGGTTCGCGCTGTCACAGATGCTTTCAGGTCGATAGCAGCGCGCGGCCATTCTGAACCCGCAACCGCCAGCGCAGCAGCAGTTCCTGGGCCCGCGCCATGGCCGGCGCGCTCATGGCCGGAGCCAGGACGGCGCAATTGGCAATCGCCGCCGCTTCGCCTTTTTCGGCGGCCAGGCACATCCACATGAAAGCGCGCGCCGGGTCGCGCTGCACGCCTCGGCCCCCGCCATACATGGCGCCCAGGTTGATCTGCGCCAGCGCGTGGCCCTGGCGGGCAGCGCGGGCGTACCATTGGGCAGCGCGGCGGTCGTCGGCGGGAACGCCGTAGCCGTTGGCGTACATCACGCCCAGGTTGTTCTGGGCGCTGGCGTCGCCCTGGACGGCGGCGCGGCGGTACCAGAGCACGGCCTGCGCGGCGTCGCGCGCCGTGCCCTGGCCGTTGGCGTACATCACCGCCACGTTGAACTGGGCGCTGGCCGCGCCCTGCTCCGCCGCCCGCCGGTACCAGCCCAGTGCGCGCACATCGTCGCGCGGCGCGCCACGGCCGCGCGCGTACATCCCGGCCAGGTTGTACTGGGCCAGCACGTGGCCCGACTGCGCGGCGCGGCAGTACCAGGAAAACGCCAGTTCGTCGTCGCGCATGACGCCGCCAGCGGGGCCGCCCCCCTTGCCAACGCGGCCATTGGCCAGCAGGATGCCGAGGTTGAACTGGGCGTCGGCGTCTTCCTGTTCGGCGGCGCGCAGCAGCCAGGCAAAGGCGCGCTGCGGGTCGGCCGCCACGCCCTGGCCTTCGGCGTAGGCCACCCCCACCAGGCGCTGCGCCACCGCATCGTTGTGCGCGGCGGCCTGGCGCAGCCAGGCCAGCGCCAAGTGGTCGCAGCGCGCCACGCCCTGGCCCCGCTTGTACATCAAGCCGAGATTGCGCTGGGCGCCGGCATGGTTTTGCAGCGCCGCCTTGCGCAACCAGGCCAGCGCCAGCGCGTCGTTGCGGCGCACGCCGACGCCGCGCGCATAGGCCAGACCGAGGAAGGCCTGGGCGCTGGCCACGCCCTGTTCGGACGCCAGGAAGCACCACGACAGCGCAGTTTCGTCGTTGCGCGGCACGCCGCGTCCCTGCTTGTACATCAGCGCCAGGTTTTGCTGGGCCGCGGCCTCGCCCTGGCCGGCCGCGCTGCGAAACCACCTGACCGCCGCGCGGTCGCTGGGCGGCACACCGCGGCCGTTGTAGTACAGCACCCCGAGATGGTTCTGGGCGAAGGCCAGCCCTTGCTGGGCAGCCTTGTGGATCCAGTGCGCGGCCTGGCGGTCGTCGCGCGCCACGCCGCGACCATGCTTGTAGAGCAGGCCAAGATTGAACTGGGCGTAGGGATTGCCACGCTCGGCGGCGGACCGATACCACAGGTAACTGTCGTAGCCATCCCTGGCCGAGCGCTGGTTGTTCATGGCACACCTCTAGTCAGTTTGGCAACTTAATTGACTAAAGTGTAAAACCCGCCCGAGTCCGGCGTTTGCGCGGAGTCAAACGCGTCCGGGACGGTTGGCGCTAAGACGCGTCTAGCGCGGGTGTTTCAGCAGGAACTGGTGCACCTTGGCCGCCGCCAGCTTGTTGACCGACACCAGCAGCGCCGGGTCGACTGCGGCGATGCCGTAAGTGGCGCCAATATGCTTGCCGATATGGATCAGCACCTGCGCCGCCACCTCGGCATCGGACTCGGCCCGGTGGGCTGCGCTCCTGAAGCGTATCCCGAGCTGGCCCGACAGTTGCCCCAGCTTGTAGCTGGGCAGTTGCGGAAACACCCGGCGCGACAGTTTTAGCGAGCACACCAGCGACTGGTGGCGCGCCTGCAGGTCCAGGCGCGCGGCCTCGGCCAGCAGGAATTTCTCGTCGAAGCTGGCGTTATGGGCCGACAGCGCGTCGCTGCCGATAAACTCGAGCAGCTCCGGCAGCACCTGGCGCACCGGCGGCGCACTGTCCACCATGGCCTGGGTAATGCCGGTCAGGCCGGTGATGAACGACGGAATGCGCACATTGCAGTTGACCAGCGAGACGTAACGCTCGACCACCTCGCCGCCGACGATGCGCAGCGCGGCTACCTCGGTAATGCGATCGCCCATCACCGGCGAGAGGCCGGTGGTCTCGAAGTCGAGCATGACGATCGGTTGATCAAGCATGGGCGCCGCCGAACTTGCGCACCGCGTCGAGCGCCAGGCCGGCGCCGATGCTGCCGAACAGGTCGCCCTCGACCTTGCGCGCGGCCGGCACCAGCGCCGCAATCCGCTCGCGCAACATGCGCACACCGCTCGAACCACCGGTAAAGAACACGGTATCGACCTGGTCGGGCGTGACGCCGGCGTCGCGCAGCAGGTTGAGCACGGTGGTTTCCACCGAACCGACCAGGTGGCTGATGGAATCGTCAAAACGGCTGCGGTCGAGTTCCAGCGTGACCGGCGGGCTCAGGCGGTCGAGTTCCAGCAGGTGCTGCTCGGCGCCGGACAGCGCGATCTTGCCTTCTTCCGACTTCATCGCCAGCCAGTGGCCGGCGCGGTCGTCGATCAGCCGCTGCAGGCGGCCCAGCTTTTCCTGCTCGGCCGAATCGCGCAGCAGGTCGGCCAGTTGGGTCCACATCTTCTTGGTGTAGGCCTGGTTGATGGTATGCCAGGTGGCCAGGTTGAAAAAATAGCTCGATGGCACTTCGCTGCCGTTGCGCAGCTTGCTGCCAAAGCCCAGCAGCGGCATCACCGCCGCCAGGCTCAGGTATTTATCGAAATCGGTGCCGCCGATGTGGACGCCGCCATTGGCCAGGATGTCGTCGCGCCGTTCGGCTTTTTTGGCGCGGTCCGGTGACAGGCGCACCAGCGAAAAGTCGGAGGTACCGCCGCCGATGTCGGCGATCAGCACCAGTTCCTCGCGGTCGATCTGCGACTCGTAATCGAAAGCGGCGGCGATCGGCTCGAACTGGAAGGCGATGTCGGTAAAGCCGACCGAGCGGGCAATCTCGGCCAGCGTGTCTTCGGCCAATTGATCGTTGGCGGCGCTGTCGTCGATGAAGTGCACCGGGCGGCCGAACACGGCGGAATGGAACTGGCGCCCGGCGGCGCGCTCGGCGCGGTGCTTGAGCTCGCCGATAAACTGCGCCAGCAACATGCGGAACGGCAGCGCGCGGCCACCGACCTCGGTCTGGCCGTCGATCAGGCTGGTGCCGAGCAGGCTCTTGAGCGAGCGCATCAGGCGGCCCTCGTAACCGGCCAGGTAGTCGGCCAGCGCTGCGCGCCCGAACTTGACTTCTTCCTCGTCGGCGTTAAAGAACACGACCGACGGCAAGGTGGTTTTGCCGTCTTCCAGGCCCAGCATTACAGGGTGGCCGGGACGTACCCAGCCCACCGTGGAATTTGACGTTCCGAAATCGACGCCGCATGCGTTGGCCATGTCGCCCCTTCAACTGATAAAGGGGCGATATGCTACCAGAAAATGCGCAGCCAGCCGCCGCTGGCCGTAAAAATCGCATCGATGCGACAGTATGCGTCGGAATACGTAGGTAGTTTCCACATGGAAATCGCATTAAATCGCAATTCATATTGCCCAGGGGCAATTTCTTGATTATGCTCATGGCAATACAACCGCTGGTGTCGCCAGGCGTGCCAGGTGCGCGCCTCGCACCTCAACAACGAGACGATGACCAAACCAAAGCCGTGCGTGGAAGCTGCCGCCCTCGCCCACAAAGCCGTGATCGCCCGCGAGGCGCGCCGCGTGACCTCGTACGACGTGGCGCTGGTGGCCGGCGTGTCGCAGTCGGCGGTGTCGCGCTGCTTCCAGGCCGGCGCCAGCGTCTCCGAGACCACGCTGGCCCGGGTGATGAAGGCCGCAGCCCTGCTCGACTATATTCCCAACGCCGCCGCCCGCAGCCTGATCACGCGGCGCTCGAATATCGTGGCCGTGCTGATCGCCAGCCAGGCCAACCTGCACTACCCGGAACTGCTCGGTGAATTGAGCCAGCAAATGGGCGCGCGCGGCAAGCGCGTGCTGCTGTTCATGCTGCCCAGGGAAACCGACGTCGAGCGCGTATTGTCCGAGGTGTGGCAGTACCAGGTCGACGGGGTGATCGCCGCCGCCCACCTCTCGTCCGGGCACATCGCCGAATTCGAGCGGCGCCAGATGCCGCTGGTGCTGTTCAACCGCACCGTGCGCGAGCGCCCCGTCCACTCCGTCACCTGCGACCACCGCGAGGCCGGCCGCATGCTGGTGTCGCGCCTGGCCGCCGCCGGCCACCGCCGCTTCGGCATCATTGCCGGCCTGGAGGACTCCACGGTCGCCAACGAGCGCCGGCGCGGCGCCTGCGAGCGGCTGGCCGAACTGGGCCTGCCACCGCCGGTGGTGGTGCCGGGCCAGTCCGACTACCCGAGCGGCGCGGCCGGCCTGCGCGCCATCATCAGCGCCATAGGCGCGGTGCCCGATGCAATCATTTGCGGCAGCGACGTGATGGCCATCGGTTGCCTCGATTGCGCGCGCCACGAGCTGGGCATCGACGTGCCGCGCCAGTTGTCGGTGGCTGGCTTCGACGCGGTCGAGCCATCCAACTGGCTCAGCTACAACCTCACCACCCTGCGCCAGCCGATGCCGAGGATGGCGCAGGCCGCCGCCGAACTGCTGTGCGCCGTCATCGACAACAATAATCCCGCCGCCACGCCGGACCACCGCGTGTTCAGCGCCCAGTTCATCGAGGGCGCCACCGCGCGCCTGGAGCCGGTCTTCAGCACAATCACCGGCGCCACCCCGGGCTTGGCCGCGCCGGTCGCTATAATGTAGCGGATGAACGCTACCCAGTTGCCACAACCGCAAAACCAACCCCGCTTCACGCCGCGCGGCCTGATCCCCACACCGGAGCAGCGCGCCATCCAGCTGTCGCAAAACAAGGTCACCCTGGTAGACGCCAACGCTGGCGCGGCCAAGACCACCACGCTGGCGCTGCGCATCGGCGAAGCGCTGGCGCGCAAGCTGCCGCCCGAACAGATCCTGGCCCTGACCTTTACGCCCGAAGCGCGCGACGTCATGCGCCAGCGCCTGCTGGACGTGGGCGTGCCCGCCACGCTGGCCGACCGCGTGGACGTGCTGACGTTCGAAGACTTCAGCGCGCGCCAGCTCGACACCATCGACGGCGACGGCCTGCGCACCTGCACCGAGCCGCGCCAGCTGAAGCAACTGGCGCTGGCCGCCATGGACCGCGTGGGCGAGCGCTACGCCGGCCGCCTCGACAGCCTGGAACTGCACACCCACAGCATCGCCGTCAGCCAGTTCCTGGAAACGCAATTGACGCTCAAGGCCACCATGGCGCTCGACGCCGACGTCGAATTCATGGACGTCGAGGAAGCTGCCGAGCAGCTGGGCGTGCCGGTGGCCGACTATCTGACCACGCTCGAATACGAGGCGCTGCGCCTCGATGGCGGCGCCGGTGCCCTGCTGCGCGGCCCGTTCGACGCTACCTACGACCTGGCCTGTAACCTGGTCGGCGGCGCGCGCCTGGCCGAACAGTTCCCCGACTACCGGCTGGTGCTGTGCGACGAACTGCATGACCTGAACGAAGCGGCGTTCCGCATCCTCGAAGCACTGATCGACCGCCCGCAATGCTATTTCGTCGGCGCCGGCGACAAGGACCAGGTAATCTACGCCAGGCTGGGCGCCAGCGACACTTTTTTGAACCAGCGGTTCGACCAGCGTTTTCCCAAGCTGGTGCGCCTGCCGCTCACGTACAGCTACCGCCACGGTCCGCACCTGGCCTACGCCATGGCCGCGTTCAAGGACAAGCCCGTGGAATCGAGCCTGGCGCTGCGCACCGAGATCAGCCAGCCCCACTACGACGACGCCGCCCACTGCGCGCGCCAGGTGGTGGCAGCGGTCCAACGCTGGAAGGCAGATGGTCATCCGTTCGACAGCTGCGCCATCCTGATCCGCGACCGCCACCAGTCGGTGGCCATCGAAAACGCCCTGATCGAAGCCGACATCGATTACCGCACCCCGGCCATGGCCGGCTATCTGCAGCGCGACGAAATCCTGTTCTTGCGCGGCATGCTGGCCATCGCCCTGCGTGATTTTCGCGCCGTCAAGTCGGAGCAGGTGCGCGGCGCGGTGGTCGATGCGCTGGTGGCGTTTTCCGAAATGGCCTTCAGCGCGCGCCGCATTGACCACTTCAAGACCCAGATCGCCAAGTCGCCCGACCTGCTGGGTGAACTGTTTTTGATCGAGGACGAGTACCGCGACGGCGTCGAGCCCAGCTGGCGCGACGTCGCCAGCGTGACCACCAAGCGCGCCGTGATCGACGCCATCGCCTGGCTGTCCACGCTGGACCCGGCCACACCGGCCGCCCTGGTCCTTACCGAATTGTGCGAGCGGGTGCAACTGGTGGCGGCGGCGCGCCGCATCTTCGTGCGGCCTTACGACGCCGGCGTGGTCAACAAATCGGTGGACGGCTTGCTGGCCTGGGCATCGGCGTCCGGGCTGGGATTGGCCGACTTCTGGGCCGCGATGAACGCGCGCGAAGCATTCGTGCGCCGCAAGCGCGCGCCCAAGGCGGTGCTCATCGAGCGCGTGGCCGATGCCAAGGGCAAGGAATTCGACCACGTGATCGTGCCGTATCTGCAGGCCGACGAGTTTCCGCATCCGCAGCAACCGCGCCGCGACGAGGAAAACCTGTTCTACGTGGCAGCCACCCGCGCACGATTGAAACTGACCTTGTTGTCGCCAACCGACAACGGCGCCCGCAGTGCGTTCCTGGCCCGCCTGCGCTTGCCGCAGTGCAATACGGCCGCCGACGCCGCGATTACGCGCAACCATGAGCAGCAAGCCGCTGCCGCTGCGGCTCCCGGCCGTCACTACCTGACAGCCAGTTACCAGGAGAAGGATGCGGTGAAAGCGCTGGGCGCGCAGTTCGACATGGCGCGCCGCGCGTGGTACGTCGAAAGGGGGACCGATTTGGCTCCCTTCGCGCCATGGATCAAAAAATAATGCAGCGCGCCAATTATAACCAGAGAAACCCTTATATAATATCGGTCGCGGCTGGCTTGACAGCCTCACACCCTTTAGTGTGCCCCACAACATAATTCGAATCGGGAGTATATCGATGAAAGCAAATACCAACATCCTGCTGGCAGCCTGCACCGTAGCCCTGCTGAGCGCCTGCTCGACTCCAGCACCTGCACCAGCGCCAGTACCTGAGCCAGTCAAAGCTGCTCCAGCACCGGCCCCGGCACCAGCGCCAGTCGCAGCACCGGTACAAGCGCCACTGGCCGCCTACCTGGATCCGAACAGCTCGATCTACAAGAACCGTAGCGTCTACTTCGATTTCGACAAGTACACCGTCAAGCCAGAGTTCGACGGCCTGGTTGCCGACCACGGTAAATTCCTGGCTTCCAACCCGAACGTGTCGGTCAAGGTCGAAGGTAACACCGATGACCGCGGCAGCGCCGAGTACAACCTGGCCCTGGGCCAGAAGCGCGCCCAGGCACTGGTCACCGCCCTGAAAGTTCAAGGCGCGAAAGACACCCAGATGGAAGCCATCAGCTACGGCAAGGAAAAGCCAAAAGCCACCGGTTCCGATGACGAATCGCGCGCCCAGAACCGCCGCGACGACATCGTCTACCCAAGCAAGTAATTCTGTCGCGTCACCGCAGAACGATAAAACGCCCGGCCTTTGCGCCGGGCGTTTTTGTTTGCGGCCGGCGCCTGAGGACAAATAAGCCATTTTGTTTATTTGATAAACATCGGTAGAATGGCGCACCGAGTTTGTGCGTAACCGTCCGATGTCGTTGTTCCCCCGAATTGCTGCACTGATCCCAATTCTGATGCTGGCCTGCCCAGGCACCAGCGCTACGGCGCTGGGACCCGCGCCGGCATCGGCGCCCGCCGTGGCCTGGCTGTGGGACAGCGCCGTGCTGCCATCATGGTCCACCGCGGAGGCGGCGGTGCTGCAACGACACATCCTGCTCACCGGCCCGTCGGCCCGCACCCGCCCGCGCGCGCACTGGCCGCTCATGCCTTCGACCACCCGCGTCACGCCGGTGCTGCACGTGGAGGTCAGCACCGTCAATGCGCCGGTTGCCATCGACACCCGCGCCGACATGATCGTGCGCGCCATGATGGAAGCAGCGCAGGCCAGCACCTCGGGCTGGGTGCAACTCGATATGGAAGCCAAGCCGTCACAGCGCGCGTTCTACCGCGCGCTGGTGGCGCGGGTGCGCGCCGAACTGCCGCCCCAAATCAGACTGAGTGTGACCGCGCTGGCCTGGTGGTGCCGCGCGCCCGCCTGGCTCGACGGCCTGGCCGCCGACGAAGTGGTGCCCATGTTCTTCCGCATGGGCCGCGACAATGCACAGATGCGCCACATCGTCGAGCACACGCCGCAGTTGCTGCACGCCAGTTGCCGGCAGGGCAGCGCCGGTTTCGCGCCGCAGGAACCGTTCGCGCCGCAGGTGATTGCCCGCTACCGCAAGACTTACTGGTTCGACCGCTACGCGTGGAAACGCAGCGCCTCGGCCACCGCCCCTATTTCCCCGACTGTTCCAGGAACCATGCCATGAAACGCCCGCTGATCACCCTCGCCACACTCCTGATGCTCACTGGCGGCCACGCCGTTGCCAGTGGCGGCGGCGACGATCCGACCGACGAATTCGTCAACCGTTCACGCACCGACGTCGCGCTGGGCCGCTACCAGGCCGGCCACCTGGGCGTGGTGCTGCCCTCCTATGTGCGCAGCAACCTGTTTACCGCGTGGCGCGCCGTCATGCTGGGCGCGCCGGGACTGCGCGCGGCGCCCAATGCGGCCGGCGGCCTGGCCCTGGTCGAAGAGCGCCGCAGCGGCGGCTGGCAGGATCAGCAGAAAGGGGGGGACATCTACAAGGCCTGGCGCGCCGCCGTGCGCGGCGCCCTCAAGCGGGAAATGGAACCGGCGCCCGATGCCGATCCGCTCGTCAACAGCTACCTGAACTGTCCGGTGGCCAGCTATCAATTCGCCACGCGCACGCTGGGCGACCTGTCCGCGCGCGCGGACGCCACGCCGGCGCGATTGGCGGCGTGGGTGGCCACCCAGCGCGAAGTCTTCAAGGCCTGCGGCGACGATCCCCTCGACCGCAAGAATGCCTACCAGCAAACCAGGAAGTCGGTCCAACCGGCGCCGCTGGCAGCGGCCGAGCCGCTGTTCTGGCGCCAGGTGCAGGAATACCAGCTGGGATCGGCCGCGTTCTACAGCGAAGACTACGCGCGCAGCACGGCGCTGTTCGACAAGATAGGCGCGACCGAAGGCCATCCAATGCGGGCCTGGGGCGACTACCTGGCACTGCGTTCGCAGGGCCGCGCCGCGCTGTACGTGCCGGGCACGCCCGACGAACGCTGGCGCGCGCGCGAGGCGCAGGCAAAAGAAAGCCCGGCGGACAAGGCCGCGCGCCAGGCACGCCAGCAACAGGTATTGGCCGACGTCGAGGCACGCGTGGGCCGCATCGTTGCCAATCCGGCGCTGGCCGCGCGCCACGGCGACAGCCGCGCCATCGGCCGCATCCTGCAAGCCAGGTTTACGCCGGTCGAGCGCTACGCCGACGTGAGCAGGCTGCTCGACGACCCGCGCAATGACCCGTACCTCGACGACCGCCTGGGCGACTGGCTGGCGCTGGCCGACCGCCTGGCCGAAACGCCAGCGGCGACGCCGGCACGGCCGGCTCAACCCCCGGCATCGTCCCTGGTCGACTGGGTGATGACGGTGCAGCAGTGCGCACCCTACTACCCGGACGACAACAGCGAGTACGCCACCAAGGTGGCAGAGACTTGTGCGCCATCGCGCACGCATGCGCACGAACGGTGGCGGCACTACGCAAAAGCAGGCAATGCCGCCCAGGCGCGCGCCTGGCTGTTCGCCTCTGCCATGATCAGCGGCAAACTGGCGCCGGAGATGGAACAGGCCCTCCTGCAAGTGGCGCCCTCCGCGCCCGAGTATCTGACGGTGCGCTACGCGCTGGCGCGTCATTACCGCCTGGCCGGACAAGCAGACAAAGCCCGCGCGCTCGGCGAGGCAGAGTTGACCGGCGCACTGCTGTCGTCCACCGCCTCGGACTCGGCGCGCAACCTGTTTCTGCAGGAGCGCTTTGCGGTGGCCACGTCGCTCACCGACGCAGCCCTCTACCTGCTGCGCAGCCGAGGCTACAAGGTGGACAGCGACACCGGCGAACCGGCAGCGGTGCAAGATCCCTACACCGTGGCACGCGGACGGCTGGCAGCCGACGGCAAGCGCTGGCTCAATGCCGGACTGGCGGCCAGCGACCTGCTGACATTGGCGGCGGACCGCCAGTTGCCGGCGGAGGAGCGCGGACGTATCGCCCTGATCGCGCTGATGCGCTTCGACATGACCGGCCAGTACCAGGCAGCGGTGAAAGCGACGCAACTGGTGGAGGCCAATGCGCCCGAACTGGCGCCGGTAATGAAGCGCTACCGGGAACTGACGCCAAACGCGGAGCGCCACCACTGGCTGCTGCTTACCGCCCTCAAATATGGTTTCAGCCCGATGCGCAATACCTGGGCGCTGCCGGTGCCGTACGTGCCACGCGCGGTCGAGGAAACCAGGGCCGACATGTGGTGCAAGATGCCGTCCAGCGGCGAGAAGGAATACCAGGAAAATGGCTGGTCGGGGCAATCGGTGTGGGTGGAGCAGGCGCCGACGATGCCGCAGCTGGCGGGGGTAGATGCCGCCCGTCGCAAGGCCGAACTGGCACAACTGGGCGCCCTGAAAACCGCCACCGGCTACCTCGGCGACCACGTGTTGCAAAGAGTGGCGGCGAAACCGAAAGACGCCGACCTGCCATGGCTGCTGCACGTGGTGGTGCGCTCCACGCGCGGCGGTTGCCTCGACGACGACGCCAAGGCGTTGTCTAAAAAGGCATACACCACGCTGCACAAACGCTACGGCAACAGCGAATGGGCGAAGAAGACGCCCTATTTCTACTGATGCCGTAGCGCTTACGCCATCAGCGCTTTTAGCGCACTTAGCGCACTTCCACCAGTTCGATGTCGAAGACGAGGTTGGAGTTGGGCGGGATCGCGCTGTTCCCTTGGGCGCCATAGCCCAT
The DNA here is from genome assembly GCF_031456625.1 of Duganella sp. 3397. Classification (NCBI taxonomy): domain Bacteria; kingdom Pseudomonadati; phylum Pseudomonadota; class Betaproteobacteria; order Burkholderiales; family Oxalobacteraceae; genus Duganella; species Duganella sp. 3397. The sequence goes on from NZ_JAVDVB010000002.1 coordinate 673,056, forward strand.
GCTGGCCGGGATCAGCACCGTGCGCTTGCCGCCCACTTGCATGCCGGTCACGCCTTGGTCGAATCCCTTGATCACAGAGCCGCTGTCCAACACGAAAGAAAACGCCGCCTTGCCGACCGAGGAATCGAACTGCATGCCCTTTTTGGATGGCGCGGCGGCATCGTACAGCCAGCCGGTGTATTGCACCGAGACGGTTTTGCCAGCGATTGCCGGCGCACCGGTGCCGACCACGTTATCGATCTTCTGCAGCACGATGGTGTCGGCGACCGGAACCACCACCGGTTGCACCGGCGCAGCAGTATCGCCGCCACCGCCACCGCAACCAGACAGGGCCAGCGTCAATCCCAGCGCGCAAGAAGAAAACAGGTATCTCATAGAACTCTTTCTCAATGATGATGAACACAAATTTCACAAATCCGGCAAAATGCGCTGGCAGCATACAGTAACAATGCCTTTGTGACCATCATTTAAAAGACGCTATTTGAGGATGACTTTGCGGACGAATTCGATCGCGGCGAGGGCGAAGAAGGTGTAGGCGCACCAGGGGATCAGGTAGCCGGGGATGAACCAGGGTCGCAAGGCGCCCAGCGCGGTAAAGGCTGCGCCGAAGGCAAAGGCGGCGGCCAGTACCCATTCCTTTTGTTTGGAAAACAGCCCGACGCAGGTGATGGTGCCGGCCAGGCTGATGATGGTTGCTATCTGCATTGGAGAGTGCTCTTCTGTCAAGGATGGGCAGAATACCACGAACACTTCAGGCAGTCACCGATACGCCGGCCCGCACCAGCAACTGTTCGCAGCGCTGCGACAGGTGCTGCACTTGCAGGCGCTTGCCGGCGCGTGCATACCGCTCGCTCAGGGCGGCCACCGCCACCACTGCCGAATGATCGACCAGGCGCAGGTGGCGGCAGTCGAGCACCACCTGTTGCGGATCATCCTGGGGCACGAACAGGTCGTTGAAATGGGCGATCGAGGCGAAGAACAGTGTGCCGTGCGGCGTGTAGTGCTTGACGCCGTCGGCGTCCACCATCGCTTCGCACCGCACATCGCGCGCGTGGCGCCAGGCGAAACTGAGTGCGGCGATCACAATCCCGCACAGCACCGCCACCGCCAGGTCGGTCGCCACGGTAATGCAGGTAACGACCACGATCAGCAGCGCGTCGTGGCGCGGCACCTTGCCCAGCACTTGCAGCGAACTCCAGGCAAAGGTCTGCTGGGCGACGACAAACATCACGCCCACCAGGGCAGCCAGTGGAATACGCTCGATCAGCGGCGACAGGAACAGCACGAACAGCAAAATCATGATGCCGGCCACCGCACCCGACACCCGGGTGCGGCCGCCGGAACCGAGGTTGATCATGGTCTGGCCGATCATGGCGCAACCGCCCATGCCGCCGAACAGGCCGGAGGCGACGTTGGCCGCACCCAGCGCCACGCATTCGCGGTTGGGCAGGCCGCGGGTTTCGGTGATTTCATCGGTGAGGTTAAAGGTGAGCAGCGTTTCGAGCAGCCCCACCACCGCCATCAGCAGCGCATACGGCAGCACGATGCGCAAGGTCTCCATGGTGAACGGCAACTGCGGAATGCTGAACGACGGCAGACCGCCGGCGATGGTGGCCATGTCGCCCAGCGTGCGCACCGGCAGATGCAGCAGTTCCGACAGCAACCCCACGCCCACGATGGCCACCAGCGCCGGCGGCACCGCCCTGGTCAGGCGCGGCAGCAGGTACACGATGGCCATAGTCAACGCCACCAGCCCGCCCATCCACCACATTGCCGCACCCGCCAGCCAGCCGCCGTCAACCCGAAAATGCTGCAATTGCGACCACGCGATCACGATCGCCAGGCCGTTGACGAAACCAAGCATCACCGGGTGCGGCACCATGCTGACCAGTTTGCCGAGCCGCAGCAGGCCGAACAGCAGCATGATCACGCCGCTGAGCACTACCGTGGCCAGGAAATACTGCAAGCCATGCTGTGCCACCAGCGCCACGATCACCACTGCCATCGAGCCGGCAGCGCCCGAAATCATGCCCGGGCGGCCACCAAAAATCGCGGTGATGGTGCAAATGAAGAAGGCGCCATACAGCCCCACCAGGGGATTCAAGTGCGCAACCAGCGCAAACGCGATGCATTCAGGAACCAGTGCAAACGACGTGGTGAGGCCCGCCAGGGCATTTTTAGTGAAATTGGTGGACCACATATCGGTTTCGGAAGAAGAGTATTCGGGACGAGCGACGCGCAAAAAAATAGCTGCAGAGCATCATTGATGCGCCGCAGCAGGAGTATTTTACACGGAGGAGACAGGTTACCGCAGTGATTGGGTGAACTGGCGCACATTCAAAACCGGTCGCGACAGGCAAAATGGCTTTGCTTTCCAACCAACAACTGCCAAGCCGAGCCCACCATGACCACGATGATGAATGCCACCCGCGCCCTGAACCGTCAAAAAATCGCTGTCGAGAGAACGCTGTATGCACGTTCGGCAGAGGAATCGCAACTGGCAGCGCGTTGGGCCGCCGCCTGGCACAAGCTGGTCCAGCGCAAACTGGACAACATGGCCACCCGCTCTGCCCCTCGGGTGGACTTCAGCGGATTCCTGGTGAATCCGCCGTCCCGCGTATTGCATTAATTTCCCGGCTATTCTTCAAGCAGCACGCTGTTCCATGCCGGCCGCCTTGTTGCGGCCGCCTTGGTAGCAGCTGCCTGCGCGCGCTTCCATCCCCGCACGATCAAGTACCGTAACGCAACCACGGCGGTAGGAAATCAAGCCTTCGTCGGCCAGCTTGCCAGCCGCGCCGGTCACGCTTTCGCGACGCACGCCCAGCATGTTGGCGATCATTTCCTGGGTCACTTTCAATTCATTGCCCATCGAGCGGTCCAGGCGTTCGAGCAACCAGCGGCACAGCTTTTGCTCGATACTGGTGTGACGGCTGCCGGCCACGCTTTGCGCCAGCTGGGCGAACATGGCGCTGGTGTAACGCATCAGTTGCTGGGCCAACGGGCCGCCGGCGTAGAACACGTCGCGCAGCACGTCGGTGCGCAGGCGGTAGCCGTAACCGGCGGCTTCCACCACGGCCGAGTAAGAAGCACGCTCGGTCGGGTACAGAGCCACGCCTACCACACCTTCACGGCCTACCACGGCGATCTCGGTGGTGGCGCCGTCTTCCATGACGTATTGCAGCGAGATGATGGCGTTGGTCGGGAAGTAGGTGTACTCGACCTTGTCGCCGAAGTCGAACAGGTGCTTACCGGCAGGCAACGCAACCAGTTCCAGCTCGCTGAACAGCGCCAGCAGATCGTCGCGCGACAGGGCGCGCAGCAGATCGTTCTGCTGCGCGCCGATCAGGCTGATCTGCGAACCGGCGCTGCTGTTGCCTGCGATGGCGTTGGCAGCGGCGGTTGCGGAAGTGGTGTGGTATGCGTTCATGGTGTCTGCCTCTTGGTGTGTGGTCTTGGTGGCTGATGTATCAAACTTGGGTATCGCTCACCGTTGATGACACTATATCTAGCAGACCGATCTACCGGTATAGGACCGGCGTGTAGGCCAATGTAGGCTGCAAGCAAGAAGAAATGTGGGCCTTGTCCTACGTTGGCATCATGACACTGTGCAGTCGCGCACCGAACTGCGCATGAACTGCTCAATAACTGGCACGCAATTGCAGGTATCCGGTACGTGGCGCACCAACCATGCGCCCGGCATTGCCATCGACATTACGGGTGTAATAACGCCGGTCCGCCAGGTTGTTCACCCCTGCCATCACCTCGTAGCCAGGTTTCCCTTTCACTTTCCAGCCCACTTGTGCATTCCACAGGCGGAAACCGGGGATCGCTCCTGCGCTGCCGTTGGCCGCTTCGGCCACGGTATTGGCGGCGTCCGAGTACTGGCGGGTCTGGTGCGTGCCCGACACGTTGAAGCTCCACGCGTCGCGCTTGTAGCGCGCGCCCACGGTGTCGGTGCCGCGCGAGTAGAACGGCACGTCCAGCCCGGCCGTGGCGCCCGACTCCTGGATCGCCTTGGTGTAAGTGTAGTTGGCGTACAGGTTCAGGCCCGCCAGCGCGCCGGCTTCGTCGAAGCTGTAGTCGAATGCCGATTCGATCCCTTCGTGGTTGGTCGCGCCAATGTTCTGGAACGTGGCCGGCAGTGTGCCCGGCACCTGCAAAATCTGGTTGTCGAACTTGAGCTTGAAGGCGGTCAGCTCCGCGCTCACCGCGCGGTTCTTCCAGCGCGCACCAAGCTCGACGGTCTTGGCCACTTCCGGATTGAGCGGATTGGTGGCGCTTTGCGAATTGAGCTGGGTGTTCTGCACCGCGCCGAACGACGTGGTGTAGTTGGCGAACACGGTCAGCGCCGGGTTGACCAGGTAGGCCACGTTCAACGACGGCAGCGCCTTGTTGTTGTCCGAAGCGAAAGCTGCGCTGCTGCCCGCATCGCGCCGGTCAGAGCGGATGCGCTCGTAGCGTACGCCGGGCGTGATGCGCCAGGCGCCAATGGCGATGCGGTCGTCGATGTACACCGAGTGGGCATCGGTGGCATTGTCGAACCTGGTGGTGGCGCCTTGCACGCCAGTGGCAACCGTCACGGCATAGTTGTTGTCGTCGCCGCGCTCGCGCAGGAAGCGGTAGCCGGTCGTGACATCGTGGGTGAGGCCGGCAGCAGTGAAGCGCTGGGTGTACCGCGGCTCGATGCCCAGCACCTGGTAGTTGCGCGGCTGCCAGGTGACCTGGGTACGGGCGGCGTTGATCAGGGCGCTCTGGCGGAAGCTCTCGTTGTAATAAGCCTTCACTTCGAATTCCTGGGTGGCCGAGATGGTGTTCAGGTAGCCGACGTCGCCGCCCTTGCGCTCGCCGCTCCAGAAATCCGTGGGCCGGGTGTTCTGGAACGGATCGGCGGCGTACTGCGCCACGGTCAGCCCACCCGGCGTGCGCGAATTGACGTCGAAGTACGTCAGTTTGCCGTACACCTCGCTGTGGGCGTTGAGCGGGTAGCGGAATTTCAGCGCCACGTCGTTGAGCTTGTCGTTGCTGGCGGTGCGCCAGCCGCCGCCATCCATGCCCGAGTACATCAGCGCCAGGCCCAGGCCATTCTCCAGCGTGCCGCCGAGGAAGGCGCTGTACTGGGTGTTATGCCCGGTCTCGCTGTAGTCGTTGTAGCGCACCGAGACATCGCCGCTCAGCGCCCCGTCCGGGATCGACCGGCTGCGAAAATTGATGATGCCGCCCACGTTTTGCGGACCGTAGCGCACCGCGCCGCCGCCGCGCACCACGTCGATCGATTCGATGTTGTTCAGGCTGACCGGGGCGAACGATAGCTGCGGCTGGCCATACGGGGCCACTGCCAGCGGAATGCCGTCGAGCAGGATGGTGGAACGCGGCGAATAGCGCCCGGTCAGGCCGCGCACGCCGATATTGAGCGAAATGGCGCTGCCGGCGGTGCCGGAATTGTCGGTGGCCTGCACGCCCGGCACGCGGCGCAGCACGTCGCCGATGTCGAGCGCGCCCGAATCCTCGATGTCGTCCTGGTTCACCACCGTGCGTGCGCCGGCGAAATTCCTGACGCTGTTTTGCAGCCCGGAGCCGAGCCAGCTGCCGGTCACCTGGATGGTTTCCATCGGCGCCGCGGCGCGCTCTTGCGCCTGCTCTTGTGCATGCGCCAAGGGCATGACCAGCAGCGCCAGCGCTGCGGCCATGGAAGTCAACGGGAATGGTGGTGCAAGGTGCAAAGTCTGGAGGGGCATGGCAATGAAAGGAGTATCATGAAAGTGACAATGATAACACTTCTCATTCGCATGTTCATCCCTCCTTGGGACTGGTTATTGGCCTTTGGCAGCTTCAGCCAGCGCCCGATCGGACAGCACGGTGGCGGCGGCGCTGGTGGAGTTGAGCAAGGTGCCGGCCTGTTCCGCACTGTTCTGCAATACCTGGCCCAGGTCCTTGAAGAAGCCGACCGTTACCAGGCCAACCTCGTCGGTGGAAACGGTCTGGCGCAGGTCGCTGGCATAGGACTCGGCGCGCGCGCTCACCTGCTGCAACACCTCTTTTTGCTGGGCGGCCAGGCCCTCCAAAAACTGCGCCTGCAGTGCGAACAATTGTCGCACCGACGCCGCCGCGCCGCCGCTTTGCACCAGGTCCAGCTGCGCATGCAGCGCATTGAGGCCAGTCGAGGACTGCTGAGCACTCCATTCGCGGCCGGCAGCGATGGCCGCCTGCGCCGCTTGCGCGAACGGCGCCAGGGCCGCAAAAGGGGCGAACGTGGCGGATGGCGCCAGCGAGGCCGGGATGCCGAACAACGGTTGCAATGCCTGGGTAGTCATGTGATGCCCTTTCGGTTGGTGGACTTGCAGTGGTCAAGCGTGTCAAGGGAGGATTCAGGGCCGGGCGGCAGCCAGCGGCTGCCCCAGGCGGTCGAGCATGGCAACGATGGCGGCCATTTGCGGCGCGTTGCGGGTATAAAAAGTGCGCTGCGCCGGGTTGTCGTCGCTGTAACCCCAGAAATCCCAACATCCCTTGGGATTGAACGGTATGCCATTCGACAGTACCGCCTGCGGATAGAGCACGATGGTGCGGTTGGTGTCGGCATACTGGTTGTAGCCGGTGCCGTTGTAAAACCGGTCACCGAGGACGGCGGCGCCCTGCTGGCAACCGTGCAGCGCGACGTGGACCTTGCAACCGCCCTGCTCGCAATCGGCGGGAATATAGGCATACGCGGTCTGGTCCATGCTGCTGCGCCGCCCTTTCACGAACTCGGCCTGGTCGAAGCTGACGATCTTGCCCTGCCTGTTCGTAGCCGGCGCCGTGCTGCCGGGATAAATATGGGCCAGCAATTCCTGCGATTGTTCGAAGCCGCAATTATTGATATACGGACTGTGGGTCGTGCTGCACGGCACGGCCTGCGGATTGTTGACGATGATGGAATGGCCGGCGTTGACGTCGTGCCGATAGACGATGTTGGCAGGCGGCGTCTGCGCCAGGCTGTAATACGTGGGCACCGTGGCCGCGACCAGCGGCTTGACGGTCTGGTCGTTGGTGCCGCTGAATACATACACGCGCTGGCGCGCCAGATATTCCACGTCGTCGATCCAGTCGCGGTGGGCGAAATAGCGCGCATTGCTCAGCGATACGGCAGGCAGCGGGCCGACCGCAGCATTGACCGGGCTCATACAGGTCGCCGTGGCGTTTTGCAGCGGCGTCAGCGCCGGATAAGTACCGGCACAATAATAAGGTCCGGCCGCTATTACGCCCACGCCAATAAACCTGCTGGAATAAGCGGTCGCCAATTGCGCGGCCATAAAACCACCGGACGATATTCCCGATACCGATGTTTGAGATAAATCAACACCCATTGCTGGTAAAGGCGTTATAGCCCGCGTAATAACTGGAAGCATGCCCAATATAATCAACAGCGGCAAGCGTGATAATCGGTGACTTTTCATTCAAACCTCCTTGGATTAGAATATTTACGGGGAACAATTAATACTAAACCGATTATCAACTTATTAAAAGACATCTTGATGACTATTTTTCGGTACCGCGCGTCCAGCCACCTTGCCATAGCTGCAGCGCAGCCGTGGTAACATACGCGGATGCAAACATCCACCTCAGACCAGGCCGAAACACTGATACGCGCGACCGGCGCCCGCGTCACGCGCCAGCGCGTGACCGTGCTCGAGTTTTTGATGGGACAGGAAAAGTCGCTGACCCACCACGATATCCAGGCCCTGCTGCCGGACGAGGCGCTCGATTCGGTTACCCTGTACCGGGTGCTCGAATGGCTGACTGAGAACGAACTGGTGCACCGCATCGCGGGCGCCGACCAGGTCTGGCGTTTTCGCGCCGGCGCCGGTCATCACTCGCACGAACATGCGCACTTCCAGTGCACCCGTTGCGAAGAAGTCACCTGCTTTACCGACGTGCCGCTGCCGCGCACGATCAAGCTGCCCAGCGGCTTCCAGAGCCAGGAAATGGATTTCCTGATCAAGGGCACCTGCCCGCACTGCGCCACCAAAAAATAGCCGCGCACGATCCACGCTAATGCAACAAGCTTGCATTAACGATCAATCGGACTTATGATGCAACTCGATTGCATTTAAGGACCGCTATGACCACCCTTCCCCAACCACTGGCCGATGTGCGCCTGCCCGTTACCGTTCTTTCCGGCTTTCTCGGCGCCGGCAAGACCACCCTGCTCAACCACGTGCTGGCCAATCGCGAAGGCTTGCGCGTGGCGGTGATCGTCAACGACATGAGCGAAGTTAATATCGATGCGTCGCTGCTGCGCCACGGCACGGAAAATGCCGGCGCCGCGCTGTCGCGCACCGAAGAGAAGATGGTGGAGATGAGCAACGGCTGCATCTGCTGCACGCTGCGCGAAGACCTGCTGCTGGAGGTGCGCAAGCTGGCGGCGGAAAACCGCTTCGACTACCTGCTGATCGAATCGACCGGCGTGGGCGAGCCGATGCCGGTGGCCGCCACGTTCGACTTTGCCGACGAAGACGGCGCCTCGCTCAACGATGTGGCCCGCATCGACACCATGGTCACCGTGGTCGATGCCGTCAACCTGCTCAATGATTACAACTGCGCCGACTTCCTGGCCCAGCGCGGCCAGAGCGCAGGTGAAGGCGACGACCGCACCCTGGCCGCGCTGCTGTCGGAGCAGATCGAGTTTGCCGACGTGATCGTGGTCAGCAAGACCGACCTGGTCACCATCGAGCAGATGGGCGCGGTACGCGCGGTGATCAAGGCGCTCAACCCTACCGCCAAAATGGTGCTGGCAGAGCAAGGCCGGGTGCCGCTGCACGAGATCCTGGGCACCGGCAAATTCGACCTTGACCGGGCCAGCCAGATGGCCGGGTGGGCGCGCGAACTGGCCGGCATCCACACGCCGGAAACCGAGGAATACGGTATCGCCAGCTTCGTCTTGCGCGAACGCCGTCCGCTGCACCCGCAGCGCTTCAACGAGTTTCTCGACCTGGCGCTGCCGGGCCTGATACGCGCCAAGGGCTATATCTGGTTTGCCAGCCGCCCTGACTGGGCAGTGGCCTATTCGCGTGCCGGCCGCATTGCGTCGGTAGAGCCGGTGGGCCAGTGGTGGGCCGCCAGCGACCGCGCCAACTGGCCGCCGGTGGGCGACGCCGACCCCGATGGCATTGAAGCGGCCTGGGTGGAGCCGTTCGGCGATCGCCAGAACGAACTGGTCTTCATCGGCGCGGACCTGGATCGGCCGGCCCTGGAAGCCGCCTTCCGCCGCTGCGTGCTGACCGACCGCGAACTGGCCGCCGGCGCCGCCGCCTGGATAACCTACGTCGATCCGTTCCCGGCCTGGAGCCGCGAAGACGAGCTGGAAGATCTGGAAGCGTCAACAGCGAAGGCCTGACAGGCACCACCGGGGCCGCTATACTGCACGCTTTCCCGACCTGAGCAATGTCATGGCCGTCCTGCCCTCCCCTGTTCGCACCGCCCTCGCCGCCGCCAGCTTGCCATTTTTGCTGTTGCTGAGCTCCCACGCCAGCGCCGAAACGCTGGCCGCCGCACCGGTATCTGCATCGACGCGCACGCCGGAATCGATCACCTCGCTGCGCCTGATCGGCGAACAACGGCTGCCGTGGCGCCAGCGGTACAGAGGCACGATGGTGGGCGGCCTGTCGGGCATCGACTACGACGCCGCGCGCGGCGAATGGGTACTGATCTGCGACGACCGCTCCGAGCATAATCCGGCGCGCTACTACCGCGCCAGGCTCGACTACGACCAGCAGTCGTTTCGGCGAGTCGCCTTGACTGGTGTGACCACGTTGTTGCAGGCCGATGGCTCCGCGTATCCATCGAAGAAGACGTTCGCGCGCCGGGGCGGCGCCGTGGCCGACCTGGAAACGTTGCGCGTCGATCCGCGCGATGGCGCGATCTGGTACGGCAGCGAAGGCGATGTCACGCTCAAGCTCAATCCCTTCGTGCGCCAGGCCGACGCCAACGGCAGCCTGCGCTACGAGTTGCCGCTGCCGCCGCTGTTCGACGTGGCAGTGGACCAGAGCAGCGGCCCGCGCAACAACCAGGCTTTCGAAGGCATGAGTTTTACGCCCGACGGCGCGTCGCTCTGGGTGGCGCTGGAAGGGCCGTTGTACCAGGACGGTCCGGCGCCCACGCCAGCACACGGCGCGATCAGCCGTATTACCCGCTTCGCCCGCGACGGCACGGTGCTGGGCCAGTACGCCTACGCGCTGGAGCCGATTCCGGCAGCGCCGGGCAAGGGCAAAAACGCCGACAACGGCATCTCGGAAATTATGGCGCTGTCCGATACCCGCATGCTGGTGCTGGAACGTGCGGGCGTGCAGAACGATAAAGGCCGCTATCGCAATTACGTGCGCCTTTACGAGGTGGAGACCGCCGGCGCCACCGATATCGCGCAGTTGGCCACGCTGGCCGGCGCCAGCTACACGGTGATGACCAAGCGCCTGGTGCTGGACCTGAATCAGGCCGGCCTGCGACGGGTGGACAACCTCGAAGGCATGGCCTTCGGCCCGCGCCTGGCCAACGGCCACGCCAGCCTGGTACTGGTTTCGGACGATAACTTCAATGACAAACAGGTTACGCAGTTCCTGCTGTTCGAGGTAATGCCATAGCACTGGCGGCGGCCACCAGCGGCGCAGGAGCCAGTTCAGGCAATGCGCCCGTGCCGAGCGGGGGCACGCCCGGCTCAGTGGCCGTATCGATGGCCGTATCGATGTCCGCCGCGGTAGCCAGCTCGATGGGCTGGTCGAACGACGACAGCTGGATCGCCGGCGGCGACAGGCAGTTATCGCACTTGCAGCACTGCTCGAAGCCGGGCGCAGCGTCGCCGAAATAATCGAGCAGCAGCTTCCAGCGGCAGTAGCCGCTCTGGGCATAGCCGACCATTTGCTCGAGTCCCTCGCGGTCGCGCTCGTGCTTGTCGGCGTACACCCGCGCCATCTCTTCGTACTGCGCGGCCTTCGGTTCGGTTTTGGCCAGTGAATAATCGAGCTTGCGGCTGCGCTTGAGCAGCTTGCCGTCCTTGAGCATCTTCAGGCAGATTTTCAGCTGGCTGGCCGAGATGTGTTCGAGCCTGGGCTTCAGGTCGGCCTCGGTAAACGCGGCGCGCTCGTTGCTGGCCACAGCCTGGCGGGCAGCTTCATACACCGCGCGCAGTTCCTCGGCTTGCGGATAGTGCTTGACCAGGAAGAACTGCTGCAGGCGCTTGTCGGCGTGGTAGTACAGCAGCGTGCATTCGGCGTCGTGTCCATCGCGCCCCGCCCGGCCCGACTCCTGGTAATACGCTTCCAGGTTGGCCGGCACCTGCAAGTGGATCACGAAGCGCGTGTCCGGCTTGTCGATGCCCATGCCGAACGCGTTGGTGGCCACCATCACGCGGCGCTCGCCGCTCATGAACAGATTCTGGTTTTCCACCCGCTCGCCGGCGCGCAGCTTGCCGTGGTAGATCGCCACGCTTTCGCCGGCATCCTTGAGTTGCGCATGCATTTCCTCGGCCGCCTTGACGGTGGCGGCGTAGATGATGCCCACGCCTTCGGTGCTGCGCACCAGCTCCAGCACCTCCGCCGTCTTTTCGGACGGGTTGGTGACCTGCTTGACGCGGTAGTGCAGATTGGGACGGTAGATGCCGGTGTTGACCACGGCCATGCGCGGACGGCCCAGCTGGGTGCGGATATCCTTGATCACGTCATCAGTGGCGGTGGCGGTGAGCGCCAGCACCTGCGGACGCCCAAGCGCTTCCAGGGCAGCGCCGATTTCCAGGTAGGCGGGGCGAAAATCGTGGCCCCACTGCGAGATGCAATGGGCCTCGTCGATCACTACCAGTGCGATATCGCTGTCCTTCAGTAACGCCAGGAAGTCCGGCGTGATCAGGCGCTCCGGGGTGCAGAACACGATGTCGTGGGCAGCGCTCTCGATGCCTTCGAGCGCCGCCAGTTCGTCGGCGCGCGACAGGCTGCTGTTGATTTGCGCAGCGCTGGCGATGCCGGCTTCCTCGAGCTTTTCGGCCTGGTCCTTCATCAGCGAGATCAGGGGCGAGACCACCACCGTGAGCCCTTGCAGCAGCCGCGCCGGCAACTGGTAGCACAGCGATTTGCCGCTGCCGGTAGGCATGACGGCCAGCGTGTCGTGACCGGCCAGCACGCTGTCGATGACGTTGCGCTGGCCATCGCGCAAAGCTTCGATGCCGAATACCTTGCGCAGCAAGGTGGTGATTTGTTTGCTCTGCGGGGCTGACGGGGCTTTCATGGGGGACTCTCTGGTGGTGTGGATCTATGGCCAGAGTAGCCAACCGGTTAACAATGCACTGTGCGCCAGCACACCGCGCGGCTTAACCGGTAGTCACGATTTGCAACGGGATTGTCATGCAACAGTGGTATCGATACGGGCGCCGGTTTTGAGCGTCATCGTCACCGGCGTGCGCTCGGCGATATCGGCCAGCCGCGCCACCTGTTCCGCATCGAGCGCGCCGGTCAGGTGCAAGGTGCGGGTGATGACGGTACCGTCATCGCTGCGCTTGAGGTGCAGGTCCACCTGCACCGCCTCCAGCGGCCACTGCTTGCGGTCGGCGTACATGCGCAGCGTGATCGCCGTGCACGAGCCCAGGCCCGCGAGTAAAAAATCGTAAGGCGCCGGTCCCGCGTCCTGGCCGCCGTTGCGTGGCGGTTCGTCGCCAATCAGCTTGTGTCCACCCACCTCGATCTCGGTGGAATACATGTCGCGCCCGATGCGGGCAAATCCTTGTGCCATGGTTGAATCTCCTTTCCGGTATTTTAGCTCCCAGGATACAAACTTCACACCAGCTTCACCTAAGTAAAGTATTGTAAATGGCAAGTATTAAGGCATTGCTTCTGTAAAATAGCCGCATTGGCTTACTTTCATCATTTACTTCCCCCATGCAAAAGATTCTCCTGACCTGCTCCCTGCTGACGTCGCCCATGTGTGCGCTGGCCCAGACCACCGCCGCGCCAGCGGCCGCCCCGGGGGCCAAGCCCGGCGCCGTCAAGGCCGACGAGGCGCAGGTGGTGCCATCGGTGACGGTGGCGGCAGAGCGCCCCACCAACCGCATCGACCGCCAGGTGTACGATGTCAAGTCCGATGTCTCGAGCACCAACGGCACCGCTGCCGACGCCTTGAACAACGTGCCGTCGGTGGCGGTCGATCCCGATGGCACGGTGTCGCTGCGCGGCAGCAGCAATGTGCAGATCATGATCGATGGCAAACCGTCGGCCATGCTGCAGGGCGAGAACCGCGGCGCGGCGCTGCAAGCGATGCCAGCCGACGATATCGAATCGGTGGAAGTGATCAACAACCCCGGCGCGCAGTTCGGCAACGAGGGTGGCGGCGGTCCGATCCTGAACCTGGTCATGCGCCGCAACCGCAAACCTGGCGGTTTCGGCTCGGTCAACGCCAACGCCGGTACCGAGGGGCGCTACAACAGTGCCGTCAACGGCAGCTACAACGAGGGACTTTGGGGCTTCCAGGGCGGCCTCAATGTACGCCATGACGGCCGTAATTCCACGTCCGAGGTGACCCGCGAGCGGCTCGATCCGCGCACCGGCCAGTACGTGCCCAGCACCCAGGATGCGGTAAGCAAGGGCCTCAACGACATGGTCGGCGCCAACGGCACCGTCAGCTACAATATGAACCAGTCCGATACGCTGACCGGCAGCGCATCGTTCATGGGGCGCGGCAACGACCAGCGCTCGACCGAACACTATGTGAACGGCGCCACCGGCTTCAAGCCCGCCAACGACTACGTTCGCAACACCGCGCGCAGCGGCGACGCCAAAAACTTCGGCTGGGGCGCGCGCTACGACCACAAGGGCGAACTGCCCGGCGAAACCCTCAAGATCGACCTGCGCGTGTCGGCATCCGAAAACGACAGCGACACCAGCTACGCCAGCGACTACGCCACCGGCGCCGACAACTTCGGCCGCACCGACCCGCGCGCATTCCAGCACAGCGACACCAGCACGCGCGTGATCGACTTCACCGGCGACTACAGCCGGCCGCTGTGGGGCGGCACCACCAATGTCGGCTACAAGGTGGCGCGCACCACGAACAATTTCGACACGCTCTACACCGACATCGACCCGGTCACGAATATCGCGATCATCAATCCGTCGCGCACCAACCGCTTCGATATCGAGGAAACCGTGCTGGCCCTCTACGGGACCTACCAGATGCGCCTGTCCGAGCGCTGGGGCCTGCTGGGCGGCGTGCGCACCGAGCACACCGACATGGACATCCACCAGGTCACCAGCGGCATCGAGGCAAAGAACAGCTACATCAACTTCATTCCGAGCATGTTCGCGACCTATAAGGTCTCGGACGACGCCAATCTGCGCTTTGCCTACGCGCGCCGCCTGCGCCGTCCGCAGGCCAACGATCTCAATCCGTACGTGACCTACCGCGACGAGTTCAACGTCTCATCCGGCAACCCGGACCTGAAACCGACCAAGACCGATTCGTTCGAGGTCGGTTACGAGACCAAGTTCGGCGGCCTGGAGACCAACCTGCGCGGCTACTACCGCCGCGACACCGACGCCATCGTCGACTACCGCTACTTCATCGCCGACAACGTGCTGCTCACCACGCGCCAGAACGGCGAAGGCAGCCACTCGAGCGGCCTGGAATTTACCGTCAGCGGCAAGCTCACGCCCACGCTCACGCTCAATACCAGCGGCAACCTGATGCGCAGCCAGCAGCGCTCGCAGGATGAAGCGGGCGTCATCACCAGCCGCACCGCCAATTCGCTCAGCGGCCGCGCGCGCCTGAACTGGCAGATGACCACCGCCACGCAAGTGCAACTGGCGCTGCAAATGCAGGGCAAAACGCTGTCGGGCCAGGGCTACCGCTCGCCCAACAATACCGTCAATATGAGCGTGCGCCATGCTTTGAGCAGCCAGTGGAACCTGGTGGCCAACGTCACCGACATCTTCGACCGCAACAAGATGGAAACCATCGTCAACAGCACCACGCTGCGCGAAACCAGCACGCGCCGCTTCGACGGCCGCGTGTTTTACGTGGGCCTGTCGTACCGCTTCGGTGGGGTCAACAGCAACCGTAGCGAGGGTGAAGGCGGCTTCCGTCCGCGTCCCGGTGGTCCGGGCGGACCTGGCGGTCCCGGTCCCGGCGGCTTTGGCCCGCCCGGCGCTTGACGGATAAAAAAACGCCCGGGGCTTCACAGCCGCCGGGCGTTTTTCATATCTCCACGATTACTTCACCACCGCGACTTTTACGCGCTTGCCCTTCTGGAACGTGAAGATGGTCAGCGCCCCATCCTTGATGTCGCCGCGCGCATCGAACGAGATATCGCCGGTCACGCCCTTGTGGTGGATCTTCGCCAGGTAAGGCAAATACTTGACCGGGTCGGGCGAGCCGGCCTGCTGCATCGCATCGACCATGGTCATCAAGGCGTCGTAGGTTTGCGGCGCATAGGTCTGCACCTCCACGCCAAAACGCTTCTTGTACGCGGCCTTGAAATCGGTCAGCGCCTTTTCCTGCGCCGGCGCCACGCCGCCCGCTTCTGCGCATAAAACCTGGTCGTCGTTCATGCCGTCGCCGGCCAGGCGCGGCACCGAGTCCGAGCACATGCCGTCGCCGCCCATGAACTTGACCGGGAAGCCCAGCTGCTTCATCTGGCGCAGCATCGGCGCAGCTACCGCATCCATGCCGCCGTAGAACACCAGGTCGGGCTTGGTGGCCCGGACCGTGGTCAGGATGGCGTTGAAGTCGGTGGCCTTGTCGGTGGTGTACTGGGTGCTGACGATGGCCGCGCCAGCCGCCGGTCCCAGGCGCTTGATATTTTTGGAAAATTCATCGGCAAGACCCTTGCCGTAGGCGGTGCGATCGTCGATCACGGCGATGCGCCTGGCCTTGACGTTTTGCAGCGCGTAGCGCGCCAGCGCCGCCCCCTGCTGCTCGTCGTTGGCGATATTGCGGAACGCCGACGCGAAGCGCTGGCGCGTGTACTGCGGATTGCTGGCCGACGGCGAGATCTGCGGAATGCCGGCATTGAAGTAAATGCGCGACGCCGGGATGGTGGTGCCCGATACCTGGTGGCCGATCACGCCATTGACCTTGGCATCGACCAGTTTTTGCGCCACGGCCGTGCCCTGCTTGGGATCGGATCCATCGTCCTCGGCCTGCAGCACGATCTTGTACTTCTTGCCGCCGATGACCACGCCCTTGGCGTTGAGTTCTTCGACCGCCATCCGGGCGCCGTTTTCATTGTCCTTGCCCAGGTGGGCGGCGGTGCCGGAGGTGCCGGCCGCGTGGCCGATCTTGATGATGTCCTGCGCGTTGGCGAGTGCCGGAAGGGCGGCGCTTGTCAATCCCAGCGCGACGGCCAGGGCGATTTTTGGTGCGTGTGTTGGGTACGGCATACAACTCCTTACGAATTTAGCCGGTTAGGATACCATCCGACAAGATAGTCTGCCATCAGTAGATGCCGCACAGCTATTTACGTAATATACTTATTACCTAACCGCATAAGTCATTGATCACTATGGAAATTTCCCGTCGCATCGCGAAGTCCCGACCACTCGCCACCACCGCCATGCACGGCCGGGTGGACGCCATGAAGGACCGCGGTGAGCACGTCATCGATTTTTCCATCGCCATCTCGCATTTCCCCGCACCGCCCGCCGTCCTCGCTGCCATGCACGAGGCGCTGCAGCGCCCCGCCCTGCCCTACACCGCAGTCGGTGGCGACGCCGGCGTGCGCGCCCGGCTGGCCGCCCGGGTCGGGCGCGAGAACGGCATCGACGCCGCGCCAGCCGACATCCTGGTCACCAACGGCGCCAAGCAGGCGCTGTACCAGGCGCTGTACGTGATGGCCGATCCGGGTGACGCGGTGATCATTTTCAAGCCATACTGGCCGGCGTACGTGGCCACCAGCGAACTGCTGGGCCTCAAGCCGATCCTGGTCGATCTGCCGAGCCAGATCACCACCGAGCTGCTCGACAGCCTGCCACCGGCCAGGATCCTGATCCTCAATAATCCGCACAACCCCACCGGCGCCCTGCTGTCGGCCACGGAACTCGCGTGCATCGCCGCCTGGCTGCGCAAGACCGGCACCCGCGCCATCGTCGACGAGAGCTACGAAAAACTGGTATTCGACGGCGCCCACCACAGCCTGGCGGCGCGCCCCGACTGGCGCGAGCTGGGTGTGGTCACGCTGTTCTCGGCGTCGCAAAGCTATGCCATGATGGGCTGGCGCGCCGGTTTCGCAGTAGCCCCGGCGCCACTGGTGGCAGCCATGGAAACCGTGCAGGGACCGATCACCGCCGCCGCGCCGATGCTGATCCAGCTGGCGCTGGCGGCCGCCTTCGAATCGGACGACACGCCCGAGTCGAAGGCCATGCTGGCCGACTACCGCGCGCGGCGCGACCTGGTGCTGGACCTGACCGCCAACCTGCCCTGGCTGACAGTGCGCACACCGGCCTCGGGCCCGTACCTGTGGCTCGACGTCGCGCCGCTGGGACTGGACACGGTGGCTGCGTCCGAGCAGCTGCTGGCCGAACACGCGGTGGCGGTGATGCCCGGCGACGCCCTGGGCGTACCCGGCTACCTGCGCATCGGCTTCATCGCCGACGACGTCGCCACCTTGCGGCGCGGCGTGCAGGCCATCATCGCATTCGGCAACCAGCGCCACGGCGGCCGTTGAACGATGGCGTTCCTGCTCTTCAGCCTCAACAGCCTGCGCGGACGCCTGCTGCTGCTGGTGGCGCTGGCAATCGCCCCGATCGCCGTGATGACCATCATCAGCGGCATCCGCGAGCATGACCACGCCATCAGCGTGGCCGAGGAAAACCTGCAACGCCTGACCAACCTGGCCGCCGCCAACGAAGCGCAGTCGATCGAAAGCGCGCGCCAGATCCTGCGCGACCTGGCCAGTGTGCCCGACCTGATGAAAGACCAGGCCCGCTGCAACAACCTGCTCGACAGCATCCAGCGCCAGAACGGCGACTACGCCAACTTTGGCGTGATCCAGCTGAACGGCGACGTCAACTGCACCGCGATCCCGTCGTCGGGACAGGTCAACCTGCGCGACCGTTCGCACTTCCGGCGCGCCGTGCATCTCAAGCGCTTCGTCGCCGGCGGCTATATTTTCGGCCGCGTGATCCAGAAGCACACGGTCAACCTCACCTACCCCATCCTCGACGACGACGAGCAGGTGCGCGGCGTGGTGTTTGCCGCCATGGACCTGACCAAGCTCGATCGCTTTGTCGCCGACATCCAGCTGCCACCGGGCTCGGTGCTGATGACGGCTGACTCGGAAGGCAAGATCATCGCCCGCAAGCCGAACCCGGAGCAGTGGTTCGGCAAGCCGGTCTGGCCCGAGCTGCGCGCCGCCATGGCGGGCGAGCCGGGCAAACCGGTGCAGCTCACCGGCCCCGATGGCGTGGAGCGGCTGCACCGCTTCGCCCGCGTGGGCAACAACGGCCTGACCGACTACACCGTCACCATCGGCATCCCGGTGGCGGACATTACCGCCGTGGCCCGCCGCGACCAGGTGATGGACCTGCTGGCGCTGGCCGTGACGCTGGTGCTGGCCATGCTGGCCGCGTGGTTCGTGGGCGACGTGCTGGTGCTGCGCCGCGTGAAAATGCTGGCCACCACCGCCAACAGCATCGCCTCCGGATCGCTGGGCGCGCGCAGTGGCATCGCTTACGGCAAGGAAGAAATCAGCGAACTGGCGCGCGCGCTCGACGCCATGGCCGCCGCCTTGCAGGACAAGGAGCGCCAGCACCTGAAAGCCGAGGCGCAGCTGCGCCTGGCCGACCAGCGCAAGGACGAATTTTTGGCCATGCTGGCGCACGAGCTGCGCAACCCGCTGGCGCCGATCAGCGCCGGCGCCCAGCTGCTACGCAGCGGCAACGCCTCGCCGGCCGCCGTGGACCGCACCGCCGACATCATCGTGCGCCAGGTGAACCACATGACGCGCCTGATCGACGACCTGCTGGACGTTTCGCGCGTCACCCGCGGACTGGTGACGATCACGCGCGCGCCATTGAACGTGGCTGCCGTCGTGGCGGACGCCGTGGAACAGGCCGAACCCATGATGCGCGCACGCCAGCACCGCTTCGAACTGGTGATGCCGGAACAGCCATTGCAGGTGATGGGCGACCACAAGCGGCTGGTGCAGGTGCTCGTCAATGTGCTCAACAACGCCGCCAAGTACACGCCCAGCGGTGGCGAGATCGTGCTACGGGTGCAGGAGGACGAAGGCAATGTGCGGCTGCAGGTGCGCGACAACGGCATCGGCATGTCGCACGAACTGCGCGGCCGCGTGTTCGAACTGTTCGCCCAGGCCGACCGCAGCTCCGACCGCTCCGAGGGTGGCCTGGGACTGGGACTGGCGCTGGTGAAAATGCTGGTGGAACTGCACGGCGGCACGGTGACGGTGGACAGTGGCGGCGAACGCCAGGGCAGCACGTTTTCCATCGTGCTGCCGGCCACCGAAGCGCAAGTGGTGCCAGTGGCGACCAAGCCAGTCAGCGCCACCGGTTCGCTGCTGCGCGTGCTGGTGGTGGACGACAATGTCGATGCCGCCCAAACGCTGCAACTGCTGCTCGAAGCGGCAGGCCACGAGGTGGTGGTGGCGCATACCGCGCACGGCGGGCTGGAGGCGGCGCAGCGGCTCGAACCGCAACTATGCCTGCTCGACATCGGCCTGCCCGACCTGAACGGCAACGACCTGGCGCGCGGCCTGCGCATGCTGGGCGCCAGCAAGCACGCCACGCTGGTGGCGGTGTCCGGCTATGGCCGCCGCGAAGACCGCGAGATCTCCAAGGCGGCCGGCTTCGACCATTATTTTGTCAAGCCGCTCGACCTCGATGCGCTGCTGGCGGTGATCGCGAGGCTGTAGGGGTAATCCTGTGCGTCAAGAAGATGCGGCGCAGGCCATGCTGGCGAGCACCTGCGCCGCCAGCGTCCGGCCGCTGAGCCATGCGTCTTCCACGCGGCCGCCGGCCAGCCAGTCGCCGCATACGCCCACCCGTACCGCCGGCAGCCAGATGGCCTCGCGCAGCACTGCGGGTTCACCGTCTTCGTCCACGTGGTTTTGCTGGATCGCTTGCGCGTTGTCCTGTTGGCCCCCGGCCCTGGCATACCGCCAGCGGTGCGCAGTCACCTCGTCAGGCGGCGGCGCGCCCAGCGCCGCAAACGCGGCCAGCAGCGCGGCGATCACGCTGTCGCTGTCGTCTTCCAGGTGCTGCGCGCTCCAGCCGGCAGTGGCCTGCAACACCCACGTCTCGCTGCCCTGCCGGCCGGGCTTGGAACCGTCGCGGGCGATCCAGCCGAGTGGCCCGTGGTTGACGAAAGCGGCATCGTAGCCGGGCGCAAAGCGGATTCCGGGCGTGCGGTAGCGCAGCATCAGGGTCCAGCGAGGCAGCATGTCGGTGGCGGTTTGCCGGGCGGTGAGCGGCAGCAGGGGCTGCAGCAGCACGGTGGCCTGCGGCGCCGGGATCGCCAGCACCACGGCGTCGTAGCGGTCGTCGTGCACGCCGTGTTCCTTGCTGTGCAGGCGCCAGCCGGCGCGGTCGTGCTGCATGTCGACGATGGTGTAGCCGCTGTGCACCCGCAGATTGGCCCCCAGCCAGCCGGCCGGTGCGCTCATGCGCGGTACGCCGACGAAGCGCGCGGTGCTGTCGGGCGCTTTGCGCGCGACGCTGCCATCTGCCTCCAGCACGGCCAGCCTCGGTTCCCACAGCGCCGCCACACCAGCGGTCTCCCAGCGCGCCACCTCGTCGCGGAAACGGTTGTCGCGCACCGTAAAATACTGGGCGCCGTGGTCGCACTGCCAGTCGTCACCCCGGCGCGTGCTCATGCGCCCACCAGGACCGCGCGCCTTGTCGAATACCGTTACGCGGTAGCCGGCGTCCTGTAAATGGCGCGCGCACGACAGGCCGGCCAGGCCCGCGCCGATCACCGCGATGTTTGGTCGGGTAGCTATCATGTTGAACTCCTTGGTTGCATGTTCTATCGATGTCCCAGTATACTGACCCGATTGACGCGTCATACGCCTGTATAGCCCCATAAAGCGGTTCAATACCGGGACAAACTGGCTCACATTCATGAAACTGTTAAAATGCGGCCATCGATCAACAAGGACCACCGTGGCAGACTCCGACGACAATTCGACCAGCACCGGCGCCGGCTACCGCAGCGGCGTGGCTGCGCGCCTGGCCGGCCTGCCGGTAGAGACGCTGCGCGTGTGGGAGCGGCGTTACGGCGTGTCCGACGCCGGCCGCTCGCCGCGCGGCCAGCGCCTGTATTCGTCCGAACAGGTGCGCCGCCTCGGCCTGCTCAAGCGCGCGGTGGACCAGGGCCATGCGATTTCCACCGTGGCGCGGCTGGACACCGACGAGTTGCTGGCGCTGACCGGGGTGGCGCCACCGGCGGAAAACGAACCGCGCCTGTTGCGCCTGGCCGTGGCTGGCGGCGCCCTCACGCGCCAGCTGGCGGCGGTGCGCACCGCGCCCGTGCTCGACATCGTGGCCAGTTGCCAGCACCTCGAACAGGCGCCGCAAGCGCTGGCCGGCACGGCCGCCGACCTGCTGCTGATCGAAGCGTCCGAGATGAACGCCGATGCCCTGCCGCTGGTCATGTCTACGCGCGCAGCATTGCAGGTGCGCGCGGTGGTGGTGCTCTACCGTTTTTGCGACAGCGCCACCGTGCGCCGCCTGCGCGAACAGGACTGCCTGGTGGCCCGGGCGCCGTCCGACGCCGCCGAAGTGGCGCTGCTGTGCGCCACTGCCTTTGCCGGCGGCGGCCGTCCGCCCGCGCCACCGGTCACACCGGCCGAGCCACGCCGCCTGACTGACCAGCAGCTGGCCGAACTGGCCGCCATCTCCACCACCATCGAATGCGAATGCCCGCGCCACCTGGCGGATATACTGCTGATGTTGACCAGCTTCGAGCGGTACAGCGCCCAATGCGTGAGCCGCAACGCCTCCGACGCCGCGCTGCACCAGGACCTGGCGCGCAGCGCCGGGCACGCCCGCATGCTGATGGAACAGGCGCTGGAACGGCTGGCCTATGCCGAAGGCCTGCCGCTGCCGCCCCGGTAGCACTTTTAATTTTTTGATTGGATTCCGCATGACCACCGAGCCGCAACCGGCATACCTGCCTGTCACCACCACTGCCTCCGAACGCATCCGCGCGCGGCTGGTGGCCAGCAAGACCCGCTTCCACGCCAACGACAACATCGCCGCCTATATCGAACCGGGCGAGCTCGATCAGCTGCTCGATGAAGTGAGCGGCCATATGCAGAAGGTGCTCGAGAGCCTGGTGATCGACACCGTGAGCGACCACAATACCCAGGACACCGCGCGCCGCGTGGCCAAGATGTATATGACCGAGGTGTTCGGCGGGCGCTACGTGGACATGCCGCCGGTGACCGAATTCCCCAACGCCGCCAACCTCAACGAGTTGATGATCATCGGTCCGATCACGGTGCGCAGCGCCTGCTCGCATCACCTGTGCCCGGTGATCGGCAAGGTGTGGATCGGCGTGATGCCCAACCAGCACTCGAACCTGATCGGCCTGTCGAAATATGCACGCCTGGCCAGCTGGATCATGAGCCGCCCGCAAATCCAGGAAGAAGCCGTGGTGCAGCTGGCCGACCTGCTGCAGGAAAAAATGCAGCCGGACGGCCTGGCCGTGATCATGGAAGCGGACCACTTTTGCATGCAGTGGCGCGGCGTCAAGGACATGGACGCGCGTATGATCAACAGTGTGATGCACGGCTCCTTCCTCAAGGACCCGGCGCTGCGCCGCGAGTTCCTCTCGCTCATCAAACGTTAATCTCCAGGAGATCCGCATGCTCGTCCGCCTTCTGTACGCCAGCCACGCCGCCAAAGAAACGCCTGCGGGCAGCATCACCGCCATCATGCAGCAGTCGCACAGCAACAACCCCAGGCAGGGCATCACCGGGGTGCTATGCCACAGCGAACGCCTGTACCTGCAAGTGATCGAAGGTGGTCGCGACCAGGTCAACGCGCTGTACGCCAAAATCCTGCGCGACCCGCGCCATACCGACGCCATCCTGCTGCACTACGAAGAAATCTGCGAGCGCCGCTATTCCGGCTGGACCATGGGCCAGGTCAACCTGAACAAGCTCAATCCCGGCACCCTGCTGCGCTACTCGGCGCTGCCCGAGTTCAATCCGCACGCGCTGTCGGGCAAAAGCTCGCTGGCGCTGATTGACGAGCTGATGGCGGCCGCCTCGGTCCTGGGCCGCGCCTGACATCTTGAGCACGGCGGCAACCACGCTCAAGCTGGTGCTGGGCGACCAGCTCAGTTGCCAGCACAGCTGGTTCAACACGCCGGACCCCGGCGTGGTGTTCGTGCTGATGGAAGTGCGGCAGGAAACCGACTACGTGCTGCACCACGCGCAAAAAATCATCGCCATCTTTGCCGCCATGCGCGATTTCGCACGGCGCCTGCGCAACGCCGGCCACCGCGTGCACTACCTGGCCATCGACGATGCCGACAACCTGCAGTCGCTGCCGGCCAACCTGGACCGGCTGCTGGCGCACTACCAGGCCGGCGAATTTTGCTGGCAGGCGCCCGACGAGTACCGTCTCGACCGTCAACTGGCCGACTACGCCGCCGCTTTGCCCATCCCCTGCGCGATGGCAGACACCGAACATTTCTACACCGCCCGCCACGAAGCGGCGCAGTTGTTCGACGGCCGCGCCAGCTGGGTGATGGAACACTTCTACCGCCACATGCGGCTGCGCCACAAGGTGCTGGTCTCGGACACCGGCAAACCGGCGGGCGGCCAGTGGAACTTCGACCACGACAACCGCGCAGCCTGGAAAGGCATACCGTGGGAACCGGCCGATCTGCGCGCCTCGCACGACCACAGTGCGCTGTGGGCGACGATCGAGGCATCGGGTGCAGCCAGCTTTGGCGCGCCGAATGCGGCCGACCTGCGCTGGCCGCTGAACCGCGAGGAAGCGCTGGCGCAGCTGGAACGCTTCGTCCAGCACGCCCTGCCCCATTTCGGCCAGTACCAGGACGCGATGAGCTTCAAGGCCTGGCGCCTGTTCCACTCGCTGCTGTCGTTCGCCATGAACGTCAAGATGATCGCGCCGTACGAAGTGGTGGACCGCGTGGTGCAGGCGCTTGCCGACGGCGCGGCGCCGCTGGCGGCGGTGGAAGGCTATGTGCGGCAAATCCTCGGCTGGCGCGAATATGTGCGCGGCGTGTACTGGCATCGCATGCCCGGCTACGATCAGCTGAACACCTTCGGCCACCAGGAACCGCTGCCGCACTGGTTCTGGTCGGGCGACACGCGCATGCGCTGCCTGGCCACGGCGATTGGCCAGTCGCTCGAGCATGCGCACGCGCACCACATCAACCGCCTGATGGTGATCGGGAATTTCTCGCTGTTGGCCGGCCTGTCGCCGCAGGCGCTGCACGGCTGGTACCTCGGCGTGTACATCGACGCCTTCGAATGGGTGGAACTGCCCAACACGCTGGGCATGAGCCAGTTTGCCGACGGCGGGCTGCTGGCGACCAAGCCGTATGTCTCGAGCGCGGCGTATATCGACAAGATGAGCGATTACTGCAAGGGGTGCCACTACGATAAAAAGGCCCGCACCGGTGAGCGCGCGTGTCCGTACAACGCGCTGTACTGGGATTTTTTCGACCGCAACCGGGAGCGGCTGGCGGGTAATCACCGGCTGGGGATGGTGTACCAGCAGCTCAAACGCATGGACGGGCCGGTGCTCGATGCGGTACGGGAGCAGGCGGCGCGCACACGTCGCGGTTTGGCCGAGTTGTAGATCAGGATCGCCGCGCAGTCAGCCACTGCGCCGGCTTCAATGCACCGGACGCCACGCGGATCTCGCCGATATTGCCGAAGAACCCGTCGGCGCGCTCGCCATCCCACGAACCGCCCCCCACCACCCACGGCGACCGGGCCGACAGCGTCGCCAGCCCAACCACGTTGCTGCTGTTGCGCAGCACCGGTGCGCCTTCCACGTACATTACCGTGTCGTGCGTGACCGGGTCGTTGACGATGGCGACATGGACCCAGGTGCCGGCGATGATCTCGCCCGACCAGCTGGCCAGCCCGCCGCGCGCGCCGCTCACATCGGGTACGACCTCCCACTGCACTTCGCGCAGGCTGGAGATGGCAAACAGCAGCGGCGGCGATTCGGCATCGCCACCGTTAAAGCCTGCCAGGTCGCCGCGCTTGCCGTCGCGCGTCATGATGTTCATCCAAGCGTGCTTCGAATTGACCCAGGCCGGGTTGATCTTGATGAAGGCCTCGATGGTGTAGCCGGTGGTGGCAAAGGTCTGGGCGTTGATCGCGGCCGCCGCGTCGGTGACGAAGTAGCTCAGGCGCGGCAAGTTCTTGTCGGTGTTGATGAAGCTGACCGAACCGGGCGCCGACGACAGGCGGTGGCGGTCGGTGCTCCAGACGATGTCGCCCGCTTCGGCATTTTTCACGCCGTTGACATTGAGCGCATCGCGCACCAGCGGGTTGGCGCCGGTGACGTCGGCAATCCGGGTGCCCGGCGCCACGGCCGCGCCGTCGGCGCCGCCGAAGAAGCGCCAGTGCGCCACCGTCGATGCCACTTTCGGATAATCGTCGGCATCCTTGGGCACCACCGGTTCGACCACCGCCGGTTCCGTGTAACCCTTCAGTACCATCGCCCTGGCCTGCTCCACCAGCGAAGACGCCACCGTGGCCTGGCCCACGCCGAAGGTGGGATTGAAGCGCGCAAAGCGCTTGGCAAAATCGATATCGATGGTGAAGGCCTGGTTGGCTTCGGTAAGCACCGCGCGGTCGAAGGCATTGAGCGTGTCGGCCGGTTTCATCGGCACCCATGGCGAGAACGACAGCACCTTGATCTGCTTGTTGGTCAGATCGAATTCGTACAGGCGCATCAAGCCGTTGCCGCCCTGGTAGGCCATCTGGTAATCGACCACCATTTCTTCGACCGGGTTGCCGAAATTGTTGGTCTTGGTCAGGCGCGCGGCGCCGTGGTGGTGGCCGTTCAGTGTCATGAAAATCTGGTCGTTATCGCGGATCAGCTTTTCCCACAACATCTTGCCGTAGTCGGTTTCCAGCGGCGTGACCGCGTCCGGGGAGATATTCATCAGCTGGTGGTTGACCAGGATGACCGGCAGCGTCGGATTGTCGGTGATAACCTTGCGCGCCCAGGCGATGCCAGCGTCCGAGATGCGCCACGACAGCGACAGCACCAGGAAGCGCTGGTCCTGCGCGGTGAAGATGTGGTACTCGTGGAAGCCGCTCGGATCGCGCGCACCGAAGGTGGCCTGGCGCTGGGCGCGGCGCGCACCGAACCATTGCAGGTAAGGCTCGTTGGCCAGCACGCGCTGGGCGTCGGTGCCGCGCGACTGGTCGCCGTTGTAATCGAGGTCGTTCAGGACGTCGTGATTGCCGGCCAAAATCGAGTACGGCAGCTTGGCCACTTCCAGCACCTGCATGGCGCTGTCGGCTACCTTCCATTGTTCCGGCTTGCCCACCTGGTCGACCACGTCGCCGAGGTGGATCAGGAACGGGATGTTGAGCGCCTGGGCGTTGCGCGCCACCCAGTTGGTCTGCGCGGCGAACGGCTCGTTGCCGTAGTGGCGCTGGTACTGGTTGCTCTCGCCCGAGGTGGCGTAGCGCGCATAGAACTGGGTGTCGGGCAGCACGGCCAGGGCGAAGCTCGAGATTTTCGCGGCTGGTGTCGGCGTTGGCGCCGGCGCTGGCGTGGCGCTCACCGCGTCGCTGCCGCCGCCGCAACCGGCCAGCAGGCCGCCGACCGACAGGGTCGAGGCTGAAGCGAGGCCCATTTTCAGCAGCGTGCGGCGGCTGGTTTGCGGTTCGTTGCTTGGTTCGTTGCTTGGTTCGTGGTTGACTTGGTTGGGCATGACCGGCTCTGGAAAGGTGGGAATGCCACGCATTCTAGAGCCGGGAAGTTACACGCCCATGACAGACTTCATAAAGAATAGTTACCCTTTGGAACCAGCACGCCAGCGCAGCTTGAAGCCGTACTTGGTGCCCAGCACCTCGTGGCCGCTGATCTTGCCGTCACCGGACACGTAGTCCACCAGCTTGGTCACCTGCAGCTTGCCGCCCTGGTTTTCGATCATGGCGATTGCGCACATCGGCTGGTTGCCACCGTGGTCGAGGCGTACTTCCACTGGCGGCTGGTTCGGCACTTCGATCAGTACCACGCCGTCGGTGGCGGCCCAATTCGGTACGCCCTCGTAAATGAAACTGAAGATCAGCACGCGGCCGATTTCGTCGAAGCGGTCGCCATTGATATAGATGTTTTCGCCATCGCTGACCGCGCCGCTGCGATCGTCCCCGGCCAGGTGGATGTACGGCGGGCGGTCGAATGCACCCCAGCTTTCGCCCAGCGCCTGCACGCCGCCCGGAGTGCCGTCGCGCAGCTCGAACAGGCAGGCCAGGTCGAGGTCGATGCCCTTGGGCTTGTCGCCGCCGGTCAACTTGGCGAAGAAGCCGGTCTTGGCCTGCTGCTCCTGCGGACGCTGGTTCCAGTTCAGGTTGACGCGGATCTTGCCGAAGCCGCGCGCGGCGCCCTTCTCGAGCGAGATCTTGTCGCCGCGCTTTTCCAGCGTGATTTTCGACAGCGAGATTTTGGGCGCGGGGACTGGTGCTGGGGCCGGAGCCGGAGCCGGTGCGGCAGCGGGATCAGCGGGCGCAGGGGCCCGGACCGGCGCGGCTGCGGCAGCCTCGGTGCCGCCAAAATGCGCCAGCAACGCAGCCATGCCGCCGTTGAAGCCCTGGCCCACGGCGCCGAAACGCCAGGCGCCATCGCGGCGATAGACTTCGGCCAGGATCACGGCCTTTTCGTCGGCAAAGTCGGCGCCGGCCAGGGGGAACGTGGCGGCGCCGCCGATGGTGATGCTGCCGGGAGCGATGGCGCGCATGGTGCCGCCACCATCGAGCGCGCCGGTAAATACCAGCCGCTCGATCGAGGCCGGCAAGGCGTCCAGGTTGAGCTGGAACCGGGCGGCGCCCGCCGACAGCGTCAGGCGCACCGCGCCTTCGGGGCTGGCCAGCTGGTTGTAGAACACCATGTAGCGGTCATCGGACAGCTTGCCTTGCGCATCGAGCCCGAAGCACGACAGGTCGATGGTGACACCCGGCGCCTGCAGCGCCACGTCCACCGCCACGTTGCTGCCGCAACCGAGGTCCGCCAGTTTGCCTTTTTGACCGCGTCCGAAAGTAACCATGTGCACACTACCTTTTTTCAAGTGATCGTGTGCGCCATGCTAACGCATAAGCGCGTCGCCCGGTAGTGAACGCAGCGACGCGTGCGCGCCACCGCGCCGGGGCATACTGCTAGAGGCTGCCGCGCAAATTGGCGCCATCGGCAGCGATCGTGCCCTTGCCACCGCTGGCGCCCACGCGCACCAGCACGCTGGCGATGCCGCCCTCGGTGGTGACGGTGGCAGGACCGACGATCTCGTAAGCGCCGCCGGCGGTGAACTTTACCGACTGGCCGTTGCCGGCCACCAGGTTGCCCTTGGCATCGACAACCCTGGCGCGGATGAACACCAGGTCGCCGGTTGCCGATTTCACGCCCAGGTCATCCACCGATACGTCCAGTTTGGCGCCCTCGCTGGCGGTACGCACCACGTGCTCGGCTACCTTTTTGCCACCGAGGTAAGCGACCGCCTTCAGTTCACCGGCAGCGAACTGGCCGGCGTCGAACTCCAGCGGTGGATGCTTGAGGTTCGGATGCAGCTTGGTGGGCGCGCTCTTCACGCGACCCAGGCTTTTACCGTTGAGGAACAGCTCCACTTCGTCGGTGTTGGCGAACACGCGCACCTTGGGCGAGGAATCCTTGTCCCAGTGGCTGGCGATGAACACCATCGGGCCACCGCCCCACTTGCCCGATTCCAGCGCGCTGCGCTGCGAGCGGAAGAACTCGTTGGAAAACTTCGGCAAGCGGTCGATGGTCATGATGCCGGACGACTCCAGGTCGGGTGCGTAGCCACGGCCGTAGTCGAACATCACCCAGTAGCCATCGGCAACCGCGCCGGTATTGAAATTGTCGTCGTGCGATTCGGCCAGGTTTTTAGCCTGCTGCAGCAGGCGGGTTTCGCCGTCGGCCAGCAACTGGCGGCTGCTGCGGTCGGCCGCCTTCAGGTCGCCCCAGGCGGTCTGGTTGAAGCCCGCGTTCATTGCGTAGTATTCCCAGTCGCCGTATTCGGAAACGATCAGCGCCTTGTCGGGCTGCGGGCGCTTGTCCTCCAGGCGGTGCTGGCGCGCTTGCAGGTACACGTCGTAGGTCTGCGGCACCCAGCCGGCCGAGTAGACATGGTCGCCCGGGAACTCGGTGTGCACGGTCTTGTGCAGTTTTTCCACCAGCGCGTCCGGCATCTGGGTTTCGTTGAGCGAGCATTCCCAGGCCAGCACGCTGGCGTGGTTGCGGTCGCGGCGCACCATGTCGGTACAGGTCTTTACTACCTGGGTGGTGAAGGCCGGATCGGGATTGAAGTACTGCCAGCCCGGAATGCCCGGCACCACCATGATGCCCAGTTCATCGGCAGCGGCCATGAACGCCGGCGAATGCGGGTAGTGCGACAGGCGGATGTAGTCGAAACCGGCGCGCTTGATCAGCAGCGCATCGCGGTACTCGGCCTGCGGCGACAGCGCATAGCCGACGTATGGATATTCCTGGTGGCGGTTGACGCCGCGCAGGAAGGTCTGCTCGCCGTTGATCAGCAGCTTGCCCTTGCTCATCTCGATGCGGCGGATGCCAACGCGGGTTTTCACCAGGTCCGATTGCCCCTTGCTGGCAACCGTGGTCTCCAGCGCATACAGGTTGGGCGCCTTGGGCGACCACAGTTGCGGACGATCGACCTTGAGGTCGCGCGTGACGTGGCGACACTCGCCAGCGGCCAGGCTGACTTTCTCGGTCGCGTCGGCCACGCGGCTGTTTTTGCCGAGCAGGCGGTGGCGCAGCTCGGCGGTGCGCGGCTCGGTCGCGGTATTGCACACTTCGGCCTTCACGCGCACGGTCGCCGACGCCTTGTCGATCTGCGGATAGGTGACGAAAATGCCGCCGCCCGCCTCGATATTGGACAGCATCTCGTCGCTGATATGCACGGCCGGCTTGATGGTGAGCGTGACGTCACGGTAGATGCCGCCGTACTGGATGTAGTCGAGATCCTTCAGCGGCTTGGGACCGGTAATGGCGTTGTCTTCGTTATTGATGCGCACCACCAGCTCATTGCCGCCGCCCGCTTTCAGGTGCGGCGTCACATCATACGAGAACGGCAGGTAGCCGCCCAGGTGCTGGCCCAGGTGCTTGCCGTTGACCCATACGTCGGCGACGTTCATCGCGCCTTCGAAACGCAGGATGGCCTGTTCGCCCGGCGCCACCTTGGCGTCGAAACGCTTCTTGTAGAACGCCGTGCCCTGCCACGAATTGACCGGCACCTTCGCTTCCAGGCGCGCCGTGTGCGGCAGGTTGACGCGGCTCCAGCCATTGGCGGGCACCTGCTCGACAGTGGCGGCGACCTTGGCGTCGTCGCGGTAAAAGTCCCAGGACTGATTGAGGCTGGTGGCGCCGATGGTGGCTGCGCTGGCCGACGATGCAACCGCCAGCGCCAGCAAACCGATGGTCGGAAACTGCTTTGTAAGCCTCAAGATAAAACTGGTCATAGTGCCTGGAACTCCCAAAAAAATACCGCATAACTAGGATCGGACAAGCTGTGACCGGGCGCCAGTGGCGCCCGGTCCAGTTATCACGGCGCAGTATATCGAGTATTGATTTGGGGCGCGGTGCGTATACAAATTATTCATGGGTAGAGAGAACTTTGTTATACGCACACCATCCCGGGTAGCGGGAGGCATCCCGCATTCCCCTTTATATATCGAAGAGTCGCTGAAAGAGATGTGATCTGAAGTCCATATTGCTGTGTATGAACATGTGAACCAGTACCTTCTCATCATCAAACTCATAGACGACCTTGGTCTGTCTTACCAAACGCATTCTGAAGTTCTCCCCGCCCACGCCCTCAAGTTCGGTAATGTTTTTGCCGCCGTCAGCGTTCAGTCCAACTTTCCTGATCGACTCTTTGAACTCCGCATTGACTTCGTCCCAAACCAGGTCGCCGAAATCCCTTTTGACATAGCGCTTAATTTTTCGGAAGTCTGCTTTGGCGACATCGAGGACGATAACCATCCTCGTTTTCATTCTTCGTTATCCATCTCTTCGAAGAATGACTGCGCGTCCTGATAGCGGCCTTGTTCAAACTCTTTACGGCCGAGAGCAATCAACTTGAGCAAAGCCAGTGTCTCTTGCTGCTTCTCGTACTCGTGAATGTCCATGACAACCATTTTCGCCTCACCATTTTGAGTGATGATGAGCGTTTCGGGGTTGGTCGCAAACTCCTTGACGATGTCGGCCGCATTGGATTTCAAGTACGAAATCGGCTTGATACTGGTGGCAAGGCTCATGGTCGGCTCCTGGTTGGCGTGGGTCTGCCGGCCTATTATAGTCCGAATTTAGCCGGCTTCTTACCCGCGCATCACCTTCTCCGGCGTCATCGGCGTACTGCGCACCCGCTGCCCGGTCGCATGGTAAATGGCATTGCACACGGCCGCCGCCACGCCCACCTGGCCGATCTCCCCTACTCCCTTGGCACCGATGCGGCTGACGATGCGGTCGTCTTCTTTCACGAAGATGACGTCGATGTCGTGGATGTCGGCGTTGACCGAGACGTGGTACTCGGACAGGTTGTGGTTCATGAAGCGGCCCAGCCGGTGGTCGCAGTGGGTCTCCTCGTGCAGCGCCTGGCCGATGCCCCATACCACCCCGCCGATGATCTGGCTGCGCGCAGTCTTGGCGTTGATGATGCGCCCCGCCGCCACCGCGCTCACCACCCGCGTCACGCGCACGGTGCCGAATTCGGGATCGACGCGCACTTCGACGAACACCGCCGAGTGGGTGGCGCGCTGGAATTTCATCTGCTTGAGCATATTGGGCAGCATCAGGTATTTTTCCTCGAGCGGCTGCTCGATGCCGGCCAGGATTTGCGTGAGCGGTACGCTGGTGCCGGGGATGTTGCGCAACCGGACCACGCCGTCGACAAACTCGACGTCGGCCAGGCGCGCGCTGGCCAGCGGCGAACCGGCCATTTCCCTGGCACGCTTGAACACGGTTTTCTGCAGTTTTTCGCACACGCCCGCCACCGCCGAACCCACCGTGGCAACGTGCGAGGAGCCGCCCTCGATCGGCGCCACCGGCAAAGTGGAGTCGCCGAGCTGGAAGCGCACTTTTTCCAGCGGCAGGCCCAAGGCCTCGGCGGCGATGATGCACATCGCGGTATAGGTGCCGGTGCCGATGTCGGATGCGGCGCTGCTGACCACCAGGCTGCCGTCCGCGTGCAGCACGGCGCTGGCGCGGGCGAACATCTGCATGGCGTCCCACATGCCGGTAGCCATGCCCCAGCCGATCAACTCGCGCCCCTCGCGCATGGAGCCAGGCTCCAGGGGCCGCTGGTCCCAGCCGAAGCGCTGCGCGCCTTGCAGGTAGCATTCGCGCAGCTCCTTGGTGGAATACGGCAGGCCATGGGACGGATCGATCTCGGCGTAGTTTTTCAGGCGCAGCGCCAGCGGGTCCATCTTGAGCGCGTACGACAATTCGTCCATCGCCACTTCCAGCGCATGCACGCCGTGGGCGGCGCCTGGTGCGCGCATGTCCATCGGGCTGGCGTGGTCGAGATCGACGATCTTGTAACCGAGGCGGATATGCTCGCACGCATACAGTTCGCCCGACCAGTTGACCACGACTTCCACGTAGTCCTCGTAGCGCGAGGTTTCGGCCACCGCTTCGTGGACGATGGAGGTCAGCGTGCCGTCGGCATCGGCCGAGAGCTTGAGGCGCTGCTGGGTTTCCGGACGGTGGCCGAAGGTAAACATCTGCTGGCGCGTGAGCACCACCCGCACCGAGCGCTCGAGCTTGAGCGCAGCCATCACCGCCAGCGGCAACTGGTACTGCGGGCGCAGGCCGGAGCCGAACGCGCCGCCCACGTAAGGGTTGCGCACGGTGACCTTGTCTTTCGACAGCCCGAACACGTGCGAGACGTACCAGCGGCTGTTCTGCGAACTTTGGGTTTTATCGTAAATCGTCAGGTGGCCGTCGGCGCCGTGGATGACGGTGGTGGCGAACATCTCGAGCGGGTTGTGGTGTTCCACGCCGCTGTAATACGAAGCTTCGATTTTTACGGCGGCCTTGTCCCACACTTCATCGGGATGGCCCTTGACGTCGGGCGGCGGCGTGTAGCCGGCCTTCAGGCGGCTCGGCTTGTGGGCGCGGCCCTGGTGTTCGAGCAAATACGTCTCATGCGGTTGCACGTCGTACTCGACCCGTACCAGCGCCGCCGCATGGCGCGCGGCCTCGAAGGTGTCGGCCACCACCAGCGCCACCGGCTGGCCGCTGTAGTGCACTTCGTTGTCGTACAGCGGACGATAGGGCGAGCCGCCGGGCGCGGTCATGTCCTTGTAAAAAATATCGAATGAACGGATCTTGGGGCGGTTCTCGTGCCAGATCACGTCCACCACGCCGGGCACCGCCATGGCCGCCTCGGTGTGGAGGGCCCTGATATGGCCCTTGGCGATGGCGCCGCTCACCACCACGCCGTACAGCAGACCAGCCTCGCTGGCGCCAGCATCTGGCGTGTATTCAGCGGCGTAGCGCGCCTGGCCGGTTACCTTGTCGCGGCCGTCCACGCGCGAGACGGCGTCGCCGATGCGCACCTGGCCGGCGCCGGGGTCCGCACTCGGGGTGCGCAATGCCTGGATCAATACGGTCATACTGGTGCCTCGTTTTCGGTCAGTTCTGTGGTGTTGTCGTGGGTGCCCTCGACCGCCTGGGTCAGGGCGCGGATCACGGCGCGGCGCGCCATGGTCACCTTGAAATCATTCTGGCCTTGCCCTTGGGCGCCGGCCAGCAGCACGTCGGCCGCTTCGGCAAACGCGGTTTCATCGACCTGGCGGCCGATGAGGACCGCTTCGGCGGCCGGCACGCGCCAAGGTTTGTGGGCCACGCTGCCCAGCGCGATGCGGGCGTCGCGTACCTTGCCGTCCTCCCCGACATCGAGCATGGCCGCCACCGACACCAGCGCGAACGCATACGAGGCGCGATCGCGGAATTTCAGGTAGGCCGAGTGGCGCACGAACTGCGCTGCCGGCGGCAGGTCGATATGCGTGATCAAATCGCCGGCGGCCAGCACCGTGTCGCGCTCGGGCTGTTCGCCAGGCAGGCGGTGGAAGTCGGCAAAGTCGATGCGCCGCTCGCCGGCGCTGGAACGCACGCACACCACCGCATCGAGCGCAGCGAGTGCCACGCACATGTCGGACGGATGGGTGGCGATGCACTGCGCGCTGGCGCCCAGGATAGCGTGCTGGCGCGTGAGGCCGCCGATGGCCGAGCAGCCGGTACCCGGCGCCCGCTTGTTGCACGGCGTGGTGGCGTCGTAAAAATAGTGGCAGCGCGTGCGTTGCAGCAGGTTGCCGCCATTGCTGGCCATGTTGCGGATCTGCGGCGAGGCGCCGGCCAGGATGGCGGCGGTCAAGACCGGGTACTGTGCGCGCACCAGCGGGTGGTAGGCGGTATCGGCATTGCGGGCGATGGCGCCCAGGCGCAAGCCACCATCGGGTGCAGCCGTGATCTGGTCCAGCGGCAGCGCATTGATGTCGACCAGCTGCTGCGGTCCCATCACGCGCTCCTTCATCAGGTCGAGCAGGTTGGTGCCGCCGGCGATGACCTTGGACGGCGCGGCGTTGGCATCCACACCCGCGTAAAGATGGGACAGAGCGCCGCTCACGTCCAGCGGCGCCACGTAGGTGACCGGGTTCATGCCGGCACCGTGCCAGGCTGGAATGGACGCGCCGGGTCGTCGTGGCCCGGTATGCCCATCACCTCGGTGACGGCCGCCACGATGCCGGGGTAGGCGCCGCAGCGGCAGACGTTGCCGCTCATCAGCTCGCGTACCTGGGCGGCGGTGCAGGCATTGCCTTCGTTCATCAGGCCCACGGCCGAACATAGCTGGCCCGACGTGCAATAGCCGCACTGGAAGGCGTCGTTGTCGATGAACG
The DNA here is from genome assembly GCF_031456625.1 of Duganella sp. 3397. Classification (NCBI taxonomy): domain Bacteria; kingdom Pseudomonadati; phylum Pseudomonadota; class Betaproteobacteria; order Burkholderiales; family Oxalobacteraceae; genus Duganella; species Duganella sp. 3397. The sequence goes on from NZ_JAVDVB010000002.1 coordinate 708,172, forward strand.
CCTGTTGCAGCGGATGCAGTTGGTTACCGTCGGCCAGGCCTTCGACCGTGGTGACCTCCTTGCCGTTTTGCATCACGGCCAGCGTGAGGCAAGAGTTAATGCGACGGCCACCGACCAGCACGGTGCAGGCCCCGCACTGGCCGTGGTCGCAGCCCTTCTTGGAGCCGGTCAGGCCTGCATGTTCACGCAGCAAGTCCAGCAGCGTGACCCAGGCTTCGACGCGGAAGTCGTGCTCACGGCCGTTGATGTTGAGGGTGAGCGGATACGTTTGCACGGCAGCGCGAGGGGGCGCAATTGTTTCGGGAGCGTTCATGGCGGACTTTGCAATGATGATGGAGTGTCACCACTGTAGCCCCGCACGCTGCCACGCTTTGTGGGACAACTAACACTGTCCCGATGCGCACCGAATTATTCGGCTGCCATGCCCGCCTTGACGTCGCGGCACGACACCTTTTTGCCTTTTTTCATCTCGGCTGCTTCGATCCGTTGGCAGTCGGTGTAGTCCGCCACCACCACGAACACGTAGCCGACGACGGACAGCGCCACGGCAGCCATGGCGGCGAGGATGAGGATCTTGGTTAGCTTCTGGGAGGACATGGAATTCATCAAAAACAGGAGGCGGACGCCGATGATACCACGCACCGCCAGCAGCAAAAAACAACAACATTGCTCGACAAGTTGACTATTAAGCTCTGGGGCGGTTTGCGATGGTGACTTGCATTTTCCCTGAGGTACCGTAGTCAGGCCCGCGTCACGGGCCCATAACCATATTCCAAATGGAGACAAACCCATGAACTTACGCATCGCCTCGGCGGTATCCATCCTGGTCGCCACGCTGGCAGCCGGCACGGCGCCAGCCGCCAACAAGCAGATCGAACGGCTCAATCGCGGCGCCGTCGCCATTGCCTCGGGCAACGGCGTGTTCGTCAGCTGGCGCCAGCTGGCCACCGACGCCGCCGGCACTACCTTCAATGTCTATCGCGACGGCATCAAGATCACGGCCACGCCGCTCAACGCGCTCAATTTCAGCGACAGCGTGGGCAACGCCGGCAACCAGTACGCGGTGCGCGCGGTGGTGGGCGGCGTCGAACAGGCCGCCTCGCAGTTCGGCGCCGGCGTCACCTGGGCCCAGCCGTATAGATCGATCCCGGTGCAGGCGCCAGCCGGCGGCACCACGCCCGACGGCGTCGCCTACACCTACGAGCTCAACGACGGTTCACCGGCCGACCTCGACGGCGACGGCACCTACGAGATCGTCGTCAAGTGGCAGCCGACCAATGCCAAGGACAATTCGCAGTCGGGCTACACCGGCAACACCTACCTCGATGCGTATCAACTCGACGGCATGCGCCTGTGGCGCATCAACCTGGGCAAGAATATCCGCGCCGGCGCCCATTACACCACCTTCCTGGCCTACGATTTCGACGGCGACGGCAAGGCCGAGGTGATGGCCAAAACCGCTGACGGCACCGTCGACGGCCAGGGCACGACCATCGGTTCGGCCAGCGCCGACTACCGCTCCAGCGCCGGCTATATCCTGACCGGACCGGAACTCCTCACCGTGTTCAATGGCCAGACCGGCGCCGCCATGAAAACCGTCAACTACCTGCCGGCGCGCGGCACCGTCTCGAGCTGGGGCGACAGCTATGGCAACCGGGTGGACCGCTTCCTCGGCGGCGTCGCCAACCTCGACGGCGCCCGCCCGAGCGCGGTGTTTTCGCGCGGCTACTACACGCGCGCCGTGATTGCAGCGTGGGACTGGCGTAACGGCAATCTCACCAGCCGCTGGGTGTTCGACACCGACGCGGCCGGCAGCGCCGCGCGCGGCCAGGGCGCGCACTGGTTTGCCACCGGCGATGCCGATGGCGACGGCAAGGACGACATCGTGTATGGCGCGGCCACCATCGGCAGCAACGGCCAACTGCTGTACGCCACCGGCCTGGGCCACGGCGACGCCCTGCACTTCGGCAAATTCGACCCGAACCGCAGCGGCCAGCAAATCTACATGGTCCACGAAAGCCCGGGCAGCTACGGCGCCAATGGATCCGGCATGCACGATGCCGCCACCGGCGCGCTGCTCTGGGGCGCCAGCGGCTCGAACACCGACGTCGGCCGCGGCGTGTGCTTCGACATCGACCCCAACCACGCCGGCGCCGAATGCTGGGCCAGCCGTGGCGGCCTGCGCACGGTCACCGGCACGCAATTGAGCACCAGCGCGCCCGGGTCGATGAACTTCGGCGTGTGGTGGGACGGCGACCTGCTGCGCGAGCCGCTGGGCAGCACCATCGTGCAAAAGTGGAATCCGGCCACGTCCAGCATGAACAACCTGCTCGACCTGGGCGCCTACGGCGGTGCGACCAACAACGGCACCAAGGCCACGCCGGTGCTGACGGCCGACCTGTTTGGCGACTGGCGCGAGGAAATCGTGGTGCGCAACAGCAGCAATACCGCGCTGCTGGTGTTCAGCACCGCGATTCCGACCAGCACCCGCATTACCACGCTGATGCACAATCCGCAGTACCGCAGCCAGGTGGCGGGCCAGAACGCCGGCTACAACCAGCCGCCGCACCCCAGCTTCTACCTGGGCAACGGCGCCACCTCGTTCCCGCAGGAACCGGTGCAAGTGACGGCGCAGTAAGTCCTTGATCCGTGGCGTGTTTTGCAGGCTTGAGGTTGCTTGACGACCGCGAGCCTGCGCTCTACGATGACTGGATGGACATCGAACATCGCGACGTCAGGCTGGAAGAATTTGCTGCCGTCATCGGCGAACGGTTGGCGCGTATCGAATCGCGCCTCGATGAGACTGCCACCAAGGCTGACCTGTCCGATTTACGTGCAGAGCTGCGGGCGGAAATACACAGCAGCGCCAACGACACCATCCGCTGGATTGTCGGGGTGGGCATCGGGCTGGGCGTGACCGGCATCACCATCATCACCTTTGTACTCAACAACGCCACCCCAAAAGCACCGCCGACACCATCCGCACCGATCACCATTTACGCCCACCCCGCGTCACCTGCAGCACAGGCGCCGGCACCGTTCGCGCCACGGCAACCGTAGCCGCGCTGCGTGCTAACTCACCGTCGTCGCCGCCTGCAAATCCTCGAGCGACGCCGGCTTGGTCAAGTGCAAGTCGAAGCTGGCCGCATACGCCCGTTCCACGTCATCCTTCTGGCCATAGCCGGTCAGCGCCACCAGCCGCACCGCCGTGCCGCCCGCTTCCGCGCGGATGGCGCCGGCCAGCGCGTAGCCGTCCATATCGGGCAGGCCGATGTCGAGGATGGCCACCTGCGGCAGGCAATCGCGCACGGCCGCCAGCGCCGCCGCGCCGCTGTGGGCGGTGCGCACCGCGTGGCCCATCAGGCGCAGGAGCTCCGCGCCTGCGTTGGCGGCATCGACGTTATCGTCCACCAGCAGCACCTGCAACGACACTTGCGCCGAGGGCACGCCGGCCGGGACGGCAGGTTGCGGCGCCGCCGCCAGTGGCAGCACCACCTCGAAACAGCTGCCCTCGCCCAGGCCGGCGCTGCTGGCCGTGACCTGGCCGCCGTGCAGTTCGACGATCTTGCGCACGATCGCCAGACCGAGCCCGAGACCGCCGGTGCGGCGCGCCAGCGATTGCGGCGCCTGCTGGAACGGCTCGAACACGCGAGTCAGCAGCTCGGTATTCATGCCGATACCGTCGTCGCTGACCACCAGCCGCGCGTGGACCGCGTCGGCAGTCAGCGTGACCTGCGTGGCGGTGCTGCCGAAGCGGGCGGCGTTCGACAGCAGGTTGTTGAGCACCTGGGTCAGGCGGCTGTCGTCGCCCTCCACCCACACCGCCTGCGGCAGGCTGCTCGATACCGGCTGGTCGGCCACCGCCGCCACCGCGTGGCGCACCACGTCGGCCAGGTTGAGTGGATGCACGTCGATCTGCAACTTGCCGGAGATGATGCGCGAAACGTCAAGCAGGTCGTCCACCAGGCGCCGCAGGTGATTGACCTGGCGCCGCATCACACCGCGCTCGCGGCGGCTGGCCTGGTCGTTGCGCAAGTCGAGCAGATCGAGCGAGGTGACGATGGGGCTGAGCGGATTGCGCAGCTCGTGGCCCAGCACGGCCAGGAAATCGTCCTTGGCGCGGCCGGCCTGGCGCGCATCGGCCAGCGCCGCCTGGTGACTGGTGAGGGCCTGGTTGAGCGAGTCGAGCAGCAGCTTGCGTTCGTGCTCGCGGGTGTTGCGCTGGGAATCGGCAAGCGCCAGCGCTGCGCTGATCTGTTCGACCTCGGTAATCAACGAGGTCGAGTACGTGAGGGCGCCCCCCGACCCCAGCGCGGCGGCGTTTTGCTGCAGGGCACGGATGGTATCGACCAGCCGCGCCGACAGCAGCGACGCCAGCGCGATCGCCACCAGCAGCGAGACGGCGATGCCGGCGCCGTACATGCCCAGCCCCTGCATGGCTGCGGCAGTCAGTTGTTCTGCGGGCCGGCCCACGACCGCGAGCCAGTTAAAGTGCGACAAGGTGGTGTAGGCCGTGACCATGTCCTGGCCCTCGGTGGTGCGGGCCGTGCCCACCCCCTCGGCGCCGTTGGCAGCCATCAGCGTGAGCAGCGAGGCGCTCGGTGGCGCGCCCACGCTGCCGTCCTGGTTGCGCGAGCGCGCCACCACCGACTGGCTGCTGTCACGGATCGCGGTGACGGCGCCGCCCAGCGCCTGCTGTCGATCGAGCAGGCGCACCATGCGGTCGGGGCGGATCACGGCGGTCAGGATATACAGTTTGCCTGACACGGTGATCACCGGCACCCGCACCGGAAACGCCGGCTGGCCGCGCAGGCCCCGAACGATACGCCCGACCACCGGCTGGCGCGTGGTGAGCGCTTCGCGCAGGCTGACGGGATCGGCCAGCGGCGGCGGCCGGGCGCCGTACGGGTCCATGGTGCGCCACAAGACCTTGCCGGTATTATCGGTGAGGATTACGCCCATCCACTCCGGCTGGGCCTTGACCAGCGTGCCGGCCACGCCGTGGAAGGCCTGCAAGTCGCCGTCCTGCAACTCCGGCGCCCGCCCCAGCCCGGTGAGGATGGCCACTGCACTGTCCAGCTCGGCGTCGGCCGCGCTCGACAGCGCCCGCGCCAGGTCCAGCATCAGGCGCTTTTGCTCGCGCTGCTGGTACTCGCTGGCGTTGTGGATGCTCCAGGCGCCCAGCAGCGCCAGCGGCAGCAGCCCGATCGCGGTGAGCATGATCAGCAGGTGCCGCAGGGGCCAGGTACGCCGGGAGCGAGGAAGCATGGAATGGTTCAGTACAGAGATCGAAAGTCGGTCCGGCAGTTTAACTTAAGATAACTGTTGTTGCACCCCCGCTTGCAAGCTAGAAGCGGCTGCCCAGTTGCACGTACACGGGTCAACCATCGTAATGAGAGGTATTCTCATGATCCGGTAAATGGCCCCTTGTGCCAAACACTGTCGCAAGCACATTGCAATGCTTGTGGCGTTGCGCCGAATGAATTTATAATAATGAGAATTATTCTCAACTATGGTGACTTCGCATGGCGGCATCTCCTCCCGGGCAGCCACAATTGCATACGCTGTACGCCGAGCACCACGACTGGTTGCAGGCCTGGCTGCGCAACAAGCTGGGGTGCCTGTTTACCGCGCAGGACCTGGCCCAGGACACGTTTTTGCGCCTGGTCGTGCGGCCGCGCGAGCTCGATGCAGGGCAAAATCCGCGCGCCTACCTCACCACCATTGCCAAGGGCCTGGTGGTGGACCACTGGCGCCGCGCCGAAATAGAGCGGGTGTGGGTGGCCGCCATGCTCGAACGCCCGGAAACGATCCAGCCGTCGGCCGAGCACCAGGCCATCATCGTGGAAACCCTGGTCGAGGTCGATCGCATCCTGGCCACCTTGGCCGACAAGCCGCGCCAGGCCTTCCTGCTGGCGCAACTGCAAGAACTTACTTACGCGGAGATCGGGGAACGGCTAGGCGTGTCCGAGCGCATGGTCAAGAAGTACATGGCGCAGGCCATGCTGCACTGTTTGTCGGCCGGTGCAGCTTTCCGCGCCGCGCTGGCCTGATGTCGATGCAGCGCCGCCACGAGCACGAGCACGAACTGGAGATTAGGTACGCCACCTTGGAACAGGCGGCCGAATGGTTCGCCATATTGCGCTCGGGCCGGGTAACAGACGACGAGCGGCAGCGCTGGCAGGACTGGCTGGCTGCCGATCCCGGCCACCGCCAGGCCTGGGCGCGGGTGGAAGCGATCAGCGACGGCGTAGCGATCGTCCGCGTGATGCCGCAAGCGGCCGGCGCCGCCCTGCACGCGGCCAGTGAAGTGCGCCAGCGCCGAACGCTGCTCAAGACCATGGCGCTGGCTGCGGTGACGGTCGGCGTCGGCTGGCAGGTAGCGCGCCAGGAAAGCGTACGTAACCTGGTGGCCGGCCTGGCTGCTGCGCACCGCACCGGCACGGGCGAGACCCGCCAGGTGGAGCTGGCCGACGGCACCCGGCTCTGGCTCGATACCGGCACCGTGGTAGGCGTAAAGTACGACGCCGGCCAACGCTTGCTGGTGCTGCACCAGGGGGTGATCCTGGTGGACACCCATGCCGATATCGTGCACCCGGCGCGCCCCTTCATCGTCAACAGCCGCCAGGGCGCCATGCGCGCGCTGGGCACGCGCTTCGTGGTGCGCCAGCTTGACGACGGCGAGACCGAGCTGGCCGTGAGCCAGGGTCGGGTGGAAATCACCGTGTTCGAGGGTCCGTCACGCGTGATCGCTGCTGGCGGACAAACCTGTTTTACCCGGCACGTCATTGCCTCTACCGAGGCCATTGAACCGGCGCGCGACGCCTGGACAGAGGGCATGCTGATCGCCCAGGACATGCCGCTGGTGCAGTTCCTGGCGCAGCTGTCGCGCTACCGCTCCGGCCACTTGGGCTGCGACCCGGCACTGGCCAAGCTGCGCGTGGTGGGCGCCTTCCCGCTCGGCGACACCGACCAGGCGCTGGCCATGCTGGAGGCAGCGTTGCCGGTAAGGGTGACCTACACGCTGCCGTGGTGGGTGACGGTGAGCGCAAAATAGTTTTATGAGAGCGGTTCCCTTTTTGTCGCGTGGTTCGGAAAGCTCTGTGAAGACAGACATACCCCTTTTCCGAAAGTGCTCATGACCTATTTCGCTCTCCGCCCCCTGATGGGCCTGCTGGCCGCCGTCACCGCCACCATTGCCTGCGCCGCCGACACCGTCCCGCGCACCTACAACATTCCCGCCGGCCCGCTTAATGCCGTGATCGCCCGCTACTCGGTGGAGTCCGGGGTGTACGTGGCGGCCGACGGTGCCCTCACCGGCGGCAAGACCAGCCCCGGCGTGCAAGCCACGCTGGCGCCGCACGAAGCCCTGGCCCGCCTGCTGGCCGGCAGCGGCCTCGAAGCGGTGCCGCAAGGCGCGGGCCGCTACATCCTGCGCCAGGGCGCGGCGCCGCAGGCCGTGCGCACCGGCGCGCCCGCCGTGGCTTTGCCGGCGGTGACCGTCACCGGCGAGCGCGAGACGCCGCTGGGCCACGTCGATGGCTACGTGGCCCGCCGCAGCGCCACCGCCACCAAGACCGACAGCCGCCTGATCGACAATCCGCAATCGGTGTCCGTGATCACCGCCGACGAACTGGCCGACCGCAAGGTGGAAACCCTGGACGAAGCACTGCGCTACACGGCCGGCGTCACGCCCAATATGAAGCCGTGGGCGGTCGATGAATTTTCGATGCTGCGCGGCTTCGAACTGGGCACGGCCGGCATCTTTCGCGACGGCCTGCTGACTTCCGGCCGCGCCTACGCCGCCCCGATCGAACCATACGGCCTGGAACGCCTGGAAGTGCTGCGCGGCCCGGCCTCGGTGCTGTACGGCCAGTCGCCGCCGGGCGGCATGATCAACGCTGTCTCCAAGCGGCCGTCGGCCAGCGCGATCCGCGAGATGGGCATCGAATACGGCACCTACGACCGCAAGCAGGTCAAGGCCGACCTGGGCGGCGTGATCGACGCAGACGGTGCCTGGACCTGGCGCACCACCATGCTGGCGCGCGAATCGGGCACCCGGCTCGACCTCGACCGCGATGACCGCGTATTTTTCGCACCCGCCATCACCTGGCAAGCGGGCGCCAACACCCGCCTGACCCTGCTGGGCCAGTACCAGAAGGACAACCAGGCGTACGCCTGGCCCAACCAGTTGCAAAACCCGGGCCTGCGCGGCCAGCCGGCGCCCAGCCTGAACATGGGCGGGCGCGACAACCGCTGGAAGCGCGAGAATGTCGCACTCGGCTACGAGTTCGAGCACCGCTTCAACGACACCTGGAGCGTGCAGCAGAATGTCCGCTACACCAAGCTGGACCGCAACGAGACCAACGTCTTCCCCCGCGTACTGCAAGCCAATGGCACCATGACGCGGCTGTTCTACCCGCGCAGCTCGCACTGGCGCGGCCTCCAGGCCGACACCCGCGCCCAGGCCGCGTTCCGCACCGGCGAGTTGGCGCACAATGTGCTGGTCGGTGTCGATTACGCCAACAACAAGACGGTGGACCGCTTCCCGTACGCGATCTCGCCGATGCCGGCCCTGGACCTGACCAACCCGGTCTACGGCGAGCGCCAGGCGCCGGTGGCGTCCACCAGCCCGCGCAACGAGCGCTATCCGCTCAGGCAACTGGGCCTGTACGTGCAGGACCAGGTGAAATGGGACCAGTGGGTGGTGACGGCGGGTCTGCGCCGCGACCGCGCCGACAATTCGAACACCCAGGAACTGCCGCTGGCCGGCACCTCGAAGCAAACCTACGACCAGTCGGCCAGCAAGACCACCGGCCGCGTGGGGGCGGTGTACCTGATGCCGTCGGGCTGGGCGCCGTATGTCAGCTGGTCGACCTCGTTTGCGCCGCAGATTGGCCGCGACATCAATAACAATATGCTCAAACCCTCGACCGGCCGCCAGCTGGAAGCCGGCCTGCGTTACCAGCCAGACCAGGGGAATGTCAGCTACACCGCGTCGGTGTTCAACCTGGTGCGCAAGAACGTGATCACCGCCGCTGCACAAGACCCGGACGCGCTGGTGCAAAGCGGCGCAGTGCGCTCGCGCGGGCTGGAACTGGAAGCGCGCGCCGACCTGGCGCGCAACCTGAGCGTGGTGGCGCAGTACACCTACCTCGACACCGAGATCACCGAGAGCAACAACGGTGATCGCGGCCTGCCGCAGCAAAGCGCGGTCAAGCATAGCGCGTCGGTGTGGACACGCTACCAGCACAAGCTGAACGACACGTGGCTGGCCAACGCCGGCCTGGGCCTGCGCTATTACGGCAAGGCGCGCTCATCGCTCGACTATGGCAACGTCAATCTGACCAATCCGTCGTTCGGCATGCTGGACCTGGCGTTCGGGCTCGAGCGACAGTCGTGGCGCTATTCGCTCAACGTCAACAATCTGCTCGACAAGCAGGTATTGCTCGATTGCGACGGCACCTTCTGCTACCGCAACGCCGAGCGCACCGTCAACGTGAGCGCCAGCTACCGCTTCTGATGGAAACGAAGGCGCCCGGCCTGCGCCAGGCGATGGCCGGCTTGCACGCGTGGGCCGGCGTGCTGGCGGGCTGGCTGCTGTACGCAATCTTCGTCACCGGCGGCATCAGCTACTTCCGCGAGGAGCTCACGCAGTGGCTGCGCCCCGAACTGCCGGCGCGGCCGGCCGTGCTCGACCAGGTGGCGGCGACGCAGCACGCGCTGGCCACGCTGGCGCGCGTTGCGGTCGGCGCCGACCGCTGGCAAATCGACCTGCCCGTGCCGCGCAACAACGTGATCGAAGCGTCGTGGGAACGCGGCGATCACCGCGAACGCGCCCTGCTTTCCCCCGCCGACGGCGCCCAGTTGCACCCGCGCGCCACCCACGGCGGCGAATTCTTTTACTATTTTCACTTTCAGCTGCACTACCTGCCTGGCACGCTGGGGCGCTGGATCGTCGGGCTATGCGCAATGATGGCTCTGGTGGCGCTACTCAGCGGCGTGATCGTGCATCGGCGAATCTTCAGCGACTTTTTTACTTTCCGTCCCGGCAAGGGCCAGCGCTCGTGGCTGGACGCCCACAACGTCAGCTCGGTGCTGGGCTTGCCGTTTTACGTGATGATCGTATATACCGGGCTGGTCACGCTGATGCTGACCTATATGCCGTGGGGCGCGCTGGCGGCGTTCGGCCAGCAACAGGCACGGCCAGCGATGGCCATGGCCATGCAGGCGCGCTTCGAGACGCCGGCATGGCGCAACCTGGCAGCGCCGCCCGTCCCCATCGCGCCATTGATGGCGCAGGCCAGTTTGCGTTGGGGTAACGACAGCATAGGCCGCGTCATCGTGATGCATCCCGGCGATGCGGCGGCGCGGGTGGCAATCGTGCGCGGCGATGGCGGCAGGATCTCGGTCGCACCGGCGTACCTGCTCTTCCATGGCGTGACCGGCGCGCTGCTGGGGGAGCGCGCGCGCAGCGGACCGGTGCTGACCACCTGGGGTACGGCCTATGGCTTGCACTTGGGACGCTATGCCGATTCGGCGCTGCGCTGGCTGTATTTCGGCAGCAGCCTGCTGGGCGCGGCCATGGTGGCGACCGGACTGGTGCTGTGGACCGTCAAGCGCCGCAGCAAGCCCAGCGCTGCGCTGACGTGGCTGCGCTTTACCGAGGCGGGCAACGCCGCGTGCGTGGCGGGATTGCTGGCGGCGGTGCCCACCTTCCTGCTGTCGAACCGGCTGCTGCCGCCGGACCTGGGGGACCGTGCGCAATGGGAGGTGCACAGCTTCTTCCTGTGCTGGGGCGCGGCAACGCTATTCGTCGGCTGGCGCGGGGGGCGAGAGTCGTGGCGCGGCTTGTGGCGGTTAGCGGCCATGCTCTGGATTGCGTTGCCGATGGCAGATTACGTTCAACTTGGCCAGCCAGCACGTCCGCTGTTCATCGGCTTCGATAGTGCATTCGCCATGATGGGGCTGCTCTGCGCATATCTCGGCTTGCGAACCCGGTAGCTGGGAAGCGCGGCTGGCGGGGAGTGCTAGTGGCAAGCGGCGCCAAATACGCCGTGGCGTGGCGCGATGTTCATGACGTGGGCGGTCGGTTCGGCCGGCACTGCCCAGCCGCCCTCGCGCTCGAAGTCGTCGAGCGCGGCCTCGAGCGGTCCCGGTGGCGCATCGCCGGCGTGCAGCCAGTGGTGCAGGATGCTGAAGTACATCTTGCCGATCAGGCCATCGTCGTGCGCGGCCAGCGGGCCGACCATGCCAGCACCAGGCTGGAATGGCGCAAAGCGCAGCCGCACGGCGCCATCGTCACCGGCGCCGTCATCGGCAGACAAGTGCACTTCGCCACCATTGTCGATCCACAGCACGTGGGCGCCGGCACGGTCGTCGGCTGCGGCGATCAGGCGGCGCAGTTGGCCCATGGTGGTTGGGGTGGTCAGGTTCATGTCGATACTCCTCGTAAATGATCTGTCACATGCAGGGAGATTGTGCTCCTGCCCGAGCCCGGTTTGCGTAGGACGGACGCGTAGTTGAAGGTAGGATTCGAACAACCCTGGTTGTCATCCACTACCAACAAAACAATTTAGATGCCCCTGAGACATTATCAGGGTATCCTGAAAGCCGGCGCTGTCTGCTCTTTCCCTCCAATGACAGAATCTTCCCAACCTCGATGACCTTGACACCATGCCGCAACGACCGTCCCCGCCGCCGGCATGCCATGGGCTGGCTGTGCGCTGCGGTTCTCATGCTCTGCCCGCCTGCCCGCGCCGAGCAACTGGTGATCGACTACGTGATCTCCAACAGTGCGCAGCGCAGCAACTGGCTGGGCATCATCGACCAGTTTGCCGCGGCCAATCCCGATATCGAGGTGGTCAACAACGGCTTCCCGCAGGAGCAATACAAGCGCGACTTCACCACCCGGCTCAAGCAGGGCCGCGCCGATGTGGCGTTCTGGTACGCCGGTGAGCGCCTGCGTGATGCCGCCAGCGGCAAGCTGCTGGCACCGCTCGACGCCGACATGCTGGCGCTGTTGAAAAGCAAAAAATTCTTGCCCGGCACCTTGGAGGGCACCCGCATCGACGGCCAGGTATACGGCTTTCCCTTGTATTACTACGTGTGGGGCTTTGTCTATCGCAAGTCGCTGTTCCAGCAACTGGGCCTGCAAGCGCCGGGTACCTGGGATGAATTCCTGCAGGTCTGCGCGCGCCTGCAGGCGGCAGGCGTGACGCCGCTGGGCCTGGGCGCACGCAGCGGCTGGCCGGCCGCCGCCTGGTTCGACTACCTGAACCTGCGCACCAATGGCGTCGACTTTCATCGCAAACTGCTGCGCGGCGACGTCGCGTTTACCGATGCGCGCGTGCGCCAGGTATTCGACACCTGGGGCAGCCTGCTGCGCAAAGGTTACTTTTTTGCGCCCACCATCGACCAGGAGCACGAGCGCGTGCTGCCCTACCTGTACCGCCACCGCGTAGGCATGATGCTCGCCGGCAGTTTCATCGCGGCCCGCTTCCCCGCGGCTATCGCGCCTGACATGGGCTTTTTTGCGTTCCCGGCCGTACGGCCCGGCCTGCCCATCTACCAGGAAGCGCCGCTCGACGTGCTGGTGTTGCCGGCGCGCGGCGCCCACCCCAAGGCCCGTCAACGCTTCCTGGCATTCCTGGCCGAGGGCGACGCGCTGCGCCGCATCGCCGAGGCCGACCAGACCCTGCCTCCGCAGGCGGGGGCCGTCTCGCCCGCCGTGCTGCTCGGTGAGCCCACGGCGGCCGCCTGGCGCGCTGCGGCGGGCCACACCTATTTCTTCGACCGCGACGCCAGGGCAGAACTGGTCGCGCCCACCTACGACAACCTGCGTCGCTTTCTAGAACCGCCCTACGATACCGACCAGGCGGTGCGGGCGATCGAGGCGGCGCGCAGCAAGCTGCGTTGAGACAATTTATTCGGCGAAAGCTTCCACCACCAGGTGGCGCAGCCACAAGTTGCCGGCGTCCTGGCTGTAGCGCCGGTGCCAGAACAGCCTGGTCTGCAACGACGGCAGCGCCAGCGGCGGCAGTGCATAGTCGAGCTGGAATGGCGTGGCCGCACGCTGGGCCAGCTTTTCCGGCACCGTCACCACCAGGTCGGTCGTGCCCACGATGTAGGGCACGGCGGTGAAATGCGGCACCTGGAACGTGGTGGCCGCGCGCACGCCGGCCTGTTCCAGCAAGGTGTTGACCCGGTCGTACGGGCTCTCGGACGACGCCACGACCAGGTGCTCTGCCGCCAGGAAACGCTCGAGCGTGAGGGTGCCACGCCCCAGCGCGTGGCCTTGGCGGAACATGGTCACATAGGCCTGCTCGAACAGGCGCCGCTGGTACAGCGCGCCCGAGACATCATCAAAAGCGCCGATGGCCAGGTCCACGCGGCCCGCTTCCATTTCGGTTTTGAGGTCGATGGCGCCGGCCCGTACGGTGCTGACCCGCACCGCAGGTGCGCGCTGGCGCAGCAACTCGATCAATACCGGCATGAAATATACCTCGCCCACGTCGGTCATGGCGCAGCGGAAGTGGCGCGTGCTGGTGGCGGCATCGAAGGCCTGCGGTGGATTGAGCGCTGCACCGATGGCGGCCAACGCCCCGGCCACCGGCTCGGCCAGGTGTTCGGCGTAGGGCGTGGGCTGCATGCCGTGGGCGGTCCGCACGAACAGTTCGTCGTCGAAGGCGCGCCGCAGCCGCCCGAGCGCGTTGCTCACGGCCGACTGGGTCAGGTGCAGCCGCCTGGCCGCCTGCGAAATCTGCCGTTCGCGGTACACCTCGTGGAATACCACCAGCAGGTTGAGGTCGATGTTGCGGATGTCGATCATGGGCGCAGCGCAGTAGTGTGGCCGCATAGCGTACCATTATTGACAGGCTAGATACCCTGCATTCCTTCATTTACACGTTGACTGACACGGAGCAAACCGGCGTACGGCATTGCTGGCTACATTGCCAGGTCAGGAGACACGATATGTCAGCCAGGAAACACTCTCAGCATCCGCAGTACCAGCGCCCGGGGGCCGCGCGTGGCGTGGCGGCGATCGAACTGTTCCTTCTGATGCCGATCTTCGTGATGATGCTGGCGCTCCCGCTCTACATGGGCCGCTATTGCTACCACTACAGCGCTGCGCATGCGGCAGCCACCAGCGCGGCGCAATACCTGTCGAAAATCCCCCTGAGCGAAATGACCAACACGACCAGGGCGCCCATCGTTGCCGCCATCGCCCGGGAGATTGCGGGCGAGATGCTGGCCGAGCTCAAGCCGGGCCTGGGGCAGCCATCGGTGGCGATCGATTGCGGCAGCGGCTTACCCTGCATGGGCGTGGTCAAACCCGCCTTCGTCACGGTCCATGTACAGATGGTGGTCGCTGATTTTTTCTTCCCCAAACGCACCCAGCTGCGACTGCCGATCGTGGTATCGGTGCGGCTGCCGTACATCGGGCGGTAATCCGCTACCGGCAACGCACGGGCGCATGCGGCGCTGCTGCGTATCGTATAATTCCTCAACGATATGAGATACATCATCGACCATTCGCCGACTACTCCGCAGCAGACACCTACATGACCACTATCGACGCCACCTTCCAGCTCCACCGTTCCACCTCTCCCCTCAGCGATGCCGAGCGTGCATCGAGGCTGCAAGCAATCCAGTTCGGCCGCGTATTCAGCGACCACATGGCACAGGTCACCTACCGCGACGGACAATGGCAGGAGCCCACCGTCAAGGCTTACGGACCGGTGGCGCTCGATCCTGCCGCTTCGGTACTGCACTACGGCCAGGCGATTTTCGAAGGATTCAAGGCTTACCGTCAGCCCGATGACGGCATCGCACTGTTCCGTCCCGAAGCCAACTGGGAGCGCTTCAACCGCAGCGCAGCGCGCCTGGCGATGCCCTCGATCCCCAAAGAACTGTTTATCGGCGCTGCCGAGGCGCTGGTGGCAGTGGACCAGGCCTGGGTACCGCACGGCGCGGGCGAAAGCCTGTACCTGCGCCCGTTCATGATCGCCACCGATCCATTCCTCGGTGTGCGTCCGTCGGAGCAATACCTGTTCATGCTGATCGCGTCGCCCGCCGGCGAGTACTTCCCGCAAGGACTCAAACCGGTCAGCGTGTGGGCCAGCAAGGAATACGTCAGGGCGGCGCCGGGCGGCACCGGCGAAGCCAAATGCGCGGGCAACTACGCCGCCAGCCTGCTGGCGCAAGCCCAGGCGCAGCAACACGGCTGCGACCAGGTGATCTGGCTCGACGCCATCGAGCGCGAAGTCATCGAAGAAATGGGCGGCATGAACCTGTTCTTCGTGTATCGCAATGGCGCAGCGCCTGTCATCGTCACGCCCGCG
Source organism: Duganella sp. 3397 (assembly GCF_031456625.1). Lineage (NCBI taxonomy): Bacteria > Pseudomonadati > Pseudomonadota > Betaproteobacteria > Burkholderiales > Oxalobacteraceae > Duganella > Duganella sp. 3397. The sequence continues at coordinate 723,516 of NZ_JAVDVB010000002.1, forward strand.
CTGACCGGCACGCTGTTGCCAGGAATCACCCGCTCGACCCTGCTCGACCTGGCCGCCAGCCTCGGCTACTCGTCCGAAGAACGCCGCCTGCCGCTCACGCAGGTGCTGGCCGACATCGCCTCCGGCGCCATTTCCGAGGTCTTCGCCTGCGGCACGGCAGCGGTCATCACGCCTGTCGGCCTGATCAAGGGTCATGGCATCGAGCAAACCATCAATAATGGCGAGAACGGCCCGGTCGCCCTGTCGCTGCGCACCGCACTGCTCGGCATCCAGCGCGGCACCCTGCCCGATACCCACGGCTGGCTGCATCCGGTGGCTGTAGCGGGTTGATTGCTGGGCTAGCGGTGGGGCCATAAGGTACGCCCCTCACCCCAGACGCAACAAGCCATGCCTGCACTCGTCAGGCTGGCTTTGACGCATCCAGAAGCGATGCGTCCCATTGCTCAATTGATATCAATCCTGGCAGCGCGCAGACTCCTCAAAGTTCAACCAATCGAATCACTCTTGCCGAAAACTTATTTCTGGGTTGTAATCTTGCATGGATTCTATCTATATGGCGGCAAACAGCCAGCCACAGTAACCCAGGAGCACCAAAATAATGTCGGCCTCAGCGCAACACCAGCAATCGAGTGATCTCGGATCGCTGCTGTCAGGATTTACCCAAAACGCCAGGATCATCAAGCTCAGTACCGTGCTCGGTCCCGACGTGCTGCTGGCCGAGTGCGTGCGTGGTGAAGAAGGCATCAGCCAGGGATTTCGCTTCAAGGTTGCCGCCTTGTCCCAGGACGCTGCGCTGTCGCTCAAGGCGCTGATTGGCCAGCCGGTGCTGATCGAGCTGATGACCGCCGCCAGCCGCGACCAGCTGCGCCCCTTCCATGGCCACGTGACAACGGTCGATATGGCCGGCGCCAACGGCGGCTTCGCCCGCTACAACCTGACGGTGGAGCCCTGGACCGCGTTCCTGGCGCCAGGTCGCGACAGCCGCATCTTCCAGGACATGACGGTATTCGACATCCTCGACACCGTGTTCGCGGCCTACCAGGGCCAGGGCAAGCTGGCGCCGGCCTGGCGTTTCGACATTCTCGACCGCACCATCTACCCCAAGCGCAGCATCACCACGCAATACCAGGAAAGCGACCTGGCCTTTGCCGAGCGGTTGATGCACGAAGAAGGCCTGTTCCACTATTTCGAACATGCGGGCGACAGCGCCAGTCCCGGCCTGGGCAGCCATACCATGGTCATCGCCGACCATAACGGCAGCTTCAAACCCAACGCCCAGGCCAGCATTGCCTACACGCAGCCAGGCGCGACCATGGTTCAGGACAGCATGGACCGCTGGCGCACCGAGTTGCGCCTGCAAACCAATGGGGTGGAATTGAGCAGCTGGGACTACCGCTCGCTCGACACCCGTCCGGTGACCGCCACCAGCAGCGGCAACAACGGCGGCGACAGCTCGCCACTGGTGAGCCGCGACACCCCGGGCGCCTACGCTTACCAGTCGCGCGAACAGGGCCAGCGCGTGGCCGACAACCAGTTGCAGGCGCTGGAAGCGGCGCGCGAAGTACACGTGGGCGCCGGTACCGTGCGCACCCTCGCCCCCGGCACCACGTTCGCCCTCACCGGCCAGGCCCAGTTCGACCTGGCCGGCAGCGACGACGAACGCAGCTTCCTGGTCGTGCGCGTGGTGCACCTGATGCACAACAACCTGAGCGCCGACATGAAGGCGGGGCTGATGCAGCGCCTGGGGCAAGGCCTGCTCGACGCCCTGATCGGTGAAGAAGAAGGCACCAGCCTGCACGCTGTGGGCAAGGGACTGGGCCAGCGCCCGCTGTACCGCAACCGCATCGACGCCATCCGTAACAATATCCCCTACCGCAGCAGCGGCGCCGACGCCCACGGCCGCCTGCTGCACCCACGCCCCACCATCCACGGCCAGCAGACGGCGATCGTGGTGGGCCCCGGCGGCACCCCGATCCACACCGACCGCGACCACCGCGTCAAGGTGCAATTCCACTGGCAGCGTGGCGCGCAAAGCCACAGCCGCCTGCAGCACCCGATGCCGGACGGCCACACCGGTGCGCCCGGCGACGACCAGGCCGGCACCTGGGTGCGCGTGGCAACCCCGATGGCGCCGGTGGCTGGCGCCAACTGGGGCAGCAGCGCCCTGCCCCGCGTGGGCCAGGAAGTGCTGATCGATTTCCTGGAAGGAAACATCGACCGCCCCGTCGTGCTGGGCACCGTGTACAACGGGCGCGGCCAGGCCGACGCCCAGCACAACCAGGTCAGCGCCGGCGCCGGCACAGCCACCGGCAACGCGCCCGCCTGGTTCCCAGGCGAGTCGGGTGGCCATGCGCACCCGGCAGCGCTGTCCGGCATCAAGACCCAGGCCATGCAGGCCAGCCAGGGCGGCAGCGGCGCCTATAACCAGCTTGTCTTCGACGACAGCCCCGGCCAGTCGCGCGTCGCCCTGCAACGCCACGCCACCGCGCACCAGGGAACGGCCGAACTGAACCTAGGCCACCTGCGCCACCAGAGCGACAACCAGCGCCTGCAAACAGCAGGCTTTGGCGCCGAGCTCAAGACCGAGTACAGCGTCGCCCTGCGCGCCGGCAAAGGCCTGCTGCTCTCGACCAACGCCCGTGCCAGCGCCACCGGCAACCAGATGGACGCCAAGGAAGCGATCGATCAGATCGAACAAAGCGTGCAACTGCAGACCGACCTGGCCGAAATGGCGCAAAAGCACAGCGTGCTGACCGCCGGCGGCAAGGCCCAAGCCGGCGCTGGCGCCGCAGCGACCCCGTTGCCAGCCATCGAGCAGTTAAAGCAAAGCGCCAAGGTGCTCGCGGCAACCGAGACCGAAGTGCCGGCCTACAGCGCGCCGCAATTGCAGCTCAGCTCACCGTCGGGGATTGCGGTGACGACGCCGGTCAATGCGGTGCTGGGCGCTGAGACAACCACCAGCCTGACGGCGGGCCACGATATCAACTTTGCTGCGCAGGCCAATACGTATTTCGCGGTAAAGGACGGCATCAAGCTGGTAACTTACGGCAAAGCGACCAACGCCCAAAAACCGAACCAGGAAATTGGCATCAAACTGCACGCGGCAAGCGGCAAGGTAAGCAGTCAGAGCCAGTCCGATGAGACCAAGCTGACGTCGGACAAAGCGTTGACGGTATCGAGCGTGACCAAGAGCGTGACAGCGAGCGCCAAGCAGTATGTGGCGCTGACGGCGCAAGGGGCGGTCCTGAAAATGGAAGGCGGCAATATCATGCTGCACGGGCCGGGAAAGATTGAGTTCAAGGCTAGTCAGAAGGAGTTGACGGGGCCGGCGACCGCGAGTGCGCAAGCCATTTCTCTGCCTACTGCCAGCAAATTGACGCTGTGTGAACTGCGTGCATCGGGCGCGGCAGCCGGAGGCGAAAGCATGGTGCCGGCATCATGATCGAACCAGCGGAAAATACCTTCGATTACAAAATCCTGGCCACGCATAAGTTTTGCCTTGTCGATCCAAATGCGGTAGGAGAGCTTCCGGACAGTGTAAGTGGGAAACCGCTGGTACCCGACGAGCTTGCGAACAGTGCTCACCTGATGCCTGTATTGCTGAACTTGCGCACGATACCGGAAGAAAGCGGGAACGCCTTACTGAACGCACTCTATGAAGCACATTCTCAGCAAGAAAGGCCTGTCGTCAGAGTCTTGGTTGAGACGGATGCAGATACCGAACAATTCACGCGCCAATGGAACAGTTTGCAGCTGGTTTCACTCGACACTGGCGTTAAATCTTGGCTGCGGATTCATGATCCACGCGTTCTGCACCAATTGTGGCGAGTGCTCACGCCGGGCCAGCGCCATGCCCTGTTGGGAAAAGCCAGATCAATATCCTATTGGATCGCTGGCCAGTGGGTGAAAATCAGCACCTCGGACGAAGCCAACCCGAATCCTGACCAGGTAGTCAGCAGCCCGTATCAAGGCACCTCAGGCTGGGATTGGCGCCGCATAGAACAGATCGGCATTATTAACCGCGCTCTCGAACTACTTGATGCAGAAAACCCACTAGTTTTGCAGCGCCAAGCTGAGATGGCGGAGGATCTCATAGCACGCGCCAAAGCATTACACGGCTTGAGCATACCGGAGGATTTGGTCGAATTCGTCTATCGTGGATTATCGTCCCATCCGCTGTTCGACCAGCACCCGGCATTGGTAAAAAACATCAGACGACCGGGGGATCCATCCGACGACTCCACTTTGGCAGATCGGCTAGCGCTGATCGATGAAACTATCTGGAACGGATTACATGGTCAAACCGTTACGTCATCCATCTTACAACGAAGCTGAATATGACCGATACCAAGAAATGCCAATATTGTGACAAGCGCGGGCTTCCGATTCTTTTGATACGCGATGCCATCGCCCAGGCGGGTAAAGGCGCACCACTTGCAAATGAAGCCCCGATTGAACTCGAAGCGGCTGCGGCCCATTACACGAAGCGCCTTTTGCGCTCGGGCTACGTGAACGTTTACGATGAAGCGCGCAAGCGTTGGGAACTCTATTTTGTTACCGCGCAGGGTCACTATTTCAAGCTGCTGCTTCCTAGGCCAGGCATAACAGCGATAGTGCCTGAAAAACCGTTCAATTGCCCCGACAAAGGTCACAGCGAGCTGGCTAGTTGCATCACCGTGTCCGATCCAAAACATGCGACCAAAGTATGGATCGGCTTTAGCGATGTGCTTTGGACCGACGCAGTACGTACTGCTAATGAAAGTGCGGTCTATCGCAAGCGGCACATGGTGGAAGTTGACGTTGAAGCTGCGTTAGCAGGAACAACTCAGCCCCACGCAAGGCCGATTGCGCAACTGCCAGCCGTCGTAGCGGAATATGCGATGAATCCGCGTGTGGCGAAGGTTGCGCTGGGCTGGGGTCCGTATGAGCTGAGTTTGCGTCAGGGGGCGGCGCAGTCTCTGATAAATGCTTTCGATGGGATGCGACCTCGAAAAGGTTTAATGGTCACGCTTCCTGACCCGGCGGGAATTGCGGCTGAGTTGGCGGCGCTGATGACACATTGCGTGGAACAATTTAATAACGGCCCTGACTACCGCCGTAAGCTTGCCGCAGACTTCCAAATTGGGAGGATTGAGACTGCCATCCGAGAATCCGCAAAAACTGCCGAAAGTACCGCAGCGGAAGAAATTGCAAATGAGCGCATTGCCAGCAACCCTATAGGACACCTGCTGTTCGAGAGGGAAAGGAAGGAAACTGAGGGAATACGCGAAGTTACTTTAGCTGAAGCAGAAAAAAGTGCTGAGCAGGCTTGGAAGAAGTATGCAAACAAGCTTAACAACGAAGAACGAAAGAAGTGGCAGGAAGAATATAAAACAAGGTTACAGGCATACGACAAGAAATACGTCGCTCCGTTGGCGGAAAATCACGTTAGCTGGATGAAGAGCAAGGCTATGTCGAGTTACTTCAGTTGCAACTACGATCCAGAGAGCCCGCACTCAGGCGTTGTATACACCGCAGTCGTTACCCAATGCGTGAGAGATACGCAAGACAAGCTTTCCTGCTCAAAACTTTACGAAGAGTGGCTGGAGGGCGATGTAAATGACAAAACAAATCTTGCTCTTCAGGCACTTTTTCTAAATATCAAGAAATTAAAGGAGGCAGTGGGCGAGGCTACCAAAGTCAGCATTGACCCGCGCATGTTTCCCTGGGATAACATCTTGGCGATATACACCAGCGCGTTGGGCCGCTTTGAAAAGGATGTTAGTGAAGTTGCCGCTCGGTTGGTTGTTCAGTTCGCAGGTCCCTTTTCGCGAGTACTAGGAAGAGTCTTGGATGGAACAACAAAAATGCGGGCTGCAGTAATTAGTTTAGGAGTTATCGCTGGGCATCCTGTGATTATTTGCGAGATCGAAGGTAGCAAAAAACAATTCCGTCAGTATCTTATCAAGACAATGCTCAAAACTTCAGGACAGACAGTCAGCAAAAATCAAATTCAAAAGGCGGTGGCAGACCAGCTCAAGCAATTACAAATCCAGGGCGTTCCGATCGAAGGGTCCACTAAAAAACGTTGGTTCATATTACTGGACAAAGAAGTGCTTACCTCAGTCCAAACGGGTAACAACACAGTGCAAAAGCTTTCTGGATCTATTCGTACCGTAGAGCAAATTGACAATCTAAACCTTGATCGTTGGAGAACCGTTGTTAACAATAATGTTCGTTTCGGGATAGTGGCAGGACTTATACAAACAATATGTCTGACCAAAACAATAGCCGACGAAGAGAAGGCATTGTCAAATGAAGGCTTTGATGCAACTTCCCGCATGTACGCAGGCATTGGGACAGTTGTCGCAACTACAGCCGATGTCTTGGGTAATTATCTTGAAAAGCGAGCTATCCAAGGACTGCCATTTGGGCAAGGACTGATTAAAAGCCTTGGTACTTTCATAAGCAAGACAGCTGGGCGCGCTGCGATTGGCTTGGGTTTATTTGTCGCAGTTCTAGACGGAAGAAAAGCATATGAGTCTTTCAAAGAAGAAAAGGTTGGTCTGGCCATACTTTATGGTACATCAGCAGCAGCTGGATTTACTGCCACCTTATTAATCGGCGGGGTTTTCACTCTAGGTGCATTCACAATACCGGTTATCGGCATACTGATTTTTGTAATCATTGGAGTAGCCGTTTGGATTGAGTATCTCAAAGACAATCCTGTCCAAGATTGGTTGGAGAGGTGCGTCTGGGGGACGATGCCGGCTGAAAGATATAAAGATATGGAAACTGAGCAGGCGCAACTTGCCCAGGCACTTAAATAAAGGTTCCGAATGGATAACATAGGTTTAACATCTAAATTCGCAGTCAATAGACCACTAACACCCCAAGAAGTGGAGCAAAGACTACAGCAAAAAGTGCGCCTACTAGTTGAGCCTCATTATCAACTAAGTATCATAAAATGCAATTCCACTTATCTGGAGTCGATTGATAAATGGTATGGTGAAAAGGGATTGATCACTGCAATTGTTACAGTAGGAATGCTAATATTCGGCGGTTTCGGTGGAGCCATGATATGGATTTCACTATCAAAATATTTTGGTTTCACGCCAAAAGTCTCCGATGATAGCAATTACTTACTTCATGCAGTTGTGATTGCAGCCATTCTAGCTCCTATCTTTACTGGCTTAACGTGGCTCTTGCGCAAAGAGTCTTTCGCATACACTCATTACCCGATTCGCTTTAATCGGATATCGAAAATGGTGCATGTTTTTCAACCAACAGGAACTATACTGTCTGTTCCCTGGAACGAGATTTTCTTCACGATCGCCCAAGCTGACCATGTCTACAAATTCATGAATGTTTTCGGCCACGTTTTGGATAAAGATAAACTTACCGTAAAAAGCACCTTTGCGCTGAGTGTTTCAGAAACAAGTAGTCCTGATGGAATTACGCTATTAAAATCTCATTGGGAATTCATGCGCCGCTACATGGAAGAAGGGCCTGAGGCAGTGACTAGTCAAATCGAGTTCTGTTTGCCTGTTAGTGAGCAAAAGGAGTCTCTTATGTTCGGTGTGCGCAGGCTGATGGCCAACAGCTCTGTCGCCTCACCCATCATGTATCCAATAATTCTATTTTCGCTGCTTTTTTCATTGCTAACTGTGCCATTTCGCTATTTTTCCATCAGGACCAGCAAGATTCCACGCTGGCCCCAAGAAATTGAGAAAGAATGTACGGTAGCTGTCAACGATCCTTACGCCATCTACGGAGATGCGCGCGGCGAGAGGCTTGCAGTCTTCCCGGAAGCAGCGGCATCGGCGGGTGTTGCATTTGTCGGACCTCCGAAAAACCCACTTCGCCCGTGATGCGGTCAAATTAAGGAATGCGGTTCTCAAACACCAAGCGGGACCAAGCTGCGGTCAAGATGTGAACCGAAGGCGCGGAGAGCTCTGCTAAGCAGCTTCTTGAGGTGTACAGTCAATAGTGGACACGTCCGTTTCAAGCAGCCAGTGCCTGCTTTCTGAAATTCTTAGCAAACGACGCCGGCGATACATAGCCAAGGCGTGAATGGCGTCGCTGGCGGTTGTAAAAGATCTCGATGTACTCCTTGATTGCCGCCTCCGCATTGGCCCGTGTTGTATACCCCTGATGATGAATCATTTCGTTCTTCGGGCTGCCCCAGAAGCTCTCCGTCGGCGCGTTGTGGTAGCAGTTTCCCTTGCGCGACATCGATGCCTGCATGCCGAACTGCGCGACCAGTTTGCGATAGTCGTCGGCGCCATATTGGCTGCCACGATCCGAGTGCAGAATCAGTCCTGGTACGGCCGCGTTCCTCGAACGGCCCGCCACAACGCTTGCGCCGTCAGATCCTGCGTCATCCTCGGTCCGAGCGCGTAACGTAAGCGTCCGCTCAGCGCCGTCTTGAGTGCAGGGGCTTTTTGATCGATGATGGCGTCACACCGCTGGGAAGCGGCGTGTTCTCAACGGGCCGCTGGCAGATTGCAGTTCCAAGGCAAGAAATCATCAACCCGGTTGACGGGATGGTCGGCGATATGCGCCAGCACGTGACGCAACCAGGCTTCGGGATCGACACCGTTCAGCTTGGCGGTGCCGATCAGCGAGTAGATCGCGGCAGCGCGCTCGCCGCCGCTGTCGGCGCCGGCGAACAGGTAATTGCGGCGGCCGATGGCCACGCCACGCAAGGCGCGTTCGGCCGCAGAGTTATCGATCTCGATGGCGCCGTCGTCGCAATAGCGCAGCAGCGCGGGCCACAGCTTAAGCGCGTACAGGATTGCTGCCGCCGTGTCGGACTTGCGCGATAAAGTATCGAGCGTGCTGCGCAGCCAGCGCTCCAGGTCGTCGAGCAGCGGGCGCAAGCGGGTTTGTCGAACCTGCCTTCGTTCGTCAGGTGGTTTGCCCCGGATATCGCTCTCGATCAAATAGAGCTCGGCGATCCGGCGCAGCGCCTCGGTGGTCAGCGGCGTTGCGCGCGCAGCGTGCAGGTCGTGGAATTTGCGTCGCGCGTGCGCCCAGCAGGCCGCTTCGCGGATCGTGCCGTCGTCGAACAAGGCGTTGAAACCGGTGTAGGCATCTGCTTGCAGCACGCCCTCGAACTTGGCCAAGTGAGTCTGCGGATGGATACCCTTGCGATCGGGCGTGTAGGCAAACCAAACGGCTGGCGGCGTCGAGTCGCCGGCTGGTCGGTCGTCGCGCACATAGGTCCACAAGCGCGCCGTCTTGGTTTTGCCATTGCCGGGCGCCAGCACCGGGATCGGCGTGTCGTCGGCGTGCAGCTTCGATGCTGCCAGCACATGGCGCCGAACGGCGTCGACCAGCGGGCGCAGCAAAGCGCTGGCGGCGCCGACCCAGCTCGCCAGCAGCGCGCGATCGAGGTCGACGCCTTCGCGGGCGTAAATAACGGACTGGCGGTACGGCGGCAGATGATCGGCGAACTTGGCTACCAGGATGTGCGCCAGCAGGCCGGGGCCGGCGATACCGCGCTCGATTGGCCGGCTCGGCGCCGGCGCCTGGACGATGGCGTCGCAGCAGGCGCATGCCAGCTTGGGGCGCACATGACGAATCACGCGGAAGCTGGCCGGCACGAATTCCAGTTGCTCGGCCACGTCCTCGCCCAGCGGCCGCAGGCCGTCACCACAGGCAGGGCAGGCATCGGCCGTCGGCGCGTAAACCTTCTGGTCACGCGGCAAATGATCGGGCAATGGACGCCGCACTGACTTCTTGCGCGGCGCCTGGTCGGCCGCCGGCATCTCGCGCGCCGCCTCGGCCTCGTCGGCCTGCAAGTCTTTCAGCTGCAACTCCAGCTGCTCGATCTGATGATCCAGCTTTTCCGACTTGCGGCCGAACTGCATGCGCCGCAATTTGGCGATCTGCAGCTTGAGGTGCTCGATCTCGACGGCGCGCGTGTTCAGTTGTTCACGCAGCCCTTCCACCACCTCGTCCTGGGCGAGCAGCAGCGCTTTCAAGGCGGCGATGTCGTTGGGCAGGTCGGCTGGGCTGAGCATGCGCCAAGTTTACGCGAGGCTTCTTCCGTTTACAAGGCCGACGTTGGTTTCCAGGTCCGCTCCGGCCGCCGCCAGTCTATGCCCTCAAGCAGCATCGACAGCTGCGCCTGCGTCAGCGCCACCGAACCGTTGCTGGCCTGCGGCCAGATGAAGCGGCCGCGCTCAAGCCGCTTGGCCAGCAGGCACAAACCATCGCCGGTCCACCACAGTAATTTGATGAGGTCGCCGCGCCGGCCCCGGAACACAAATACGTGGCCGCTGAACGGATCTTCCTCCAGCGCCGTTTGCACTTTGGCAGCGAGACCGTTGAAGCCCGAGCGCATGTAGGTGGTGCCAGCGGCCAGCCACACCTTGGTGCCCGCTGGTAGGCCGATCATCGCAGCATCCGATCGAGTACCTGCGCCAGGACGGCCGCGTTGGGCTGTCCAACGATTCGCACCCGGGCCTGGCCGAGCTCAAGCACGATCGTGCCGGTGCCGGTGGCGTCGCCGTCGGCCGAGGCCTTGCCTGGGGCAGGCGCCATCGGTGCCAGCACCACCGGCAACAAGCCATCGTCGCGCATCAACGCAGGCACGCCGAGGCGTCCTTGTTGATAGAGGCGGCGCCAGCTGAACACCTGGTTGGCGTTGACGCCGTGTTCGCGCGCGATGCGAGCGACAGAGGCACCCGGATCGAGCGACAGCGCCACCAATGCGCGCTTGAACTCCAACGAGTGCTGCCGATAATGGCCGCGCGCATTCTTGGAAGTGATCGGTTGAAAATTTGTGTCCATAATCAGAATTTGTGGGCACAAATGCTGTGCCAAAATTCGATCATGAATGGTGGTGGTCAGGCAGTCCAGACGGCGCTGGGACGACGCTTATAGCACCTGCAACCTCCTCTCCGAAAGTCCCACAGGAAGTCTGTATTGATTTGCCCGGTGAAGCCGTGCAATGCTGGCGGTCAAGCGATAATATAAAAGTCGTCCTAAGAAAACATCGGGACATTTTTTTGAAATTAACCTTAAGCCCGGTGCTTCCTATACTGTGGAGTCGGAGCATGAATTTTATTCGCCCAAGCAAAAGAAGTTATTGAAACGCGTAACATTCAGCGACAGTGAGCGTTTTCATCTTTGGGTGGGTCGAGATTTTAAAGGCAAGCTCCTATTAAGATCCGGAAAAAGTGTCATTGGAACTTATGAGCCCAATAAGTTAGACGTCAAGGGTTACGATGCAAATCCAAAAACAAAGCCAGAGCCTTTAATGGTAATTCTAGGTAAGAAGGAGCTTTCCTACCCTTTGACCTGCACGCCACAAGATCGTTTTGGCACAACCGATACCCAAGGAATGTTTAAATCATTTTTGGACCCAAAGATGTCTTACCTTAAGACTTATGGCACCGATTTTGACTATCAATACTACCAACAACAGCCCGAGATCAAAGAGTATGCTTGTGTTACGGAAGGGCTGGCCTCCGAAATTCAGCCGCAAGTTTTGAAGCAGCTAGACGAAGGGGCCGCAGTCGAGGGAACCATCGATCAGATATTTATCCCACCGAAACCTGGCACTTTGAAATCCGACCTTTACTCCGCGATGGGGGTAGCTGCTGGTTACATATCGAATAATGAAACGCTTACCGCGAATTGGTTTAAAGAGAGCGCGGGGTATATGCAAGAGCACTGGAGAAGCATGAATAAACTCATGATGACAGTCAGAGTAGAAAAGAAGATGAAAGGAAAGTACCGAGTTTTATTTAAAGGTCGTCTAATAAGCCGTATGACATCACAAATAATGGGGGTCGCCGCCAACAATAAAATTGTTCACCAACGTGTGCCACTTGGCTCACCAAAAAGTTCATTTGTAGATGGTGGATTTTCAAAAACCGGGAAAGCAGGCTATGGCGGAGTTAAAAGATTAATATTAACAAGCGCCGAAAATTTCCGCGGTGGAGTTAAAATTCAAATTATCGGTACTGTGATAGATTTAATTGGGGATGCAAACGCTGTGTACTTTGATGAAAAAGGTAGCAAAGATCTTTCTGAGTTTCTTGGGAGAGCTGGAGTTTCAATAGCAAAAGCTGGCGCCACAGCTGCTTTAGGTAGTGTTTTCGCTGCTGCAGGGTTGATGATTTTAGGAGGTATTTTTGCAACTGTAGGAATCGCAGCCTTACCAGTTGCCTTAGTTGTTGCAGTTGTTGTGGGAGGGTACATTGGAGCAGCCACGTTGGTCGATTATGTTGACAACGGCCTCGGGATCAAAGAAACAGTTGCTGGATGGGCGCGATGATGCCTAAACCAACACCACAAACTTTAATTTTGTCGGCCGGAATGTTTATTGCTTGCATAGCAATAGGAACTTTAATTACACTTAAATTGACTGACTCTGATTCGGCGAAGAGTTATCTTTGGTTCACCTCGATAATTTCCATTTTAGCATTTTCTCTTTTGATTAAAAAATACAAAAGTGGCCAAATAAATCTTTACGATCAGTTGTTATATTTTTGCTTTTACGGATTCTGCATGGTGTGGTTTTTTCTTTCACTATTTTTGCCTATATTTTGGATGAAAAATATTGATATGACAACGAAAATAATTTTAGGTTGTTTTTCAATTATTGTCCTAACTTCTAATTTCTCACTTGGCTTCAGTGAAGCAAGAAAAAAATGGGCGCTTTTTGGAAGATCTGCTTTTGAGCAAGAATGTGAAAAATATGGGCAAAAAATTAATTGGGCAAAAATAGCAAAAAAAATGAGGATTAATATTACTATTCATCTACCTGGAGTCCCAAAGCGTGTCATGGATATAATTTCTATTTTGATGATCGGCTTTATGATTATTGGTCTCAATTTAAGAACAGCAATGCCAGTTTTCAGTGTTTTTGCTTGGGGCATTCCTGCAACGGTATTTGCTGGCTGTTTGATCCAACTAATGGGAACATATCTTTTTTTAATAAAACTTGTACGTCGTCTTGAGACAGAAAAATCTTTTTCTATTCAAGCTGGAAGCGAAGAATAAATAGTCGAGTCTGAATAAATCGTAACCGCTTGATTCTGCTGGCGAAAGAGCGGAAAACGGTAGCCGGGATTTGCGAGCCATCGCTAAAATGGTGGCGATTCCTTGCAAATTTCAGAGGGCAGTATTGGGCCGGCGCCAACAGGGCTGACCAAGCAACTGCCGGCGAATTCAGGCCGCCGTTCATCCGTCCGCCCAGCATCGCAACCCGGACCGCTGCTCCGGCCGGAAGCGCTGCGGGCAGGTTCGCCTTTTAAGTCTCACTGAGAATTTATTCGACGCTATGTGGCAGTCGGCCCGCCGTCTGTAATTGGGCAAATTCAGTTCTCGATCCTAATCAGTGAAAGCGTGAATCTCTCAGCGGGGGCATTCCTCGCGTGTTAGCAGACAGTTGGACGGGGCCCCCTGGTGGTAACACGTCCGGCCAGGCCACAGCGTTACTATTTATCCAAGCACGCCAATCTGAACTGTCTTCTGATTAAAAACACTCAGTAACTTCGCCCCACCATCAGCGCCGACCTTGGCCTGAAGTTTCAACTCCCTCACGCCCGCGACCAGTTCGGATTCATCGTCGTTTTTCAACAGGATATCCACGCTTTCGCCGGCGGCGTAGTTTTCCGTTTCGACGTGAAGATTGAGGTCCACGTAGTGACGCGCGATATCATCTACAGGCGTCTCATCCTGGCCATAGCTCCAGTACAGGCGCTTGATCGACTTTTCTTTGCTTTTTTCGGTGTCCTTTCCTGCCAGACCTGCAAGCGCTTTCGCTGCGGGAGCTGCCGCAAGCGCTGCGATGGCGGGGACCACCGCAGCGGCGGCAGCAGTTTTTGCAGCAGGTGCTGCTGCACCGCCGCCACCGCCCGCCATCTCGACCGTATCGGTGAACTGGGTAGGAATCAGCACCGCACCGCACGAAGTTTTCATGCCAGCGATCGCAACACCCTTACCATAGAAATTGGTCGTGACGACTCCTTCCACAATCGGGAAATCTCCCTTGCACTTGGGGCAGTGCACCTTGTGTCCGATGTAGGCGATCGGTTTGCCGTGGCAAATGTCCGAGGGTGATCCCTCCAACACCACCCCGTCGTGGTTGGTACGGTCACCCTGTCGAATTATTTCTCCGGCCATATATTTCCTTTCACATTCCGAACGGCGAATTGCCCGCCGGCTTGCATTGTAAGACTTGGGTATCGCTACCGTTCAATGTCGTAATTTTCGGCGGCTGGCCGTCGCGACAGACTTTATCCAATGCTGGCGGTGCGTAAGAGCGCAGGACTTTGCCCGCCGTCGTCATCACCAGGCCTTTGCCGCCTACAAAGATTGTGTTGTGGCATTCAGCATCGGTACAGTAGCTGACGCATTCGCTGCACACATCGATTTTATCGTTGGCTACAGCGCGGCACTGGTCATACCTGGCAGGTACGACCACGCTGAATTGCCCGGCTTTGAAGTAGCCGCACTTGGATACCGGCTGCCCTTTGTCATTGACGCTATCGACTAAGAACCGGCCTATGCCATGTTCGGCGTTGGGATAATCGAAATCACCGGTGTGACGTATGCCTGGTATGACAACGGCTCCCGCGCGGTTCACGGCCACCATTTCGCGCGGCGCCGTGATCGTGATAACCGCCATGCCATGACGATTGGCATTGATCTGTTTGAGATATTGCGGCTTGACCGCACGATCGCTGCCATTCATCACGAAACACTCGGAGGACCATTCTTCTCCGGTCTGGGTGGCGGGGCAGAGATCGGCTGAGCGAGTCCCTGCCGATGCGAGCGAACAGAGACTCATCGCAAAGCAAGTAGCCAATATCGTGGCCAGCCTCATTTGAGCTCCCAGAATTTCACTTTCGCCACTTGAACGACGCGGTCCTTGCCTTCGCCCTCAATTAACTGCGTCAGCCAAAAATAATACGTGTTCTTGGCAGAGTCATCATGGCCGTCTGCGTAAGCGAGCTTTTTTGCGGTGCCGTCCCATAAAGTGAAGTGTCCGGAAGCATCGCCCCATCCCTGCACTTCGAATACGACTATGCCATTTTTCGACGCCAGCTTGGTATCCAAAAAGTCTTGCGCCTGCTTCACGCGTTCCTTGAACAAGGCACTCATGCGATCCGCATCACCCAGCAAGGAAGCGGGAATGATCTTGAGGCTCAGTTCAGCATCGGGATTCTTGAACTGCTTTGCCAGTTCCCCCTTCAGATCCCCTACCCTGATCCAGTAAAGGTAATCATCGCCGCCTTTCATGCTGCCGCCAGCGCTGGGCGCCTTACCCAGCTTGAGCCCGCTACGGTTGAGCGCATACGACATGCGCACTGCACAGGTATTGGCATACGCAGCATGTTTGTACAGGTTTTTGAATGCCCCGCCGATTTTGACGTCGTAGAGATCAGCAGTAGCGACGCTGCTGTCGGGATAGTACTTCTTCATGTCTGCCCAGGAGGGGCGTCGCGCGGTAATCGCGGTCGACGTGCCACCGGCACTTGCAGTAATCGCCAACTTGCACCTCACTAATATTTCAATTCAGATAATCATAGCATTTCGTGCCGTTGCAGAGGTGTCCGCTACGTGGCGCCGAATAGCCTGGCTGTCACCGGTCAGGCGATGGCAGACTGCGCTTCGGACCCGGGACCTTGTTTTGGCATCAACATGGCCTCTCTCACGCCGCCCACTTCGGGTTTTGCCCCCTCGTATCTCCAGTAAAGAAATTTCTTGCCGCGCTTACCCATGAAATATTGGCGATTTCGACTCCAACGGCTGGCTTCCACAAATCCAATCTTGGAGTCCGACATCTGGTTTTTGAAACCTGCCACCGAATCGTGAACATAGCGGTCGAAGAACATGTCGAAAAGCTTACGTTCCGTGATGGTCATGGATTTCCTCAGCTTGCCCCTCCAGGCATCGAAGATCACGTCTTCCAATGGCTCCGTGGAGCTGCGGAAAAAGCCTGTTTTCTTTTCTGCGATATTCTGAACGTCACGCTCCCATTCGCGATCTGTAATCGTCATGTATTCATCGGGCGTTGCGTACATGACGGACTGGCCTCTCGCGATGATTGCTTCTCGTTCTCTGCGCGCCGCCCTCTGGCGCTCCGTGCGGCCCCAGCGCCAATGATAATACGCGTTCATGTGACTGATGACCTGCTTCTCGAGGCGGCCATCGACACTCACATAGCGCATGTAGGCCTCGAAAGAACGCTGTAGATCGCTACTGATTCTGAACAGCGAATCGTAATTTTTGAGCACTTCCTCCGGCGGCTTGAATGGTACGCCTGCTGCGTACGCGGACAGGTACATATTGCAAAGTGGAATTCGGGAGAGTTCACTCGAACGTCCCTCCTGGTTCATGTCGTCGTACCCTCCGCCGACGTCGGAGTGCGCCCCAGGATAAAAAGTTTCTCGACAGTTCAAAGGCGTGGATTGATTTATTCGAACCGAATCAGAAGGGAATTTCTCGCGGACCTCATGCGCAGCGACATAATGCTCGCAGAACTGAACGTAAGATGGAATGCGAAGGTCGCCAGCCCAGTCGGCATGGCCGCCGTCATCGACCATGCTTAATGCGCCGCCCAAAACAGGACCCAAAAAGTAGCGCAAATTCTTTTCAAGTCGACTTCCACCAAATCCCACTGAAGCCACGGTGTCAAAAATGCCGAGGAAGTAGAATACCAATTTTGGCTGGATGAAACCGCCACTTTTGGTCCAGATTAATTGCCCATCGCCTTGTTGATAGCACTGTCCACCCAATTGACGGACAAATGCTCGCGCCTGTGCAGCTCCCCGGCTGAAACCAAACACCGCGACATTGATTTGATTCACATGCGGCATATGCCGATCAATGCGGGCTTTTAACTGTTTCAACATCCAGGAAATGCGCGCTTGCCCCTTGGCAGCGGAAGCCATGCCAAGCGCCTTGTCGATTCCTCCGCCGCTGTCCCCAATCTCGGGGAACGGGGTACCGACGCCGGGGGCATAAATGGCGTAAGTCTGATGTTCTGCATCCTCTGCCTTGTGCGCGAATCGCCCCAACTTTGCAACGTTGCTGTATTTCACCGTTGCAGACGCGAGCGATCCATTGCCATCATTCTTATAATTATTTCCGGTGCCATCAAAAAAACAGCTAATCCAGACCGGCTTGCGACATGCAGTTAGATCTTTCGTCATTGTCACCTTCCCCAAACGTGTGCGGACGACACTTCTGGCGAATCTTTCATTCTTGGTGATGTCAGTAAGCCGGCGTATTGTTGGTTTGCTCATGGTTCATTCCCTATGGGGAGGACGAGGTATGCCATAAAATGGGTTATCAATTTCTTTCTTGCAGAATTTACCAGGTGGAAGCCGTGCTGAATGTCGTTTAATCTCGTCGGTAGACAATGGCCCGCCCGTGCCAAATGTCCCTAGCCGCGCTTGAACTGAACCATCGGCAAGAAAGTGAAGAAACACGGTGGTTGGGCGCTCGGGGCCGATGGCGGGAAGGATGTCGACGCTGGCTTCACACCAGCGACTGCCCGGGGCGCTTTGTTTCGATAGACGTTCATCGTACGCGATGCTCGATTTACCGTCGTGATAACTGGTGTCATACACGACGCTCCACACTACCCGAACGCGCAGGGGCTGGTCGATTGGACGGTCCCAGATAAAACAGCAACTGCCCTCGCTAAAACTTACCTTGTCACCATTGTCCAGCGTGGCCTGGCTTGCATCGCGAAAAAAGACCGACCCTCCGCTGGGGGCCTCATCGATCTTGAAAGGCAGTGAGCTTTCCTTGAAGGCAATCGAATAAATGTCGTAGGGCGTGTAGTTATAAGACGTGGTGGTAAAGGTTTTCTCGCTAAGCTCTTGCTGTTCTCGAGCGTCCTCTTTTTGCCCGTTGCATCCGGCGAGAATCATGAGGGAAAATACTATGAAAACTAATTTTTTCATTTGAAATATTCTATAAAATCGAATCGGATTCTTCCAGTGAGGCCCATTGCTCCGGTGTCCACGACAGGATCCGTTCGCTGAACGAGTCATCAGGGCTAGCTTGCCGCAGTGCTTCAGCAGCAACAGGACTCGCATCGAAGTGCGCTCCAATCATAAGCGACAGCATGCAGTAACACTTAAGATCGGCCGGCGACGATAATCCGTAAGCACTGGCCTTGCATAGCTGCTGCGAGAAAAACGCGTAGCGATCTCGCGGAGATAGCGTGGAGAGCAGGTGCTGATCGTCACTTTCCAATTGGTGCATCACCATATATGGCAAGGTTTTACTCATCAACTCGTCACATTGCTGCTGGCTCAGTAGCATAGGATCGCTTGGAATTGCTACTGCGTCCCCGATTTTTTCGCTGCCGAAGCTGTGAGGGCGTCCATGCATATCGATGTACACCCACGCGCGGGATCCGCCAAGAGCCGCGGCGCGTTGCGCCCTATCCAATACGCCGAGCCAGTGCGGCAGGACCAACGGATCGTAGTAACGCATAACCCACTCAGTTCCGTCGTCGTGTACGACATCCGTCAGCCATCTCAGGCGCTCGAACAGGATGGGGAACGGTTCATCGGAAACAATTAAAGACAAGAAGTGCGCACTATTAGCCTGTTTGAGCAGCTTGGTAAGCACTGGACAATGCTGACCTCGTGCGTGTCTCAACAATACCGGACCGGCATAAATCGCGTCCACTTGGGCAGACTCGCCCAATAACGAGTGCAGCGTCACCGAGTCATCATTTGGTAGCGTTAGTCGCCCGAGGCTTGGGAACTTGGCACCGTCAATCAAGCTATAGAGCATCGCACCACGGTCATTAAGATCCGCATGGTTAATCAGGCTCAGTAGCGCCAAGCCATGTGCAGTGATCTCGTTTTCGTTCGACATCACTCCCCCTTGGCAGCAAAAGGTGAACCGCTCTTGGCCGCTTTTAACAGGCACTCTTTGCATATACTGCGAGGCATCACTGGCAAAGGATAACTGGTGCGCTCGGGGCCGGTGAAGCTTTTCTTTGCCGCATGAATGGTGATCTTGCCAGGGCATTGGACGGTAATATTCCCCGCTGCAATCGTAATATTCGCCCCACCCGCCGTCGATAAACTAATGCTTTTTGCGGCGCCCCAGTCGATATGCGCGTTAGCGCTGGTGATAGTGACTTCCTCGCGGGCCTGAAGGTTGAGCACATCTGATTGTGCCTGGAGTTCGATGGCGTCCTTGGCCGCAATCATCTGCAAGCCGACATTGGCGTCGCCCGCCTTCATCGCCCCGCCCAGCAGGCCGATCGCCTGACCGCTGTGCACCCGCATCTGCCCGCCGGTGGCGAACTGGGTGTCCTGCCCGCTCATCAGGGTAATCGTTTCGCCATTGGCCAGCTGCAGGTTTTCGCCCGACAACACGCCCAATCCCGCCTTGGCCGCAATCGCGATAATCGCATCGGTGGTATGCGGCAGCTTGTCGTCGGCTGGCGTGACCGGTTTCTGCGGCGCCTCGGCCTTCGCGGCGTCCACGCTGTTTTGGTTGAGCATGCCGGACGTGGCGGTTTGCAGAGCCTTGATGGGCGCAGCCTTGTCGTCGAGCACGCTGCTGTCGGCTTGGGCCGCCCCCAGGTGGCTGGCCAGTGCCACCGTCTCGTGCGTCCTGGCGGCGTCGCTGAAGGTTTGCGCGAGCGTCGCTGCCTGCTTGAGCAGCGCCATGCCGGCGCTGTTGTCGCCGGCCGGATCGCGGGTGTCCGGGCTGTGGATGATCTTGTAGCTCGATACCAGCAAACCGGCGCCTGCCCGCACGGCGCCGTAACCGTCGGTGCGCAGCTCGGCGCCGGTGCCGCGCAGGCTGCCGCGGTAGTTGTCGGCGGCGTGGATCAGGTGGCCCAGCGTCAGCTCGCTCGCTGCGTGGCTGCTCTTGAGGTGGATGCGCCCCTGGTTATCGGTGTCGTCGAACAGCAGCTGGTTATAGCCGGCGCCGCCAAACTCCTTGCTACGGATGCCCCACTGGGCGGCGCTATTGCGATGGCCGGCGTTGTCGGCAGCGGCGCCGTGCCACAGCGGGCTGTTGCCGCCGGCCAGGTTGCCCTGCCCCGAAATACCATGATCGTGCGCCGACTGGAATACGGCGGTGTCGCTGTCGCGCTCACTCTTGCCGCCCGGCGTGGGCAGCTGGCCGCCCTCACCCTGGCCGTTGTAGAGCGCGCCGACGATGATGGGCCGGTCGATATCGTTTTCCAGGAACTGCACCAGCACTTCCTGGCCGATGCGCGGAAGGAACTGGGTGCCCATGCCGCCGCCGGCCGAACGCTGCGCCACGCGCACCCAGCAGGTGGCGTTGGCGTCCTGCTGCCAGTGGAACGCGATGCGCACGCGGCCCAGGTTGTCGCAGTAGATTTCATCGGCGCCGGCCGCACCATTGCCGCCCCCGGCGCCAACCACGATTGCGCTCTGGCTGCCGTGAGCGGTTGGTTTCGGGTGGTGGCGCAGGCCGTTTTCGCCGATGACCGGGCGCCACGGTGTAGCGGCAGCGATGGCCTCGAAGTGGTTGGCATAGCCGCTGTCGCTTGCCTGGGCGATGACGGCGGCAAAGCTGTCGGGCTGCTCGGGCATGGTTTCGTCGAGCAGTTCCGGGATCGGGCCGAACAGTTCGGCCAGGCCTTGTTTGGCCGGCGTGGGCAGGTTGTTCACACCCACGCTGACCACCCGCAACACCACGTACTGCTGGTCTTCGCCACCGGCGCCGAGCGGTCCCTGGGTGAGCGTGAAGCGTGTTCCCGCGCGCAGGGTACGCACGGTCGAGCGGCCATCCCACAGGTGGCGGCGCGCTTCGTTCGCCTCCATTTGCAACAGCGCGTAGCGCTGGGCCTGTTCGCCGTTGGCGTAAAAATACTGGCCGGGCGTGTCGTAACTCTCGATGCGCGGCGCGCGGGCGCCGCCAACCGCGCCCTGGGTGGGCACGCTGGCAGCGACTGCCTTCTTGGATTTGTAGTCGTAACTGAGCACGGTACTGAGGCCGGCCCGCAGACTGCGGTGCGCGCGCAGCGCCTGGATGGTGTCGGCCGACTCGCCCACGCGTGCGCCATGGAAGCGGATGCCGCCGCCCGACTCGCTGCTGGCGTCCGCCGGCGTGGCGGTGGCGTTGCTGCTATTGGCAAACAGCACCATGCTCTGGCCACCGTCGATTTCCTCAAAGCGCCACGCCAGGCCTTCTTCGGTCAGCAGGCGGGTAATGAAATCGAGATCGGATTCGCGGTATTGGCAACAATAGCTGCGCGCGCCGGCGCCGGCCATGATCGATGCGGTCTCGTCGCTCCAGCGCCACTGCGCCAGCGGCGCATGGGCCTGGAATACCGATTCGACGATCTCGATCACGGTTTTATCCTGCCAGACCCGGCTGTTGCGCACCTGTCCCAGGCGCCACAGCCATGGCTGCAAGCGAAGCCGATAGCGCGTCAGGCCGCCGAAGCTGCCCAGCATGGCCGCTTCGGTGACGAGGCCGCTAAAGCGGGTACGGGTGCCGTTGGCCAGGCTCGCTTCGAGCACGGCCTGCTGGCCCAGCAGCTTGGCCAGGTCGAGGTAGGCGTCGGTCGAGAGCAGGATCAGATCACGGTGGCCAACTGACTGCAGCTCTTCGTGCGCTATGAAGGCTTCGACCAGCAACGGCGTGGCAGCGCCATCCAACTGCAATGCATACAGCCGCGTATCACTGGCAAATTGCGCCAGTGCAGTCCTCACCTCCTCTACAGCCAGTTTCGCCATGTCGTCGCCTTGGTCGGTTCCATGGCAGAAAGTGTAGTATGAGATAACTTTATGTGGAGCACGAATGGTTGAGCTCGCGTGCTCACATTCGAGCGGCCGTCCCGCAGGTGGCAGCGGGACTGATTCGCTTCCATCTTCAGCAGCGCGTAACGATGAGTCTGTCCATTGTTGAAATAAAAATACTGGCCGGCAGTATCGTGACATTCAGCATGGGGGCTCGAACGCCACCAATTGCGCCGCTCTCAGACGCACGTGCTATGGCATGGCATTGGTGTTACTGCACGGCTGAACACCAGGATCACGTAAAGGATCAGTTATCCCATCTGATATTAATGGACGACACAATTTCCTGTGATAATTTTATGAATTCCTCAGCGGTCACTGGGGCGATCCCTTCACGGGTGGAATTTTCGGCTTTTCTTAGAACATATACTTTCACATCAGAAGAATTTTTTACTTTCCTGACATCTCCGCGTACTGTTGCCATATACCCATAATCTATCACTCCGCTTTTACGCGTTATTCGGAAAACGACGCCAACCCCTCATTTTTTCCAATTGCGACTTTTCTTCCGCTTGGGAATTTCCATTGGCTTTCTACCTTGTCGACTGTTGAGGTACTTTGATACTGCGACCAAAATTCGTTGATTACATTACGCAAAGAGTCTGCCTTATCGTCATTATTTTTGACATACGAATCCTCTATCCACACGGTCACATCAGGATGCTTTTTCAAACGATACGTGACAGCAATGTACCTTCGGTGAGTGTCGCCATTAGGTTCGGTTTTTAAGAAAAAATATGGAAAACACAATCCTGTAGAATTTGGTACCGTGCCCAGTTCACGAAACGAAATATTTTTCGGGTATTCCAAAACTTCCTCTTTATATTTTGCGATCTCATCCTCATCAATCGTGGAGTCTGCCCACAGCATATGACCGCCAGAAAAAATTGAAGCAGAGAAACCATTACCAATACGAAAGGCCACCCCCTCGGCAGGAGAGAGACTCAATTCTTCAAACAATATGGCTTTCTTATTTTCTCTCTTTTTAGCAGCATTTTTTTTGACATTTAACTTGCTCAATCCTGCAAACTGAGTAGTTTTTTCTGTTGCTCAGTGTTTAAAAAATGACTGATGAGAAGTTGCCCATTGTAGGCGATTGAACTCCAACCAGCTCCTTCGCCATCCGAAAATTCAAATTTCGGCTGAATAGACCCAATTTCGTGTTCTTGAATCAACATATCCGCAGAATTAGCCGCAATTTCTAACTCACCAGGAAAGGTGATGTTTAAATTCCCAACGCATTCGCTCACACCACTTTTCTGAGATTCCGCATTGCAAAACAACGGTATAAATGCGGC
The DNA here is from genome assembly GCF_031456625.1 of Duganella sp. 3397. Taxonomy (NCBI): domain Bacteria; kingdom Pseudomonadati; phylum Pseudomonadota; class Betaproteobacteria; order Burkholderiales; family Oxalobacteraceae; genus Duganella; species Duganella sp. 3397. The sequence continues at coordinate 746,578 of NZ_JAVDVB010000002.1, forward strand.
GAGCGCCAAGTAAGCTATGTTCATGTTTGAGCCTTCACTGTAGCGTTGCTGATCGCGCATAATGATTAAATCCACGCTGCACTCTGACGACTAACCACTTTAGTATTTTAACCACCGCACGTCGAATTATTTCCCAGCCGCCAATTCTGGCATCGGTGGATTAGTCGACCTGATGCGCATGTACCTCAGCATTCCATCAAGTCGCTCCATGCTCTGCTTGAATGGCGGCGGATTCACATTCAACTCTGGCGCCTGATCCATAGTGAACGATTGCATATCGACTAATATGAAAGGAAGTACATCTGTCCCGAGCCATCCTGCGTAACCGGTGAAGACAGAATATGCTTCGTACGGTTTACCCAGGGCTTTTCTTATTTTTAACGCAACACCACCCTGTTCGCCGGTTACGCCACCAATTTTTGCTTGCCTTGGACCGATGCGCTGATCGATATGTTTCTTGATCTCCGCTTCCTCGTCAGTTCCAAATCTACCTACTTGCGAACTTGCCAACGAAGTAACGACAGTGGATTTCATTTGCCCTCGCTGGACATTACGAGTATGAATTGTATACAAGACACCAGGGGCATCGGCCCAGCGCACTGATTGCTTAATATCGGTAATAGTCCTACCGTCGTCAGGTAAAAACCCAAATGGAATGCAAACGCCCGGCTCTGCTGGAATCTCATTCAAACGTCGAGTGCGGAATTTAGCGAGTTGCGCTAAAAATCGGTTACGATTGAGTTCGGCAGAATTTTTTTCAGTAACGACCTCTTTTGACTCGAACGTATAAACATAATCAGATCGAAAGAGATAAGCCCGATAGATCGAATAGCGATCACCGTTACCAGAAGCCTCTTCCTCCTCGGCTTGATAGCCATAACTATTCGGCAAACCTGCCGAAAACGGTTTATATTTATCCACAATTTCACGTATTGTCTTTTTCGTGTTCTCGACAGTCATTAATATATCTTCATAAGCTTCCTACTCTTTAAATCCAATGCTCCGACGCTTTTCCTGTTTTTTAAGCTCCGCATCAGCAAGAGCGAGCTTATTTTTTAGGTACACCAGAATATTTTGCGGTAAGGAATCCAAAATAGCTTGCTTGACCGCTGGCTCTATCTCATGCACTGCGATTTGAGTATTACCAACCCTGATTTCATCCCCGCGAGAAAAACATTTTTACTGAAGGAATGCGTAAACTCGGCCTTACGGTCTCGATAAACCGACCACGTCAAATCTTTATCGCTAGACCAAACTAGCCGCCCCAAGCACTCTTCAGTCACTTCGGCGCCCGGCTTGTATGACGGCATCGATGATGAACGCAATTGCATCACCGAAGGCAGTTTTCACGGAGTCGCATTACTCTCTGCGCTGGCAACGTTCATAACTACCACGGCAAAGACCGTGCAGATAAACCGACCGAGGAACATGGCCTTTCCTTTTTCAATATGATAATTTAGCTTAATTTTATTTCAACTGATTTGAGAAATCAAAAGATGCTGTCCGCGCAAGGTCTATATGCCCAGCAAGCAGATCCCTGACTTATTGTTTACCTGCTTATTTATTTCCCGATAATTCTGGCATTAATGGAATGGTAGTTCGAATGCGCATATTTTTCAAAACGTTTTCCAGTCGTTGCATGCTTTGCTTGAACGGAGGTGGATTTTCTTTTAGTTCTGGCGCTTGATCGATAGTGAAGGATTGCATATCTACAATGATAAAAGGCAGTACGTCTGTCCCGAGCCATCCTGCATAGCCACTGTACACAGAGTACGCCTCATATGGCTTTGTGCCCGGGGCAGTTATCTTCAGAGCAACACCACCTTGTTCGCCAGTTAATCCGCCAATTTTTACTTGCCTTGGGCCGATCCGCTGATCAACATGCCTTTTGACCTCCGCTTCCTCGTCAGTTCCAAATCTGCCCACCTGGGAACTTGCCACAGCATTGAGAATAGTCGACTTTAACTGGCGTGCTTGGACATTTCCAGTGTGAATTGTGTACAAAACTCCGGGAACATCTTTCCATCGAAAAGATTGTTTAATATCAGTTATGGTTCTTCCATCATCGGGAAAGAATCCAAAAGGAATGCAAACTCCGAGCCCTGTAGGAATCTCATTCATGCGGCGCGGACGAAAGCTTTTCAGAAGCGCAGAAAATTTTTTACGGTGTTTTTCCACGGACATATTTGGTTTGATTGTCTCTCTGGATTCGAAATTATATAGGTATTCACCAATGAATAAATAAGTCGTTAGTATGGAATACCGATCACCATTTCTCGAAGATGAGTCTTCGGTGAATCCATATCCATAACTTTCTACGATACCAGAATCATACGGACTGTATTTACCAGTAATTTCTTCGATACTTTTTTTAAAACTTTCAATCCGCGAGGTTGCCAAATCATATCTTTGCCGCTGCCTCACGTCACCATCCTTATTTTTGAAGGCTGCTCTTTCTTGCTGCTCTGCTTGCTCTAACCTTTTCTTGAAAGATTTAATCCGATTATCTGGAAGAAAACCGACAATTTCTTCTCTAGCTCCTTCTTTAATTTTTTTAACAGAGACATTTGTATTCCCAAATCTAATTGCGTCACCTCGAGAAAATACATTTTCACTAAAAAAATTATCGAATGAATCAAGCTGATTAATATCGTAATTTACCGGCCATTCGATAGATTTATCTGAAGTCCATATGATACGCCCTAAGCACTCTTGCAGATCTGACGGCTCTGGCTTATAGGAAAACATGCTCGACGCTTTCATTTGGTCTAACGAAGGTCGTTTAGAGGGTTGAGATGGATCTTTTTGATCCGCATACGCCAAACCAGTCAAAACTGAGGAAGTCAAAACACTTACCCATAATAAATAAAAAAGTCTCATGATCATTTTTTGGAATATCAAAGTTTTCATCTATATTTTGTAAAAATATAGGTATTTACGCAACCTTTTCGAGAGAACTAAGGATGAGTGTCCTTCGTTATCATTTTCAGAAGTTGCCGTGGGCAGTCGGCTGCAAATCGTAAAGCGGGCCGTTCTCGCCACTAGCTAGCACCACGGCGGTAGAAGTGATGGCTTCGAAGTCGATAACGTAGCCGGTGTCGCTGACCTTAACAATGGTTGCGGCAAAGCTGTCGAGCCACTTAGCCCAAATTTTGTCGAGCAGCTCCAAATTCTGGTAGAGCAGCTCCGGCAATCCCGTCTTCACGGCGCAGTTAACTCGCTACGGTCTACATGACCGCCCACAGCGAGACGTACCGCTGGCCCTCGCCGCCAGCACAAAGCAGAACCCAGGTGAGCGTGAAGCGGTCGCATAGATATTGTGCTCGCAAAGACGAACGCCGCGCGTCGGTGACGGTGCGCTTCGTTCGCTTCCAATTTCGGCAATGCGTAGCACCCGGCGCCAACTATTTTTCCCCGGCCAGCTCCGGCATCGGCGGATTGGTCTGCCTTACGCGCATGTACTTCAACATATCATCAAGCCGTTGCTTGCTTTGCTTGAACGGAGGTGGATTTTCTTTTAGCTCTGGCGCTTGATCGATAGTAAAGGATCGCATATCCACAATAATGAAAGGCAATACGTCTGTTCCGAGCCATCCAGCATAGCCACTGTAGACAGAATAAGCCTCATACGGCTTGGTACCGGGGGAAGTTATCTTCAAAGCAACGCCGCCCTGTTCTCCAGTTAATCCGCCAATTTTTACTTGCCTAGGCCCAATCCGCTGATCGACATGTTTTTTAACCTCTGCTTCCTCATCGGTTCCGAATCTGCCCACTTGCGAACTCGCAATGGCATTAAGAACGGTAGACTTAAACCCCCTCGGCTGCACATTTCCGGTATTGATGGTATACAGTACTCCAGGGGCATCTTTCCACCGAAGAGATTGTTTAATATCGGTTATCGTTCTGCCGTCATCGGGGATGAAGCCGAACGGGATACAAACTCCAAGCTCAGTTGGTATTTCATTCATCCTGCGCGGGCGAAAGCTTTTCAGCAGCGCTGAAAATTTTGAACGGTGATTTTCCACAGACATTTTTGGTGCTATCCTCTCCTTCGATTCAAATATATATATATATTTACCCATAAACAGATATTCCCTTAATACAGAGTACCGATCACCGTTTCCAGACGCTTCTTCTTCTGTCCACTCATAACCATAACTGTCTTTTATACCAGATTCAAAAGACTTATATTTTCTCGAGGTTTCCTCAATATCTTTCTTGAGGCTTTTGATATCCGACGTTGCCAAATGATAGGCCTGTCGCTGCCTTATATCTCCGTCCTTGTTTTTAAATGTTTCTTTTTCTTCCTGCTCAGCTTCTTTTAAGCGATTTTTAAAATATAAAATTTTATTAGAAGGCAAAAACTTTATAATTTCATCCCTCATCCCGGGCTTAATCACCTTGACTGAGACATCGACATTCCCGAATCGGGTGACGTCGCCACGAGAAAATACATTTTCGCTAAAAACGTGGTTAAACGACTCAAGCTGATCGATATCATAATACACCGGCCAATCGACAGATTTTTCCGAAGTCCATACGATACGTCCTAGACACTCTTGAAGAATTGAAGAGTCTGGTTCATAGGAAAACATGCTAGATTCCTTCATCTTCTCTAATGAAGGTCGCTGTGAGGGCTCCGCTGGATTGTTCTGCTCGTCGCTAGCAGCTTGTGTACAAGCTGATAAGGTAAAAATGCATATCGAATAGGATAATCTCTTTATCCGATCAGAGAAGCGAGGCCAGGAGCGCAGACATGTCAGCACACCAGCGCGGCTCGATAAAGATTGCGTTGACTTGCTCATCCTCTAGTGATCAAGGGTCGAATTGGAAGCTTCATAACTTATCTAATTCCAGTTAAGTCCGGCATCGGCGGATTGATCTGCCTGATGCGCATAATTCAATAGGGGTATGCCATGTTGATGGAACATACGCTCCCGATCACTTCAAATATTAGATCTGCTGCGGGTTTTCGCCATTCGCCACATCCGGAAACACCTGCTCCGCCTCCGGACTGAAATCGAACTGCTTGAAAAACTCTTCCTTGTTTTTCCAGATCTCCTTCCCCGCTGGGGAGCCGTAGACCACATCGGCTGACAATACACTGGTTTTCTTCAGCGGGTTGCGAAGTGCCCGGTCCCAGCTTACTGCAACCAGAGTCGGTTTTCCCTGCGCATCGAAATCGTAGACCCTATGGTAAATCTGATGGCTATAGATGCTAAGACCCTTATCAGTAAGCAATCTATCATCGATGTCGGGTTTGACGCCCGGTCGTGGCTGACGCCAGTCGTTGATAGTGACCACGCGCTTTACGCGGCCACCGGAATCGAACTGCTCGTGACGCACCACAAATTTTTCAACCAGGTAGTAACGATGTAGCGAGCGGTGCTCATTTGGCTTAAACAATTCTAGTAACTTAACGCCTGGCCCGCCAACGTAGGTCTGACGACGTCGCTCATATCGGTAGATCAAGTCCGGCTTCTCTAAAACCTCCAAGGTAACCGGCGACTTAATGAACCAATAGGCAGCCGCACCCGCTTTACCGAAGGAATCAAGAACGGTATTGGCTGCATTTTGATCAAGCTTTCCGGCGTTTGTGCCGTAAATCACTGTTACACCCTTCCCTATTTGGGCCTTAGCCGCACCGAACACAGCATCTGGAGCAGCACTGGTTCGGAAAAGCGCAAAATCCTTCCCCCACTTTCCGGACGGACTACCCCGATTCCACTCATCGAGTAGTGGGACTAATTTGCCGTCGTACCTTCCGTAGCGGTAGCGAAGCCACTCGTCGCGAAGATCCGGCGGACTGGCCTTGCAGCTTTGCGAGTTTTTTGGATCCAGAAGCAGGGTCAGATTGTCGTCTTTGTCATACTCTCGGCAAATTTTGATGGAGGATTTCCCATTTGGTTTTTGAAAGTCTCCTTCCTCCAAGCGAATGATGCGCCCTTTGCTGTCGTAAAAATACAGAGTTGCGAATAGAACGATATTGTCTTTCCCAAGTTTCTTCAACAATGGGTTGTTTTCTACATAACGCGCAGTGATGGGTTTGAGTGCCTCACGTACTGTCTTTTGCCCCATCCCCGCAGACCACCATTGCTCCACCCGGCATACCCTCCAATTTCCTTTTCCGTCAGGTTCGTAATACGACACGTCGGAAGTTTCATCCTTCGACAGGATTCCAGAACCCTCAGTACCGAGCATTTTTTCAGGTAGAGGCGAGGGATAAGGATAGTCAACCGCCGCCCTCCCAATTCCGACAGCACCGAACCCTGGCTTTTGCTCCTGTTTATATCCGACGAATACTTTCGTGTCAGCCCCCGGTGCCTCAAACCAGTTTTTGGCGCTATTGCAAGCCGCTTGCACCGAAATCGAAGTCGTAGAAGAAAAGACGCTGACGATTGCAATTTTTAAATTTCTTCGAAAAGAATAATTCATTATACGTTTCCCTGACTTCCGATGGACGGTGCGTCGTTACTTGCAATATCTACCGTAGTACGCTTTGTCGGATCTCCACTAATCTGTGTGCCCATCCCTGATTCCCTTCCTTCATATTGTCTGAAGTGTCAACACGGGTAAGGTTAAAAAAGTATGCCGCATTGAATCATCAATAATTGGTGTAACCGTCCCCTGTCAGGTGGAATTTGCTCAAAAAATCCGACCAATCACTATAGTGATCGCAACTATTAAATTGACGGAGTCTTAACGCGGTAAGGAATTTCAAACAGTGCAAAGGTTATCACTCGCAAGCTAGCCGAGAACCGCATAACTAAAATACGCAGCATGGTTAACAAATTATCTTTGACCGGCCAGTTCCGGCATAAGTGGATTGGTCTGCCTTATGCGCATGTACTTCAAAATGTCATCAAGCCGTTGCTTGCTCTGCTTGAACGGAGGGGGATTTTCTTTGAGTTCTGGCGCTTGATCGATAGTAAAGGATTGCATATCTACAATGATAAAAGGCAGTACATCTGTCCCGAGCCATCCTGCATAGCCACTGTATACAGAATAAGCCTCATAAGGCTTTGCGCCCGGGGCAGTTACCTTCAAAGTAACCCCACCTTGTTCCCCAGTTAATCCGCCAATTTTTACTTGCCTTGGACCGATCCGCTGATCAACATGCTTCTTGACCTCCGCTTCCTCGTCAGTTCCGAATCTGCCCACCTGGGAACTTGCCACAGCATTGAGAACAGTCGACTTTAACTGGCGTGCTTGGACATTTCCGGTGTGAATTGTGTACAAAACTCCCGGAGCAACTTTCCATCGAAAAGATTGTTTAATATCAGTTATGGTTCTTCCATCATCAGGGAGGAATCCAAAAGGAATGCAAACTCCGAGCTCTGTAGGAATCTCATTCATGCGGCGTGGACGAAAACTTTTCAGGAGAGCAGAAAATTTTTCACGGTGTTTTTCTTCGGACATATCTGGTTTGATTGTCTCTCTGGATTCGAAATTATACATATAATCGCCAATGAATAAATATGTCTTCAGAATCGAGTACTTTTTTCCATTTCCTGCCCGTTCTTCTTCGACAGATCCATACCCGTAACTGTCTGCAATCCCAGAGTCATATGAACTGTATTTACTAGAAAGTTCTTCGATACTTTTCTTGAACCTGGCAACCCGCGAAGTTGCTAAGTGGTATGTTTGGCGTTGCCTCACATCACCATTCCTATTTTTAAAGGCCGCTTTTTCCTCCAGCTCTGCTTCATCCAGCCTTTCTTTGAAAGACCTCATTTGATTATTCGGCAAAAACTCAATAATTTCCTCTTTAGTTCCTTTCTTAACTCCTTTAACTGAGATATCGATATTTCCGAAGCGTATTGCGTCACCACGAGAAAATACTTTTTTACTAAAAAAATGGTTGAATGAATCAAGCTGATCCTTACCGTAATATACTGGCCATTCGATAGATTTTTCTGAATTCCATATGACACGACCTAAGCACTCCTGCAAAGCTGATGGCTCTGGCTTGTAGGAAAACATGCTCGACGCTTTCATTTGTTCCAATGAAGGTCGTTTAGAGGGTTGAAATGGATCTTTTTCATCCGCATACGCCAAACCAGTTAAAACTGAGGAAGTCAAAACGCTTACCCAGAATAAATAAAAAAGTCTCATGATCATTTTTTTGGAATATCAAAGTTTTCATCTATATTTTGTGAAAATATACATATATATATGCAACTTTTTAGAGCGAACTGACGATGCGTGTCCTTCGTTATCATTTTCAGAAGTTGCCGTGGGCGGTCGGCTGCAAATCGTAAAGCGGGCCGTTCTCGCCACTGACTAGCATCACGGCGTGGTAGAAGTGATGGCTTCGAAATCGATGACGTAGCCGGTGTTGCTGACCTTAACAATGGTTGCGGCAAAGCTGTAGAGCCACTCAGCCGAAATTTCGTCGAGCAGCTCCAAATTCTGGTAGAGCAGCTCCGCCAATCCCGTCTTCACGGCGCAGTTAACTCGCTACGGTCTACATGACCGCCCATAGCGAGACGTACCCCTGGTCCTCGCCGCCAGCACAAAGCAGAACCCAGGTGAGCGTGAAGCGGTCGCATAGATATTGTGCTCGCAAAGACGAACGCCGCGCGTCGGTGACGGTGCGCGTCGTTCGCTTCCAATTGCCGCAATGCGTAGCACGCCGCGCCAACTATTTTCCCCCGGCCAGTTCCGGCATCGGTGGATTGGTCTGCCTTATGCGCATGTACTTCAACATATCATCAAGCCGTTGCTTGCTTTGCTTGAACGGAGGTGGATTTTCTTTTAGTTCTGGCGCTTGATCGATAGTGAAGGATTGCATGTCTACAATGATAAAAGGCAGTACGTCTGTCCCGAGCCATCCTGCATAGCCACTGTATACAGAATAAGCCTCATAAGGCTTTGCGCCCGGGGCAGTTACCTTCAAAGCAACACCACCTTGTTCTCCAGTTAATCCGCCAATTTTTACTTGCCTTGGACCGATCCGCTGATCAACATGCTTTTTGACCTCCGCTTCCTCGTCAGTTCCGAATCTGCCCACTTGGGAACTTGCCACAGCATTGAGAACCGTCGACTTTAACTGGCGTGCTTGGACATTTCCGGTGTGAATTGTGTACAAAACTCCGGGAGCATCTTTCCATCGAAAAGATTGTTTAATATCAGTTATGGTTCTTCCATCATCGGGAAGGAATCCAAAAGGAATGCAAACTCCGAGCTCTGTAGGAATCTCATTCATGCGGCGCGGACGAAAACTTTTCAGGAGAGCAGAAAATTTTTCACGGTGTTTTTCCTCGGACATATCTGGCTTTATTGTTTCCCTGGATTCGAAATTATATACATAGTCACCAATGAATAAATAAGTCTTTAATATAGAATACCGATCACCATTTCTCGACGGTTCTTCTTCCGTGAATCCATATCCATAGCTCTCTGCGATACCAGAATCATACGGACTGTATTTACCGGAAATTTCCTCGATACTTTTTTTAAACCTTTCAACCCGAGAAGTTGCCAAGTAATATATTTGCCGCTGCCTCACATCCCCATCCTTATTTTTAAAGGCGACTCTTTCTTGCTTCTCTGCTTGCTCCAACCTTTCTTTGAAAGATTTAATTTGATTATGTGGTAGAAATTTTATAATTTGTTCTTTAGCGCCGTTTTTAATTTTTTTAACTGCTACATCGGTATTTCCAAATCGAATTGTGTCCCCCCGAGAAAATACTTTCTCACTAAAATAATGGTTAAACGACTTAAGCTGATCCATATCATAATACACGGGCCATTCGATAGATTTATCTGAAGTCCATATGATACGGCCTAAGCACTCTTGCGAAACTGATGGATCTGGCTTGTATAAAAACATACTCGACGCTTTCATTTGGTCTAATGAAGGTCTTTTAGAGGGTTGAGATGGATCTTTTTCATCCGCGCTCACAGCACCTGTCCAGATCGAGCAAGTGAAGGCAAGTAGACATACCAAGTAGTGAATTCTCATTGCAATACCTTCCAGATATTAAACGTTTTTCTCTATTGTTTTTAAGGCATCGGAATCCGCACTGGCATATCGAATACCCTCTACTTCAAGTCCACTTCTGCCATTATTTGCCAGAAGACTTAAATTCATCCCGGATATATTATTTTCACCTTCCGTCCATTTGGACGGAAGCGCCACGATAAACCCTTGAATTCCAGAAGGAGCGCTCTCCGGGGCCCTTTGATTAGCGCTCCACGTAAACAGTTCATCTCTAACTTCATCTGGCCGCCAAAAACGATCATTGAAAGGCATGTGCCAATTGAGCTTTTTTTTACCTTTGCTCCAGGTCGGCCATATCGAACTAGGCTGGCCATCAAGTGGCAAAAAAGGAAATGCTTTACTGTAATAAATTAGGTTATTTTCCGCAATATCTTGAATTGCTTTTATTGTTTTTTCGGCGGCAGGGCTTTCTATCATTTCCATCAATTTCGTAGCAGGCAACTTGGCACCATCAGTCAGGCCAAAAAGCTTTTTCCATAATCGAACCCGCAAATTATGAACACTCTTACTGACCAGATCAATTTCCGAATTATTCAGTTTGACGTTCGCATTTGCATCGTCTCTAATGACTACCGCCAGCTCAGAATCTCGATCACCTAACTGGCTTCGGTCGTTGATATTCGCACTTCCCAGAATTGCAACCCGATCATCAGCAATGAGCAGTTTTGAGTGAACATAAATCTGCTCTGTAACGTTCCGCTTATTTATTGAGTCCCAGTTTCGAAGATTCAAAAGAGTAAGGTAGGCCTTCCATCCATCGCCTGCAACCGAAATCAATTCCTCAGTGGTATAACCGCTGACGATCCGCATTGCGGCTTCGCGCTTCAGTTTTTTATCATTGGCTCGAAGTTCGGCACAAGCCAATGCTTTACGGATCCGGTTTACTAAACTTTCGTTCCCAAAAATCAAGGACTGCATGGTCAAGTGCAGTTGTGTCATGATGTTTAATGTGTTCAGAGTCCCTTCCGGGTGCACAGGTATCACCATGTAGACGTGAAATGGCAAGTCGTCAACAATTGCTGCCTCGATCCTCAATGCCAGTGCCTCGCCTATTTTGTTGATCATGGATTTCTGCTGCGGCCCCATTAGCTGCGACGCCTTGACCGATGCAATATTTCCCAGCGTCGCGTAGAGGTCATTCATGAAATCAGCCCCCTTGCCTTTTGTGTCAGCCATTACGTCGTCAACTTGCGACCACCTGATGGCCCCGGGGATATCTGCTGGAGCTAAACCATAGATTTCAAGCTGTCGTGCATATTTCTCATATTGCTTCGATGATGTGATATCAAGCAGCGCTGCTAATGGCCCCGATAATGCCGTACCTTCGGCAGAGTCCGCGCCATATTCAGACTGAAAAAACTGCCCCTCGATATAGATGAATTTTTGCGAGCCCTGAATGGCCGTCAACATCGCCTTGAGACAATTATTTTGCGCCATCTGTGCAGGAGCAGACGTGGAACCGGGTACGGCGCGCTCTTCGTCTTTCTGCATTCTTAATGGCGCGCTGCGCAATACCTGGACCCAGCAAGTCCCCTTTTTCGGCTGCGACGCTGGCGGTGGAGCTGCGGCCAGCCGGGGCACCTTGAGCTGTTTGGTCCCCTTCAGGCCCAGGCTTCGGAAAATCGTCGCCAGCGCCGGGTTCGAGACAACACTCGTCTTCGAATTCTCATAGCGATGAGCGACCCCGTTCCAGCGCAAGATGAAATTGCGGGCCAGGTCGCTGGCGGCCGGTCCTTCGATCGATGAATGGACGTCGTGCCATGGCATGCGTGGCTGGTCGGTTGAAATCGTTTTTCCGCTCGGCGGTACGATTTTGCGCAGCTTTTGCAGATTGGCGTAGCGATTCGCATTCTGATCGGTGGCACCTGAAAGGTATCCGAGAGTTGCAATGATGAAGGACTCGATTAGCGTAACCGTTCCTTCTCTTAAGGCATGCGGCAACTGATCCATATTGGCGTTGTTCAGCCAGGCCATTAGTGCTGAAGCGGCGTCGGCAGCATTCGCGCTGCCGCTGGTACGAAGGCGATCCAGCATTTCCCTCGAATCCTTGTTAATACGCTTGTAGGTCCAGCGCGAAGCAGCTTGCGCCATATCGACCGGGATGTCGGCCGCCTTGTTGACGAAGTCGGGCAGCAGATCGGCATTGGTCCACCAATCTCCGATGCGCTTATAGGTATCCTTTTTAAAATCGCTGACGGTCTTGAGTGCATCCTGAGGTTTCGCGATCATGTCCATCGGCGCCGATGTGATGAATTGCGAAACAGATCCGAACTTGCCGTCGAAGCATGCGGCTACCAGCTCAGCTCTGGTCAGGTAATGCACTTGATCCGAATGTGTCAATTCGTAGACCGCTGGGACGCACGTGTTGTAGAGCTCATTGCCAGTACGCCCGTCATGGCGTAACGAGAACTTGCCGTTATCGCGGCGGCCATATGCCAGATCAATACCGCCGACAAAGGCGCGCTTCTGATCGATTACTACCAATTTCTGGTGGTGGGAAAATCCGATTCCCAAGCCAGCCTTCATGTCGCTTTGGGCAATTGCTGGCAGCGCGAAAGCGCGTGCAGGAGGCGGCAAGCCAGCATTCAACTGGAAAATTGCCAGCATGGTTTCAAAGTCACCGGTGTCGACGCCCACCTTCGGCGATAACCAGGGCATGACGTAAATATGCAATGCGGGGTGCTTGTCGATTGCCGCCTCGAGATACTCATACAGCGTTTTGCCGCCCTTGAGCTCAACATCGAAGTTGATTTGCCAGCCGGTGATGAATATGCTGGTCGTGGCGCTTTCAATCGCAGCGGCGACGGCATTGAAATACTCTTCGCCAGTGACGTAAAAATCCACCTGATTGCCACTGTGCGGCTCCGAAAATGGCTTGGCCCACTTCATGTCCGGGAATTTTCTCAGCGGCTCATCTTCATGAATAAAGCAACCAGGCGCTGATGTGGCTGGAGCAACGGGCTTGCCGTCCGCTGTAACGAGTTGCGAGATATTCTTTTGGGTCATACGCTAGACTTTGATTTTGGCAAAAATGGTCTTGGGATCGAGCACATCGAATGCAGTTTTGGCGTAGCTGGTATGAGATAAGGCAGCGTCGTCAAAGATGGTACCGTGCAATGCTGTGCTGAAATCTGCTGAGTTGAGCGCATGGAAAAGTTTTTCCTTTTCGGTCCAATCGGGGGATTCGTCGGCCACTCTCAAGCGCACCACGTGCCCCGGGTAGACAATCCAGGTGCTGTCAGGGTTGCCAGCGTACGTCTTGGCCAGCTGCTTTTCCTGATCGGGTGTCAACTTGATGTTGCCCTCGTCGTCGGTTAAGCCACTTGCCAGCAACTGCTTCTCTTCGACGTAAGCCATGCCGTCTGGCATCGCGCCAAATGCGATTTTCCATGGCGTATTGCTCAACGCATGGCCGTTGGGTCCAGGGGTATCGGCAAGGCGTAGATTGAATGCCATGTCGCGGACCGGCAAGGCAGACCGTGGCAATTCCGGTAGCGGATATCCTTTACCAACTGGTCCAGTAAAGCTCTTCTTGCCTGCGTGGATAGTGATCTTGCCCGGGCACTGGACCGTGATATTTCCCCCGGCAATCGTAATATTCGCCCCGCCCAACGTCGACAAACTAATACTCCTGGCCGCCGCCCAATCAATATGGGCATTGGCACTGACGATATTGACCTCGTCGCGCGCCTGAACATTCATCACGTCCGCATGCGCCTGGAGTTCGATCGCCCCCTTGGCCGCAATCATCTGCAGGCCGACATTGGCTTCGCCAGCCTTCATCGCCCCACCCAGCAGGCCGATGGCCTGCCCGCTGTGCACCCGCATCTGCCCGCCGGTGGCGAACTGGGTGTCCTGCCCGCTCATCAGGGTAATCGTTTCGCCATTGGCCAGCTGCAGGTTTTCGCCCGACAGCACGCCCAATCCTGCCTTGGCCGCAATCGCGATAATCGCATCGGTGGTATGCGGCAGCTTGTCGTCGGCTGGCGCCACCGGTTTCTGCGGCGCCTCGGCCTTGGCGGCGTCCACGCTGTTTTGGTTGAGCATGCCGGACGTGGCGGTTTGCAGAGCCTTGATGGGCGCAGCCTTGTCGTCGAGCACGCTGCTGTCGGCTTGGGCCGCCCCCAGGTGGCTGGCCAGTGCCACCGTCTCGTGCGTCTTGGCGGCGTCGCTGAAGGTTTGCGCGAGCGTCGCTGCCTGCTTGAGCAGCGCCATGCCGGCACTGTTGTCGCCAGCCGGATCGCGGCTGTCCGGGCTGTGCGTGATCTTGTAGCTCGATACCAGCAAACCGGCGCCTGCCCGCACGGCGCCGTAGCCGTCGGTGCGCAGCTCGGCGCCGGTGCCGCGCAGGCTGCCGCGGTAGTTGTCGGCGGCGTGGATCAGGTGGCCCAGCGTCAGCTCGCTCGCTGCGTGGCTGCTCTTGAGATGGATGCGGCCCTGGTTATCGGTATCGTCGAACAGCAGCTGGTTATAGCCGGCGCCGCCAAACTCCTTGCTGCGGATGCCCCACTGGGCGGCGCTATTGCGATGGCCGGCGTTGTCGGCAGCGGCGCCGTGCCACAGCGGGCTGTTGCCGCCGGCCAGGTTGCCCTGCCCCGAAATACCATGATCGTGCGCCGACTGGAATACGGCGGTGTCGCTGTCGCGCTCGCTCTTGCCGCCCGGCGTGGGCAGCTGGCCGCCCTCGCCCTGGCCGTTGTAGAGCGCGCCGACGATGATGGGGCGGTCGATATCGTTTTCCAGGAACTGCACCAGCACCTCCTGGCCGATGCGCGGCAAAAACTGGCTGCCCATGCCACCGCCGGCCGAACGCTGCGCCACGCGCACCCAGCAGGTGGCGTTGGCGTCCTGCTGCCAGTGGAACGCGATGCGCACGCGGCCCAGGTTGTCGCAGTAGATTTCATCGGCGCCGGCCGCACCATTGCCGCCACCGGCGCCGACCACGATCGCACTCTGGCTGCCGTGGGCGGTTGGTTTCGGGTGGTGGCGCAGGCCGTTTTCGCCGATGACCGGGCGCCACGGCGTGGCGGCAGCGATGGCCTCGAAGTGGTTGGCATAGCCGCTGTCGCTTGCCTGGGCGATGACGGCGGCAAAGTTGTCGGGCTGCTCGGGCATGGTTTCGTCGAGCAGTTCCGGGATCGGGCCGAACAGTTCGGCCAGGCCTTGTTTGGCCGGCGTGGGCAGGTTGTTCACACCCACGCTGACCACCCGCAACACCACGTACTGCTGGTCTTCGCCACCGGCGCCAAGCGGTCCCTGGGTGAGCGTGAAGCGTGTTCCCGCGCGCAGGGTGCGCACGGTCGAGCGGCCATCCCACAGGTGGCGGCGCGCTTCGTTCGCCTCCATTTGCAACAGCGCGTAGCGCTGGGCCTGTTCGCCGTTGGCGTAAAAATACTGGCCGGGCGTGTCGTAACTCTCGAGGCGCGGCGCGCGGGCGCCGCCGACCGCGCCCTGGGTGGGCACGCTGGCAGCGACTGCCTTCTTGGATTTGTAGTCGTAACTGAGCACGGTACTGAGGCCGGCCCGCAGACTGCGGTGCGCGCGCAGCGCCTGGATAGTGTCGGCCGACTCGCCCACGCGCGCGCCATGGAAGCGGATGCCGCCGCCCGACTCGCTGCTGGCGTCCGCCGGCGTGGCGGTGGCGTTGCTGCTATTGGCAAACAGCACCATGCTCTGGCCACCGTCGATTTCCTCGAAGCGCCACGCCAGGCCTTCTTCGGTCAGCAGGCGGGTAATGAAATCGAGATCGGATTCGCGGTATTGGCAACAATAGCTGCGCGCGCCGGCCCCGGCCATGATCGATGCGGTCTCGTCGCTCCAGCGCCACTGCGCCAGCGGCGCGTAAGATTGAAAAACCGACTCGACGATCTCGATCACGGTTTTATCCTGCCACACCCGGCTGTTGCGCACCTGTCCCAGGCGCCACAGCCATGGCTGCAAGCGAAGCCGATAGCGCGCCAGGCCGCCGAAGCTGCCCAGCATGGCCGCTTCGGTGACCAGGCCGGTAAACCGGGTACGGGTGCCGTCGGCCAGGCTCGCCTCGAGCACGGCCTGCTGGCCCAGCAGCTTGGCCAGGTCGAGGTAGGCGTTGGTCGAGAGCAGGATCAGGTCACGCTGCCCCACACTCTGCAAGCCATCCTCGGCCGCAAACGCTTCCACCAGCAGCGTGGCGTCCGCCCCCTCGAGCGTCAGCTCGTAAAGTCGCGTGACACTGGCGAACTCGCCAAGCGCAGAGACGACTTGTTGCAATGATCCGAGACTCATTCTTTTACCTTGCACCCGCCAGTTTTACTACGGCCTTCGCATACACGCTCATGGCATTGTGCCGCCTTGGTTTTCGATAATTTTCTGCATTGATTCAGTTGCTCGTCCAGGCTCACGCGTGGCTTTTTCGGCGGCTCGGCCCGGCGCTCTTCCGACTGGGTATGCGCCACCAGTGCCGCCAGCAGCGCGATATCGTTCTCTTCCTCCGGAGTGGTTTTTTCTTTTTCCTTCGGACGCGTCGTCTTGGCGACAGTCGCCGGCTTGGCCTTGGGCTTTTCCTTCACGACAGCCTTGTGCGCTGGCTGCGACGCCACAGCGTTTGCCGATGGCGTCTCCAGGGCACTGCTGAGCATGTTCGGATCGTGCTTGCCAGCCGCTGGCGACACCGCTGCCTCGCTGTTATTCTCGAGCATCTCGCCCAGGCTTTGTTTCTTGTCCTGCGCCTGCGCCGCCCGGTCTTCCTGGATCACCGCAGCAGGCGCTGCGGAGGACAACACTTCGTCCGCAGAGACGTCGCTGCTGGCAGTTTGTGCCGCAGCCGCTGCGGGAACAGCAGGCGCAGGGGCAGGAACGGCTGAACCGCCTGTCGCTGCGGCCGACACGGCTGCCAGGTGCGCATCGCCCGCGTCATCGTGATTGGCCCATACGCCAAAGATAACGGCGATCGCAACGGCCAGCGCACCAGCGCCGACCCAGACCAGCGACTTCTTGCGCCTGACTGCCGGCTTGCCAGCCTTCCCGGTCTCCAGCTGGGACAGGATACGATGGCGGTCGGCCTCCGCCTGTTGTGCCGGAGTTAACAAACTCGGGCGGGATCGCTTGGGGCTGTCTTCGCGCTTGGGGCTGTCGTCGTTATGTTGCAAAATTCGAACTCCTATTAGTTTTTGCAATACTTTACGCTATTCAACTTCAATGCGCCGCATGGTTGAAAAATAGTTCAGACTTGCACACTGTCTGGCAGCGCACAATTGAAATCAATCATAACGCCCATTATCAGACTAGTAAGATATACTCTCAAGCAATAATTAATCCCGCAGTTCTAAAGCTGGTGGGAATGGACGTCCACTGGGCGCCACATTAACGGTCAAGGGTTGAGGTTTTCGTGTTACTACTGGCGGTAGTACTCTATTTTTTGTTGGCATGCGCGGCCTGCTGGCTGTTGTTCTTCCCTGCCGGGCGCAGCTTTGTTGGCGACCTGGTCGCCCGTACCGATGCATCGGTGCGGCGCGCCGTCACGTCCATGGGCCGCCGCCGCGCCACCGGCGCCGCTGCCGCCAGCGCCGCCATCACGCGTGCCGCGCCGAGCTTTTTCAGTGCGGGCGACATTGGCAGCTTCATGCGCCGCCATGCCGTGCTGTGCATCGCTGGCCTGTTGCTGGTCAGCGTGCCGCCGTTGGTCGCGTTTTTCGCGGGCGGCAAGATCATGCTGGGCGGTTATGACGTCTCGACCCGTGAAGTGAACACCCAGGTGGCAGAGTTGCTGCAGGGCGAGCAACTGGTGCCGCCAGTGGCGCTCCCACCTGCCGTGTTCGCCAGCGCGGCGATCGAACGCGAACGCCCGATGCTGGTTTCGGCCAGCCGTAACTGGGACTTGATGAACCAGGAATACACGCAACGCCTGTTGATGGTGTTCAAGATCATGAAGGAACAGCACGGCTACGACATGGCCATCCTGGAAGGTTATCGCAGCCCGGAACGTCAGAACATGCTCGCCGGCATGGGCACCAATGTCACCAACGCCGCCGCATTCCAGAGTTGGCACCAGTACGGCCTGGCCGCCGACTGCGCCTTCCTGCGCGATGGCAAGCTGGTCATTTCAGAAAAAGATCCATGGGCCATGCGCGGTTACCAGCTGTACGGCGAAGTCGCCGAATCGGTGGGCCTGACGTGGGGTGGACGCTGGAAGATGATGGATTTCGGGCATACCGAGTTGCGCTTGCCCGGCGTAATGAAACGAAAAGGATAGGAGACCGCATGGCGGGTACGTTGATCAATAAGGGAATGCGGTAATGCGGCCCTGGCTGAAGATATCTTTGCTCGCGGTCGCCACGTTCGGCGCCTGCTGGCTGGGCGCGGTCTGGTATTGGCGCGAAACGCGGCGCATGCCCAATTCCGACGACCTGGTGATCTATCTGGTGGTGCTGCCGCTGCTGGTACTGGCCCTCATCGGTCTGGCCGTGTGGGTGGGGCGCAAAGTGCTCGCCGCCAGCGCCGCCAGTGCCGCCGCCGCCAGCGCGATGGCAGTCAGCGCCGCCGAAGCCCCGGCAGCGGCGCCGGCCGCTGCCGCACAGCCATTGGCGATATTGGCCGGCGCCCTGCGCATGCCGCACGGCGACAGCGCTGCCCAGCTGGCCGACGCCATGCTGTCGCGCCGGGTGTCGCTCGAGCTCGATACCGAACTGCAAAACGACAGCGGCTACCCGATCCTGGCCGGGCGCATCGCCGACGTCGATGGCGCTGCCCAGGCAGACGAGATGGCCGACTGGCTGGCCGAGCACCACCCCGAGGCCCAGTTCGAAGAAGAGCAGTGGCGCGCGCTCGCACTGGGCAGCAGCATCACTGCCGAACTCGCACTGGAGTTAGCTCCACATCCGGCCCTGCCCGCTTACCTGCAAGCCGTTGCTGCCGGCAAGGCGCCGCCGCCGCTGCCGCAACTCAAGCTGCTGGCGCTGATGCCGCCGGAATGGGCGCCAGCCGAGCAACTGGCCGGCGCCCAGTGGTTGCGCCAGCTGGTGGTGCGGGCGGGCTGGCCTGACGCCCGCCTGGCGCCGGCGGTCGCCGTGGCAGCCGCCCAGTTGCCGCTGGTGCAACTAGGGCAGATGGTGCACCTGGCGCAGTTGTCGCAAATGAGCCAGATGGAAGAACCGGCGCGCGACGCCGGCCAGCCGCTGCTATGCCTGATGGTAGCCTGCCACTCGCGCATAGGCGCCGGCAGCGTTGACGACTGGGCTGGCAAGGCGATCCTGTTCGACAGCGATCACCCGCATGGCCGCATTCCGGGCGAAGGCGCGGCCGGCCTGTTGCTCGCCGACCGCGGGCAGGCGTCGCTGTTCGACCTGTCGGGCGCCGCCCTGCTCTATCCTCCCGCCAGCGCCATGCGCGGCGCCTCCGCCGATGGCAAAGCGCGCGGCGATACCGACCTGCTGGTGGAACTGGCGGGCAAGGCGTTGACCACGGCCCAGGTGGACCCGGCCGCCATCGCCACCCTGACCAGCGACAGCGACCAGCGGCCCAGCCGCATGGGCGAAATGTTGGGCATGGCCACCAAGATCACCCCCGAGCTCGATCCAGGCGAGGTACTGAACGTGACAGCGGCCTGCGGCGACGCCGGCGCTGTCGCCACCATGGCCGCGCTGGTGCTGGCGCAGCAACAAGTCAAGGCAGGCGCCGGACCGGCGCTGTGCGTGAGCAATATCGATCCCTTCCACCGTGGCGCAGTGTTGCTGATCGCAGCAACACTGGCAGACGCGGCCTGAACCACTTTACTCAACCCTTGTACGCCACATTATGATGCAACGATTCTGGCAATTTCTCACCGCTCGTTTCAGCCTGGCTGTGATCGGCTTCGCGGCGTTTGCCGCCGTACTGCTGATCGCCGCCGCCGTGTTCGAGATCTCTTACCAATGGGTGCTGGCGGCGCTGGCTGTCGCGCTGTTGCTGTACGGCGCGGTGCAGCTGTTCAAGTACTACCGGCGCAAGCGTTCGGGCGCGGCGTTTGGCGGCATGCTCGAGCAGCAGGCCACCCTGCCCAAGGCTAACGCCGCCCAGCGCGAGGAAAACTCTGCCCTGCGCGAGCGCATGCTCGAGGCGATCGGCACCATCAAGACGTCCAAGCTGGGCCAGCTGTCCGGCGACGCCGCCCTGTACGAGCTGCCGTGGTACATGGTGATCGGTAACCCGGCGGCGGGCAAGAGTACCGCGATTGCCAGCTCGGGCCTGCAGTTCCCGTTTGCCGACAGCAAGATCGTGCAAGGCGTGGGCGGCACCCGCAACTGCGACTGGTTCTTCACCACCGACGGCATCCTGCTCGACACGGCCGGCCGCTACTCGGTCAACGAGGAAGACCGCGCCGAATGGCTCGGTTTCCTTGGCCTGCTGAAAAAATATCGCAAGCGCGCGCCGATCAACGGTATCGTCATCGCCGTCAGCGTGGCCGAACTGACGGGCAGCCGTCCCGAGTTCGCCATCAACCTGGCCAAGAACCTGCGCCAGCGCGTGCAGGAGCTGACCGAAAAGCTCGAAGTGCATGCGCCGGTCTACGTGGTCTTCACCAAGGCCGACCTGATCACCGGTTTCAACGAATTCTTCCAGGAAGCCGAACGCAACGAACGCGACCGTGTATGGGGCGCCACGCTGCCCTATAGCCAGAGCAGCACCAGGCAGGACGTGCTGGAGCAATTCGACAAGCGCTTCGACGAGCTGTACGATGGCCTCAAGGAAATGAGCCTGGCCAACATGGCGCTGCAATCGCGCGAACGCATGGCGCCGGGCGTGTTCACGTTCCCGCTCGAATTCAGCTCGATCAAGGGGCCGCTGCGGACCTTTATCGCCACCCTGTTCGAAGAAAATCCGTTCCAGTTCAAGCCCGTGTTCCGCGGCTTCTACTTCACCAGCGCGCTGCAGGAAGGCGAGTCGGTATCGGCCTCGTCCGAACGCGTGGCGCACCGTTTCGACCTGCAGATGGCGCCTGCCGCGCAGTCCGAGGTGCACGACCAGCACGGCTACTTCCTGCTCAACCTGTTCCGCACCGTGATCTTTGCCGACAAGGACCTGGTCGCCCAGTACGCCAGCCCGGCCAAGACGCGCATGCGCTACATCACCTTCTTTGCCGCCATGGCGGTGGTGGGACTGGCACTGGGCGGATGGAGCTGGTCGTACATGGCCAACCGCCAGCTGGTCGCCAACGTGGAGGCCGACCTGGCGCAGGCGGTCAAGGTGCAGGACAAGAAACTCGACCTGGCGTCGCGCTTCCAGGCGCTTGAAATCTTGCAGGACCGTATCGAGCAGCTGGAAAACTATCGCACCGACCGCCCGCTGTCGCTGAGCCTGGGCCTGTACCAGGGCGACTTCCTCGAGCGCAAGCTGCGCGAAGAATATTTCTCCGGCCTCAAGGAAGTCATGCTCAAGCCGGTCGGCCAGTCGATCGAAGCGTTCCTCGGTGAAGTCAACAGCGGCGCCGACCAGCTGCAACCGATGTCGCGGCCGCCGCAATCGGGCGCGGTCAACGCCATGCCGGCCGATCCGGCTACAGCAGCGGCAGCAGCAGTGGCAGCGGCGCCTGGCGCACCCGGCCTCGCGCCGGCCCCGGACGCCATCACGGGTACCCCGGCCGCGCTCCCTGTCACGGCCACCGGCGTGGCGCTGTCGCCAGCCGCCGCCGTCAACTTCGGCGCGCTGCAATTCAAGGATGCCAACCCGGCCAATGTCGAAGACGCCTACAACGCGCTCAAGACTTACCTGATGCTGAGCGACAAATCGCGCGCCGAAGCGAGCCACCTGAACGACCAACTGACCCGCTTCTGGCGCGTGTGGCTCGACAGCAACCGCGGCACCATGCCGCGCGAACAGATGATCCGCAGCGCCGAACGCATGATCTCGTTCTACCTGAGCCAGCTCAACGATCCATCGTGGCCCACCATCGAATCGCGCCTGGCCCTGGTGGACCAGACCCGTGACAACCTGCGCCGCGTGGTGCGCGGCATGCCGGCGCGCGACCGCGTGTACGCCGACGTCAAGGCCCGCGCCGCCACCCGCTTCCCGTCGATGACGGTGGCGCGCATCGTCGGCGACCAGGACAAGGAACTGGTCGTGGGTAGCTACGCCATCCCCGGCACCTTTACCCGCGATGCCTGGGACAAGTTCATCCAGGGCGCGTTCCGCGACGCCGCCAACCGCGAGCTGCAAAGCACCGACTGGGTGCTGAAAACCGCCGCCAAGGACGACCTCACGCTCGAGGGTAGCCCGGAGCAGATTCAGAAAGCCCTGCTTGAACTGTACAAGAACGACTACGCCCGCGAATGGCAGAAGTTCATCCAGGGCGTGAGCATCCGCGACCTGAACGGGTTCGAACAGGCCGCTGCCGCCATGAACCGCCTGGGCGACCCGCAATCGTCGCCGATCGACAAGCTGATCAAGACTGTCTATGAAGAAACCTCGTGGGACAATCCATCGCTGATCGACGCCGGTCTCAAGAGCGCCCAGCGCGGCTTCGTCGGCTGGTTCAAGCAGACCATCCTGCGCCAGAAACCGGCCGGCATCGACATCAACGTCAATACCAGCGCGGTCAATACCGGCGCCATCCCGATGGGGCCGGTGGGACGCGAGTTCTCCGGCGTGGCCCGCCTGGTGGTGAGCAAGGACAAGGGCGCCACCCTGATGGGCGGCTACATGGATGCTCTGTCGAAACTGCGCGCGCGCTTCAACCAGATCAAGAACCAGGGCGATACCGGCCCGGGCGCCAAGCAGTTCATGCAGCAAACCCTGGACGGCAGCGGTTCCGAGCTGGCCGAAGCACTCAAGTATGTCGATGAGCAAATGCTGGTCGGCATGACCGATCCGCAGAAGCAGGCCATCCGTCCGCTGCTGGTGCGCCCGCTGATGCAGACTTTTGCAGTGATCGTGCGGCCGACCGAGACCGAGATCAACAAGGTCTGGACCGCGCAGGTGCTCGAGCCGTTCACCCGCACGCTCGCCATCAAGTATCCGTTTGCGCCCGAGTCGCGGGTGGAAGCGACCGACGCCGAGATCGGCCAGGTCTTCGGTCCGGAAGGCGCCGTGGCGAAATACTTCAACACCACCATCGGCCCGCTGGTCGTGCGCCGTGGCGACACCCTGAGCGCCAAGACCTGGGCCAATATGGGCATCACCCTGGCGCCCGGCGTGATCGCCAGCTTCCCGGGCTGGGTGGCGCCGCTGTCGGCCGGCGGCGTGGCCGCCCAGGCCAGCGCGGGCGAAGCGCAAACCAAGTTTGACGTCCAGGCGCTGGGCGCCACCGGCGCCACCGAGTTCACCATCGAAATCGATGGCCAGGCGCTGCGCTGGCGCGGCCAGCCGCAACCATGGGTCCACATGGTGTGGCCGAACCCGCTCGGTTCGCCAGGTTCGCGCATCAGCGCCATCACGCCGGAAGGCCGCACGGTGGTGCTGCTCAACGAGCCGGGCCACTTCGGCCTGAAGAAAATGATCGACTCCTCGCGCCGCCAGCGCAAGGACGGCGGCGTGTTCGAACTGAGCTGGGAAAACAGCGGTGTCGTGGTGCGCGCCAACCTGCGCATCGTCGCCACCAACCAGGCGCCGGCCCCAGCGGCCCCGCCGCCGAACGCCGCCACCGGTTTCCGCCGCATGCGTCTGCCGGAGACGGTGACCGCACCGGCGCCGGTGCCGGCGCCCGTGACGGCCGCTGCACCGGCGGCAGCGGCTGCCTTGCCGGTGTCCGGCGCGCCAGCGGTGCCGGCCCGCCCAGCCCAAGCTCCAGCTCAAGCACCAGTCCCAGCAGCATCGGCCGCCCCTGCCCCAAGGAGCCAGCCATGAGTCGTGCGACGCCTATTGCCGTAGGTTATTTCGGCAAGATTCCCAGCCGTGGTGACTTCGTCAAGGCCAGCGACAACCCGGCCCTGATCAATATGCTCGACGCCTGGCTTGCCAATGCGATGGACCTGCTCAGCGCCGACGCGCGCTGGAAGCTGACCTATGACGTACTGGCGCCGCTGCATTTCGCGTTCATCGGCCCGCGCCGCAGCCGGGCCATCGCCGGCCACATCGTGGCCAGCAGCGACCAGTCGAGCCGGCGCTTCCCGTTCCTCATGATGAGTACGCTGGACGTGGGCGACGCGGCCGGCTTCGTGCCCAACAGCCCGCTGGTGCTGTCGCGCCTGTGGAGCCGGCTGGAGGCGACCACCGCCGGCGTGCTGGCCGCGCCGGAACCGGCCGGCGCCTTGCAAGCGGCAGCCGCCAGCACCATCGACCTGGACCTGTCCAGTGCCGCCTACGACGCCGCCTTCAACGACTTCCTCGAGCTGCAAACCGTCGGTGCGCTCGAAGCATTGCTGGCGCAATCAGGTTTTCACGGCACCGTGCGCCAGGTGCTGCTGGCACTGGGCCTGCTGCTGCAGCCGGTCATGGCCAGCAGTTCGAGCCGCCTCGAAAAAAGCCTGGTGCTGCCGCTGCCATCGGACCCCATGTACCGCAACCTGGTGGGCGCGTTCTGGATGCACCTGATCACGCCGTTCCTGATGCGCGCGGACTTCGAACTGGCGCTGTTCATCACCCGCCTCGAAGACAAGCCGGTGATGGTGCTCGGGTTCAGCGGCGCGTCCGCCATGACCTTGCACGCCATCATGGAACCCCAGGCCGCGCTCGAACGCCACATCGGCTTCGAAGAACTGGACTGGGTCGAGGAGCAGGTCGACACCGATTACGGCATCAAGAAGGTCTCGACCTACCTGGCGCAACCCAATCTTTCACTTAAATCGGCTTGCGACTCCTTGCGCGCAGCCTTCATCGGAACCTGATCATGCGTTTTATCCGGACCGTTTTCTCCCTGACTTTCTCTCTCGGCGTCGCCGCGGGTCTCACTGTTGCCGCCACGGCGTCGGCGCAGACCGCCGTGCCTGCCGCTGCCACGCCGCAACCGGGCCAGGTGCTCGCCAGCGGCACCGTGCCCGACGAAACCACCAAGGCTGCCGTACTGGCGCGCCTGCGCGAAGTGTATGGCGACGACAAGGTGGTCGATCAGATCGCCGTGGGCCAGGTGGCCCAGCCGGCCAACTGGAACACCTATGTACAGAAGCTGATCACGCCCAATCTCAAGCAAATCAGCCGCGGCCAGCTCAAGATCGACGGCAGCACCATCAGCGTGCGTGGCGAAGTGTCCAACGAGGCGCAGCGCCAGAAGATCGCCAGCGACATGGCCACCAGCCTCAATCCCACCTATGTCATCAACAATGGCTTGCGGGTCTCGGCTGCCGAGCAGTCCATCCTCGACAGCACGCTGGCCAACCGCATCATCGAGTTCGAGAGCGGCCAGGCCAACCTGACGCCGTCGGGCCGCACCATTCTCGACCAGATGGGCGCCGCCATGCGCAAGCTGCAGGGCCGCAAGGTCGAGATCATCGGCCACACCGACAACCAGGGCCTGAAAGCGAGCAACCAGAACCTGAGCCAGGCCCGCGCCGAAGCCGTTAAGACCTATTTGCAAGGCAAAGGAATCGACCCCGACATGCTCAGCGCTTCGGGCCAGGGTTCGGACCGGCCGATCGCCAGCAACGATACGCCGGACGGCCGTGCCCGCAACCGCCGCATCGAGTTCCGGATTGCCCAATAAAAAAGCGGCTGTCAGCCTGAGCTACCGCCACATCGAAAGGTCATGAATGTTTTCAGCAGAACAATTGCTTAACCCCATCTCCCCGACCGCGCCCAGCGGTGAAGACCTGTCGTTCTCGCCCGATCTCGACGCCATCGCCCAGGCGCGCCGCTTCGACGATCCGTCGCTCGACCAGGGCGAATGGGTTACCGAACTCAAGGAAGCGGACTGGGATTTCGTGGTGCGCCGCTGCGCCGCCCTGCTGCAGGAAAAGAGCAAGGATTTAAGGCTGGCCGTGTGGCTGGCCGAAGCCGGCGCCAAGACTTCGGGCCTGCGCGGCCTGGGCCAGGCTTACCGCGTGCTCGCCGGCCTGTGCCAGGACTACTGGGACCTGGGCCTGTACCCGGAATCGGACGGTGACGACCATGACCAGCGCATCGGCAACCTGAGCTGGATCCTGGGCCGCACGCCGGCACTGGTGCGTGAAATTCCCCTGACCGAAGGTCGCGGCAGCGCCTATTCCACCATCGATTTCGAAGCTGCACGCAAGCAGGCCAACGGCCAGGGCGGCGTGGCCGACCCCACCGGCACCCGCCTGGCCGACATGGAGGCGGCGCGTCGCAACAACACGCCCCAGTTCAACGCCGCCATGCAGGCCGACGCCCAGGATTGCCTCGCTGCGCTGCGCGAACTCGAAGCCGTGGCCGACGAACGCCTCGGCGTGGACAGCCCGGGCTTTTCGGCTGCGCGCGACGCCATCGTCACCCTGCAACGCATGCTGCCCGCGGCCGCCACCGCAGCCGCAGCCGCAGCCGAATCGCCAGTCAGCGCCGCTGCCGACAGCGCAACGACGGCCGACCAGTACCTGCATGGCGCAGCGGACGCGGTACCGACCGCACCGCAGCCGAGCGGCCCGCCCGGCGCCATCCAGACGCGTGCCCAGGCGCTGGCACAGCTGCGCGCGGTGGCGCAATTCTTCCGCCGCACCGAGCCGCACAGCCCGGTGTCGTATTTTGCCGACAAGGCGGCCGACGCCGGCGAGCAGACCCTGCACGACTGGCTGCGCTCGGTGGTCAAGGACAGCGACTCGATGCGCCACATCGAAGACATGCTGGGCGTTAAACCGGACCAGTAATCACTGTCGGCAGTAACAAGAAGGGGCGGCGCCGCAAGGCACCGCCCCTTCTTGTTATCGGCAGCTTATTTGATGGCTACTTGATGGCGTACTTGAACTGGCCCTTCTTGTCCGCACCCACCTTGATCTTGGCAATGGTCGCGCCTTCGGCCATCTTCGCCAGCACCGCTTCGGCGATCTCCGGCAGCAGGCTGCCGTTGAGGATGTTGTCGACGTTGCGGGCGCCCGAATCGACCTCGGTGCAGCGCGCCAGCACCGCTTCCACCAGCGCGTCGTCCCAGGTCAGCTCGGCCTTGTGGTTTTCCTTGATGCGGCGGGCGATCTTCTGCAATTTGAGCTCGATGATCTTGACCAGCACGTCGTCCGCGATCGGATAGTACGGCACCACCTTCATGCGGCCCAGGAACGCCGGCTTGAACACCTTCATCAGGTGCGGGCGGATGGTCTGCTCGAGCTCTTCGGGGCTCGGCATATCCTGCGGCTCCTTGTTCAGGCACGCCTGCATCATGGCGGCCGAGGCCACGTTCGAGGTCAGGATGATGATGGTGTTGCGGAAGTCGATCTCGCGCCCTTCGGCGTCGTCCATCACGCCCTTGTCGAACACCTGGAAGAACAGCTCCATCACGTCCGGGTGGGCCTTCTCCACCTCGTCGAGCAGCACCACGCTATACGGATTGCGGCGCACGGCTTCGGTCAGCACGCCACCTTCGCCGTAACCGACGTAGCCAGGCGGCGAACCTTTCAGGCCCGAGACGCTGTGCGCTTCCTGGTACTCGCTCATGTTGATGGTGATGAGCTTGCGCTCGCCGCCGTACAGCACGTCGGCCAGGGCCAGCGCGGTCTCGGTCTTGCCGATGCCCGACGGGCCGACAAACAGGAACACGCCTTTCGGTTTGTTGGGGTCGTCCAGGTTGGCGCGCGAGGTACGCACGCGCTGCGCCACCGCTTCGATCGCGTGCGACTGGCCCAGCACGCGCTGCTCGAGGTTGTCCTTGAGTTTGAGTACGGTCTTGATTTCATCCTTGACCATTTTGCCCAGCGGGATGCCGGTCCAGCCGGCCACGATCTCCGCCACCACGTGGCCATCGACCTGCACCGGCACCATCGGCGCCTCGCCCTGCAGGGTTTTCAACTCCGCGACCAACGCCTGCACCTCGGACGTGGCGCCCTTCGCTGGCGCCTTGCCCGCTTCGCCTTCGGCCGGGTTTTCCAGCGCCTGGCGCGCCGCCTTGATTTTTTCGGTCAGCGCTTTTTCCTGTTCCCAGCGCGCGGCCAGGATGCCGTGCTCGTCGCTGGCCTTGGCGCGTTCGCTGCGCAGCGCCGTCAGGCGCGTGGTGTGGCTGGCGCCGCTGCTTTCCTCGCGCGCCAGCGAGCCGATCTCGGCGTCGATGCGGTCGAGCTTTTTGACCAGGTTCTCGATCAGGGCCGGCGTGGCGCTCTGGCCCAGCGCGACCTTGGCGCAGGCGGTATCGAGCACGCTGATGGCCTTATCGGGCAGCTGGCGGCCCATGATGTAGCGGTGCGACAGGCGTACGGCCTCGGTAATCGCTTCGTCGTACACGCGCACGCCGAAGTGTTTTTCCATCAGCGGCGCCATGCCGCGCAACATGGCGCACGCCAGTTCTTCGCTCGGTTCCTCGACCTTGACGACCTGGAAGCGACGGGCCAGTGCGGCGTCTTTTTCGAAGTACTTCTTGTACTCGCCCCAGGTGGTGGCGGCGATGGTGCGCAGCTCACCGCGCGCGAGCGCCGGCTTGAGCAGGTTGGCCGCGTCGTTCTGGCCGGCGGTGCCGCCGGCGCCGATCATGGTGTGCGCCTCGTCGATGAACAGGATGATCGCGTGCGGACTTTTCTTGACTTCGTCGATGACGTTTTTCAGGCGGTTTTCGAATTCGCCCTTCACGCTGGCGCCCGCCTGCAGCAGGCCCATGTCCAGGGTGTGGATTTCCACGCCCTTGAGCACGTCCGGCACGTCGTCCTGGGCGATGCGCAGTGCCAGGCCCTCGACCACGGCGGTCTTGCCCACGCCGGCCTCGCCAGTGAGGATCGGGTTGTTCTGGCGGCGGCGCATCAGGATGTCGACCGCCTGGCGGATTTCCATGTCGCGGCCGATCACCGGATCGACCTTGCCGTCACGCGCGCGCTGAGTCAGGTTGGTGGTGAACTGGTCGAGCGCCGGCGTCTTGGAAGCGCCCTGCCCGGCCAGCTCGCCGACCGGATCGGCGCCCTCGTCGCTGCTGCCGGCACTGTCGGCGCTGGCCGCGACCGGGGCCGCTTCCTGCGAACCGGCGGTCAGTTCCACCAGCTTGTGCTTGATTTCGTCGACATTGAATTTATTGAACAGCTTGGAGCCGCGATAGGCGAGCTGCGACAGCTCGCTGTCGGTCAGCAGCGCCTGCAGCAGGTGGCCGCTGCGGATGCTGGTCTGGCGGCCTGCCTGGATGTCGAGCGAGGCGATCAGCCAGGCATTTTCGAACAGCTTGGGCAGGCGCGCGGAAAACACCGGGGTGCGGGTGTTACCGGTTTTCAGGCGCGCCACCTCGGCTTGCAAGTCCGCTTCGAGCATCTGCGGGCTGATGCCGCTGTGGCGGGCCAGGATCACGAAGTCGCTCCTGGGTTGCTCCAGCAGCGCCAGGAACACGTGTTCGAGATCCACCTCGAACTGGCCGAGGCCCACGCAAATGCTGGCCGCGCGGGTGGCGGCGGTACGGCTGGTGTCGTTCAGCTTGCCGATCAGCGTCTTCAGGTTAATGCTCATTGGACGGTTTTCCTTGTTCGATGGTTATGTAATGTCGTTGGTGGAAAGGGGTTATGAGAGCGTGTGGATCTGGTAGTGCACATCGGCGCGGTCGCACCGTTCGTCGCCGGTGATCAGGAAGCTGTCCCAGCCCAGCCGCCCGCCGGCGCGCGGTTCTTCCAGCGTAACGCCATCGACGTCCTGCGCGCGCAGCACCAGCTGCACGTCGTATTCAAGGCACAGGCCGGTGAACATGGTCAGCATCTTTTCCAGCGCGCGCGCGGCCACGCCGCCGGGCAGGAACGACTCGTACGCGGCGCGCGGCAGCGGTCCCACAGTGAGGCGCATGCGCAAGTCGCGCTGCCACACGCGCTGGCCCACCAGCGCGCTGGCGCCCAGCTGGGTGTTGTCGCCACCGAGGATGCTCTGCTGCGACAACGGCACGTCGTACCAGGCGCCGATGAACTGGGTGACCGCAATGCGCTGGCCGAAATACTCGCTCAGCACCTGCGCCACCGACGCGGCCGACGCCGGACGGTGGCGCATGGCGGTGGAAAAATAGCCAACCGATTCGTCGAGCACGCCCTGGCCGCCGTCGGACAGGCGGTGCGTGAGCGACGGAAAGCCGGCGCCAGCCAGCGACAGCAGCAGCGGCAGGAAGCGGTCTTCGCCGTCGATCTGGTATTTGAGTTCAAGCCGGTACTTGCGCCACGCTTCGTAAAACAGGGCCAGCGCACGGTTGGAAAAGGTGTCGAGGAACGCGCGCGGACCATCGTCCTTGTCGTACAAGGCGTGCGCCGCCACGCGCTCGGTGTAGTGGGCGGGCAAGGCGCCGGCCGTGCCCAGGAAACCCATGAACGCCGGCGTGATGCGCACGTAGCGCAGCTCGCCCCTGGCCAGTGCGTCGCTCAGGGCGGCGCCGTCGCGGGCGATGGTGCGCGGCTCCGGCTCCATCGCCTCGAGCTGGCTGGCCGGAAAGTTGAGCGACAACGAATTCTCGAAGCGCAGGAAGCCGGACACGGCCTGCTGGTGCGGCAAGCCGTTGCGCTTGAGCCACAGCTCGAGCATGCGCACCGCCTGGAAGAACTGGAAGCGGTACGGCTGCGCGAACAGGCGCTCGATTACACTAGGGTCAAATCGCCGCTTCGTGGTGTGCATCGCCACAGCTCCTCTCCGGATTTTTTGGCGATGATCACCAGTTGCGTAAAGCTGTTGGCATGCACATACAGGCCCAGGAAGCGTTCGATCAGGTGGGCAAACGCGTGGATGCCGCTACCGACGAAGGCTTCCTCGTCGATGGTCAGGCGCACTTCGATGCCGCGCACCAGGCAGGCGAACGGGTTGCCGGGCAACCAGGCGTTGGCGGCCTTGCTGTCGATCGCGCAAATGCCGCGGATCTGGCGCTGCGAGATGGCCGAACGCGGCAAGTCGTACAGGGTGAGCATTTCCTGGAACGCCTCCACCCCGCTGCCGGCCAGCGACAGGTGGTTGAGCGACAGGTGCGAGATCAGGCGCCAGTGGGCGCCGCGGCCGCGCTCGAACCGGAACGATGCGGTGGGCCGGCGCAGGAACGTAATGCTGCGCACGCTCGAACCGCCTTCGAGGAACAGGTCGCCGCCGCGCATGCCGTACGTCAGCGACGCCGGCAGGTCGCGGTTGGTGCAGGTCAGCTCCAGGCTCAGGGTATCGGTCTCGATGGCGGCCGGATCGAAGTCGATGTCGACGATCGAGATCTCGGTTTCGTAACCGGGACTTTTCTGCGCGATGACTTCGTCGCGCCGCATGACCCAGTAGTGGCCCTGCTTTTCCGGCGTCTCGCCGTGGCGCAACGAATAGAATGGCCGGAATTCGATCACCGATTCGCCCTGCGGCGTTTGCCGCACCAGCTTGACGGAATCGATAGCCTGCACCTCGAACGCATAGGCGCGGCGGGCGTCGGCCAGCACCGGGTAGCTGGCGGTGGTGTGGCTAACACGGATCGGCTCGCCACGCTGGCGGAACAGGTTCACCACCGGCGTGCAGCCCAGCAGCAGGCTGGTCGTCGCCATGGTGCCCAGCATGCGCGCATTGTTGGAATCAGTGCGCATGCCCGACAGGCCCAGGTGCAGCGTAAAGCGCTTGACGCCGGCGGGCAGCATGCGGGCGATCTCTTGCAGGTCGAGATCGAAGAAATTGAATTTTTCCGGGAAGCAGAAGTATTCGGTGAGCAGGCGGTACGCCGAATGCGAGCGCGACGAAAACGGAATCAGCGAATCGGCTTCGTCGAAGCCGACCGGCTTGACCGGCACCTTGGCCAGGGCCGACCAGCGGCCATTGCCTTCCGGTTCCACCCAGGCCTTGACGGTGCGCATGAACAGCGCGTCGCGCAGGGCCGCGCAAAACGACGGCTCGCCGTCGATGAACACGCGCAGCGACTCGATGCCAAGCTGGCCCAGGGTGACCTGGGCGGCGGTGGTTTCGATGGTGATGCTTACGCTCGAACTCACATTGGGCGGCAACATCACCGCTTCGGGCGCATCGATGATGGCGGCAAATGACGCGTGGCTGAGGGCGATCGGCGCAACCGTCACCGGGTAGGAGGTGCGGAAAGTGCATGCCACGCCGTTGACCGGGCGCGTATCGAGCTCGGTGCCGCGCGCGATTTCGCTGGCCGTGGTGAGCTGGGCGGCAGCGGCGCTGTAGTCCATGCGCGCGATCGAGCACGACGGAAATGGCCGCAGGTAGTGCGGGTACAGCACCTCGAACAGCGCTTCGGTAAATTGCGGGTAATCGTCGTCGAGCCGCTTGGACACGCGCGAATTGAGCAGCGCAAACGACTGGATCATGCGCTCGATGTGCGGGTCTTCGCACACCTCGCCGCCCATCAGCAGGCGACCGGCGATCTTCGGATAGCGCTCGGCAAATTCACGTGAATAGCGGCGCAGGAATCCCAGTTCCCGTTCGTAATAGGGTAATAATTCTTCCAAGTCAGACTCCCGGCGACGCCAGGCGGCGCGCCTTGCTTATTGTGTAATGCAGACTGGATGGTTGCAGGACGGCGTCGAAGTTGACTGGTTCCTGCTCCGCGTTCACCACCAGCAGTGCGGTGATGGCGAAATTGAGGCGATTGATCTGGCCCTCGCGCACTTCCAGCGACGCCCGCACATTGCGCAGGCGTGGCTCGTGGCGAGCGATGGCTTTTTCGAGGCCGGTGCAGATAAGCGCGCGATCATCGAAGCTCGACAGGCTGAGGCCGGCAAAATCGTTGAGTCCATAGGTCAGGATCGAGCGCGCGCACTCGGGAAATTTTTTCAGCAGCTCTTCGCTGAACACCGAACGGGTGTTGAGCAGCGCTTCGAGATCGCGGGCAACGGTGTCCTTGAGTTCTTCGATCGACAACCGGGTCACGGTGGCTGCGGTGGCGCCATGGACCGGAGCATCCATCAAGCGGTCGAACAAGCCCGGCGAAAAACCTTTCATGTGCTTCCTGATAAAAACAGTTAAATCGGGCTGCCGCCGGCTGCGTCGGACAGCCGGCGGTGGCCACGATGGACCTGGGGCATTTCACGTCCAGGCAACGGCGCGCGGCGCCCCGACGCCGCCGCGCACCGTGCGTCGACTGCTTTAGGCCGTTTTGTTGGCCGACAGATCCCAGCTACCGGACGTGTTACCACCGGAACCGCCACCCACTTTTTGCTGGGTGTACTTCCACTTCACGCGCGAATACTTGATCGACAAGTCTTCCATCAGGATGTCGCCAGGCGCCACCGATGGAGCGACGCTGCTGATGAGCACGTTTTCCAGTTCGATTTCGAAGTACTTGATACGCTCGCCCTGGCCATCGGCGCGCAGGAACTCGAATTTTGCTTTAGGAATGGTTTTACCGGACGAGCAATTCTGCAGCAGCAGAGGCGTTGCCAGGTCGGCCAGCTTGGCCACCACGATATCCTTGTGCTCGGTACGCTCAGCGGTATGGCCGCCACCGGTCGATGCCGTCGCCGACTTAGGCTGCAGCACTTCCCACTTGACCGACTTGCACTCGATCCAGTCTTTGTGGGTGGAGTCGGTGGACTCGCCTTTGATACCGTCGATTTGCAGGTAGACGTCGATTGCCATGTTATTCCTTTCGGTTATGGGTTAAAAAATTATGATTTGGTCGATTGCGGCAACTCCGCGACCAAACGGAGTGATACGGACAGCTCGTCGAGCTGGAAATGCGGGCGCAGGAACGACACGGCGCGGAACACGCCTGGACGTCCCGGCACTTCGGACACCTGCACCGACGCTTCGCGCAGCGGGAACTGGGCCTTCTGTTCCTGACTGGCGTTGTCGTCGAGCAGGACATACTGGGTCAGCCAACGGTTGAGGAAATCCTCGACGTTGGAAGCGGCGGCAAAGCTGCCGATCTTGTCGCGCATCATCGCCTTCATGTAGTGGGCGATGCGGGAAACCGCGAAGATGTATTGCAGCTGGGCCGACAACACGGCGTTGGCGTTGGCCGCGTCCGTGTTGTACTTCTTGGCTTTCTGGGTGGACTGGGCGCCGAAGAAGGCCGCGTAGTCGGTGTTCTTGCAGTGGACCAGCGAGATAAAGCCGAGGTCGCTCAGCTCTTTCTCGCGGCGGTCGGTGATCGCGATTTCGGTCGGGCACTTGAGCGCCACTTCGCCTTCGTCGGTCTTGAAGGTATGGGTCGGCAGGTCTTCGACCAGGCCGCCGCCTTCCACGCCGCGGATCGCCGCGCACCAGCCGTAGTCTTCGAAAGCGTTGGTGAGCTTGGTGCCGAACGCGTAAGCGGCGTTGCACCACAGGTATTTCTGGTGATCGGTGCCATCGACGTCTTCGACGAAATTGAAGCCGTCGACGGTGGCGCCATCGGCCGGATTGAACGGCAGGCGGCCCAGGAAGCGCGGCAGGGTCAGGCCGACGTAGCGCGCATCTTCCGACTCGCGGAACGATTTCCACTTGGCATACTCGACGGTGTCGAAGACTTTCGACAGGTCGCGCGGCTTGCCCAGGTCGCTGTAGGTTTCCAGTCCAAACAGTTCCGGCGAGGCGGCCGAGATGAACGGCGCGTGCGAAGCGGCAGCCACGTGCGACATCTGTTCGATGAAGTACATGTCTTCAGGCTGGCGGGTGATCTCGAAGTCGCCCAGCAGTGCGCCGAACGGCGCGCCACCGAAAGTACCGAATTCTTCTTCGTACACTTTCTTGAACATGGTCGACTGGTCGAACTCAAGCGCGCTCTGGAAATCCTTGACCAGCTCGCGCTTGGTGGCGTTGAGCATCTTGATCTTCAGGTTCTGGCCGGTGGCCGAGTTCTTGACCAGGTAGTTCAGGCCGGTCCAGCTGCTCTCGAGCTTCTGGAATTCCGGCGCGTGCATGATGGCGCTGAGCTGGCGCGAAATCAGTGCGTCGATCTCGGCCACGCGGGCATCGATGGTGGCGGCCAGGTTGTCCGACACCACGACAGTGCCATCCATCACCTGGTTGACCAGCTCGGCGATGATGTCCTTGGCGCGCGCGTGCTCCACGCTCGACTTGGCAACCTTGCTCTGTTCAACGATTTGGTCGAGCAAGGCCAGCTCGGTGGTGGCCGCGCCGGCCGACGAAGAGGAAGTTTGGACGGACATGATCAGTCTTTCTTGTCAGTAGTTTGCTGGCCCAGTGCGGCCATTTTTTCGGTGCTGTGCAGGACATCGTTGAGGATGTCTTCCAGTTTGTCGTTGCCGGCGAGCTTGTTGCGCAGGTCGGCCAGCTTGGTGCGCGCTTCGAGCAGCTTGCGCAGCGGATCGACTTGCTCGACCAGCGACTCCGGACGGAAGTCGTCCATCGACTTGAACTTGAGGTCGACCGCAAACTCGCCGCCGCCATCGCTCAGTTCGTTTTGCACGCGGAAGTTGGCGCGCGGTTCCACGCCTTTCATCACTTCGTCGAAGTTGTCGCGGTCGATGCCGACGAACTTGCGTTCCTTGAGGCGCTTTTGCTCG
Source organism: Duganella sp. 3397 (assembly GCF_031456625.1). NCBI lineage: Bacteria > Pseudomonadati > Pseudomonadota > Betaproteobacteria > Burkholderiales > Oxalobacteraceae > Duganella > Duganella sp. 3397. The sequence goes on from NZ_JAVDVB010000002.1 coordinate 781,987, forward strand.
ACCTCGGAGTTACCGCCGAAATCACCGACCACACCCATTACGAACGGCAACTCCTTGTTTTCGATCGCATCACCGATCTCGACGTCGTAAGTCATCTGGACCCGCGGCGGACGCACCTTTTGCAGGCGTTTCTGAACACTCTCTTTTTTCGACATGACATCCCCATTTCAAGATAGACGGCAGCTTGCAGGTCAAGCCGCCGCGTGGATAGACTACAAAACCGGCAATTACTTCAACGCGTCGAAGGGATCAGCCTTCGGCTCGGCAACTTTTTTCGCACCACGACGAACCGGCGCCACCTTGTCGCGGGCAGGCGCGACGACCGGCTTCTCACGCACTGGCGGCACCAGCACTTGCTCGCCCAGGCTCTCGCGCAGCAGCTTGGCGAGGTCTTGCGATTCCGTGCGCAGTGAACCGGACAGATTGTTTTGACGGCTCAGATCGGCCAGCGCACGGGTGGACAGGCGCAAGCCGCTGATGGCGATGATGCTGTTGGCTAACTGGTCGTTGGGGTCGCGCACCAGGATTTCCTGGGCGTTGACGATGGCTTCGCCATACTGTCCTGCATCGTATTTGGTCTGCGCCATGCGGGTCCACGGCGTTTTGTCTGCCGGATATTCGCTTGCCGCCTGTTTCCAGATGGTCATGGCCGCTTCCTTCTGGCCAGCGGTGTCCACCGCAGCAGCCTTGCCCATCAGGTCGGCAATGGTGGGTTTCGGTGGGGGCGCAGGCGGGGCCACCGGCGCGGTCGAACAGGCGGTCAATACCATCAGGCAAGCGGCGCCGCCCAGCAGACGACGAAAGTGCATCGTAGTAATCATGTAGTCCTCAATCTCAATAAGAGCGCGTAAAAAACGGTCTTTTCAACAGTTGCAAAAGTTGACATAAAAAGTTGCTTATTTCTCATTTTCCGCAGAGTAGCATAAATTTAATATTTACCTCGTACAATACGTGCTCAGCGGTAAAAAGCTGCATAAGTTTCCACCTAAGAAACATTTCACAGCTTAACACGTTACCCCAGAGAAACATCACACTGTTCGCAGAAAATGTTATTGTTCTGGCAGTTGTGATTGGGCATTACTTTTAACGGTGTGGGAGACCATGCCGGGACGCAGGCAGAAGGCGGAGTCATCGATGAGCAATACCGGAAAACTTTTATGGGGCGAGGGCTTGTTCCTGCGTCCGCAACACTTTCAGCAGCAGGACCGTTACCATGAACAGCGGCTGCACGAGAGCGTCAAGGCGCTGCACCCGTACGCCTGGGGCGTGGGCCAGTTGCAGCTCGACCGTGATGCGCTGGTCAACAACACCTTGCGCGTGCTCGACCTGGCGCTGGTGTTCCAGGACGGCGAAATTTACCAAGGCCCCGGCAACGATGAATTGCCGCCGGAAATCGACCTGAGCAATATCCCGCAATCGCAGCAGGCGCTGACGTTCTACGCCGCCCTGCCCGCCTTCAAGCATTTCGGTGGCAACTTCGCGCCCGACGGCCAGCCGGCCAACACCGCGCGCTACGCCCAGAACAACGTCGACACCCCCGACCTGTTTACCCAGGCGGCCCACGCGCAGCTGACGTTCCTGAAAAAATCGTTGCGCCTGGTGTCGGAAATGGAGCCGCGCGACTCGTACGTAACGATGCCGCTGCTGCGCCTGCGCCGCCTGTCCACCGGCGGCTTCGAACAGGACCCGAGCTTCATTCCGCCGAGCCTGTCGATCCGCAGCGCGCCGCTGCTGTTCCTGCAACTGCGGCGCCTGCTCGATGCGCTGCAAGCGAAGGTCAATGCACTCTATGGCCACCACCGCGAACCGAGCAAGAACGTGATCGAATTCCGTTCCGGCGACATGTCCTCGTTCTGGCTGCTGCACACGGCCAGCTCGGCTTACGCTGCGCTGAGCCACTACTTCCACCATCCGGCACTGCACCCGGAACGGCTGTACGAACAGCTGCTGAGCCTGTCCGGTGCGTTGATGACGTTCTCGAAGGGCCTGGCGCTGAGCGACCTGCCCGCCTACGATCACCTGAACCCCGGTCCCGGCTTTGCGCGCCTGCACGGCATCATCCGCGAACTGCTCGACACCGTGATTTCGTCCAAGTATTTCGCCATTGCGCTCACCGAGATCAAGCCGTCTTACCATCACGGCAAGCTCGACTCGGGCAAGATCGACGACAAGACCACGTTCTACCTCGGCGTGTCGGCCGACCTGCCCGGCGTGGAACTGGTGGACGTGGTGCCGCTGCGCTTCAAGATCGGTGCGCCGGACGACGTCGAAAAATTCGTGCTCTCCGCCATGCCGGGCGTGCGCCTGGCGCATGCGCCGCAGGTGCCGGCCGCGGTGCCGGTGCGTCCCGACACCTATTATTTCGCCCTCGAGGCCAAGGGCCAGATGTATGAGCGCATGCTGCAGGCACAATCGATTTCGATCTACGTACCGTCCGGCATGCGCGACCTGAAACTCGACCTGGTTGCCGTAACTTCTTGAAGACAACATCATGACCACTACCGCTCCTCCTTCGTTGATCCCCGGCGGACAGCCGGCCTTTTCGGCCAGCGTGGCTGCCGGCCCGGGCACCGAACACACGTTGATGGACCTCATGTACGACGGCTTTTACGCCCTGTTCATGCTCAAGAACGGCAACGGACCGCAAGCCAATGCCGACTTCATCAGCAAGATGACGCACTTCCTCGACGACTTCACGCGCGGCGCAAAAAAACAGGGCGCCTCGCCGGACGACATCGACAACGCCAAGTACGCGTTCTGCGCAGCGGTGGACGAAATCATCCTGCGCTCGCCGTATGGCATCCGTGACGCCTGGGAACGCCGGCCATTGCAACTGGTGCTGTTCGGCGACCAGTTGGCCGGCGAGAATTTTTTCAACCGACTCGAGAGCTTGCGCGCCCGCGGCGCCGTCCACTTGCAGGCGCTGGAAGTGTTCCATATGTGCCTGCTGCTGGGCTTCCAGGGCAAGTACATCATCGAAGGCACGGAAAAACTGGCGTACCTGACCGCCCGCCTCGGTGACGAGATCGCCCAAATGAAGGGCAAGAAGTCCGGCTTCGCACCGCACGCCGAGCGCCCCGACCAGATCATTCACAAGCTGCGCAACGACGTTCCGCTGTGGGTACTGTGTTCGGTATTTGCGCTGATCTGCGCGCTCGGTTACATCGGTCTGCGCAGCATGCTGGGCCACGGCACCGAGAAAAGCATGAGCGCGTACAACGACGTGGTCAAGCTCGCGCCCAAGCAGGCCAACCTGACCATCACGTTGCCGTGATGTCGCTGTCCGACCTGACGGGCGCGTCCGCCGTGGACAGCGTATTCGGAACCGGCCTCAGTCAAAACGCGCGCCTGATCACGCTCGCCAGCGCGCAGGATTCCACCCTGCCGCAGGCGTTGATGCCGGAACACTTCACCGGCCGCGAAGCGGTCAATGAATTGTTCCGCTTCGACATCGACGCGCTCAGCACCTCGACCGACCTCGAGTTGGCCGACTTCATCGGTGAAGAGATCACGCTCAAGCTGCTGCAGCCCGACGGCAGCCGCCGCTCGTGGCACGGCATCTGCACCGACGCCGCCTGGCTTGGCGCCGACGGCGGCATGGCGCGCTACCGGCTGCGCCTCGAACCGGGCCTGGCCCTGCTCGGCTTGCGCCGCGACAGCTATATTTTCCAGGACAAGAACGCCCAGGACCTGGTCACCGAACTGCTGGCCGACTACCCGCAGGTGCGCTTTGAGTTCGACGTCACGCAGACCCTGGCCGTGCGGCCGATCTGGACCCAGTACCGCGAAAGCGATCTGCAATTTCTCCAGCGCGTGCTCGCGGCCGAAGGCCTGAGCTGGCGGTTCGAGCACGAGCAGGACGGCCAGGACGACAGCAGCGCCGCGACCGAAGGCCAGCAGCAGGCCAAGCACAAGGTGGTGTTCTTCGACAGCAAGGCGGTCTTGCCGGACACCCTGGGCGGCGCCGACCTGCGCTTCCACGGCGTGCGCGCCACCGACACCGACGACGCCATCGACGAATTCAACGCGCAGCGCCGCATCCAGGCCAACGCGGTCACTATCAGCAGCTGGGACCCGACCCAACTGGTGGCGCCCGCCGCCGAACAAAGCACCAGCCTCGACATCGGCGACATGCCGGCCCTGTCGATCTACGATGGCAGCGCCGAGCGGCGCCATGAAGACACCGCCGCCGCCGACCCGCACAGTCGCCTGATGCTGCAAGCGCTCGAACTCGACAACAAACTGTTCGAGGGCCAGGGCGCCGTGCGGCGCATGGCCGAGGGCCACCGCTTCCACCTGACCCAGCACGAACGTTATGCCAGCGAGAATGGCTTTACCACGCTGTGGGTCGAACACGAAGCGCGCAACAACGTCATGCCAGCCATGGACGGCATCGGCAAACTGTTCAAGGCAGCCAAGGCCGGCATCGCTACGCTGGCCAGATTTGCCGGCAGCAGCGTCGAGAACGGCACCTACCGCAACCGTTTTGGTTGCGTACGCGACACCGTCGCCATCGTCCCGCGCACCGCCGCCGCGCGCTATGCCGGCGCCGCGCTGGGCCCGCAAACGGCGCTGGTCGTCGGCCTGCCCGATGCCGTCAACACCACCACGCGCGAACACCAGGTACGCATCCAGTTCGCCTGGCAGCGCGGCGCCAACACCAATGCCGGCGGCCTGCCCCATAACAGCGACCCGAAAGGCAATGCCCCCGGCAACGACGCCTCCGGCACCTGGGTACGCGTGGCAGAAGCCTTGGCCGGCCCCAACTGGGGCTCGCAATTCACCCCGCGCATCGGCACCGAAGTGCTGGTGGACTTCATCGAAGGCGACATGGACCGCCCGCTGGTGGTGGCCCAGCTCTACACCGGATCCGATACACCGCCCTACGCTGCCGGCATCGACAGCGGCGTCAACCACGCCGGCGTCATCTCGGGCATGCACAGCAATAATTTCGACGGCGGCGGCTTCAACCAGTGGGTGGTCGACGACACGCCCGGGCAGCTGCGCACGCGCCTGGCCACGTCGAGCGCCGCCACCCAACTGAACCTGGGCTACCTGGTGCACCAGGCCCCGACCTCGGCCCAGCGCGGCGCGTTCCGTGGCTACGGTTTCGAGCTGCGCACCGACGCCTGGGGCGTGGTGCGCTCCGGCGAAGGCCTGCTGATCTCAGCGACCGCGCGCCCGCAACAAGGCGCCAGCGTCACCTCCACCCAGCTCGACAGCAAGGAAGCAATCGGCCAACTGAAAAGCGCGTCCGAGCTGAACAAGGTCCTGGCCGACGCCGCCACGCAGCACAGCGCGTTGTCGAGCAAGCCGGCAGGCGAAGCGCAAACCGACTTCATCGCCCAGATCGATCCCGAACGAAAGGGTAAATTCGAGGGCGCCGTCGGCGGCCACGAACCGCTCAAGGCCGTGGAAGGCAAGCGCGACCCGGACAGCGCCGCGCCGGTGGAAAAGTTCGCGCAGCCGGTGGTGCTGATGGAAGCGCCGGCCAGCATCAACTGGGCTTCGCCAGCATCGACTGCGCTGTTTGCCGGTGGCCAGTTGCAATGGACCACGCAGTCTGATTTACACCTGGCGGCCGGCTTCACGGTGGCGTCGGTGTCGGCCAATGCGACCGGGTTGTTCACCCACGCAGGCGGCATCCAGGCGATCGCTGGCAACGGCCCGTTGTCGCTGCAGGCGCACACCGATCAGCTGGAAATCCTGGCGGACAAGGCGATCACGGTGATCTCGGTGAACGATGTGATCGAGGTGAAGGCGAATCAAAAGATCGTGTTGCAGGCCGGGCAGTCTTCGGTGACGCTTGAGGGTGGGAATATTACGTTTGCCTGTCCGGGGAACTTTACGGTGAAGGGTGGGCAACATGTGTTTACCGGCGGCGCCAGCGCGCCCCCGGTAGCCACGCCTCTGCCCGACACACGTATCAAGCTGTTCGATGAAGGATTTGTGCTGAAGGATCGTGATACGGGCGAATTGATGCCGCGCCAGCCGTACCGCATCAAGCGCGAGGATGGCACGTACGAAACCGGCATGACCGACGAGAAGGGCCTCACGCACGTGGTGGCGGCAGCGGCGGCGGAAGCGCTGGTGATTGAACTGCTGAACGTTACCGGTATAGGATCGAACCCAGCGCCCGGCGAATCTCCGGCGCGCAAAACGCCGGCTGGCAGCTCGACGCCTGCACCGGCGCCCGAACCGAAGGAACCGAAATTCAAGGCCGCAGAAAAATCGACGACAACACCGATCGAAGTCAAAGGGCGCAAGGAAGTCAAAGTCAAACTTCCCGCGTGCTGGATCGACGACTATGAAAAAGAAATTGATGGCCCTTCGTACGGCCGCTATTCACAGCCATTCCAGCACGATGGCACGCCGCATGCCTACGAGGATGAAATCTGGTTCAAGCTCCACGTTCCGGTGAAGACCAACCAGCCGGTGGTGGTTGAAGTAAGGATAAAAGTCATGGCGGCGCTCGATCCCGCCGGCCAGGCGCTCGAGGCGCAAGACAAGGGCACACCATCGGCAGCGAAACGCAAGCAAACGCGGGCCACGGTGGTCGAGCTGGTCAAGCAGATTGCCATGCGCGGGATCACCAGCGTCTGGAACAACAAGCTGAAGATCCAGATTACCGATCCGCAGTGCGGTACCAAGGTGCTGCCGATCGTGTACAAGCCGGTGTGGGTGGATTCAGGGGAACATTACGTGATGCGGGTTCATAAAAAATTCGATCGCGAGCAGGTCAGCGGACGCTTCATCGACGTATCGCTGGGCACGACGGAACAGACCCACGCCCACGAATTTGGCCATTGCTGCGGACTGCCGGACGAGTATTCGTATACCGATTTCGACGAAACGGTCGGCTACTTCAAGCCCGACGGCACGATGGACAAGCCGGTACCAGCGTTGGCACTGGACAGCGAGGAACTGGAAACCGGTAACAATATCTACAATACTTACGATTCGACGGTGATCAACCGCCGACATGCGTGGAATATCGCGATCGAAGTACAAGAGTTGCTGACGGCCCGGATCGGACGAAAAATCAAATGCGACATCGTTTAACATTATTTTTTGCAGCCTTGGTGTTGACCATCCCAATGCTGTCGACAGGAGCAAAAATGGAACAGCCTACCTTCTCGGTGAGCCTGGCATGCGAAGACAATCCGGCGTGCATTTTTACCGGCATGTACATGCCAATTGCAATCACCGTAAAAAACACGGAGTCCTACCCCATCGGTTTCCCACGCAGCTACTTGCAGTCGCGCGGCCCCACGATGACGTTGACCGACCGCGAGACAGGACAGCAAAAGATATTAAAGCTGGGCATGCCCGACAGGGCCTTGCTCAAGGACCTTACCACCTTGAACCCAGGCGAAACCCTGTCGATGAGCACCGTGATTAACGAAGCTGAGCTGACTGCCTTCCGCACTCAATACGTCGATCTCGTCGCAGAAATAGGTTTCACGGCGAAGATCCGGGTGCCTGATCGCGAAGAGACGGTTCAGGCCAAGGGCGGCAATACACTGAGGATTATCGGCAAGGATACGCTGGAGCGTGAGACTCAGCTAAAAAGCGGCAGTGAGTATCGACCGCGTGGAAAATAGTCTGCGGTGGAAGCCATAGCGGCGCGATTCGGCGCTTGAGCTTACTAAGGGTTTCTCCTTGGGAGCTCAGCGACACCACTAGGCGTTCGCTACGAGCCAAGTACGGCGTTAGCGAGGCATGGGCGGGGGTTCTTGGCGCCGCATACGCTCTGATGCTCACAATGCGCCGAACAACTCTTGGATCCACCATTCAGGCACGTCCATGGCGGTCTGTTCACCGGGAATTGTTAATAGCGACCACGTCAAAAACGATTCTGTCCGGCAGGGGCTACCAAGAGCCGTAAAAATCTCCAAAAGTATTTCATACTTTTTTATACCAAACAAAAAAGGCTCACGCAGAAAACCGCGTAAGCCTTTGATATAAAACGAATTCTTGGTGGGAAGTGCAAGTTTCGAACTTGCGACCCCTGCAGTGTGAATGCAGTGCTCTACCCCTGAGCTAACCTCCCGAAGCGAGGCGAATTATACGATACGTCCTGCGTAAAATGGAAGGGCAAACGTGAAAATTCTTCCGATTTGCCTTACGCCGGCAGTTGTGGCGCCATGGCGGCAGTCCAGATGCACTGTCCTTTCACCGCCTTGTCCAGCCCCGCCAGCGCTTCCACGTGCGCGGCCAGCTCGTCGTCCGAGGCCGGCAGGAAAATGATGTCGGCCATGGCCACTGGCGCCAGCAATTCGCTGCCGGCGGGCTTCACTTCTTCCACGTCCATGCCCAGGCTGTTCTGGCCGCGTGTCATCGCCAGGTAGACGTCGGCCAGCAACTCCGAGTCGAGCAGCGCGCCGTGCAGCTTGCGGTGGGCGTTGGAAATGCCGTAGCGGTCGCACAGCGCGTCCAGCGAGTTGCGCTTGCCCGGGTGTAGTTCTTTCGCATGCACCAGGGTGTCGATCACGCTGCCGATGTGACTGGAAAAATCCGGCAGGTTCAGCAGTTTGAATTCGTGGTTCAGGAAACCCAGGTCGAACGGCGCGTTGTGGATGATGACTTCGGCGCCCTGTATGTAGGCGCGCAAGTCTTCGACGATTTCGTGAAAGCGCGGCTTGTCGCTCAGGAACTCGGTGGTCAGGCCGTGGACGTTGAGCGCGCCCTCTTCCGAATCGCGGTCGGGATTGATGTAGACGTGGAAGTTATTCCCCGTCAGCATGCGGTTTTCGAGTTCGACACAGCCGATCTCGATGATGCGGTTGCCCAGCTTGGGGTTGATGCCGGTGGTTTCGGTATCGAGTACGATTTGGCGCATAGTATTTCGGTGATTGCTACAGACAAGCGGCCTAGTATAACAGGCCGGCCGGTTTTACTTTTTGCTGGCAGCGCGCGCCACTTCCACGCCGCGATTGGCCAGCATGTCGGCGCGCTCGTTGCCGGGATGGCCGTTGTGGCCGCGCACCCAGCGCCATTCCACCGTGTGCAGCGCTTGGGCAATGTCGAGCGCCTTCCACAGGTCTTCGTTCTTGACCGGTTCCTTGGACGCGGTTTTCCAGCCGCGCGCTTTCCAGCCGTGGATCCATTCGCTGATGCCCTTTTGCACGTACTGGCTGTCGGTGTGCAGCACCACGTCGCACGGGCGCTTGAGGATGCTCAGCGCCTCGATCACCGCCTGCAATTCCATGCGGTTGTTGGTGGTGTCGCGCGTGCCGCCGCAGATTTCCTTTTCGGAGTTGCCGGCCACCAGGAAGGCGCCCCAGCCGCCCAGGCCAGGGTTGCCCTTGCATGCGCCGTCCGTAAAAATTTCTACCTTATCCATCCTGCTGTTCCCGTCTTTTGTTAGTTGCCGGCACCACCGCCGGGGCGGTGGCCGATTTCTTGGCCCAGGCCGGGCCGATCAGATGCATGCCCTTTACGCGCTTGATGGCCTGGATGACGTACACGCCGCCGAAGAAAGGCCACCAGCGCGGACCGGCATTATCCATGAATGCGTAGCGTTGCAGCCATTTTTCTGTGCGGCAGGCGGGCGCGTAACAGCCGAGATGGCTGTGGCTGGCGCCCATATTGAGCAACTTGAGCCAGTCGCGCATGCGCGGCATGGTAATCAGCGATTCGGTGGGCGGCAGGAACGAGGCGCCGCCCACGCGCCGCAGTACATGGCGCGCACCCCACAGGCTGGTGGGATTGAAACCGCAAATGATCACCTGCCCCTCCGGTATCAGCACGCGCTCCACTTCGCGCAGCACCTGGTGCGGATCGGTGGAGAACTCGAGCACATGCGGCAGTACCACCAGGTCCAGGCTGTGCGAGGCAAACGGCAATTCGGTAAAATCGCAGGTGAGCGAAACCGGTCGCAGCGCAGGCGCCGCCGGCAACTCGATGACCGTTTCCGGCTGGCCGGTTAGTGCCGGCAGCGCGGACGGCACAATATTTTCGGGCCGCACCTTGCGGTCCACCAGCCATTTGTTCGGCATGCGATTGGCGGCCAGCGCATCGATCTGCGGCAGGCCGATCTGCACCGCGTTGTAGCCGAAAATATCGACCGTTAAATTATCGAGACAGGTTTGTTCCCACGCACGCATGTACACACCGGCGGGCGTTTGCAGCCAGCCTTCCAGCGCTATAATGGACTGCTCCGAACCTGCTTTATCCATGTCCAGCCTTTAGCGATCCAATGACCATATCTTCTCAACAAGCTCTCAGTGTTCTTACGATTCCAGCGTTCAAAGACAACTACCTGTGGCTGATCCATGACGGCGTGCATGCCGCAGTCGTCGATCCCGGTGAAGCCAAACCGGTCGTGGCCGCGCTCAAAGCACACGGCCTCAGGTTGACCGCCATTCTACTGACGCATCATCACGCTGACCATATTGGCGGCGTCCCCGAATTATTACAGCATTACCAGGTTCCCGTTTACGGACCGCGCAACGAAAGCATCGCCACCGTCACCTTGCCGGTCGGCGAAGGCAAGCAGATCGACGTGCCCGGACTGGCGCTGCGCGTGAGCGTGCTCGATGTGCCCGGCCACACCATGGGCCACATTGCCTACGTGCGTGCGCCGCAAGATGGCGAACCGACCTGGCTGTTCTGCGGCGACACGCTGTTCGCGGGCGGCTGCGGCCGTTTGTTCGAAGGCACGCCGGCTCAAATGATCAGCTCACTCGGCAAGCTGGCCGCGCTGCCCGATGATACCAAGGTGTATTGCGCCCATGAATATACCCTATCCAACCTGCGCTTCGCCCGCGTGGTTGAGCCCGACAATGTCGCGCTGCAGGAAAGGGTAAAAGTGGAGACCGACAAGCGCGAGCACAACCTGCCCACGGTGCCCAGCACCATCGCCATCGAAAAAGCCACCAACCCGTTCCTGCGCTACCGCGAACCGGCGATCGCGCAGCAACTGGTCAAGGCTGGCAAGCTCGATGGAATGGATACGCCGCTGGCCACGTTTACGGCGCTGCGCTTGTGGAAGAACGATTTTTGATTTGATTGTGGCGAGGTGCGGTATCGGCCGCCGCACTGGCGGAGATCCAGGCGCCGCGTGCTTGGGCACTCAGCTTGGATCCCCGCCTTCGCGGGGATGACGGGCTGAAGTCTAGATTTCTTCGTACAGCGGCAGGGTCAGAAACTCCGCAAACTCGGTCGAGGTAGACATTTCCTCGAAGATTTGCGCGGCGCGAGGATAGGTTGGGCCGTCACCGCCAGGCGCGTCGTGCTGCACTTTCGCCAACTCTTCCGGAATCATGGCGCGCACCATGTCTGCCGTGACCTTGCGGCCGTCTTCCAGCACGCCCTTGTCGGAACGGATCCATTGCCACACCTGCGAGCGGCTGATCTCGGCCGTGGCCGCATCCTCCATCAGGTTGTGGATCGGCACGCAGCCATTGCCGGCCAGCCAGCTGCCCAGGTAGTGGATGCCGACGTTGATGTTGTAGCGCAGGCCCGCCTCGGTGATCGGCGCTTCCGGCTTGAAGTCCAGCAGTTGTTCGCGCGTGACGTCGATGTCGGGGCGCTGTTTGCCGATCTGGTTCGGCTGGTCGCCGAGCACCTTGGTGAACTCGCCCATCGCCAGCTCGACCAGGCCCGGGTGCGCCACCCAGCCGCCGTCGTAGCCATCGGTGGCGTCGCGCGCCTTGTCGTTGCGCACGCCGCCCATGGCCACGTCATTTTTCTCGGGATCGTTCTTGATGGGAATCAGCGCCGCCATGCCGCCGATCGCCGGCGCATTGCGCTTGTGGCAGGTCTTGAGCAGCAGCAGCGCATAGGCGCGCATGAACGGCGCAGTCATCGTCACCTTGGCGCGGTCGGCCAGGCAGAAGTCCTTGTCCAGCTTGAACTTCTTGATGCACGAAAAGATGTAATCCCAGCGACCAGCATTCAGGCCCGAGCTGTGTTCGCGCAGTTCGTACAGGATCTCGTCCATCTCGAAGGCGGCCAGGATGGTCTCGATCAGCACGGTGGCCTTGATCGTGCCCTGCGGCAGGCCAAGCTCGTTTTGCGTCATCACGAAGATGTCGTTCCACAACCGCGCTTCGAGGTGCGATTCCATTTTCGGCAAATAGAAATAGGGACCGGCGCCGCGCGCCAGTTGCTCCGTGGCGTTGTGCACCATGAACAGGGCAAAATCAAAAATGCCGCCGGAAATACGCTTGCCGTCGACCAGCACGTGCTTCTCATCGAGATGCCAGCCGCGTGGGCGCACCACCAGCGTGGCGACTTTATCGTTGAGCTTGTAGGACTTGCCGTTCTGCTCGAGCGAGATGGTGCGGCGTACCGCATCCTTCATATTGATCTGGCCGGTGATCTGGTTGTCCCAGTTCGGCGTGTTGGAATCCTCGAAGTCGGTCATGTAACTGTCCGCGCCCGAGTTGAGGGCGTTGATCACCATCTTGCGCTCGACCGGGCCGGTGATTTCCACGCGGCGGCACTCCAGAGCGGCAGGAATCGGCGCGATGGTCCAGTCGCCGTTGCGGATATGTTCGGTCTCTGGCAGGAAATCGGGGCGTTCGCCGGCATCGAGCCGCTTGGCGCGCTCCACCCGCACGGCCAGCAACTGCTGACGACGCGCTTCGAACTCGCGCGTGAGCTTGACCACGAGGTTCAAGGCCTCGCTGGTGAGGATGGCTTCGTATCCGGGCTTGATGTCACCGGTAATTTCCATGCCCTGCGGCAGATTAGTGGACAGCGTCATGTGCGAAATCTCCAAGAGAAAAGTTAACTTCGATACCAGATTATAAGCATCGCCACAGTGCGCACGCCGGTTTCTTTTTTAGTGTGAAGGCTCGGTGACGCTATGGCATTTTTTCCAGTATATTCACTATTTAGTGATGCAAACGAGACTAAATATCACTTCATCCATGCGTTTTTGTCACAGATAGAAAGTTCACGATGGGGCAGTTCAGACAGATTTCCACCTTTGTCGAGGTGGTGGCCCGTGGCAGCCTGTCTGCCGCAGCACGCGCCGAAGGCATCGCACCGGCCATGATCGGCCGCCGGCTCGACGCGCTCGAAGCGCGGCTGGGCGTCAAATTATTACAGCGCACCACGCGCAAGCTGGCGCTTACCGACGAAGGCGCGGCGTTTCTCGAGGATTGCCAGCGCATCCTGGCCGAGCTCGAAGAAGCCGAGTCGGCCGTGGCCGAGCGCAGTGCGCGCGCCACCGGCCACCTGATGATTTCGGCGCCGGCCGGCTTCGGCCGCCAGCACGTGGCGCCGTTGCTGCCGTCATTCCTGGCCGAGCACCAGGACCTGACCGCCACGCTCAACATGACCGACCGCGTGACCGACATCGTGGGCGAAGGCATCGACGTGGCGATCCGCATCGCCAGCCTGGCCGATTCCAGCCTGGTCAGCGTCAAGCTGGCCGACAACGAACGGGTGGTGGTGGCAGCCCCCTCCTACCTCAAGCGCCACGGCACGCCGGAAACCCTGGCCGACCTGGCGCGGCACAACTGCCTGGCGATCAGCAGCGAAGGCAGCCAGCGCGGTTGGACCTTCCGCGAAAACGGCAAGAACGTGGTGCTGAAAGTGGGCGGCAACATGGGCTGCAACGACGGCCAGGTGCTGCACGAATGGGCATTGGCTGGCAAGGGGCTGGCGTGGCGGTCGATGTGGGAGGTGGGCAGCGAAATCGAGGCGGGAAAATTGCGCACCGTACTGGGCGACTTTGCCGCGCCAGGCAACGATATCCACGCGGTATTCGCGCAGCGACGGCACTTGCCGTTGCGCGTGCGGGCGTTCGTGGATTTTTTACGGCGGGCCTATGCGCAGCCGAACTATTGGCGGCGCAAACCCGTGGAGCAGTAAGGGCAATGCAGGCCTTGCCGGATAGCGTGAGCCAACGCGCCAGGCCCGTTCCTGGCCGGACGTGCCGATTGACCAAACGTACAGACGAAAAAAAATCCCCGGTGACCGAGGATTTCTTATTTCGTTAGATCCAGCGTATTACAGAGGCTGAATGTTCGAAGCTTGCTTGCCCTTAGGACCAGCGGTCACTTCAAAAGAAACGCGTTGGTTCTCTTGCAGCGACTTGAAGCCTGCCGACTGAATCGCCGAGAAGTGAGCGAACAGATCTTCGCCGCCTTCGTCAGGGGTGATAAAGCCGAAGCCCTTCGAATCATTGAACCATTTTACGATACCAGTTGCCATTACAATTCCTATTTCAGTTAAGTTGGGCTTGCGCCCGTGATATCGTTTGAGGCAAGAAAAACATACAAACTGCAGTACTCTTGAATCTAAACGATTCCGTATTATACCCATTTACCAGAGAAAAGCACGGATTCACAAAAATAAATGCAAAACAGCGTTTTCTCTCTCGGTCAATGCGTACATGTCATTATAGACAACTAGATCATAACCTATTTGAGCTAGATCAAGTGCACAACATGTCTCAATCGAATTCGACGGCGCCAGGATCTCGTGCAGCCCACGCCAGGAACTGCTCGACCTGGGCCGGCATGCCATCCCAGCCGGCGCCCTCTTTCATTGCTGCGCGCACCTGCTGCTCAAGCCGACGCGCCTCCTGGCCCAGCGTGGGATAACCGAAGGTGCCGGCCGAACCGGCCACGCCGTGCAACAGTTCGTGCAAGGCATGCAGCGACGCCGCCGATGGCATGCCGCCTTGCATACTGCCGTTGCAGGCGGCCAGCGCCTGCGCGATCTTGCCCATCGTGCCAGGTACGGTGGCGGCGAACTTGGCGTTGAGCGCCGCCAGGCGGGCGCGGAAATCGAGATCGGTCGAAGCGGTCATATATACAGACGGTTACTTGGTGCCGAAGATGCGGTCGCCGGCGTCGCCCAGGCCAGGCACGATGTAAGCATGGTCGTCCAGGTGCGAGTCGAGCGCGGCGCAATAGAGTTTTACGCCCGGGTGCGCCTTCTGGAACACCTCGATGCCTTCCGGCGCGGCCACCAGGGCCAGGAAAATGATTTGTTCATCCGTCACGCCGCGCTTCTTGAGCACATCGACCGCGTGCACCGCCGAATTGCCGGTGGCCACCATCGGGTCGCACAGGATGAAGGTACGCTCCGCAGTATCGGGCAGGCGCACCAGGTATTCCACCGGCTGGTGGGTGGCCGGGTCGCGAAACACGCCGATATGGCCCACGCGCGCCGACGGCACCAGGTCCAGCAAGCCATCGCTCATGCCGATGCCGGCGCGCAGGATCGGCACGATGGCCAGCTTGCGGCCGGCGATCACCGGCGCGTCGATGGTCATCAGCGGTGTTTCCACGGTGCGGGTGGTCAGCGGCAGGTCGCGCGTGATCTCGTACCCCATCAGCAACGTGATTTCCTTGAGCAGGTCGCGGAACGTGCGGGTGGACGTGTCCTTGGCGCGCATGTGGCTGAGCTTGTGCTGGATCAGCGGATGATCGGTGATGAACAGGTTCGGGAAGCGCGGATCTTGTTTCATTATTGTTTGCTCTATGAAGACGTTTATGCACGCCATTATACAAGCGGGGCATGTGGCGTGGCAGTGCTGCAAGTGCGGCATCGGCAAACAACTATCTGCGAGGCTTTAGAGATTTCTCAAAAGAAATTAATGAAACCAGACAGAATGTTGCCCATACCCATGTAAAAGCGCGCGCAGAAGTGATAAAGTGCTTTATGGATTTGCAAGATTCACATAATCCGCATGTCACATATACAAATTAGAAAGCTTAGATTTTTGCAATGCAACAGAGCCCACCACCTCAGCCGCCGCGCGATTTGCTCCATGAGCTGGACCGTCTCATGGAGGAAGCTGGCGATGTGGTGTTCCGACTCGACGCTGCCGGCGCGGTCGCTTTTGCCAGCCGCCGCGCGACCACGCTGATCGGCCGCCTGGCGCCGCTGCATGGTTTGTCGCTGGCGCGACTGGTCGGCGACGACGACCATGCCGCGCTGACGGCGGCGCTCGCGGTAGCGCACTCCTCCGGCGCGCCGCAGGTAGTGCAAGTGCGCATCAAGGCGCCCGAGGCCGAGGTGTGGCACGAATTGCGCATCTCCTCCCTGGCGCAGCCGGACGGCGCCCCGGCGCTGCTGGTGGTGGGCCGCGACATGTCGCAGCAACAGGCCACCGAACAGCGCCTGCGCCACCTGGCCACCCACGATGCCCTGACCGAGCTGCCCAATCGCCTGCTGCTGTCGGACCGTATCCGCATGGTGATCGCCAATGCGCGCCGCTCGGGCCAAGGCTTCGCGGTGGCCACCATCGGCCTTGACAGTTTCAAGAAAGTCAACGATGGCCTGGGACACCCGGTCGGCGACGCACTGCTGCAAATGGCTGCCGCGCGCCTGCGCAAGACCCTGCGCGACAGCGACACGCTGGCGCGCGTCGGCGGCGACGAGTTTGTCGCGATTCTGCCCGGCACCCACACCGAGGCCCAGATCAAGCTGGTCACGGGACGGCTGATCGCCACCCTGCAGTCGCAGTTTGACATCGGCAAACACACCATTTACGTGGGCGCCTCGGTCGGCGTGTCGATCTATCCGCTGCACGCGGAAGACGAAGTGCGCCTGATGGCACTGGCCGATGCCGCCATGTCGCGCGCCAAGGAAACCGGCAAGGCGCGCTGCGTGGTGTATAGCCCCGCGCAGGCTGGACCACCGCAACACGACATCTCGCTCGAGGCGGCGATGTTCCAGGCCGTGCGCGAAGGCGAATTCCTGCTGTACTACCAGCCCATCGTCGATGCGCCCACGCGCGAGATCCAGGGTTTCGAAACGCTGATGCGCTGGAAGCATCCTACGCTGGGCATGGTGCCGCCGGTGCGCTTCATTTCGATCGCCGAGGCCAATGGCCTGATCAACCTGCTGGGCGCCTGGGCGCTCAAGGCCGCGTGCGTGCAACTGCGCCAGTTCGAGGAAGTGGCGCGGCGCAGCCTGTATATCTCCGTCAATATCAGCCCGCGCCAGTTCCGCAACGATAAATTCCTCGACGTGCTCGACGACGCCCTCGCCTTCTCCGGCCTGCCCGGCGAACAGCTGGTGCTCGAAATTACCGAGGGCACACTGATGGTCGATCCGGTGCACGCCGAGGCTATCCTGACCAAGATGGCCGAGCGCCGCGCGCGCATCGCCATCGACGATTTCGGCACCGGCTATTCGTCGCTGGCCTATCTCAAGCGCTTCCCGATTTCCGTGCTCAAGATCGACCGCGCTTTCATCCGCGACCTGCCTGGCTCGCAGAAGGACGGCGCCATCTGCAGCACGGTGCTCGACCTGTCGCGGCACCTGGACCTGTCGGTGGTGGCCGAAGGCGTGGAGACCGAGGAGCAGATGGGCTGGCTCAACGAGCGCGGCTGCCAGTACATCCAGGGTTACCTGACCGGCAAACCGATGCCCGCCAACGTCGCCATGGCGGCGCTGAGCGAAAGCATGCACGCCAAGCTGGTGCCGCAGGACCTGCCCGCCCCCGCTGCCGCCATCGCGCAGGTGACGCCATGAGTAAACTCGGCAACCTCGATGCCATCGGCCCCATCGACGAACAAGGCGAAAAAACCCTGGCGCAGCTGTGGGATTGCACGCGCCGGCGCGGCGACATGCCAGGCTTCGCCAAGGCCATCACGGCGATCCTGGGCGCCATGCGCGGCGAAGACGAGCTGGAATTCAATATGACCAGCACCGTGCTGTCCGACCCGGTGCTCACGCAAAAGGTCCTGCGGCTGGCCAACAGCAGCATGTACTCGGCCTTCGGCCAGCATGTCAACACGGTTTCGAAAGCCGTGGTCGTGCTGGGCACGGACGCCATTGGCCACCTGGCGCTGGGGCTCAAACTGATCGAGGAAATGGCAGCCGAAACCGCTGTCGGCGGCGCAGCCACCGTGGCGCATATCGAGATGGAAAAAGCGGTCCTGGCGGGCATGGTGGCGCAGCAGATCGCCACCGCAGCGCACAACCCGCGCGGCGAGGAAGCCGTGGTATGTTCGATGCTGCACACGCTGGGCCGCATGATGCTCACCTTTTACATGCCCGAGCGTTGGCTCGAACTGCAACGCCGCGCCGACGATGAAGGCTCGACTATCGAAGCCGTCGCTCCCGCCATGCTGGGCTTGAGCATGGCGCAGCTGGGCCACGCCGCCGCGCTGCACTGGCGCCTGCCGGCCAAGCTGGTGGACGGCATGCGCCGGCTCGACCCGCCGGCAGAAGGCGCCGACATCGAAGCCGCCGACTGGGTGGCGGGCCTGTCCACCATGTCGGCACTGTGCGCCGAATCGCTGTGGCACGACGACGCCGTGGGCGCGGCCCAGGTGCAGGCGCTGACCGAAAGCTATGCGGCGATGCTGGGCATGGAGGCAGACAATTTGATGATCGCCATCGAGCAGGCCAAGGTAGTGGCGGCCAACGATCTGACCATCGCGCCGCTCTCGCGCCCGGCCGAGCGGCGCGCGCGGGCACAGGCGCAACACCGCCAGCGCGCGGCCGGCAACAAGATCCTGCTCAGCGGCCTGGCCGACATGCGCGATGTGCTGGACACGGCCAGCCCCGGCCAGATGGTGCAGATTGCGCTGGAAACGATTTACAAGGGACTGGAATTTTCGCGCGCCATCGCCTTCGTGCGCAACCGCCGCGCCAACCAGTACACGGCGCGCATCTGCTTCGGCAACGACAGCCGCGAACTGCTGGCGGCGATGAGTTTCGACGATGCGTACGAGCCGAACGTGTTCCATGCGGCGCTCAATAGCGACCGCGTGATCTTCATCGAAAATGCGCGTGACGCCAAGTTCGCGGCCAAGCTGCCGCAATGGTGGAAAGCCGCGCTGTCGGAGGCGCACAGCTTCGTCATCATTCCGCTGTCGTACAACGGCCAGGCTGCTGGTTTCCTGTACGGCGACTGGGACGACACCTTCCCGCCGATCCAGCTGAGCCCCACGGAATTCTCGCTGCTCAACGACATCCGCACGATGGTGGTGCGCGCCGCCGAACGGCGCCACCAGCAGGAAATTGTGAGCACCGGCGTGGCAGCCGGCGCAGGCACCAGCACCACATCCACCCGCGCCTGAAACCCGTTACCGGGAGATATCCGGGGTGGACACCTTGACGTCGCCGCACTGGGCGCGGTGCATCAAGGCGTGGTCGATCAGCACCAGCGCCAGCATCGCCTCGGCAATCGGCGTGGCGCGAATGCCCACGCACGGATCGTGGCGGCCGAAGGTTTCCACCAGCACCGGGCTGCCGTCCTTGTCGATCGAGTGGCGCGGCGTGCGGATCGACGACGTGGGCTTGATGGCGATCGATACCGTGATGTCCTGGCCGGTGGAGATGCCGCCCAACACGCCGCCGGCGTTGTTGCCGACAAAGCCCTGCGGCGTGAGCTCGTCGCCATGCTCGGTGCCTTTTTGCGCTACCGACTTGAAGCCGGCGCCGATTTCCACACCCTTGACCGCGTTAATGCCCATCATGGCGTAGGCGATGTCGGCATCGAGCTTGTCGTAGATCGGCTGACCGAGGCCCACCGGCACATTTTGCGCGACGACGTCGATTCGCGCCCCGATCGAATCGCCGGCCTTGCGCAGTTCGTCCATGGTCGCCTCCATGTGGGCAATCAGCTCGGCGTCGCCGCTGGCGGCAAAAAACGGGTTGTCGTGCACGTGGGTCCAGTCCTGGAACGGCACTGGTATGTCGCCCAGCTGGCTCATGCAGCCCGCGAAGGTGGTGCCGTACTGCTGCAGCAGCCACTTCTTGGCCACGGCGGCGGCGCCGACGATGGGCGCGGTCAGGCGCGCCGACGACCGGCCACCGCCGCGCGGATCGCGCACGCCGTACTTGTGCCAGTAGGTATAGTCGGCATGGCCCGGCCGGAAGCTCTCGGCAATATTGCCGTAGTCCTTGCTGCGCTGGTCTTCGTTGCGGATCAGCAGCGCGATCGGAGTACCGGTGGTAACGCCCTGGTATACGCCCGACAAAATCTCCACCGTGTCCGATTCCTGGCGCTGCGTCACGTGGCGCGACGTGCCCGGTTTGCGGCGGTCGAGTTCCGGCTGGATATCGGCTTCCGACAAGGGCAAGCCCGGCGGGCAGCCATCGATCACGCAGCCGATTGCAGGGCCATGCGATTCGCCGAAAGTAGTTACAGAAAACAATTTGCCAAATGTATTACCGGACATAGGAAGAGAATCTTTGGAAATAATAGGGATTTCTACATTCTAACAGCCCACGCCCGCCTTGCGTGACCGGGCGGCTTTGTTGCAATCGCGACGCATGCACGTGCGCACGACGTCGGTCGGGCGGCGATCAAACGGGAAAGTCGAGTTCATTTAAACAATTTGCCTATATACTTCCTCAAGAGAAAACCGAGCAATCCTGGAGACGCGACACATGCCCCAACCGATCACCCCTCCTGGCCATCGACAGCAAACGTCAACGGCCAAGGATGATCAAGACGACCTGGTATTCCTCGAAGAACATCCGGCGGCAAGCACAGACACCAGCGCCACCGGCGTCTGGCGGGTGATGATCATCGACGATGACGAAGATGTTCATTCCACCACCACCTTCGCGCTCGGCAATCTCGACATGCAAGGCAGGCCGCTGGAATTCGTCCACGCCTACTCGGCCGGCCAGGCGCGCGATCTGCTTGCCAGCGAAACCGACATCGCCGTGATCCTGCTCGACGTGGTGATGGAACAGGACGACGCCGGCCTGCACCTGGTGCGCCACATCCGCGAAACGCTCAAGCTGGCCGACGTGCGCATCATCCTGCGCACCGGCCAGCCCGGCTATGCGCCCGAAATCGACGCCATCCGCGATTTCGACATCAACGACTACAAGACCAAGTCCGAACTTACCCGCATCAAGCTCTATACCACCGTTACCTCGGCGATCCGGTCGTATCAGCAGATCCGCAAGATCGACGACAGCCGCCGCGGCCTGAACCAGATCGTCCATGCCAGCACCGAGCTGATGGCGCTGCACGGCGTGCATGACTACGCCGCCGGCGTGCTGGCGCAGATCGGCGACCTGCTGGGCACTGCTGCCAACGGCGTGTTGTGCGTGAAGGACTGCCCCGGCGGCGACCCCGGTTGCCACGAACTGATGGTGATGGCCGCCTGCGGCCGTCACGCCCAGCTCGAGCATCCCCACCATCTTCAGCATGCGCCGCTGGCCGACGCCCGCATCCGCGCACTGATGGAACAGGCCCTGGCGCAACGCGCCAACGTGTACGGCGCCGATTCCGTCACGCTCTACTTCGCCGGCAAGGCCAGTCGCGACTTCGTGGCGTACCTCGACGTGGACAGCGCGCCCACCGACATCAACGAACGCCTGCTCGACGTCTTTTGCGGCAACGTGGCGGTGGGGCTCGATAACGTGGAACTGGTCAGCCACCTGCACAACGCGGCGTTCTACGACCAGTTGTGCAAGCTGCCCAACCGCACCCGCCTGCTGGAGATACTGGAAGAAAGCCTGGCCGCTGCCACCGGTCCGCAGCACGCCCCGGCCACCCTGGCGCTGGTCGATCTCGATCACTTCGCCGAAACCAACGACGCGCTGGGCCACCAGTTCGGTGACCTGCTGCTGATCGCGGTCGCCAATCGCCTGCAGGCGGACCTGGGCCGGCAAGTGGCGGTGGCGCGCATCGGCGGCGACATTTTTGCGCTGCTGGGGGATTCTGCCCTGGTCACGCCGACCGCGCTGCTGGTGCTGTTCCAGCAGCCGTTCCGCATCGACGGCCAGGATGTGCAGTTGTCGGCCACGCTGGGACTGGTGCGGCTCGACGAACACGAAGGCAGCGGCGGCGACGCCCTCAAGGACGCCGACATCGCCTTGAAACGCGCCAAGACCCAGCAGCGCGCCGGCTACTGCTACTTCTCGCGCTCGATGGGGGTGGAAATCCGCGAACGCGTGCGCATGATGCACGCGCTGCGCACCGCCTTCGGCCAGCGCCAGCTGTTCGTCATGTACCAGCCGCAGATCGATCTCGAAACCCGCCGTCCGGTCGGCGCCGAAGCGCTGCTGCGCTGGCAGACCGCAGACGGTGCCTTTGTCTCGCCCGACCGTTTCATTCCGATCGCCGAGTACTCGGGCCTGATCATCGACCTCGGCGAATGGGTGCTGCGTACTGCGTGCCGCGAACTGATGGCCGTGCGCGCGGCCGGCCACCTCGACTTCGTCATGTCGGTCAATGTCTCGCAGGTGCAGTTCCGCCACCCGCACTTCCTCGACATGCTGCGCCGGGCGCTGGAAGAAACCGGCGCGCCGCCGCAGAATATCGAACTGGAAATCACCGAATCGATGGCGATGGAAGAGCCGGATTTGCTGATCAAGATGCTCGACCAGATCAAGCAGACGGGCGTATCGATCGCGATCGACGACTTCGGCACCGGCTTTTCGTCGCTGTCGTATTTGCAGCGGCTGCAAGTGGATCGCCTGAAAATCGACCGTGCCTTCGTGACCGAAATTACCGGCTCGGCGCGCGGCAGCAGCATCGCCGAAATGGTGATCCAGCTCGGTCGCAACCTGGGGCTGACGGTGATCGCGGAGGGGGTGGAAGACGAGCGCCAGGCGCAGATCCTGCACGCGCTGGGCTGTCCGCTGGCGCAGGGCTTCCTGTTCGCGCGGCCGATGAAGGCGGATGCGCTCGAGGACTGGCTCGACAACGGCAAATAGCAGAGGTTCCCCGCATCATCAGATGCAGGGAACGGCTGACCATCAGTCCGGATGCGGCTCGGCCTGGTCGCCCGGCCAGTCGCGGATATACGCCTTGAGCATGCGGTTCTCGAAGCTTTGCGCCTCCAGCACCGCGCGCGCCACGTCGTAGAACGAAATCACGCCGAGGATGGTCTTGGCGTTCATCACCGGCAAATAACGCGCATGTTTTTCCAGCATGATGCGGCGCACTTCGTTCACTTCGGTATCGGGCGTGACCGTGATCGGGTAATCGTCCATGTGCTTGCGCACGGTGCCGCCGCCAACATTACCCTCGTTGGCGTGGATCGCGCGCAGCACTTCGCGGAACGTGAGCATGCCGACCAGGTCGCCGAATTCCATGACCACCAGCGAGCCGATGTCTTTTTCGGCCATGATGTCGGCCGCTTCGGCCAACGGCTGGTCAGGCGAAATGGTGTAGAGGATGCTGCCTTTGACCTGCAGGATTTCGGAGACTTTCATATTAGACCGTCCTGTCCGCTGAGAGGCTTCGTGGGTTGAAGATGTCATTGTTTATTGTAATGTTTAAGCCCAAAGCCGAATGTAGCCTATGCATGGCAAAAAATCCAGCACCGCGCCCCACGATATTGCAAGAATTTGCTTTGGGTGTTACAGCGCGCTCATGCTGCGCTGCAACCAAAGCGCCGCGATCAGCGGCAATCGATCGGGCCGAAATGGTCGGCCAGACTTTTGCCCAGGCCGGTTTCCACCGCGTTCTCCACCACCCGAGCCAGCTGCGCCGCCTCGCGCGCCGACAGCTGGTCGCGCTCGTCCGTGCCGTCATCGACCACGCCAGCATTGACCGCCATGCCGCCGAACACGAACAGGCGGTACACCTCGGCCAGGGTCAGCTTCTCGACATTGGCCAGCAATACCCAGTGGTCGCTGCCATCGGACACCCGCTTGCCCCACTGCACCCTTCGCGGCGCCGGCACGTTGACGCGCCCCACCCAGCCTTCGGCCAGCATTTTTTCAAGCAGGCTATCCATCTCGTCGAAACCGAGGCGGGTACGGGTGCGGATGGTGCCGGCGCTGACCAATGCCGTATCGCCGCATTTGCAGGCGAGGAACAGCACCTTCAGGATCGCCATCGCATCGACGAATTCGCCGCCCGGCTTGGCCTCGTGCCACCAGCGCTCGTATTTGACCACCGGCAGCGCGGCCACCAGCAAGGCGCCGATCAAGGTGATCACCCACGAAACGTAAATCCAGACCAGGAACAGCGGCAAGGCCGCCAGCGCGCCGTAAATCTTGGAATACGTGGGGAACTGCGTGATGAAAATGGCGAAGCCGCGCTTGGCCAGCTCGAACGCCACGCCGGCCACCAGCCCGCCCCAGGCGGCGTCGTACCAGTCGACGTCGCGGTTCGGCACCGCCACGTACAACAGCGTAAAGCTGGCGGTGGTCACCGCCAGCGAGGCAAACGTGTAGATAATCGCGCCCACCACCGGAAACTGCTCGAACAGGCCCGACGTGGCCAGGAACACCGTGGACGACAGCGTGAGCGAGACGCCGATCAGGAGCGGCCCCAAGGTGATGATGGCCCAGTACACCAGGATGCGGCGGGTCCAGCTGCGTTCGCCGCGCACGCGCCAGATGCGGTTGAACACGCGCTCGATCAGGTTCATCATGGCGATCGAGGTAAAAATCAGCGCCACCGCGCCCACCGCCGACAGCCGCGTGGCCTTGGACGCGAACATGGTCAGGTAATTGAGGATGGTGGCCGATATCGTCTTGGGCATCACGCTCTGGACGAAATACGCTTCCAGCGACGCGCGGAAGGTATTGAACATCGGGAAGGTGGTGAAGATCGCCAGCGCGATGGTCAGCAGCGGCACCAGCGCGAACACGGTGGTAAAGGTGAGGCTGCCGGCCACTTGCGGCAGGCTTTCCTCGCGCAGGCGGCGGTGGGCGAACAGCACCAGGTCGCGCACCTCGGACCACGACAACGCGCGCACGGTATTGACGCCGTTGCGGCAGCTGCGCAGCAGGTAGCGGAAAATCGGTAGTATATATTTTTGGAACATGAGCGATAATCGACATTCAGAAGCTGCGGCGCCGCGATTTTCACTCCGCCCGCGCCCGCTTTAACCCCCTATAATACCTGCGATGAGCCAACCCAATCTGATTATTCTTGTCCTGTTCTACTCGCGTCACGGCGCTACCCGCAAATTGGCCGAGCTGATCGCCCAGGGCATCGAGAGCGTGCCGGGCTGCGACGCCCGCCTGCGCACCGTGCCTGCCGTGTCCACCGTCGTTGAGGCCACCGCGCCCGACGTGCCGCTCGACGGCGCGCCGTACGTCGAGCTGGACGACCTGGCCGAATGCGCCGGCATCGCGGTGGGCTCGCCCACCCGCTTCGGCAATATGGCCGCGCCGATGAAGTATTTTTGGGATGGTACTTCGGGCCAGTGGCTCGCCGGCGCGCTGGCGGGCAAGCCGGCATGCGTGTTTACATCCACCGGCAGCCTGCACGGTGGCCAGGAATCGACCCTGCTCACCATGATGGTGCCGCTGTTCCACCATGGCCTGATGGTCATGGGTCTGCCCTACACCAACCCGGAACTGATGACCACCGCCAGCGGCGGCACGCCGTACGGCGCCAGCCACTGGGCCGGCCTCGATGGCGCCCGCCCGATCACCGACGACGAAAAACGCCTGGCCATCGCGCAAGGCCGGCGCCTGGCCGAAACCGCCGTCAAGCTCGCCGCCCGCTAGAGGAAAAAACGATGCACACCACCTTGCACAAGTATGTTCACTGGGGCGCCGTCGGCAGCCTGGGCCTGTTGATCGTCTGGTGCGTGTTGTGGGAGATGGTGATCGCACCGTTGAAGCCAGGCGGCTCGTGGCTGGTGCTGAAGGCAGCGCCGCTGCTGCTGCCGCTGTACGGCGTGTGGAAGCGCGACATCTACACCTTGCAGTGGACCTCGATGATGATACTGCTGTACTTCACCGAAGGCGTGGTGCGCGGCTGGAGCGACGCCGACCGCGCTTCGGCCTGGCTGGGCTGGGGCGAGGCGATCATCGTCTGCGTGTATTTTGCCTGCGCGCTGCTGTACCTGCGGCCATATAAACGCGAGGCGAAAAAGCTGGCCAAGGAACTGCTCGACAAGGTAAAGGTTACCACGGTCAAATGACGGCTACCGGCAGCGCCTTCCTGGACCAGTGCCGCGCCATCGTCGGCGCGGACCACGTGCTCGAGCTCGATGCCGACAAGGCCGCGTTCCTGACCGACCAGCGCGCGCGCTACACGGGCCGCGCGCTGGCCGTGCTGCGTCCCGCCACCACCGAACAAGTGGCCGCCCTGGTGCGCACCTGTGCGCAGTACCGCGTGCCCATCGTGCCGCAGGGCGGCAATACCGGGCTGGTGCTGGGCAGCGTGCCCGACACCGGCGGCGCGGCCGTGGTGCTGTCACTGGCGCGCATGAACGCCGTGCGCCAGGTCGACGCCGTCAACCGCACCATGACCGTCGATGCCGGCTGCATCCTGCAACAGGCGCAAGAGGCGGCAGCCGCGCAAGGCTGCCTGTTCCCGCTGTCGCTGGCGGCCGAAGGCAGCTGCACCATCGGCGGCAACCTTGCCACCAATGCCGGTGGCACGGCCGTCCTGCGTTACGGTAATACCCGCGACCTGTGCCTGGGGCTGGAAGTGGTGACCCCGCAGGGAGAAATATGGAACGGCTTGCGCGGACTACGCAAGGACAATACCGGCTACGACCTGCGCGACCTGTTCATCGGCGCCGAAGGCACGCTGGGCGTAATCACCGGAGCCGTGCTCAAACTATATCCGCAGCCGAAAGCGGCCATTACCGCGCTGGCGGCGCTGCCCTCACCGGTCCACGCGCTGCGACTGCTGGGGCTGATGCAGGACTTTTGCGGCGCCAGCCTGACCGGTTTCGAATTGATGTCGCAGTACTGCCTGGAACTGCTGGCGCGCGAATTCCCGCAGCTGCCGCAGCCGTTCACGACGCCCCATGCGCAATACGTGTTGCTGGAACTTTCGAGCAGCGAATCCGAAGAACACGCAGTAGGGCTGCTGGAACGGGCTATCGGCGCGGCTTTGAATAGCGGCGTGATCGACGACGCCGTGGTGGCCACGTCCATCGCGCAGTCGACCGGCCTGTGGCGACTGCGCGAGCATATCCCCCTGGCGCAGGCCAGGGCCGGCAAGAACATCAAGCACGACATCTCGCTGCCGGTCTCGCGCAGCGCCGACTTCATCGCTGCCACCGGCCCCAAGCTCGAGGCCGCCTTCCCTGGCTGCCAGCTGGTGTGCTTTGGTCACCTGGGCGACGGCAACCTGCACTACAACGTGGCCCCGCCCATGGGCGTGTCCAACGAGGAATTCCTGCTCAGGCAAGACGCCGTCAACCGCGTGGTGTACGACAGCGTGGAGAGCTTCGGCGGCTCGATTTCGGCCGAGCACGGCATCGGCGCGCTGAAAAGAGACGAGCTGGTGCACCATAAATCGGCGGTGGAACTGAACATGATGCGGGCCATCAA
Organism: Duganella sp. 3397; assembly: GCF_031456625.1. Classification (NCBI taxonomy): domain Bacteria; kingdom Pseudomonadati; phylum Pseudomonadota; class Betaproteobacteria; order Burkholderiales; family Oxalobacteraceae; genus Duganella; species Duganella sp. 3397. The sequence continues at coordinate 809,140 of NZ_JAVDVB010000002.1, forward strand.
AGCTGCGCTGGATCCGCTCGGTATCATGAATCCCGGGAAAATTTTGTGAACGGGACCGCCATGCAACCTCATCTACCTCGTCTGTTAGTGCCTTGCGCCTTGTTGTGCGCGTTGAACGTGGCGCACGCGCAAGACATCCATAAATGCGTTGTCGGCGGCCAGGTCAGCTACAGCGACCTGCCCTGCCCGGCCAACGCCAGCTCGGCCAGCACGCTGACCAGGCCATCGGCGCCCGCCTCCGATCCGCAAGCAGCAGCCAAACTGGCCCGCGCCCGCAAGGAGTCGGCCGCGCTGGAAAAAACCCGCCTGGCGCGCGACGAGCGCGAAGCCAAACTCGACGCCAGGGCGGCGCAGGTCGCAGCCACGCAGGAACGCAAGTGCGGCAAGCTGCGCCTCAATCGCCAGTGGGCCGAGGACGACGCGCGCCGCGCCACCGCTGCCACCATCGATAACGCTCGACTGAAAGCCCGCCGTGCGGCCGAACTGCTGGCCATGGAGTGCAATCGCTGATGACCTCAATGGCGCCGGGACGGTTGAAAAGCTGGCTGCTGCTGGGCGAATGGCGCGCGCACCCGGTGCGCACGCTGGTGGCGGTGGCGGCGATCGCCATCGGCATCGCGCTCGGCTTTGCCATCCACCTGATCAACGCCGCCGCCTTCAACGAATTTTCCTCGGCCATCAAGGGCCTGTCCGGCGTGGCCGACGTGCAGGTGCGCGGCACCGAACCGGTCTTCGACGAGAACATCTACCCGGTGTTGGCAGCCCTGCCCGAAGTGGTGGTGGCCTCGCCGATCCTGGAAGTGGAAGCCTCGATTCCGGGCCAGCGCAGCGCGCTCAAAATTCTGGGCATCGACGTCTTCCGCGCCGGCTTCATCTCACCCGACCTGGTGGGCGCGCCGTCGGAAGAGCACCTGCAGGACACCATTTCGGACGACGCGATCTTCCTCTCCCCCGCCGCCCAGCAGTGGCTGTCAGCGCGGGAAGACAAGCCGCTGCAATTCCAACTGGGCGTGGGCACGGTGGCGCTGCGCTACGCCGGCGCCCTGCAAAGCGCGCGCGCCGGCCAGCGCCTGGGCGTGATGGACATCGGCGCGGCGCAGTGGCGTTTCGACCGGCTGGGCAAGCTGTCGCGGGTGGACCTCAAGCTACGCGACGGCGTCAACCGCGACGTCTTCAAGAACACCTTGCAACAGCGGCTGCAACGCGACCACCCGGGCCGCTTCCTGGTCAACCAGCCCAACGACGAAGACCAGAGCAGCCGCAACGAAGGCATGAGCCGCGCCTACCGCGTCAACCTGACGGTATTGGCGCTGGTTGCCTTGTTCACCGGCGCGTTCCTGGTGTTTTCCACCCAGGCGCTGTCGGTGATCCGCCGCCGCAGCCAGTTCGCGCTGCTGCGCGTGCTGGGCATGGAACGGCGCCAGTTGCTGCGCCAGATCCTGCTGGAGGGGCTGTGCCTGGGCGTGCTGGGTTCGGCCATCGGCATCGCCGCCGGCTATGGCCTGGCCGCCACCGCCCTGCATTTCATGGGCGCCGACCTGGGCGCCGGCTTTTTCTCCGGCGTGCGGCCCACCGTGCATTTCACGCCGGTAGCGGCTGGCGTGTATTTCGCCTTGGGAGTGACCGTAGCGCTGCTCGGTTGCGCCGCGCCGGCGTGGGATGCGGCGCGCGCCAAGCCGGCCGTCGCGCTCAAGTCCGGCACCGAGGAAGCGGCAATCTCTCGCCTGGCCACGGTGTGGCCGCCGCTGGCCGGCATGGTCCTGGCGGCGCTGCTGTCACAGGCGCCGCCCATCTTCGAGCTGCCCATCTTCGGCTACCTGTCGATTGCGCTGCTCTTGATCAGCGTGATCGCGCTGATGCCGCGCCTCGCCGCCGCCGTCTTCCGCGCCGCGCACCGGCGCTGGAGCGTGGTCGTGGCCAGCCGCCCGGGCGCGTCACCGGTGCTCACGCTCACGCTGGCGCGCCTGCCCAACGCGTCGAGCCAGGCCGGCATCGCCTTGGGAGGCGTGCTGTCGAGCTTTAGCCTGATGGTGGCGATGGCGATCATGGTGTCGAGCTTCCGCGTATCGCTCGACGACTGGATGCGCCACATCCTGCCGGCCGATGTGTATGTGAGCACCGTCAGCGGCGGGGCCACGGCCGGGCTGCGGCCGGCGCAGCAACAGGCAATCGCCGCGCTGCCCGGCGTCGAGGGCACCGATTTCCTGCGCGTGCAGTCCATCGCGCTCGCTGCCGACCGCCCGGCCGTGGCGCTGATCGCGCGCGATGTCGATGCCGATGATCCCGCCAGGGTGCTGGCGATGGTGGGGGATATTCGCACGCCGGTTGCAGGCGAACCGCCGCCGGTGTGGGTTTCCGAGGCGATGGTCGATCTGTACGGCATGGCGGTCGGCAAGCGTATCGAGCTGCCGCTGGCGGGCCGTCAGCATGCATTCACGGTCGCCGGCGTGTGGCGCGACTATGCGCGACCCACCGGTTCGATCCAGATGCGCCTCTCCGACTACCGCGCCATCACCGGTGACCCGGACGCCAGCAGCGTGGCGCTGTGGCTCAAGGATGGCGCCAACCAGCCCGGCATCGAGCGCGCCTTGAAGGCGCTGCCGTTCGCCGCCACCCTCGACATCAGCACCCCTTCGGACATCCGCGACATGTCGATGAAGATTTTCGACCGCAGCTTCGCCATCACCTATTTGCTCGAAGCGATCGCCATCGTGATCGGCCTGTTCGGCGTGGCCGCCACCTTTTCGGCCCAGACCCTGGCCAGGGCCAGGGAATTCGGCATGTTGCGCCACGTGGGCGTCACCCGCCGCCAGATCCTGGCCATCCTGGCCATCGAAGGCGGCTCGCTCACCGCGCTGGGCATCGCCACCGGCTTCGTGCTGGGCTGGGTGATCAGCCTGATTTTGGTCTTCGTGGTCAATCCGCAGTCGTTCCACTGGACCATGCAGCTGCACCTGCCGTGGGGCTTGCTGGCGGGGGTCGCCGCGCTGCTGCTGTCGGCGGCCGCGCTGACCGCGCTGCTGGCAGGGCGGCAGTCGCTGTCGGGCGGTCCGATCCGCGCCGTGAGGGAGGACTGGTAATGCAGCTTGTACGAATATTTTTGGCGGCGCTGCTGTGGTGTGTGGCAGGACCGGCACTGGCAGAGGCGCCCAGGTTCGCGTCCGTCACGCCGCTGGCGCGCGGCGCCGCGTTGACCTTCCCGCTCGATTACGGCGCCCATCCCGATTACAGGACCGAGTGGTGGTACGTCACCGGCTGGATCGAAACGCCCGACGGCAAGTCGCTCGGCTACCAGGTCACGTTCTTCCGCAGCGCCAGCGACCATGACCGCGCCAACCCCAGCCAGTTCGCACCCACGCAGCTGATCATCGGCCACGCCGCGCTGTCCGATACCGCCAACGGCAAGCTGCTGCACGACCAGCGCAGCGCGCGCGAAGGCTTGGGGCTGGCCTACGCAAAAGTGGGCGACACCGACATCAAGCTCGACGACTGGCGCATGGCGCGCCAGCCCGATGACAGTTACGCAGTCCATGTCGAGGCGTCCGGCTTCACCCTGGAACTGAAGCTGGCGCCGTCGCAGCCCGTGCTGGTGCAAGGCGTGGGCGGCTATTCGCGCAAGGGGCCGCGCCCCAGCCAGGCCAGCTATTACTACAGCGAGCCGCAGCTGACCACCACCGGCACCCTCACCCGTGCCGGCCAGGCGGTGGCGGTCAAGGGGGCCTCGTGGCTGGACCACGAATGGTCGTCGCAGGTGCTCGATACCGAGGCTGCCGGCTGGGAGTGGATTGGCGCCAACCTCGACGACGGCGGCGCCCTGATGGCATTCCAGATTCGCAGCAAGACAGGTGCTAAACTGTGGGCCCACGCGACATGGCGCGACGCTTCCGGTAAGATCACGCAGTTCGCGCCGGAACAGGTGGATTTCACGCCGCAGCGGCGCTGGCGTTCGCCGCGCACCAAGGCCGAGTACCCGGTGGCCTTGCGGTTGACCACCGGCGCCACCATCTGGCAGGTGGGCCCGTTGCAGGACGACCAGGAGCTCGATTCACGCCGCTCGACCGGCGCCGTGTACTGGGAAGGCGCGGTCCTGCTGCGTCGCGACGGCAAGCGCGTCGGCCGCGCCTACCTCGAATTGACGGGCTATGTCCGCCCCATGAAATTATAGTAAACAGATAAGCCACACGATGACCAATAGCACCACCGCCAGCCCTGTCAACAGCAAGCCCGCCCAAACCCCGGCGCCGTCCACCGCGCGCGTCGCCGAAAAAGGTAGCATTGCCACCCTGCGCGGCCTGCTGCCGTTCCTGGCGCCGTACAAGCGCCAGTTCTTCATGGCCGGCCTGGCGCTGCTGGTCGCCGCCGCCGCCACGCTGGCGATTCCCGCCGCCTTCAAGCAGATGATCGACCTCGGTTTCGGCAGCGCTGCCAGCGTGCCTGGCGCCGTCGGTGACAAGAGCATCAAGCACGTGGACCTGGTGTTCCTGGCGCTGTTCGGCCTGGCCACCGTGCTGGCGCTGGCCACGGCCGCGCGCTTTTACACCGTCTCGTGGCTCGGTGAACGGGTGACCACCGACATCCGCGACGCCGTCTACAGCCACGTGGTCAAGCAAAGCCCGGAGTTTTTTGAAACTACCCAAACCGGCGAAGTGCTCTCTCGTATCACCACCGACACCACGCTGATCCAGGCCGTGGTGGGCACCAGCATCTCGATGGCGCTGCGTAATTCGCTGCTGTTCATCGGCGGCCTGGTGATGCTGTTCGTGACCAGCCCCAAGCTCTCTGCCATCATCATCGGCCTGCTGGTGCTGACCGTCCTGCCGATCATCATTTTTGGCCGCCGCGTGCGCAAGCTCTCGCGCGATTCGCAAGACCGCGTGGCCGACGCTTCCGCCATGGCTGGCGAAATCCTCAACGCCATGCCCACCGTGCAGGCCTTCACCCACGAAAAGATCGAAGCTAACCGCTTCAGCGCATCGGTGGAAGGAGCGTTCCAGACCGCCATGCGCCGCATCCGCGCGCGCGCCATGCTGACCATGATCGCCATCGTGCTGGTGTTCGGCGCCATCGTGTTCGTGCTGTGGCTGGGCGCCCACGCCGTGATCAACGGCGAAATGACGGGCGGCGACCTGGGCCAGTTCATCCTGTACGCGTCCATCGTGGCCGGCGCCATCGGCGCGCTGTCGGAAGTGATGGGCGAAGCCCAGCGCGCCGCCGGCGCCACCGAGCGCCTGCTGGAACTGATGGCAGTCAAGTCGGCCATCGAAGCGCCGGCAAAACCGCTGGCGCTGCCGCCGCGCGCGGCCAATGGCGCGTCGCTCAGCCTCGACAACGTGACCTTCCTGTATCCGTCGCGCCCCGAATCTGCAGCACTGAGCAATCTGACGCTCGACATCAAGCCCGGTGAAACCGTGGCCGTGGTCGGCCCCTCGGGCGCCGGCAAAACCACGCTGTTCCAGCTGTTCCTGCGCTTTTACGATCCGCAGCACGGCGCCATCCTGCTCGACGGCGTCGATATCCGCCAGCTGGACCTGCACACGCTGCGCGGGGCGATCGGCATCGTGCCGCAAGACACGGTGATCTTCTCGGCCAACGCCATGGAAAACATCCGGTACGGCCGGGCCGACGCCACCGACGCCGAAGTGATCGCCGCCGCCAGGATGGCTGCCGCCCACGAATTCATCGAACGCCTGCCCACCGGCTACCAGTCGTTCCTCGGCGAGCGCGGCGTGCGCCTGTCCGGCGGCCAGCGCCAGCGCATTGCGATTGCCCGCGCGCTGCTGAAAAACCCGCCGCTGCTGCTGCTCGACGAAGCGACCAGCGCGCTGGACGCTGAATCTGAACGCCTGGTGCAAAGCGCACTGGAAGCGGCCATGGTGGGCCGCACCACCGTGATCATCGCCCACCGCCTGGCCACGGTGCAGCGCGCCGACCGCATCATCGTCATGGAAGACGGCAAAATCGTCGAAACCGGCACCCACGCGTCGCTCGTTGCCCTGGGCGGCATCTACGCCAACCTGGCGGCGCTGCAGTTCCATACCGGGATCGCCTCACATTGACAGCCCCTCCTCGAAAGGGAGCACCTTGAACGACACGGAACTGCGCCAGACCTGCCACACCCTGCTGCCCGGCCATCGCCAGCTGACGCCGGCGCAGCTGTTTGCCGCCATGTCCGAGTGGTGCCAGGTCAACGAGGTCACCAACGACACCTACGGCTGCGGATCGCTGATCCAGGAGTTCGAAGCCAAGGTGGCGCGCCTGCTGGGCTTCGAAGCGGCGCTGTTCTGCATCACCGGCACCATGGCCCAGGCGACTGCGCTGCGCCTGGCCGGCATGGAGCGCGGCAGCCGCCTGGTGGCGCTGCACCCCACCGCCCACATCCTCAAGCACGAACGCGGCAACCACCAGTTGTTCGACCATTTCCAGGCGCTGCAGATCGGCGACGCCAACCGTCCCTGGACGCTGGCCGACCTCGAAGGCATTCCCGACCAGTTGGGCGCCGCATTGCTGGAGCTGCCGATGCGCGAAATCGGCGGCCAGTGCCCGTCGTGGGACGAACTGGCCGCCATCAAGGACTACTGCCGCGCGCGCGGCATTCACCTGCACATGGACGGCGCACGCCTGTGGGAAACCGTTGCCGCATATGACCGCGACGTCGCGCAGATCGCCGCCGGCTTCGATACCGTGTACGTCTCGCTGTACAAGGGCATCGGCGGCATGGGCGGCGCCATGCTGGCTGGCGATACGGCCTTTATCGACCGCGCCCGCGAGTGGTTCCGTCGCCAGGGTGGCAATGTGTATCAGCGCACGCCATACGTGGCGGCCGCCGCCATGCAGTTCGACGCCCGCCTGGCCGCCATGCCCGACTATTTCAAGCGCACGCAATGGCTGTACCAGCAGCTGCGCAAGTATCCGCTGCTGGTGCCGAATCCGGCGCGCCCGCATGCCAACATGCTGCACCTGCATTTGCCGGTGTCACGCGACCATGCGCTCGACATCCGCAACCGCATCGCCAGCCAGCATGGCGTGTGGCTGTTCAACGGCGCCCAGCACGCGGCGCTGCCGCTGCGCTGCTACGTGGAGCTGTACGTGGGCGACAACCTGCTGTACCTGCCAGACGCGCGGGTGCACGAGATCCTGGGCCTGTGGTCGGACGCACTGGCAGACCAGTAACACTTCCCATCTTTTTTCGCGCAAAACAGCCTAACCGGCTACACTGCGCGCTGTTGAACGATATCACCGCACATACCATGACTTTCCAAGCACTGGGCCTGATCGCCCCCCTCCTGCAAACGCTGGACACCCTGGGCTACAAGCAGCCAACCCCGGTACAGAAGCAGGCGATTCCCGCCGTTCTCGCCGGCCGCGACCTGATGGCCGCTGCCCAAACCGGCACCGGCAAAACCGCCGGCTTCGCCCTGCCCATCCTGCAACGCCTGACACTGGAGGGCGAAAACGCCCCCACCGCCGTGCGCTGCCTGGTGCTGGCGCCCACCCGCGAGCTGGCAGAACAGGTATTCGAGAGCTTCCGCAGCTACGGCAGCAACCTGCCGCTGCGCGCGGCCGTCGCCTATGGCGGCGTGCCGATCGAGCCGCAGATCGCCAAGCTGCGCAAGGGCCTCGATGTGCTGGTGGCCACGCCCGGCCGCTTGATCGACTTGCTCGACCAGGGCGCGGTGAGCTTCAAGCAGCTGCAAACGCTGGTGCTCGACGAAGCGGATCGCATGCTCGACCTGGGTTTCGAGCGCGACCTCGACATCCTGCTGGCAGCAATCCCGAAACAGCGCCAGACCTTGCTGTTCTCGGCGACGTTCTCGGACGAGATCCGCAAGCTGACCAAGGGCCTGCTCAAGGACCCGGTCACCGTGCAGATCGAAGCGAGCAATTCGATCACCAAGTCGGTGCGCCAGTGGCTGATCCCGACTGACAAGCGCAGGAAACCCGAGCTGCTGCTGCACCTGTTGAACAAATTCGGCTGGCGCCAGGTGCTGGTGTTCGTCAAGACCCGCAAGGGCGCCGAGGTGCTGGTCAAAACTCTGCACGACCACGGCATCACGGCCGACACCATCCACGGCGACAAGACCCAGCCGGCCCGCCTGAAAGCGCTGGCCCGTTTCAAGAAAGCGGAAGTGCAGCTGCTGGTGGCAACCGACGTCGCTGCGCGCGGCCTCGATATCGAGGCGCTGCCGCAGGTGGTCAATTTCGACCTGCCGTCGGTGGCCGAAGATTATATCCACCGCATCGGCCGCACCGGCCGCGCGGGGCTGGAAGGCGAAGCGATCTCGCTGGTATGCGCCGATGAAGCCGACATGCTCAAGGCTATCGAAACCATGACGCGCCAGGTGATCGCGCGTTTCGAGGAACCGGGCTTCGAGGCCGACCACCGGGTACCAGAGACCGCGCCGGCCGCTGCTGCGGCTGCGGCCGCCAAAAAGGCGGCGGCAGCGGCGCCGGGCAAGAAGAAGCGGCCGTTTACCGGGCCTGCTGGCGGCAAGGCTGGCACGCGTGCGCCCTCTACCTTGGCAACTGGCAGCGGCAAGGCGGCGGCATCGGCTGGCGGTGCCAGGGCGACCACGGGCGGTGGCAAGCCGGTCACTGGCAATGGCAAGCCGGCGGCGCGTTCCCCGTCCGGCCCGGCTTCCGGTGGCGGCAAGCCTGCGTCGCGGGCCCCGGCCAAGGCGGCGGCGCCAAAAGGCGCCATCGTGGTCACCGGTGGGCGCGGCGCCAAATCGCTGGCGCGCGCTGCCGGCAAGGTGACGGCGCAGGCGGGTGGCCGCAAGCCCAAGTCGGGCCCGCGCTCCTGATAAAATAGCGGTCTTTGGGGTCGGCGATACGCGTGCAGCACCGCTATCCGCAAAGCCGTCATTCCGCATCGGCGGACCGCCGCGCAGGCGGGAATCCATAGGCCTGTTGATCTGCGCCAGCTTAGACTGCAGCCACCATTTTGCAAACTCAATATGGAGTCCCGCGTGCGCGGCGGTCCGCCGATGCGGAATGACGGGTGACGCGGTGACGGAGAGCCACCAATCAAGCATGGGCCGCAGCCCCGCATCACAAGCACCACGTTGGAGATTCAAATGAAGCAATACCTGGACCTGATCCAAACCATCCTCGACACCGGCAGCTGGCAGGACAACCGCACCGGCATCCGTACCCTCAGCGTGCCCGGCGCCATGATGCGCTTCGACCTGCGCGAAGGCTTCCCGGCCGTCACCACCAAGCGCCTGGCGTTCAAGTCCGTGATCGGCGAACTGTGCGCCTTCATGCGCGCCTCGCGCAACGCGGCCGAATTCCGCGCGCTGGGCTGCAAGGTATGGGACCAGAACGCCAACGAAAACCGGCAATGGCTCGATAATCCGTACCGCCTCGGCGAAGACGACCTCGGTCCCGTCTATGGCGTGCAGTGGCGCCAGTGGCCCGGTTTCAAGCTGCTCGACGTCGACCAGCACGCGCAGATCGCCGACGCCCAGAACAGCGGTTACCGCCTGATCTCGCAGTTCGACGACAACGGCGTCACCAAGGTGCTGCTGCACAAATCGATCGACCAGCTGCGTGAGTGCCTCGACACCATCGTCAACAATCCGGGCAGCCGCCGCATCCTGTTCCACGGCTGGAATCCGGCAGTGCTCGATTCGGTCGCCCTGCCCGCCTGCCACTTGCTCTACCAGTTCATCCCGAATCCGACCACGCGTGAGCTGTCGATGTGCCTGTACGTGCGCTCGAACGACCTCGGTCTCGGCACGCCGTTCAACCTGGCCGAAGGCGCGGCCTTGATGCACCTGGTGGGCCGCCTGACCGGCTACACCCCGCGCTGGTTCAGCTACTTCATCGGCGACGCCCACATCTACGAGAACCACCTGGACATGGTGCAGGAGCAGCTCACCCGCACGCCGTTCGCCGCGCCGCAGCTGCGCATCTCCGACCGCGTGCCGGACTTTGCCAAGACTGGCAAGTACGAGCCGGAATGGCTGGAAAAGGTCGAGCCATCGGACTTTTCGCTGGAAGGCTATGAGCACCACGCGCCGATCACCGCGCCGATGGCGGTATGACCGTCCATGGCACACGCCTCGACCTGATCCCCGGCACCCTGTGCGACGAACGCATGTGGTCGCGGCTGGCGCCACTGCTCGATGGTTACGACCTGCACCACGTGCCGCTGCATCAAGCACGCACGCGCGAGCAGATGCGCGAGCTGATTGCCCGGCACAGCGTGCCGAAAACCAACCTGGTGGGATTTTCGCTGGGCGCCTATCTCGCGATAGAATACGCGGTGGCGCACCCGGAGCGCGTTAGCACGCTGGTGCTGATCGCCAACTCCTGCAAAGGCTTGCTGCCGACGGAAATCGAAGCGCGCAAGCGCATCGTCGCCATGCTGGAAAAAAACGCCTACTCGGGCATGACGCGCCACCGCCTGCGCGAACTGCTGCATCCCGATCACATGACCGACGCATCGATCACCGGCGTGATCCAGCAGATGGCGGTAGACCTGGGCAAGGACGTGCTGCTGGCGCAATTTACCACCACCATCGACCGTGTCGATTACATGGACCAGCTGCACACGCTGTCGTTCCCGGTGCTGGTCGTCGGCGCCGAGGGCGACCAGCTGGTGCCTGCCGCCGACCTGCGCGACATGGCGGCGCGACTGCCCGATGCGCGGCTCGAGATGGTCGGCGAGCCGACCGGCCATATGATTCCGCTGGAGGCGCCAGGGGCGCTGGCTGCGCTGCTGCACGCGTTCTACCGCTCAACGACTTCTCCATAAAAAAAAGCCTGCGATCAACGCAGGCTTTTTCAGCTTTACACCTTCTGGTTACGCCTTCTTGGCCAGGCCCAGCAAATCCACCACCTTCAACCCCGCCACATCCTTGGTCACGTCACCCACGAACGCCGCGCGACTAGGTTCGCCGTTCTTGAGCCAGGTGCGCACTGCCGTGCGGATTTGCTCCAGGCTGCACGTGAGCACCTCGGTGCGGAAGCGCTGGCGCAGGGCCTGGTCGATGCCGCGGCGTTTCAGGCCCCAGGCGTGCAGCACCTGGTCGTACGGCGAGTTGGGCTTGTCCATGCCCTTGATCACGCAGATGATCGCCTCTTCCAGCATCTCCTGCGAGAACTCGCCGGTGAGCAAGTCGTCGATCGCCGTGTCGAAGTCGGCATAGGTTTCGGCCAGGCGCGGATCGCGGTACGACGCCATCAGGAAGGTGCCGGTGCCGCCGTTGTAGCCGGCATTGCCGCCGTAGGCGCCGCCCTTCTCGCGCAGCGCCACGTGCAGCAGCTGGTTGGTCATCAGTTCGGCGGCGACGGCCAGTGCGGCGGCGCCATCTTCCTGCATCATCGGCGCGCGGTACGACACCACGCAGTGATTGATCTGGCTGACCGCGTGCAGGCCGGCGTTTTCGAGCGCGATGGTGCCCAGCTTGGGCGCCACCGCCGGCATCGCAGCTTGCGACGCCGGCAGCTTGAGCAGGCGGCCCAAGTCTGCACCGTCGGTGCCGGCGCCGGCAGCGAGCACGGTCGGCGTGATGGCGATCACGCGGCGGTGCAGCGCGTTCAGGCGGCCGGCAATGTGCGCCAGTCCTTCCGGGGTTTTGCTCAGTTCCAGCAGCTCGCCCTGGAACGCCAGGCTGGCCGCGCCACTGACGATATCCTCGAAGCGGCGCAGCACCGACAATGGCGCGGCGGACGTCAACATGGCATAGCGGTTGCCCGACTGCGCCAGGCCGTTCAGGCGGTCCTGCACCTGGCTGTCGATCAGGAACGCCAGGCGTTCATGTTCGTCGAAGCGTGCTTCGGCCAGGCTGCGCGACACCAGTTGCGCGATGTTCTCGTGTTCTTCGCGCAAGCCGCTGGCGGCGAACCACAGCTCCATGCTCAAGTGGCCGCCCGGGTGCTGGGTCGCGTCGAAATTGAGGTCGTACGACGGCGCCATGCGCTGGCGCCAGGCATCGGCGTCCTCGTAGTCCATGTCGCCCACGCCCAATTGGGTCACCAGGTCCACCCACAGGCGCAGCCACGGCCAGTCCTCGACCGCGAAGCCGGAAACGTCGTAGCTCACGCGCACATACGACAGGCCATTGGAGGCGATCTCGAACGGCAGCACGATGGCGTCGCCGGCATCGCCCAGCGGCGACGGCAGCGGCAACGCCGCGCGCGGCTCGGCACTGACGTCGGCCGGGCGTATGCGCGGCAGCACGTCGGAGTTCGACGGCAGCTGCTGGTGCGCTTCCAGGTCGGCCGATTCCTTTTCGATGCGGGCGCGCTCGGTCTCGGTCAGGGCGCGGGTGCGCTCTTCCAGGCGGGCTTCCTCGATGGCGTCGCGCTTCTTGAAGTAGTCGGCGTCGGGCACCACGCGGGTGGTGAGGCGAGTCGGGTTGTCGAGCAGCTTGCGCACCAGGCCCTTGAAATACGCGGGATCGGCAATCGCCTGTTCCAGCTTGACCAGGTGTGCTTCGTTATCGAATGCCAGGAACACGTCGCCATCGCGCATCGACACCGGCAGCGCGTTCAAGAGGCGCGACAGGGCGTTGGGCATGCGGCCGGACGCGGTATCGCGCTGGCTATAACGCACGTCGCGCAGGGCCGCTTGCAGCGATTCGGTCGGCACGCCCTCTTCCGCAGCCCGTTCCAGCGCGGTCCAGATGCGGGCGCGCGCTGCTTCGATCTGCGGTTCGGTCAGGCCTTCCATGCCGAGGTGGAAAATCATCTGGCGCGGGCCGTTGTCCTGGCCGTTGAGCGCGGACGGACGGCCGAAACCGGCCGATTCCATCGCCTTCATCACCGGCGACGACGAGTCGCCCAAGAGGCCCGACGACAGCAAATAGGTATTGAAGTAGACGTCGATATCGGACGACTCGCCCATCAGCCAGGTGATCTGCACGCCGTGTTCGTCGGGCTTGGCGGTTTGCGAAGGGATCCGCACTTCGTTCGATTTCGGCTCGGGCCAGGCAGCAGCGAGTTCCGGCAACATGCGCGGCGCGTTCAATGCCGGCAACTTGGACAGCACCTTGTCTTCGATCTGCAGCTGCACATCCACCGCGCTGATGTCGCCGGCGGTCATGAACACGGCTTGCGACGGGTGGTAATGGCTGGCGTGGAAGTCCTTGAGCATCTGGTGCGTCAGCTCCGGGATTACCAAAGGATCGCCGCCCGATTCGACTTCGTACGTGGTGCCGGCCAGCAGGGTGTTTTCGATACCGCTGTACAGCGCGCGGATCGGATCGTTGAAGGCGCCCTTCATTTCGTTGAACACCACGCCCTGGTAACCGAGCTTGCCGTCCTTGAGGACGTAGCGCCAGCCTTCCTGCAGGAAGTTCAGGTAGTCGAGGTTGGGGAAGAAGGTGGCGTCCAGGTAGACGTCGAGCAGGTTGTAGAAATCCTTGCTGTCGGTGCTGGAAAACGGGTAGACGGTGCGGTCGGCGTAGGTGAACGCGTTCATGAAGGTGGCCGTGGAACGGCGCATCATGGCGAAGAACGGGTCGCGCACCGGGTAGCGTTGTGAGCCGCACAGCGACAGGTGCTCCAGGATGTGGGCACGGCCGTCGCTGACGTCGGGCACGGTGGGGAATGCTACCAAAAACACCTTTTCCGCCTGGTCGCTGGCGAGGTGGATGTGGCGCGCACCGGTGCGCGGCGAGATGTATTCTTCCACGGTGGCTTGCAGCGCGGGGATCACGCGGCTGCCGATTTTTTCAAAAGTCGTCGTCATAGGCACTCGGTTGGGCTTTTCGTTGGGCTAAAAAAGCCGGATTTCAGAGGGGTTACATAGGACACAGTGTAACGCAGATCGGCAATCTCGTCGGAGGAGGCGTACGCCACGGGCCTGGCTTGGTGAAGCAAGCGGATTTCCGCGATAATGACGGCCATTGCAGCCCAATCAGTTAACTTTAGACTAACGCCATGAGCAATCTCATCATTATCGTCGCCACCGACCAGCAACGCGGCATCGGTATCAATAACAGCCTGCCGTGGAAGCTGCCCGAGGACCTCGCGCATTTCAAGCGCGTCACCACCGGCCACCCGATCATCATGGGCCGCAAGACGTTCGAGTCGATCGGCCGCCCGCTGCCCAACCGTCGCAACATCGTCGTCACCCGCAATGCGGACTGGCGCCACGAGGGCGCAGAGACCGTCGGCTCGCTCGAGGCAGCCGTGGCGCTGCTCGATGGCGCCGACGGCTACGTCATCGGCGGCGCCGAGATCTACCAGCAGTCGATGGGGCTGGCCGCCACCCTGATCGTTACCGAAATCGGCCAAACCTTCGCTTGCGACGCGTTTTTCCCGGAAATCGACCCGGCCGCCTGGCAGGAAACCGCGCGGGAAAGCCATGTTTCGGCTGCGTCCAGCCTGCCCTACGCGTTCGTCACGTACAGCCGGCGCGGATAAAACCGGCTTGTGCCCTATACAGGTGACGAAAATTAGCGATGCGTGTAACAATGCGGTCACACCGGTGCGGCATTCTGCCCGGGTTTGGCCGTATTTCGATATGATATTTTTTCCCCGCAGCGGCTGCATTTCTGCGAGAATCCCGTTCTTATTTTTTTCGGCGACCCTGTCAAATAGTGGTCGCGCCCAGGGCCGCCCCGTACACAAGTGATGGGCGGCTTGCTTTTTTGGAGACATGCATGAAATTTCGTTTCCCCATCGTCATTATCGACGAGGATTTCCGTTCCGAGAACACGTCCGGCCTGGGCATTCGCGCCCTGGCCGATGCGATGGAAAAAGAAGGCATGGAAGTGGTGGGCGTGACCAGCTACGGCGACCTGTCCCAGTTCGCCCAGCAGCAGTCGCGCGCGTCGGCTTTCGTGCTGTCGATCGATGACGAGGAATTCGGCGCCGGCTCCACCGAGGAAACCGACGTGGCCCTGAAGTCGCTGCGCGCCTTCGTCGAAGAGATCCGCCACAAGAACGCCGACATCCCGATCTACCTGTACGGCGAAACCCGCACCTCGCGCCACATCCCCAACGATATCCTGCGCGAGCTGCACGGCTTCATCCACATGTTCGAGGACACGCCGGAATTCGTCGCGCGTCACATCATCCGCGAAGCCAAGTCCTACCTCGACGGCCTGGCGCCGCCGTTCTTCCGCGCGCTGGTGGAATACGCCAACGACGGCTCGTACTCGTGGCACTGCCCCGGCCACTCGGGCGGCGTGGCGTTCCTGAAATCGCCAATTGGCCAGATGTTCCACCAGTTCTTCGGCGAGAACATGCTGCGCGCCGACGTCTGCAACGCCGTCGAAGAACTGGGCCAGCTGCTCGACCACACCGGCCCGGTCGCCAAGTCCGAGCGCAACGCCGCGCGCATCTTCAACGCCGACCACTGCTATTTCGTCACCAACGGCACGTCCACCTCGAACAAGATGGTGTGGCACTCCACCGTGGCGCCCGGCGACATCGTGGTCGTCGATCGTAACTGCCACAAGTCGATCCTGCACTCGATCATCATGTGCGGCGCGATTCCCGTGTTCCTGATGCCGACCCGGAACCACCTGGGCATCATCGGCCCGATCCCGCTGGCCGAGTTCTCGATGGAGAGCATCCGCCGCAAGATCGAAGCCAACCCGTTCGCGCGCGAAGCCGTCAACAAGAAGCCGCGCATCCTGACGATTACCCAATCGACCTACGACGGCGTGGTGTACAACGTCGAAACCCTGCGCGAACTGCTCGACGGCCAGATCGACACGCTGCACTTCGACGAAGCATGGCTGCCGCACGCCACTTTCCACGACTTCTACAAGGACATGCACGCAATCGGCAAGGACCGCCCGCGCGCGAAAGAGTCGATGATCTTCTCGACTCAATCGACGCACAAGCTGCTCGCGGGCCTGTCGCAGGCCTCGCAAGTGCTGGTGCGCGAATCGGAGTCGGTCAAGCTCGATCGCGACGCCTTCAACGAAGCGTACCTGATGCACACGTCCACCTCGCCGCAATACTCGATCATCGCCTCGTGCGACGTCGCTGCGGCCATGATGGAAGCGCCGGGCGGCACCGCGCTGGTGGAAGAATCGATCCTGGAAGCACTGGACTTCCGCCGCGCCATGAAAAAGATCGACGCCGAGTGGGGCAAAGACTGGTGGTTCAAGGTATGGGGTCCGCAGGACTTCGCCGAAGAAGGCATCGGCTCGCGCGAAGACTGGGTGATCAAGGCGGAAGACGACTGGCACGGCTTCGGCAACCTGGCGCCCAACTTCAACATGCTCGACCCGATCAAGGCCACCATCGTCAACCCAGGCCTGTCGCTCGACGGCCAGTTCTCGGACTCCGGCATTCCGGCCTCGATCGTCACCAAGTACCTGGCCGAACACGGCGTGATCATCGAGAAGTGCGGCCTGTATTCGTTCTTCATCATGTTCACCATCGGCATTACCAAGGGTCGCTGGAACACCTTGTTGACGGCGCTGCAGCAGTTCAAGGACGACTACGACAAGAACCAGCCGATGTGGCGCATCCTGCCCGAGTTCGCAGCCGCCAATCCGACCTACGAGTCGATGGGCCTGCGCGACCTGTGCCAGCAGATCCACGATTTCTACAAGGCCTACGATGTGGCGCGCCTGACCACCGAGATGTACTTGTCGGACATGATCCCGGCCATGAAGCCGTCGGACGCATTCGCCAAGATGGCGCACCGCGAAATCGAGCGCGTGGCGATCGAGGACCTGGAAGGCCGCATCACGTCGATCCTGCTGACGCCTTATCCGCCGGGCATTCCGCTCTTGATTCCCGGTGAGCGCTTCAACAAGACCATCGTCGATTACCTGCGCTTCGCGCGCGACTTCAACGAGCGCTTCCCCGGCTTCGAGACCGATGTGCACGGCCTGGTCAAGCGTGAAGTCGATGGCAAGCGCGGTTACTTCGTCGATTGCGTTAAGCAGTAAGCACCACAGTAAAAGAGCGGCCGAAGCCGCTCTTTTTTTATGCTAAATTGCGTCCAAGGGCATCTCGCCCGCACGTTCCTGTCGTTTGCAGGCCAAGAAAGATAAAACACATGCGTCTGATCATTGCACTGCTGCTGCCGTGGCTCACCTTCTTCACCATCGGCCGCCCTATCGCCGGCATCATCTGCCTGATCCTGCAGGTCACCCTGATCGGCTGGCTGCCAGCGGCGATCTGGGCCGTGTATGCGCTGAGCCAGTACAAGACCGACCAGAAAATCCGCGACGCCCTGGGCCGCTGATTCGGTCCATCCAGCTTACCCTGCCACGCCCACCGTCAACGTCGCCACATAGCCATCGGTGACGTTGCCGGTTATGCTCACCACTTGCAGCGCAGCGCCGTCGCCAAACACATTGTCCGTCGCCAGGCTGATGGCTGCCATATTACGCACGCTGGCGCTGTAGCCCGTGGTCGCATACACCGCGTTGCTGGCCGCGTCCGGAAACGCCAACTGCGAGGTCTTGATGCGGTTCGAGGCACTGGTTGCAGCAGTGAGCGACCGGTACACCTCGAAATGCACATGCGGCACCCGGCCCGCGTAACAGCCCGGATAAATCGTCGTAAATCCCAGATTGCCACTGCTGTCGCTCACCTGCACCCCGCGCAGGTAGTTTTGCGTGGTCACGCCACTTGAATACAGCGAATAGTTGCCGTCCCGGTCGCAGTGCCACAGGTACACCGCGTAGCCATCGAGCGCCGCGCAGCTGCCGTTCACGTTGACGATTTGCAGCTTGATGGTCAACGGCACGCCGGCTGCGATGCCGGTGGCGCCGTTGAAACTGCTGCGGATATCGCTGCGCACCACGCCTGACTGCGTGAGCACGTTGACCACGCCGGCAGCGTTGCTGTTGGTGCCGTCGGCCGGATAAGGGCCACCGGTCTCTTCGGGAATCACCGAGCACGAACCGGTCGGCGTGGTGGTGGTGGGAGTGGTGGTGGTGGTGGTGGCGCCGCTTGCTGGCGCAGTGGTAGCCGTAGTGGCCGCGCTGTCGGTGTCGGAGCCGCCGCCGCAGCCGAGGAGCGGCAGCGCCGACGCACCAGCGAGCAGCCAGCGCAAGCTCTGGCGGCGGTCGCTGCTCAGGTCGAGCATGGCGGCCAGGTCGGCGGCCAGGCTGTGGTCGTGGTGACTGTGGTAGTCATGGTGGTCGTGGTTATGCATGAGACTGCTCCCTGTTGGTGTGTTCTGATTATTGTCCCGCTGCACCAGGTTAAGTCTCGTAAAGCCACGGTAAAACCAGGTAAAGATGCCGTTTTGACAGTCTATTTCCACAAAGCAGCTTCATGTAAAACCGGGTAAAACGCTGCTTTGGCCTTGGCGCCGCTGTTATGATGGGCGATCCCCATCCAGAGAATCGCTGCACATGAAGAGCAAAGTACTGCTGATAGACGACGACATCGAGCTGGTCGGCATGTTCAAGGAATACCTGGAACAGGAGGGTTTCGAGGTCAAGGCCGTGCACGATGGCGAGGCTGGCACCATCGAGGCCAGCACCGGCGCTTATGCGATCGCCATCCTCGACGTCATGATGCCGCGCATGAACGGCCTGGAAACCCTGCGCCGCATCCGCACCAACAGCCAGTTGCCGATCCTGATGCTCACCGGCCGCGGCGACGATACCGACCGCATCGTCGGCCTGGAACTTGGCGCCGACGATTACGTGGCCAAGCCGTGCACCCCGCGCGAACTGACTGCGCGCATCCGCGCCATCCTGCGCCGCGCCCACAGCGTGCCGGCCGATAGCGGCAACGCGTCCGCCATCGTGGTGGGCCAGCTGACCATGTGGCCGGAACAGCGCCGCGCCACCTGGGCCGGCGCCAAGCTGGAACTGACCAGCACTGAATTCAACCTGCTCGAAGTACTGGCCCGTAACGCCGGCCGTCCGGTCAGCAAGAACACCTTGTCGGAACAGGGGCTGGGCCGGCCGCTGGCCCGCTTCGACCGCAACATCGACGTCCACCTCTCCAGCCTGCGTCACAAGCTCGGCGCCATCGCCGACGGCCGCTCGTGCCTGCAAACCGTGTACCGCCTGGGCTATCAGCTGATCAAGGAGTAAGCCCGTGGGCCGTTTGTTCTGGAAGTTTTTCGTTTGCATCCTGCTGGCGCAGCTGGCGGCAACCGTGGGCATCGGCGGTGCGGTGTGGCTCAAGAACCGCAACCAGCAAGCCGGTCAAACCGATATCGATACCAGTCCGCCAGCGGAAATGGCAATCAATTCAGCTGCCGCCACGCTCGAATTCGGCGGCGCCAATGCCCTCAAGCGCATGCTCGATAACATGGACCGGCGCCGGGTGTACGCCGTCAACGACGCCGGCCGCGAACTGCTCGGCCGCATCGTCAGCGACGCCATGCTGCGCGAATCGCGCAACCTGCTGCGCAGCGAGGACCGCCACCGCGTGGTGCGCCAGGTCTACGATCCGCAAGGCAATCGCTACCTGCTGTTCCTGCCGTCGTCGGAACGGATGCGCGGCTACGACAAGGACCGCTCACTGCTCGGCATCAACGACCGCGATGTGCGCATGTTCATGACCCGCGAGGGCATGCCCGGTGGGCAACCGAACCGGGCAGGTCAAGGCGGACCAGCAGGCCAGGCGAATCCGGGCGGAGCCCCAGGCGGCGATATGCGCGGACCGATGGGCCCGCGCTTCCAGCCACTGACGCCGTGGGTACCGCTGGCGGCGGCCGTGCTGGCCAGCCTGCTGTTCTCGTTCCTGCTGGCCTGGTATTTCTCGCGCCCCATCCGCGCGCTGCGGCAGGCGTTCGACGCTGCCGCCGGCGGCGACCTGTCGCCGCGCTTTGTCAATGCCGCCGGCAAGCGCGGTACCGAACTCAACGACCTGGGCCGCGACTTTGACCGCATGACCGCGCGCCTGCGCAGCCTGATCGACGGCCAGACCCGCCTGCTGCACGACGTCTCCCACGAGCTGCGCTCGCCGCTGGCGCGCCTGCAGGCCGCGATTGGCCTGGCGCACCAGCAACCGGACAAGATGGCCGCCTCGATGGCGCGGGTGGAACGTGAAAGCGTGCGCATGGACAAGCTGGTCGGCGAGCTGCTGACCCTGGCCAGGCTGGAAGCTGGCGCCATCAAGGCCGCGCAGGAAGACATCAGCATGGCCGACCTGATCGACCAGGTGGCCGACGACGCCCGCTTCGAGGCCGCCAGTGTGCAACGCAGCGTATCGCAAGATGGCGAGGCCGACGTGGTGGTGGTCGGCCAGACCGACCTGCTGGGCCGCGCCATCGAAAACGTCGTGCGCAACGCCATCAAACACAGCCCCGACGGTGGCGAGGTGCAGCTGCACGTGCAGTCGCTGCATGACCAGCGTCGCCTGTCGATCCGCGTGCTCGACCGGGGTCCCGGTGTGGCGCCAGCCGAACTGGACACCATTTTCCACCCCTTCTTCCGCTCCAGCAACGCCAGCACCGAGGGCCACGGCCTGGGGCTGGCGATTGCCCAGCACGTGATCGAGGCGCATGGTGGTACGATACGGGCCTCCAATCGCGAAGGCGGCGGGCTGTGCGTGGAAATTATCCTGCCGGTCAAGCCGCAGTAAATCATGACTGAATTGTTCGCTCCACGGCTGCGCCATGGCGTGCTGGAATTTCCGGTCCACCACATGCGTGGCGGCACCTCCACCGGGCTGGTACTGTGGGACCGCTGGGCGCCAGCCGATGTGGCGCTGCGCGAAGAACTGCTGCGCCACCTGATGGGCGTGCCGCTGGCCGGGCAGAACGACCGCAACAAGCAAATCACGGGACTGGGACGCGGCGGCCCCACCAGCAACAAGGTGTTTTTTGCCGATATCGAACGCAGCAGCGATGGCGATGGCGACGTACTGGTCAGCACACTGGCGCAGCTGGCGCACAACCACGGCGCCATCGACTGGAGCGTCAATTGCGGCAATATGTCGGCGGCCCTGCAACTGTGGGCGCTCGATAGCGGCATGGTCAGCTCGGCAGCCGACCTGCAGATCCGCAATACCAACACTGGCGTCACCACCGTCTCGCGCATGCAAACCAGGCCGGACGGCAGCTTTGTCGCCGCCGAGATTCCCGGCGTCGATGGCGCCTGGCCTGCGGTGGACCTGTTCATGCAGTCGCCGGTCGGCGCCAAGACCGGGCGCCTGCTGCCCACCGGCAGCGCAGTCGATGTGATCGACGGTTATTCGGTGTCGTGCGTGGATGTGGCGGTACCGATGGTGATCTGCGATGCGGCCGAGCTGGGCAAGACTGCGCGCGAGTCCATCGCCGAACTCGACGCCGATCCCATCTTCAAGCAAACCCTGAAACGCCTGTGGGTCACGGCCGGCCTGCGCATGGGCTTGCAGCGCCGCGACGGCAGCCCGATGACCGAAGACGACCTGGCGCGCAGCGAGACCATCCCGAAAATCTGCATCGTCGGCCAGCCGCAGGCGAGCGGCAATATTGCCGTGCGCTACTTCACGCCGCAAATGGGCCACGCGTCGATGGCGGTGTCAGGTGGCTGCTGCTTGGCGGCGGCCTGCCTGGTACCTGGTTCGGTGGCGCAGCGGGTAGCGCGCGGCCTGCCCGTGCTCGGAGGCGAGTTTGGCGACGTGGAAGTGGGCATCGAGAACCCGGCCGGCATCCTCGACGCCACCGTGGTAGCGCGCATGACCGGCGGACTGCCCGAGATTCGCAGCGCCGCCTATCGCCGCAGCGCGCAGGTGCTGCTGCGCGGCCATGCGCCGTTGTACCGTGCGTCCCGCGCGCTGATGGCCGGCATCATGGAGCGGGTGGCCCGGTAAGACGGACCCGCCCTGCCGGGCCAGCCTTCACGCCGTCGTATCGATGATGGAACCGACGGTGTCGTAGCGCGGCCTGGCGGCGCTGGTGCTGGTGCTGGTGCTGGTGCTGGTGCTGGTGCTGGTGCTGGTGCCGGTTGCCGTATCGGTCGTGGCGGTATCGGCAGCCGTGGCCGCTGCGGCCTGCTGTTGCTGGGCCTTCTGCGCCGCCTGCGCCTGTAATTGGGCGATCTGCTGCGCGATGGCTTCCACCTGCGTCTGCAACAGCTTGGCTTGGGCCTGGCCTGCCTCCGACGTATCCTTGCTCGCTTGCGTCAAATCCTTTTGCAGGGACTGCATCTGCTTTTGCAGGTTGGCGATGGTGCTGCTTTCCGACGAAACGCTGCTGGCGCTTGCCGCTGCCGAACTCGATCCCACTGCTGATACCATGTTTGCTCCCTCAACTGTATTGTTAAGGAAGGTATCGGCAAATAAAAAGCGGGCCGAAGCCCGCGTCATGTAAAGCGATGTAAAGCGACGTTAAGAAGCTTATGCGCGCGGCAATGTCACGCCGTGCTGGCCCTGGTACTTGCCGTTGCGGTCCTTGTACGATACGTCGCACAGCTCGTCGCTTTCGAAGAACAGCACTTGCGCGCAGCCTTCGCCGGCGTAGATCTTCGCTGGCAGCGGCGTGGTGTTGGAGAACTCCAGCGTTACATAGCCTTCCCATTCCGGTTCGAACGGAGTGACGTTGACGATGATGCCGCAGCGGGCATAGGTCGATTTGCCGAGGCACACGGTCAGTACGCTGCGCGGAATGCGGAAGTATTCGACGGTGCGGGCCAGCGCGAACGAGTTCGGCGGGATGATGCAGACGTCGCTCTTGATATCGACGAACGAGTTCGAATCGAAATTCTTCGGATCGACGATGGTGCTGTTGATGTTGGTGAAGACCTTGAATTCATCGGCGCAGCGGATGTCGTAGCCGTACGACGACGTGCCATAGGAAATGACCTTGCGGCCTTCTTCCATGCGCACCTGGTCCGGGAAGAACGGCTCGATCATGCCGTGTTCTTGCGCCATGCGGCGTATCCATTTATCGCTTTTAATCGTCATCGCAAAGTCATCCTGAGTGCTGGGAGGGCGCGGCTGCGCCGAATGGACGAGATTTTACGCGAAAGCATCCGCCTTCAACACATTTTTAGACTGTCCGCCGATTAATTCGCCGATCATGGCGATGGTCGCATCGGCCGCCACCAGCGGCGTCTCCATCGGAAACAAATGGCCACCAGGCACGATGCGGAAATGCGGCCCCACCAGCGCTTTCGTATGCTGGTGGCCCGACTGGCTGGTTTCCCACGAATCGGCGCCGCCGACGAAGCCGATCGGTACCTTCAGGCCCTGGCGCAGGATGCCGCCCAGGTGGTGCGGCAAGGTGGCATACACCCTGGTTTCGATGTCGCGCGTAAATCGCAGTTGCACGCCTTCCGGGTGCGGCTTGAGGCCGCAGGCGATGTAGTCGGCCAGCACGCCTGGCGCCCAGGCGGCAAAGATATCCTTGCCGGCAAAGTGCTGATGGGCGCTCTCGGCATCGGGCCACACGAACCGGCGGCGCCTGGAGAACTTGGCCGGCGGCATGTCGTACTCTTTGCCCACCAGCTTGATCAGGCGCCACACCAGCGCGCGCCAGCCGGCCACGACCGGCGCATCGAGCATCACCACGCAGCGCACCAGGTCGGGCCGCTGGTGCGCCACCAGCAAACTGAGCATGCCACCGAGCGAATGGCCGACCAGGATCACCGGCTCGGTGTAGCGCGCCACCAGCTCGGCAATGTATTCATCTACCAGGTGCGGCCAGCAGTCGGTGACCGGGTAATGCGGGTTGTGGGCGTGCATGTCCAGCGCCTGCACGTCGAAATGTTCGCCCAGGCGGTCGAACAGCTGGCGATATACACCGGCCGGGTAGCTGTTGGCGTGGGCGAAATGAAGCTTGGGCTGGGTCACCGGTGATCTCCGTTGCTTGTTTTTATGTTGACTGCCAATTGTAATGGCGGACGCCCTGCCCTGCGTGGGGGAAACGCTCTAACGCGATGCCAGCGCCATGCCGCATTCACCGATGCTGTCCGACAGGTTTCTCAATTCGACCACAAGATTAGCTTGATTTTGAGCGAAAACATCGCGCATACTCAAGTCCAGCCCGCAAACCTGTCCAACCGGATCGCTCGAATTCGGTGGCAGCAAACCGACGGGACGAGGAGACAACAATGCAAACCATACAAGTACCCCGCCATGGGGCGCTACCGCTGCGCCGGCAAGAAAGCACCGTGTCATGATCGGCCACGACATGCAGCTGGTCATCGCGGCGCTGACCGGCATCCTGCTGGCCGTGTTGATGATCGTCCGCGGCCGCCTGCACCCTTTCATCGGACTGTTATGCGGCGCCTTTACGGTCGGCCTGCTGGCCGGCCTGCCGCTGTCCGCGGTTGCCAAGGCCGTGCAAAAAGGCGTGGGCGACATCATCGGCGGCACCGGCCTGGTGGTGGCGCTCGGCCTGTCGCTCGGCGCCATGCTGCATTTATCGGGCGCGGCCGCTGCGCTGGCCAAGAGCGCGCTGCAGCTGACCGGCGTGCGCGCCGCGCCCTGGGCCACGCTTGGCATCGCCATCATCGTCGGCCTGCCATTGTTCTTCGAGACCGGCCTGGTGCTGCTGTTGCCGATCGTGGTGGCGGCAGCCGAAGAGATGGCCAGCCGGGGCGGCACCGACCGCGACGCTGCCAAACTACGGCTGATCATGCCGGCGCTGGCCGGGCTGGGCGTGGTCCACGCGCTGGTGCCCCCGCATCCGGGACCGCTGCTGGCGGTCGAGGCGCTGGGCGCCAACCTGGGCCTGACCATGTTCTACGGCATACTGATCGCGATTCCCACCGCCGTCATCGCCGGGCCGGTGCTGGCCAGGTTTACCACGCGCGGCGTGCGGCTGGCCACGCCGATCGCCACCGAAACCAATCTCGTCATCGCGCCGCCGGCGCGGCTGCCGTCGCTGCTGATCGTGCTGCTGCCGGTGCTGATGATCGCCACCGGCGAACTGGGCCAGATGATCCCCGGCATGCGCGGCGAGGCCTGGCTGGCCGCCGCCAGCAATCCGGTCGTCGCCCTGCTCTTGACCAACCTGCTGGCGCTGCCGCTGCTGTTCGGCAAACGGCTGCGCGAGGCGGCGATCCAGGAGGCGGTGTGGCACGAAACCATGGGCGCCGCCGGCGCCATCCTGCTGGCCATCGGCGCCGGTGGCGCGTTGAAGCAGGTGCTGGTGACGGCCGGCCTGTCCGACCTGCTGGCGCGCACGGTGCTGATGTATTCGATCTCGCCGCTGGTGCTGGGCTGGCTGGTGGCGGTGGCGATACGGCTGGCGGCCGGTTCGGCCACGGTGGCCACCATCACTGCCGTCGGCATCATGCCGGGCGTGGTGGCCGGGTCCGGAGTTTCGCCGGAGCTGGTGGTGCTGGCGATCGGCGCCGGATCGGTGTTCTTCAGCCACGTCAACGACCCCGGCTTCTGGCTGGTGAAAAGCTACGTGGGCACCAGTACGGCGGACACCTTCCGCACCTGGTCGCTGCTGGAAACCACGATTTCCGTGGTCGGCCTGGCGCTGGTCATGGTACTGAGCCATGTCATCTGACATCATGGACAACGGTGCAGACCACCCCGCGCCGGGTGAGGGCAGGCTGGCCGACCGCGCCTATGCGGGCATCGTCCAGCTGATCCTGGACGACCAGATGGCGATCGGCGACCGCCTGCCTTCGGAACTGGCGCTGGCCGCGAAGTTCGGCATCTCGCGCACCATCGTGCGCGAGGCGCTGGCGCGGCTGGCATCGGACGGCATCACGCAGACCAGGCTGGGCGCCGGCTCCTTCGTCAAGCGCCGCCCGTCCGAGCGGCTGGGGTCGCACGTGCCGATGGACGGCCTGGCCACCACGCTCGGCACGTACGAAGTGCGCTTCGTGCTCGAAGCGGAAGCCGCGCGACTGGCGGCACAGCGCCGTTCGAGCCAGCAGCTGGCGGCCATCGAGAAGGCGCTCGAAGCCTTGCGCACGGCGTTGCTGTCGAATGCGCCGGCGCACGACGAGGACTGGCGGCTGCACCGCCTGATCGCCGCAGCGACCGCCAATGCCGCCTTCATCGAGGTGCTCGACCAGCTGCAGGCGCAGGTGATGCAGGTGATGCACGCCGGCGTCGATATCTCGCGCTCGCGCCCGCCCGAGGCGATCAAGGCCATGATGGACGAACATGACGACATCGTCGAGGCGATCCGCGCGCAAGATGCGGACGGCGCGGCGTTGGCAATGCGCTGGCACCTGTCGCAAGGCCGCAAGCGCCTGATGCCGTAACCAGGGAGACAAAATGATCGATGCACGTACACCTACAAACATCACGCGCGCAGTAATGAAGGCAGCAGCAACACTGTGGCTAAGCGCCGCCACGTTGACAGGCGGCGCGCTGGCCGCGCCAGCGCAACCGCCGGCATCAGTGTCGCTGTACCAGAGCGCACCTGCCGAACCCGATGCCGTCACCGTGCACGCGCGCGGCGACGGCGTGGCCGACGCCACGGCGGCGATCCAGGCCGCGCTCGACAAGGCGGCCGCGCAACCTGGCGGCGGCATGGTGTTTCTGCCGGCGGGCCGCTACCGGCTCACGCGCACGCTGTTCATGTGGCCGGGCGTGCGGCTGTTCGGAGTGGGCAAAACCCGTCCCGTGCTGGTGCTGGCCGATAACACGCCCGGTTTCCAGCAGGGCGTTGGCAATATGGTCTTCTTCACCGGTAACCGGCCCGGCGCGGTCGTGCCGGTCAACCTGGGCGGCGCGGCGCCGGTGGCGGGTGTCGATGCGGCCCGCGTGCCGGTGCCGCCGCCGACCAGCGTGCCGTTCGATGCGCGCATTGCCGACGCCAATTCCGGCACCTTCTATTCGGCGCTCGCCAATGTCGATTTCGAGATCGGCGCCGGCAATCCGGCGGCCACCGCCGTGCGCTTCCACACCGCGCAGATGGTCTACCTGGCGCACATCGATTTCCACCTGGGCTCGGCGCTGGCAGGGATTTACCAGGTCGGCAATGTGGGCATCAACCTGCGATTTTACGGCGGCCGCTATGGCATCCTGTCCGAAAAAACGTCGGCGGCCTGGCAGTACACCTTGCTCGACTCGGTGTTCGACGGCCAGCGCGACGCCGCCATCCGCGAGCACGAGGCCGGGCTCACCCTGGTCAACACCGTGATGCGCAACACCCCGGTCGGTATCGAGATCGACCGTGGCTACGGCGACTGGCTATGGGGCAAGGATGTGCGCTTCGAAAACGTCTCCAGGGCTGGCATCATCATCAGCAACGAAGGCAGTGCCTATACCCAGATCGGCTTCGACAACGCCGTGGCCAGCGCCACGCCGGTGTTCGCCCGGTTCCGCGACAGCGGCAAGACCGTGGCCGGCCCGGCGCCGCACTATCGCATGAAGTCGTTTACCTACGGCCTCACCCTGCCCGGCGCCGGTCAGCCGGGCGACTACGCAACGCGGGTCGATGCCGTGGCGCTGCCGTCGCTGCCCGCCCGCCGCGCGCCCGCCCTGCGCCTGCTACCCGCAGTGGCGGAGTGGACCGACGTGCGCACGCTCGGCGCCAAGGGCGACAACACCACCGACGAGACCGCCGCACTGCAAAAGGCGATCGACAGCCACCGCGTGCTGTACTTCCCGATGGGCTACTACCGCGTGACCGGCACGCTCAAACTGCGGCCCGACACGGTGCTGATCGGCCTGCACCCGGGCCGCACCCAGATCATGCTGGCCGAGGACACGCCCGCCTATCGCGGCGTGGGACCGGCCAGGGCGCTGATCGGGAGCGCGCGCGGCGGCGACGCCATCGTTTCCGGGCTGGGCCTGGCCACCGGCGGCAGCAATCCACGCGCGACCGCCCTGCTGTGGCGCGCGGGCGAGCGCTCGCTGGTTGACGACGTCAAGTTCATGGGCGGCCACGGCACCACGCTGGCCGACGGCAGCCGCTTTGATCCCTACAACGCCAACCACACCGCCGACAGCGATCCGAAAAAACGCTGGGACGCGCAATATGCGAGCCTGTGGGTCACCGACGGTGGCGGCGGCACCTTCAACGGCCTGTGGACCCCGAACACGTACGCCCAGGCCGGGCTGTATGTCTCGAATACCTCGACGCCAGGTTACGTGTACCAGATGTCGGCCGAACACCATGTACGGGCCGAAATCGTGCTCGACCGCGTGCGCAACTGGGAGTTCCTGGCGCCGCAGACCGAGGAAGAAGCGGGCGAGAGCCGCACCGCCGTGGCGCTCGAAGTGCGCAATTCAAGCGACATCCTGTTTGCCAATTTTCACGCCTACCGCGTCACCCGTTCGGTGCATCCGGCGCCAGCGGCAGTCAAGCTGTATGGCTCGACCGGGATCCGGTTCCGCAATGTCCACGTGAACGCCGAAAGCGGCTTCGCCACGTGCGACACCGCGGGCTGCGGCACTTTTGTCCGCGCCAGCAAGTACCCGTTTGCCAACGCCATCGTCGACGTCACGCGCGGCACCGAGGTGCGCGAGCGCGAGTTCGCCGTGCTCGACATCACCGATGCACCGATTGCGGCCGGCACGCCTGCCCTCGCGCCGGTCACGCGCCTGGCGGGCGACTTCCAGGCGCTGGGCGGCGGCGCGGTCGATGCGGCCGGCAAACTCTATTTCATCGACCGGCCGGCCCACCGCATCCATGGCTGGTCTGCGCAGGAAGGGCTCTCGATCGTTGCCGATGCACCGCTCGATCCGGTCAACCTGGCGGTGGACCGCTCGGGCCACCTGCTGGTGCTGTCCTCGGACGGCCCAGAGGCCACGGTGTACAGCCTCAAGCCCGACGCACCACAGGCCATCGAACCAATCGCGGCCACGCCGGTGCGTGACCGCTCAAGCGCCCGCGTCGCGCTGCCGGGCAGCTTCTGGGTCAACGGCGAGTTCCGCGACCGGTACGACGCCGCGCGCGACCGCTTCCCGACCCTGGCCGAGCTGTTCGCGCAGGACGTGGCCGCACCGCAGGCGCGCGAGTATGTCTCGCCCGATGGCAGCCTGGCGCTGCCTGCCTATCGCGTGTGGCAGCAGGGACCGGGCAACCACCTGGGCTGGCGCTTCTCGCACGCGCTCGATACCTATGGCTGGACCATCGGCGTACCGGGCGCGCGCGTGTACCTTGCCAACGGCTCGGAAAACGTCACGTACTCCGCGCTGCTTGGCGTCGGCGGCGCATTGACCGATCTGCAGCGCTTTGCGCCACGCGGCGGCGAGAGCGTGGCGGCCGGGCCGGACGGCCGGGTGTACGTCGCCAACGGCCAGGTATTCGTGTACGACGCCAGCGGCCGCGCCGTGGGACGCATCGACGTCCCGGAACGGCCGCTGCAACTGCTGTTCGGCGGCGTGGACGGGCGCACGCTGTTCATCCTGACCCACCACGCGCTGTACTCGGCCCGGCCATAGCAGTGTTCATGGCTGGTCGTGCCAGTAGCGTGCATCGGTGTACCGAAAGCGCCGAATCTCGATGCTGGCACCCACCTCGATGGTCAGCGCGCCGGTGCGGTCGGTGCGCAGGCGTTCGATGCCGAGGTCGCCGTAGCGCTGGTAGACCTCTTTTTTCGGATGGCCGTAGCGATTGCGGTGGCCGACCTGGAAGATCGCGGCCTGCGGCAGCACCGCCTGCAAAAACGCCGGGGTGCTGCTGGTGCCGCTGCCGTGGTGCGGCGCCAGCAGCACGTCGGCGCGCAGCCGGCCGCCTTCCTGTTGCACCAGCCGCGCCTCTTGCGTCGCTTCGATATCGCCGGCCAACAGCACCGACTTGCCACTTGCGGTGATGCGCAGCACGCAACTGCGCGCATTCGATTTGATGGCTGCGTCGCTGCGACTGGCGGCCAGCGGGTGCAGCACCTCGAACAGCACGCCGTCCCAGGTCCACTGCTGGCCGGCCGCGCACGACACATGCTGGCGCGCTGCCCTGGCGATCGGATGGCCGGGCGCCAGCGAGGACAGCACCCAGTCGGCTCGCACGTTGTCGAGCACCGTCAGCGCGCCGCCCGCATGATCGACATCGCTGTGACTGACCACCACGCCATCGAGCCTGGCTATGCCACGCGCCCGCAAGTACGGCACCAGCACGCGCCCGCCGGCGTTGCTGTCGGGCCCGTAAGTGGGCCCGGTGTCGTACAGCAGCCGGTGGCTGCTGGTCTCGACCAGCAGCGCCATGCCCTGCCCCACGTCGAATGCGGTCACGGTCATGCGACCGGGCGCCGGGTGCGTGGACTGCGCCGCCAGCAGCGGTATCCACGTGGCGAGCCCCAGCCAGCGCACTGGCCAGCCGCGCGGCGCCAGCAGCCACAACGTGCCGAACATGGCAAAGCAGAACAGCCACCACGGCGGCGCCGGCGCGGTCCACACCGCGTAACGCAGTCCGCTGAACCACGCCAGGCACGCGGCCAGCCACTCCACCAACCAGTGCGCCAACACCAGCAACGGCGTGCCCAGCACGCTCGGCAACATGCTGCCGGCCAGTGCCAGCGGCGTGATCACCAGGCTGATCAAGGGTATCGCCACCGCATTGGCCACCGGGCTGATGAGCGACACTTGCGAGAACAGCAGCATGGTCAGCGGCAGCAAGCCGAGCGTGACGGCATACTGGGTATGGGCGCCCAGTTTTAACGCCGGCCACCATTGCTTCAGCCACACCAGCATGCGCGTGGCAGGCGTGCCGGGCGGCTGGTCCAGGCTGGAGTGATCCCTATCGGACCGTTCCCAGCCGGATTGTTCCGTACCGGTTCGAGTCCGCGCCGGCCGCGCCGTGGTGCGCCCGGCCGTGGCATACACGATCACCGCCACCGCGCCGAACGACAGCCAGAACCCCGGCCACAACACGGCCCACGGATCGATCACCACCACTACGCCCAGCGCCGTGCACAGCACGTGTGAAAAGTCGGACAGCCGGTTGCACCACAGTGCCACCGCCACCACGATCAACATGTACAGCGTGCGCTGCGCCGGCACGCCAAAGCCGGCCAGCAGCACGTACAGCAGCGCGCTGACTGCCCCCACCAGTGCCGCCACCTTTTGCGCCGGCAGCAGCAGCGGCAACTGGGCGCCGGTGAAAAACGAGTGCCGCCACGAGGTATGCGCCACCCAAGCGAACAAGCCGGCCACCATCGTGATATGCAGGCCGCTGATACTGACCAGGTGGCCGATGCCGGTGCGGTTGAACACCTGCCAGTCCGATTGGCCGATGCCGCGCTGGTCGCCCACCACCAGCGCCACGATCACGCCGGCGTACTGCCTGCCATCGAGGGCCTGTTCGATCCGCGCCCGCAACCCCGCGCGGCTGCGTTCGATGAGGTTGTTGGCGCTGGCCACGAATGCGTCGCGCCTGCCATTGGCGCGGTCGGCGCGCACGTAGCCGGTGGCGCGCACACCCTGCTCGAGCAGCCACGCTTCGTAGTCGAACCCGTGCGGGTTGGCGTCAATTATGTGGAGTTGGGTTGTTCACGCCCTTAAGACAGCCCTTGAGGCAATGGGGGGCGCATCAAAATAGGCGGGTTGACATGTTCATAAACACATTTAAGCAGACATCAGACTTACAGCTGCATCAGCGGATGCCCTCGCTCTTAGCAGACGGCCGATGTATTCCTCTTCACCCAATCCACGTCGCAATCACCAACGTCCACGACGGACAACCCGGATATCCAATGGGTAAAAAATCACAAGAAGTTCCCCTTAGCGGCAACAGACGGCCATAGGTACAGGCCACGCTTCGTGCACTAGGAGCAAATTACTTGAGGAGCTATCCGCTCAAATCAAGCTAACGGTGCCTCCCGGTGTTCGTTTGCGCGCCGAATTGACCCACTCCGTTTGACCCTCCCTCCATTGCCTGGCGAACGCCGCCACTCGGTCGTAAGACCTTTTGAACCCCAACTCCGATAGATCTTCATGAAGCTGTTTTAGGCTGCGCCGTTGCTTGCGTGATTTGGCCGCCTCCGTCTTGAGCCAGCCTGCGAGCTGAAAGGCGTATGGGTCAATTGCGCTAGCCGATTGGCGCTCTGCATAGGTGGGTTCGGTCGTTTCCGAGCGTAGGTAGCGCCGGACGGTATTACGGGAGATGCCGAGGCGCCTCGCGATTTCCCTTAATGGGACTTGGTCGCGAAGATGCCAGCGCCTGATAATTCCTAATAGTGCCACGTCAATCACTCCGATCTCCTACTCATTCAGATTAGTAGGATTGTGTGCTAAACGTGGGTCAATTTCCGATGCAAATTATGTGGCTTAGTGGGTCAGTTTTAGGTGCAAATCAACACCAATAAGCCAACAGTGCGCTCTTGGGGCTTAGTGAGCCAGTTCATGCACCTGTATCGAAAGGTGCTGAGGGAGTGCAAACTTTAGATGCGCTGGATGTGCCGGTCGATCGCCTTTAACGCGCGTTCATTTCGCTCGCTGTAGCGATCGGTGAGATAGTCAGTCCGGCCCCGCAGCAGCAAAGTCATCTTAAACAACTCCTCCATCACGTCGACCACCCGGTCGTAGTAGCCTGACTGGCGCATGCGGCCGGCGTCGTCAAACTCCTTATAGGCCATCGGCACCGAGGACTGATTCGGGATGGTGAACATCCGCATCCAGCGGCCTAACAGCCGCAGCGTGTTGACCACATTGAAGGACTGCGAACCGCCGCAGACCTGCATCACGGCTAGCGTGCGGCCCTGGCTTGGGCGGATCGCGCCCATCTCCAATGGAATCCAGTCGATCTGGTTTTTCATCACGGCCGTGATGGCGCCATGGCGCTCCGGGCTGCACCAGACCTGACCCTCAGACCATAGGCAAAGCTCGCGCAGTTCGACGACTTTCGGATGGTCTTCCGGCACGCTGCCGGCCATCGGGAGCTCCATCGGATCGAATATCTTCACCTCGGCGCCGAAGTGCTCCAAGATCCGTGCCGCCTCCTCGGTCAAGAACCGGCTGAACGAGCGCTCACGCAGCGAGCCGTAAAGCATAAGAATGCGCGGCGGATGGTCCATTGCGCCAACTTGGGCGAGCTTGTCCATTCTCGGCATGTCAAGCTGATCGGGTGTGATATTGGGCAGGTTTGCAATCTTATCCATGCTTGACGCGCTCCCCATTTTCGTCAATCACACGCTCGCCATCTTCTTTGGTGAAGGCGCCGCGTTGTGGCTGCGGCAGAATGTCCAGCACCAGCTCAGACGGCCGGCACAGACGCACGCCCAGCGGCGTGACGACGAACGGCCGATTGATCAGGATCGGGTGCGCCACCATTGCGTCGAGCAATTCCACTTTTGTTTTCGTTGGTGAATCAAGACCCAACTCAAGGTAGGGTGTGCCTTTCTGACGGATTGCGTCGTGGACGCTGAGCCCGGCCCGGACGATCAAATCGACCAGCTTGGCCTGATCTGGCGGATGCTTCAGGTATTCGATGACAACAGGCTCAATGCCGGCGTTGCGTATCAGGGCAAGCGTATTGCGCGACGTGCCGCAATCCGGGTTGTGATAAATGGTGACGGTCATGTTAGTTCCTTCATTAAGCCAGACGCAGCGCCAGCGCGGCCAAGGTGATCAACAGCACCGGCAAGGTTAACACGATGCCGACACGGAAATAGTAACCCCAGGAGATGTGGATGTCCTTGCTGGCCAGGACGTGTAGCCAGAGCAGTGTGGCCAGGCTTCCGATCGGCGTGATCTTCGGACCAAGATCGCTGCCGATGACGTTGGCGTAGATCATCGCCTCGCGCACCACGCCTTGCGACGTGGTCGCATCGATCGACAACGCCCCGATTAGCACAGTCGGCATGTTGTTCATGATCGACGACAAGATCGCGGTAATGAAGCCGGTACCGAGTGCGGCGCCCCATACGCCGTAGGTCGCACATTCGTTGAGCACGCCGGTCAGGAAGTCGGTGAGGCCCGCATTGCGCAATCCGTAGACGACCAGATACATGCCCAGCGAGAAGACCACGACCTGCCAAGGCGCGTTGCCCAGGACCTCGCGCGTCGAGATCTTGTGGCCCCGCGCGGCTACCACCAACAGGAACACAGCGCCCACCGCCGCGACGGCGCTGATCGGCACGCCCAGTTGCTCCAACCAGAAGAAGCCTACCAGCAGCAAGCCCAACACCCACCAACCGGTGATGAATGTGGCACGGTCATGGATCGCTTCCGCCGGCGCTTTCAATTGCGCCAGGTCGTAGTTGGCTGGGATGTCCTTGCGGAAGAACCACATCAAAGCGGCCAACGTCGCCGCCACGGCCACCAGGTCGACCGGCACCATGACGGCGGCGTAGCGCGCAAAGCCGATCTTGAAATAGTCGGCCGACACGATGTTGACCAGATTCGACACCACCAGCGGTAGGCTGGCCGTGTCGGCGATGAAGCCGGCGGCCATCACGAAGGCCAGCGTCGCCTTGGCCGAGAAGCGCAGCGCCCGGAGCATGGCGATGACAATTGGAGTGAGGATCAGCGCCGCGCCATCGTTGGCGAACAATGCGGCTACTGCGGCGCCCAACAGGACCAGCAGCACAAACAGGCGCCTACCGCTTCCTCGGCCCCAGCGTGCCACGTGCAATGCCGCCCACTCGAAGAAGCCCGCCTTGTCCAGCAGCAGGCTGATGATGATCACCGCCACAAAGGTGCCGGTCGCGTTCCAGACGATGTGCCAGACCACCGGGATATCGGCGGTGTGGATCACGCCGGCCAGCAGCGCGGCGATGGCGCCGGCGGATGCGCTCCAGCCGATGCCCAGGCCGCGCGGTTGCCAGATGACGAGGATCAAGGTGGCGAGGAAGATCAGAAATGCGATAAGCACGGCTAGTCCTTGTGAATAGTATCAAAGGTCAATATCGAAAACCGGCCATCGAAGGCCGGTGGGTGGCAATGGCAAGTGGCCTGGCTCAGGCCAGGATGGTGCCGATCTTGTCGAGCTCGGCCTTTAGCTGGGCTCTGTCGTTGGCCAGCCCCGCCAGCGGCAGCGCCAGGAACGCTTCAATGCGCGCGCGAATGATGCGGTAGGTCTGTTCAAACGCGGCATTGATCTCCTCCTCTGTGCCCACGACGTGACCGGGATCGTCCACGCCCCAATGGGTACGCAGCACCGGGCCCAGATAGGCCGGGCAGGTTTCGCCGGCCGCGCTGCCGCAGACGGTCACCACAATATCGGGCGTCACAGGCAGGTCATTCCACGATTTGCTGTAGTAGCCTTCGGTGGAAATCCCCTTACTGTGCAACAGCTCCGCGGCGCGGGGATGCAGCTTGCCGGCTGGTTGGCTGCCGGCGCTGATCGCTTTCAGTCCGACCGGGGCCAGATGGTTGAAAGTTGCTTCGGACAGGACGGAACGGCACGAGTTGCCGGTGCAGAGAAACAAGATATTCATGGTAAGCGTAAGGTGGGAGATTAGACGGACGTTTCGCCGATGGCTTGGATTTCACGCTGGATGGCGTTCTTTTCCAGCATGTGCAGCGGCAGGCTGACGAAAATGTTCATGCGGGCCGTGATCTGACGGAAGATGCGCTGGAACGCCGCGCGCTTTTCTTCGTCGGTCCCGACGACTGCGGCCGGATCTTCAAAGCCCCAATGCGCCGACATAGGATGGCCGGGCCAGTACGGGCAGGTCTCGCCTGCGGCGTTGTCGCATACCGTAAAGATGAAGTCCATATGCGGCGCGTCAGGGGTACCAAACTCATCCCAGCTTTTACTACGCAGGTCGATAATCGGATAGCCGGTATTGGCCACCTGCTCGATGGCGAAAGGATTGACGGCTCCACCGGGGTGGCTGCCGGCCGAGAATCCTTTGAAGCGACCTTTGCCCATCGTCGTCACCAAGGCTTCGGCCATGATGCTGCGCGCCGAGTTGCCGGTGCAGAGGAACAATACGTTGTAGACTTTCTCTTGCATTGGAATTCTCCAGTTCAGGTAGATGTGGGTTGGGTGTCGCAGGCAGCAGGGCCGCAAGGAACGCCGCCGCAGCAGTTTTCGGTCAGATAGCCAATGAGCCCGTTCATGACCACGACGTCGGCCGAATAGATCACGAAGCGTCCTTCGCTGCGCGAGGTAATCAACCTGGCGTGCGTGAGCTCCTTTAAATGAAACGACAGTGAGGACGGTGCAATATTGAGCTGCTCGGCGATCTTGGTAGCGGCCATGCCGTCCGGGCCGATTTGCACCAGCAGCCGAAAAATGGCCAGCCGGCTTTCTTGCGCGATGGCAGCCAGTGCCATCACAACTTCTTTGGTATCCATACGAGTTGCTTCCATTATTCAGCAATTATCGAATTATCATACCTCAAAAATTACGACATTTCAAATAATATCGAATTAACGTGACGGCTTCATGACATAGGTGTGGCCACAAGGCTTGAGCACCGATTTGATATTCGACGTGTATGAACAGGTAGGCGCCGGCTCGATGTGAGTGAAGGTGCGGGCCGACGGCCGGATGCGGGCTCGTAGGCTTCGACTTTCTGTTTGCCCAAACGCTTATGGCGCAATGCTCGATTTCGTTTTGTCATTATCTATGGCCTCAGTGCGTGGAATCGTCATGGTCGTGTTTTTTTCTAAGCTGACGAAGGTAACTGGGCAAGTCACCGAGTTTCATCCCTTCAGGGATATGCCGGTGATGTTTTGCGTGACCGACGCGCTGCGCGCGATAGATGCCGGTATGACCGGAGAAAAGATAGCTCACAACGCAAGCGATGGCCGCGTAAGGACCGATTTCCGAACCGAACAATTCGATCGCCATGACCGTTGATGCGATCGGGACGTTGGCAGCACCCGAGAATACAGCGACAAATCCAATCGCGGCGAGCATCGCAAATGGCAAGTGCAGTAGCGGCGCCAGCGCGTTGCCAAGTGTAGCGCCTATATAAAACAGTGGTGTGACCTCGCCGCCTTTGAAGCCTGCGCCGAGGGAGGTGATGGTAAATGCGGCCTTGCCGAGGAAATCCCACCATGGGAGTTGGTGGACGAACGACTCCACGATGACAGGGATACCCAGTCCGATGTAGCGATGTGTCCCAATCGCCCAGACAGCAGTAGCGACAACGGCACCTCCAATCAAGGGACGTAAAGGCGGATAAGTCACGTGCCGCTTCATGAAATCTGAGAGCCCGTGCGTGGCGTTCGCGAACAACATGCCGGCAACACCAAAGACGATCCCCGCAATGAATGTGAGTGCCAGCGAGCCCGCAGTAAGTTCTGGAATTGAGCCAGCCGCGTAGTGGGTATGATGAATTCCCAAGAGCTGCCCGACTTGGTCAGCGACGATTGCCGCGAGCATGCAGGGCAATATCGCGTCGTATCGCATGCACCCGATCGCTAGCACCTCCAGGCCAAAAAGTGCGCCGGCCAGTGGCGTGCCGAACACCGAAGCGAATCCGGCGCTCATGCCGGCCATGATCAAAAGACGCCGTTCAGGCTGCCCCATGCGGAACAGATGCGTCAGCTGGTCCGCGAGCGCGCCTCCCATTTGCACAGCCGTGCCTTCACGCCCAACCGACGCGCCGAAGAGATGCGAGACGATGGTGCCGCCCAGGACGAGGGGGGCCATGCGCAACGGGATCACTTTCTTGGGGGCGTGAATCTCATCGATAATGAGATTGTTGCCGGCTTCGACGGTTTTACCCAGGCGCAGATAGATCCATCCGACCGCAAACCCGGCCAAGGGCAAGAGCCAAATGATTGCCGGATGGGCGACGCGCCAATCGGTCGCCATATCGAGTAGGTAGAGAAAGGCGGCGGAAGCGCTACCCGCGAGGATAGCGACGACGATGGCCAGGATAGACCACTTGCCGATGTAGGGTAGCAGATCGATCGGCTCGGAATGTTTGGCGTTTTTCATGTGACCCAGGTTGTTGTTCTAAAAAACCTGGTCAACCACGAAAGCTGCGCGAACGCCTACAGCTCCCTATGACCAGGGTACACTGTAGGCATCATCAGCTGCCGACATACTGTCGGAGGCGGTTAGCGGAGGAATGCCATCTCCGTATTTCGGCCTCAATCATAACAACTTTTATCGATCTATACAAAATTTCCGTTTTGGCCGGTCTTTCACCGGCCGTCGGCCTTCTCTGACGATGGCCGAATCCGGTATACTCGGCCAGGGTGTTCGCACAATGGTGTGTGGGCAGGCAATTGCGATGGTCGGGCCGCCACGCAGTTTTCTCACGCCCAATGACATCATTCATCACGAACACATTCAATTCTTTTTTCGAGTCCGAAAAGGCAAGCGGCGTCTTGCTGATCGCATGCACCATCTTTTCACTTGCCTTGGCAAATCTGCCAATCGGCGAGGACTATCTGCGTTTGTGGCACTTCCAACTGGCCGGGTTAAGCGTTGAGGAGTGGGTCAATGACGGCTTGATGGCTGTTTTTTTTCTCCTGATCGGCCTCGAACTCGAACGTGAGCTGTACTGCGGAGAGCTGTCGAGTTTGAAAAGCGCGTTGCTCCCGATTTTTGCCGCTATCGGAGGAATCTGCGTACCCGCATTGATCCATTTCAGTTTGAATGGAAACGCGCCAACGCGCGCCGGCATGGGGATCCCGATGGCGACAGATATCGCATTCGCCCTTGGGGCGCTTGCACTTATGGGAAGCCGGGTACCGTCGTCACTAAAGGTATTTCTCGCCGCGCTTGCGGTGATGGATGATCTCGGCGCGATCATCGTCATCGCGGTCTTCTATACCGCGCAGGTCTCTTTTGCCTATCTGTTCGCAGCGGCCGCCGTGTTTACGCTCCTCCTTGCCATGAACCGTTTTCTTCGCGTGAGGGCGTTGACGCCTTACCTCATCGTCGGCGCCCTGATGTGGTTTCTGATGCTCAAGTCTGGCGTGCACGCGACAATCGCAGGTGTGCTCCTGGCTTTTGCAATTCCATTCTCGACCAAACAGGAAGATACGAGTTCGCCGTCACATCGGCTGGAGCATTTCCTGCACCGTCCAGTTGCGTTCTTCATTCTTCCTGTTTTTGCGCTTGCCAACACTGGCGTGGCAATTGCACCAGATTGGGCGCATCAACTTGTGTCAGTAAATAGCTTGGGCATTTTGGGAGGACTGGTGATCGGCAAGCCCTTGGGGATTTCACTGATGTGCTTTTTGGCCGTGACGATCGGCGTTTGCAAGCTGCCACCGGATTTGGGCTGGCGCCACGTGGTTGGCGCCGGTATGCTGGGCGGCATCGGATTCACCATGTCCATCTTTATCACCAACCTCGCGTTCAATGGAAGCGCTGAGCTTGTAAGTGCTTCAAAGATGGCCATTCTTTTAGCTTCGCTATGTTCAGGCCTTCTTGGCATCGCTTGGCTCAAAATATATGGCGGTCCGGTCGTCAAGAATCAGTAATCGACCGCTCGATACGCCGACGGTTAAATGGATCGTCGGTGTCGATATAGCGCATGGCCGACTGGGCATTTTTCCAGCCGACGTGCTCCATTAATGTCTTTAGATCCCACCCATTGGCGGTCGCCCAGCTGGCGAAGCCGCGCCGGAGGGAGTGCGCGCTATAGAGCTCTGCCGCTTCGACGCCGGCTTCTTGAAGTATGCCTCGCAAGAGCGGCACCAGGCTATCGATATGAAGCGGACCGTCGCCGAGATGCCCCCAGCGGTCGATAGGGCGGAATACCGGTCCGCTGTCGAGACGCGCCGCTGCGATCCAATCCAGGTAGGCAGTAACAGGGCACAGGCGGGAGAGCATGGGTGCTTTAAAAGTGCCGCCTTTGAGCTGCCGATCACCCTTGGTGTGCGGAAGGTAGCAGGTCATGCCTTCGCCCGGCGTAATGGCAATATGCTCGATCCGCAAGCGGGTCAGCTCATCGCCCCGAAAGCCGCGCCAGAAACCCAACAGGAATAGCGCGCGGTCGCGGAGGCGACGCAAGGCCACGGATGCGTCGTTCGCCTCTGTTGCTCTCTGAGCGGCGTCTATCAGCCAGCTGTCCACCTGATTAAGCTGATTGAGCTGCAACGGCTTGGCGCGCTTCTCCTGCGCCGGGCGAAGAGTCTGAATTCCCCGCATTACCTGGCGCACCATTGGAGTCTTTGTCGGATCAGGAAAACCTTGGTCGACGTGCCATTGCGCCAGGGCCGCCAGCCGCTGCCGCAACGTGTTGACTGACAGCGACTCACCATGATCGGCCAGGTATCGAGCAACGCTATCGGGTGTCGCCGGCAGAAACCCGCCCCATTCAACCTCGAAGTGGCGTACGGCCGATTGATAGCTCTTGCGGGTGTTATCCCTGAAGGCGGCGGCTAGATAGGTGTCAAGATTGCTCATAAGGGCGAAGTGTGCGGCGGCGAGGTAAAAAAACCGGAAAGATCGTGCTGATACCGGATAATGGTACATTATCCTGCATTAAATTCGAAAGCCAACGATTCAAATATTCGAGTAATATTAGTACGTATATACATGGTATGTATTACAGTATCAAATTTAATGGAGGCGGTATGGCCCGGTCAGGACTGTATAAATCGGATGTAAAAAGGGCTCGCGACAGCCTGATCGCCCAATCGCAATATCCGTCCATCGATGCCGTGCGCATGGCTCTGGGCAATACCGGCTCCAAAACCACCATCCATAAGTACCTTAAGGAACTCGAAGAGGAGGACGGCAACGGCCCTCAGAAGGCATCAATCAGCGAGGCACTGCTGGATCTGGTCGAACGCCTCGCCGGCAGGCTACAGGAAGAGGCGCACGCCAGCGTCGCTCATGCGAAAGAGCAGCTGGCTACTCGCGAGCTGGAGCAGGCTCAAGCCAGAAATGCCCTGGAAAGTGAGTTAAGCGCTTTGCGAGAAGCCTTCTACACCTTGGAGGCCCGACTGAACGCAGAGACAGCCAGCCATGCCAGGACGCAAGCAGCACATCAATTTGAAACGATCGCTAGACATACTGCCGAACAGCAAGTGACAGACTTGAAGGAGCGGCTGGCCGAAAATGAGCAGCATCGAAAGTCGCTCGAAGACAAGCATACGCATGCTCGCGACGCTCTAGAACATTATCGCCAGTCGGTGAAGGATCAGCGGGAACAGGATCAGCGCCGTCATGAGGAGCAAGTACAACAAGCGCAGACTGAACTGCGGCGCCAGCAGCTCGCCAGCGCAGCCAAGCAAGAAGAAGTGACGAGGCTCAATCAGGAAGGCGCGCGCCTGGTCGCCGAGTTGGCCCATACCAAGCAGTCACTCTACGAACAACTCACAAATGGCCGCAAGCTGGAGCAGAAGATCGAGCAGATGCAAGCGCTGCAGCAAAGCGTTGAGGACATTGAACGGCAACTTGCGAGTAAGATTGCCGAAGTCGAGCTACTTGCTGAGCAACTGAAAACTGCAAACGCTGAGATCGAGCCCGCGCGTGCACGCACCCGCGAACTGGAAATCCAACTGGCACAGGCCAACGCAAGAGCAGCAGCACAGGAACAGATCGGAGAGCAGTTGCGCGCTTACCTAGACAAGATTGCGGCAGCGCCTGCCGCACCCACGAAAAGCTAAGCGTTCAGAATTATCATATCTTCACGGAACGTGAATTTCGATAAAATTGAACATCTGCCGCTTAGCATACTACCTGAAATCCAAAAGGGGCCCGCCTCATGCGGGCTTACTGTATTCTGGATACATGCAGATCCTAGGTCGCAAATACACACTCGACCAATGCAGCTTGCTGGCAGACCGACGCCCAACACTAGATGCTTCCGGCTGCAACGGCTCAACCTGATTAATCGCTTTGAGTGGCGGCCACGCCTTTGACAAGGTGTTCGTCATCGATGGAAGGGAAAACACAGTGGTTGATAAATGGAGCATCATGCAGAGCCTGATCGCGGCCGGCGCCGGTCTTGGCGGGGTATTCCTGGGCGGCTACATGACGACCCGCAGGGAGGACAAACGCGAACTTCGGCGCGTCGAAAAGGAGTCAGGCTACCTAGCCATCCTTGTCGTTGCTCATCTGGATAGGTTGGCCAACGAATGCCTGCATGTGTCGTTAGACGATGGCACCAGTGAAGGGCGACCAGCCGCTCAGGACGGCGAAACCTATGAGACGACCATAGAAACGCCGACGTTTGACCCTCTGGCTCTGGGCGTAGATTGGAAAGTGCTACCGCAGGGGCTAATGTACGGCATTTTGAATCTGCCGTATCGTATCGAGCAGTTGAACAATCACATCTCCGGCGCATGGGAATTTGATGACCAGCCGAAATTTATCGAATTTTTCTGGGCGCGGCGCTTTGGTTATGCCGAACTTGGCTTGGCCATTTCTGATCTCGCGAAACAGCTTCGCAAACACGCTGGATTGCCAATTGAGGAACCGGCGGAAGGTGAGTGGAACCGGGACGCTTGCATGCAAGAGCAAATGGACAGGATTACTGAAGCGCGCAAAGCCCGAGATGAAAGATACCTCGCCAAGCATAGGGCAGAAATTGCGTCAGCCGTAAATTCACAGGGCGCATAAGGAGTTCATCTCTTATTACTTTTCGGCTTATGTGTCATTTCCGCCTTTATCCAGCTCCGTTCCATCGATCATGCTGGAGATATCGCTGCAGCGGTGCGACGAAATAAAAAAACCAACGCAGATCATACCTGCACTTACCAATCAGCGACTCAACCCAGGTCGCCAACCATGATGAAGACAAGCAAGCCAATGGAGCCAGTCACTCAACGCGGCGACCGAAACGAAAACGCGTGGGGCGTCTTTCTGGTGTTCCTACGCCTCGGCCTGACTTCCTTTGGTGGCCCGATTGCGCACCTCGGCTACTTCCGCGATGAATTCGTCAATCGACGGCGCTGGGTGAGCGAACGAAGATATGCCGATCTCGTAGCGCTTTGCCAGTTCCTGCCGGGGCCAGCCAGCAGCCAAGTAGGCATGGCCTTGGGCTTCTCGCGCAACGGCTACAGTGGCGCGCTCGCCGCATGGGCTGGGTTCACCCTGCCGTCGGCCACCGGCCTGATCCTCTTTGCCTTCGGCATTTCAAGCCACGGCACAACGATCCCTGTCGGCGCACTACACGGCCTGAAGGTGGTGGCTGTCGCAGTAGTCGCGCAGGCGGTTTGGGGGATGGCGAGGAATCTGTGCACAGACATGCCACGCGTTACGATCATGGTGGTTGCTGACTGCATCGCCTTGCTTATGCCATCCGCTCTTGGACAGGTGGGCATCATCGCTATGGCGGGCATCGTAGGGCTGCTACTGTTCAAACCGGAATCTGCCGGTGACCATTTGCCGCAGCCCATCACTATCAGCCGTCGTGCCGGTGTGCTTTGGTTAACGCTTTTCTTCGGCCTGCTGGTTGGCTTGCCCATGCTGACCGCGCTACTACCTTACCAAGCAATCGCTGATGTGAACGCATTCTTCTTGTCAGGTGCACTAGTCTTCGGTGGAGGCCATGTCGTGCTGCCGTTGCTTCAGACTGCCGTCGTGACGCCGGGGTGGGTCAGCAATGACGTCTTCCTTGCAGGCTACGGGGCAGCGCAGGCAGTTCCTGGCCCGCTATTTACCTTTGCGGCCTTCCTAGGCGCTTCCATGAACGTCGCCCCTTCGGGTTTGCCAGGCGCTCTTGTCTGCCTGCTGGCGATCTTCGCACCATCCTTCCTACTGGTGGCGGGGGCATTGCCTTTTTGGGAGCAGCTACGCGGCAATCTGCGCACGCAAGCGGCCATAATGGGTATCAATGCGGCAGTCGTTGGCCTACTGTTGGCCGCGCTGTATCATCCGGTCTGGACCAGCGCAATTCACGAACCCCGAGACTTCGGTATCGCTGTGGTTGCCTTCGTTGCACTGGTGTTTTGGAAGTTGGCTCCTTGGCTCGTCGTAGCGGGTTGTGGCATTGCCGGGTGGGCTGTGAGTTTGTCGCTTTGACTGTTTTATCCGAACTGAGTTGACGACAAAAGTCTTCGGCCCGTAACCCGGAGTTCCGTCGGCACCTCGGCCACTATCACGTCGACGCCCGCCAAGACCAAGACATAGAAGTAGGTGTGATCTGGAGCTACACAGACATGGAAAATCAGCTTATTGCAACACCTGACAATTATGCTGCGGCACTCAAAGAAATAGATGTACTTATGTCAGCAAAAACTGGAACTTCAGAAGGACGTCGCCTAGGGATTTTGGCGGACCTCGTTCAGAAATATGAAGCGAAACATTTCCCGATGAACCTTCGAACAGAGGTAGATGAGGGCTTGCCGATTGACGAGAATATAACTAGCCAGCCTAGCGCCACTCCAGCTGCCGTCGAGCAACCACAAAACGAAAATTCCCCAATAAATTAGGCAGTTACAGCATACTTTGGGTATTTTTACACGAATCCCGGCCGACCCTCTAATTGGAGATCACCCGTAACTTTGTTACTCTGTGGCAAAGCCCCCCCCCCTTAACTCTCGGACTCGGCGGTCAGCTTTTCGAAGCGGGCAACTCGTTTTTAGCCGGCGAATCAAGCTTCGAGTCTTTTGGCCATTCGACAATAAAAGGCTGGCCTTTGTCTGTAGATAGTACCGTACAAAGAAGCTCATCATCAGGCATCATCAAATACATGCCGCTTTCATCTGCCGGTCTGGGCCGCATGGTAGGTGGGCGCTTCCGTATAGATGCTAACCAAGATGTTACCAGGGCCAATGCGTCGTCATGAGCGGCAACCCGTGCCAGTTGCTCGTCTGCAATGGTAGCAAGAGGCGGAAAGACACGCCGCCCCAACTCATGATCATCCAACAGTAAGCGTAGCAACCAGCCACTGCCTGGCGCGCTCGACTCCGGAGTCAGTTCGTAACTATAAGCTTCGATGCGTGTCACCATTCTGACTTTCCCCTACTAAAAATAGTAATTACTCAAGATATGCATAAGCCGCTATATGGCGGTGAAATTATAAGTACGCAGCCTCTAATTATTTGTGGAGCATTAAGATTTTTACTTAATTTGGCGCCGTAACTCCATGAACAAAGAGTCTCGAACTTTTGACCTGCTCCCCCATCGCCAGACTCCCTAGACATCCTTTTGCACGATGCCCAATGGCTTTCCCTTGAGCGCAATTTCTTTCCGCAAGCGCGCCGCAGTTTCCTTCTCCCTGACAGCTTCACCTTCCGCTTTCACGCGGGCGGTGAAATGTGCCAGTACCTCGGATTTGTATTTTTTCACTTGCTCCTGCAAGTCTGCCTTGTCCATGCGGAGGCGCGCAATAAGTTCACTATGCGTTGTCGGCAAATCCGTCCTGCCTGCAGCCGTCTGTTTAATCAGTTCT
Organism: Duganella sp. 3397; assembly: GCF_031456625.1. NCBI lineage: Bacteria > Pseudomonadati > Pseudomonadota > Betaproteobacteria > Burkholderiales > Oxalobacteraceae > Duganella > Duganella sp. 3397. The sequence goes on from NZ_JAVDVB010000002.1 coordinate 854,082, forward strand.
CGCACGCGAGGATATCTACACCCATTTGCAAGTGCGATGAGCGTTCGCGCACGCCCCGCCTCCAGAGCCACCGAAGAAAAATTAACCTTGAGTGTCCCCTTCGCCTGGCGCATCTTTAGCTGTTTGTTACGAGGCTGCCCGTCCTTCAAACGCCTGATCGCATCTAGGAAATCTCGCTCGATCGGGTCCTGAGCGGGCGCGCATAGCTTTACCTTGGGCATGGCACCTCTAGTCTGGCTAAGGCAACTTGGTCGAGCGCGGAGATGTCAGCACCAAATCGTTTCAGAATTGCTCTAGCTTGCTCAGCGCGAAAGCGAATTTCGCGAAACGAGCCATGCGCAATTCCTATATTTTTTGCTGCGAACAAGGAGCGCTGACTTTCAGTGTATCGGTCGGACCAGAACTTCTCATGGCTCTTGTCCATGATCGCGCATGCACAGCCGGCGCAGAGGCCCGGCGTCCGCGTGCTAGTATTCGGCGCCCATCGCACCCATATCGGCGTTTTTGAGACATCATGGCAGCGCATTTCGCTGTTACGCGTGGGGCAGCAGGTCGCGTGGGCAGAGAAAAACATGCGCAGATCATTGCGATCCGCCCAGACCACTGTTCGGCTCCACTTTTCCGACTTCGGAAGATTACTGACCTCGGTACGCAGCTCGCCTAAAGCCGAATCGAGCTGGTCTCCCATTCGCCCTGCGAGCTGCGACTTCCCTATAACTGCCTCATACAACAAAAGATTTCGTTTTTGCACGGACACGGAATTAAGCGCTTCCAATAGCATAGGGTTTCGCCCGATATAGCTACCTTCCGTCATCGCCAAGCTTAAGTGGTGAAACTGCATCTGGATCGCGGGGAGCAATCGCGAATCACATGCCAAAGCAAACTGCGCCCAAGTCTTTCGCAGCATATGCGTACGAAAGATCTCACCACGACTTTCACGCCAAGGCACGAGGTCCGATTCTGTTACGTGATGCGCACTCTGATCCGGAAGCCAGGTTAGATCGACCCAATTCATAATGAAACGCTGCATGTGCGTATTCAGTTTCTTAACTCCAATCGAGTTAGCAGCGGCATGAGTACGTAGAAGCCCTTTGCCATGCGAGATCGAGAGGAACAAGTGGTCAGTGCGTGCCTGCGTGACCCAGGGCGCCTGCAATGCGTTCACAATGCAAAGGGCCTTAACAGCAAGGGGAATCTGGGTCGTTCCTGCTGGCCGCATGCCCAGCACCCAGTCTACCTCGCGGGGTGATCCTTCTTCCGTTTTCGAAATGATACTGCGCACTACAAACCACTCGTACAAGCCAGTCAGACTCAGTTCAATTCGCACCTCCGATGGCAATTGACTGCGTTTATCAATTCCCGCTTTTATGCTGAGCAGCTCTGAGGCACGCATCCCTGTCATCGCTTGAACGATGATTGCTGCCGCGTCTCGAACCGCCTGCCACAGATCCGCAACGCGCCGCTTGCCTTCGTACTTTTCGTTGCTGCACTCAGCATCATGGGATGACTCGGCGTGACTGGACAGAATCGGTTCATGCCAAGCCCGACTTTCCCCGGCCACGATTCCAAACTCGAATCGGTCGAGGAAACGCCTAACGCGTTTATGTCTGGCACAGTTTTTTAAACCAGCCTTATGCGTATAGTCACTTCTTATATCGGACTTTACAGTTACCGTGGAACCAGCCAGGGGGTCGGTAAAGACATCCATTAAACGCAGCACGTCGTCGGCCGGAGTTCCTAAGAACCAGGCAGCCTTATTTAGCACGGCCAGCGCAACCTCATCCGGCAGAGGTGGTACCCATTTGCTAACCTTAGCCGACAGCTCGCGCCCTACCTCATCTGGTGTTTTTCCATCAAATGGGTGAACAGTCATTGGCTCGATCCCCATCTGCAACAGGCTGCGTCGCTGGTTCCACAAATGCGCGATGACGAATAGTCCACGCGAGAAAGTGTTGCGGTTTAGCTCGGCATCGATACAACGCGCCGCGATGATCGGCGCGACATGATCCATGAAGCACCTCACCGCATCAGGCTTCAGCTCGTGCGGCGCGTGGTAACCGCATTCACTCATCCACGAAAGAAGGTAGTTGAACGACGCTTGTATATTGGCCATCGATCCGGCAGCACGAATTCGCTGATTAGCCGGAACCACAACCAGCGTAAGCAGGAGCAGTTTTGCCCAATGCAAACGCGTAGCATGCCGGGAATCCGTCAGGCTGCTCCCGTCCGACAGCACCATTGCCCAGTTCAATGTCGAATTTGCCTTTGGGGCGCCCGGAAGGTGATTGGTGAAGAACCACTTTTCATCTCTGAAGCGGCTCCGTTCGCCGATACTATAATCATCGAGTTCATCGCGGTTGAGCTCGTGGAGCTTTTTTTGCGCGTATCCAATTCCGCTCGATTCCGCACACTTGCTTTTGAGGGCCATGATTACTCCACATTCATCAGAGTGATTGATATCTTGCGCGATTCCTCCATCACTTCTAGCGGTATGTGCGCTTTCAGCGACTTCAAATCGGCCAAGACGGGGACCCAGCGCTCAAGCCATGTGCTTGAGCTCATTGCGGTCTGGCTCCGGAAGACAGCGTGCTCAAGCGCAACGTAGTAGGCAACGCTAACCGGGTCGTTTGGATGCGCTGCAGCCAGAGGACACGATGGGCATCCGCCGTAGTCTCTGCATAGCTTTCCAGCTTGCTGACCAGGCCTGGGCGAGCTAAAGGGATCGAGGCATGTGAACCCCGGCGTCGCTGCCCCCTTGTCCTGTACGGACTCAAGGCGCCGTGGGTCCACGACGCCCTGGCTATCAATCCAGCGCTCCCGCATTAGAATTACTTGGCCGATCCGTTCCCGGTATCGCTTCTTTACCCCGTTGCTCGTGTAGTGTGTCCATGTTGTCCTCGGGTTGCGGTGGTTTCCCACCTTCTGGGCCGCTTCAAGGCTGCCATGCGAAAGCTGAACCAGATCGAGAATTGAAGGCCTCAACTGTCCTAAGCTGAAATTAGGCAGTTTATTGTCATCAATAAAATTGCGAAGAGAGCGCGTCCACACCACATCGCCTGACAACGTCGAATCTGTCTTGCCGCCGCCATAGCTCCTGGGCTTTTTTGCGCGTTGGGTTTGCACTGCTATGAATATCCGGTCAGCATGCCAGTCTGGGACAAACGGACGTATCCGAGCAGTGATTAGTTGAAGCGTCCGCAGTAGTTGCTCGAGACTTAGCTGCGACGCCACCGCTGCTTCAGGATCTAGCAGCCGCACAAGATCCTGCGACGCCCGATTCTTGGCGCCTACGATTTCGATCGCGGCGGTGCCAGCACACTCTTTATCAAAGGCGATGTCTTTCCAGCTGAGGCCCAGCAGCGTATCGGGATTAAATACCGTCGTGATCGCCAATAGCACTGCAAATGGAGCGAGGTGGCGGAACGATGGGTGGAAGTGGGATGCCACCGTGCCCTGACTATGCACGTATTGCACTGCTGATCCTAGCGCGCGGTCGTACGATTGGATAATCGGTAGGTCAGGAATGATGCCTGGATACGCACGGTCAAGCGCAGCCAAGCAAACAGACAGGTCCGTATATTCCTTAATACTCCATGGCCCGACGTTCTGACGGGCCTCCAGCCGTGCGTTGCCTTCAGCTAAAAGCTCGCGGCCGCGTTCGAACCGCAAGGCTGTCGCTAAGACTTCCCGCTCCGCCGCCTCAATGATTGCAAGGAGATCGTCCAACCCCATCACCTCTACCGGGCAGCTTCTCCTCGCCGCGCCAAGGGGGCCAGGCGGCACTCGGCTCGCGATGTTTCGGGCGAGTACCACTGAAGGGCCGACTACCACGGCGCCAAGAAGCGTCCTCACGCAGCCCAAGTAGGCAGCACTAGTGCGCGCGTGCAACGTCTTGCCACCTTTACCTTTTACAGTCAGTAAAAAAGTGCGGAACCCAATCAGAAGTTCATCGTCGACTTCCTGTGGCTTCAGATCCCGATGCCAGCGGCTGTTCAGATAGTGAAAGAAACCTGCCGTCAGGCTCGCTATCATCGCCCAGCGTGATGCAGGCGCGCGGGTGGCGCCCCATTGCAAATATGCATCGGCAAACAAAGCGCAAAGATTCCGGAAATCCAGCAGAAAACTCAGATCTAAATGCTGAGGCTCCCGCCCTTTATTAGATGGAAAAACCGCAGCAAGCGTGCGCTGCCCGGTGCTAGCGTCCACACCATATTCGAGCCGTGACAATGACAGCGATTGGACTTTACTTACAATGCCTGTCCTTGCCTGAGCCTGAGCTACCACCGTCGCCGCAGAAGTTATTTTTTTGGGCGTCCGCCTGCGCGGCGATGCTGGCGGATCTGCCGGCGGCAAGTGCTTCATAGTCCCAACATCCCTCTAACATCCACTAAGCCAGGCTGAGCAGTGAAGATTTCGACATGTGACAAGTAAGTGTCAATTGTAGTCTGTAGCTGCGAATGCCCAAGCTGAGCCTGAATCTTCTTCCAGGGCTCAGCATTGCCATTCACACGCTCAGCGTGGTAGGTCAAGACAGCGTAGGTGTGGCGCAAATCGTGGATAGAGTGCTTAGGCACTTGAGCAAGCAGCCGCGTGCCAGTAAGCGGCACTTCCTTCCGTACTGTTTCTACCACGCCCAGCGACAAGCATGCCTGGCGAAACATCTTCTGGACTGCGCTGTTCGTAATCGGTTGCCCTGGACTTTTTGAGTTCAGGTTGGCTAGTATCAGATTGAGCGGCCGGCCACGCCCCCCGTTTTTGCCTGCTCTAAGAGAAGTGGCCCTGTCCCCGTCGATATATGCAAGAGCATCCATGACGAGCCATGCTGGTACTGCGACCTGGCGTGTCTTCTTACCTTTGCCGTCATGGATTGTCAGCGGAAGACTGATGAATGGCGCTTTCATGTCCGGAACGAGGTGAAGGAACTGAAGCGTAGTGAGACGATTGATCTCGTCCAGGCGCAGTCCGACTGCCCATCCAAAATCACAGATCAGCCTGTCGCGCGCCGGCCGCAAATCGCCGATCCTGTGAGCAGCTTGTGGCCCGACATGATTGAGTAAGCCTCGTAAATCGGATGCTGCAATAGGATGAATTTTCGTACCGGGCCGCACTTTTGGTAGGGCATAGTCCTTGTTGCCAAACCTTGGTGAGCTCCGTGTGTGAGCTAGAAAATCGCGGTCTATCGAAGTCCTTAACTGCACGCTATGAGTAATTCCGATGTCACCGTCATAGATGTTCTTCGTGCCGCAAAAGTGATGAAATTCCCGGATAACCGTCATATTGTCACGTACTCCGGCGGAGCCATACAAGCGACCGGTTTTCGGACTGATTGCACTAAGGTAGGCATCACGGTAGTTGATCCGATCCAGCTCGCCGGCATCGTGCCAATGCTTGCCTATGGCCTGCAAGTATTCAAACCAGCTTTTTAGTGCATAGGCCGCCTTAGCCCATGTATGACGACTTTGCTGAGCACCCGACCGTACGTACCGCTCCGTCAAGAAAGTCGTAGGCGCTTCAAACAGCACTGCGCTATTTTTCGTTTCGAGAAATAGCGCTGGTGCTCCAGCCCTCAGCCCAGAATTCTCATAAGAGTTAATGAATAGTACGAGTTCAGCCTGATGAAACATGTTCGTGTCCCCATCGCCGGCAGAAATTGTGGTGAACAACTTTTCGTTATCAGCATAGTCTAGTTCAACTACTGATAAGGCGATACGTAAAACGTGAACATGTTGTGAATTCGCCCGTTACCTGGAGGTAGCACCTTGAGAACGAATAACTTACGGCGTAGCCAATGGCCTAGGAGCATTCCACATATCATTGCCGTGCGGGCGTTGCAGCCGCACCGTGAGGCGCCAGCGTTCGCCGGGCTGCACGTTGCCAATTTCACCAACCGCGCCAACCTTGCCACCCTCGCCGCCCTCGCCTGCCTGGGCCTTCTTTCCCGGCTTGGGCACTTTGCCCGGCGCACTCTTTGGTGGGCGGGAACCGCTGTACCACGAAATCGCGATGCGCGGCGGGACCGGCATCGGCAGCAGTGCCTTGCCGGTCCGGTCTTCCACGCGCTCCACGGCAAAATTGAAGCGTGCGCCTTCGGCAAAGCGATACGGCAGATTGTCGATGGTGCCGACGATGATGAAGTCACGGCCCTCGTCTTCCGGCGCCAGCGACGGCGCCAATGCACCATGGGCGAGCCAGGCGGCCCAGAGAAATCCGCCGATGATTGCCACGAACCAGATCAGCGACACGCGGACAGCTACCGCCACGATGCCTGTGCGCGCCATCACGGGAAAATTGCGCCAGCCAGCGCGCGCCGGCCACAGCAAGAGTAACAGCAACAGCACGGCTGCCGCGCTGCCTAAAACAGCGACTGCCGCTGGCTCGGGCAGCTGCGCCCGCGTCTGCAACAGCGCCGCGCCGCACGCCAGTCCGATTGCCGCAGCGCGCATCGCAGGCCAGCCTCGCGGCTACTTCGCCGCCACTTCTCCCGCCTTGACCACGACGTGCTCGGTGATATTCTTGGCGGCGATGGTCTCGGTCAGGAATGCGGTCGATTTGACCAGCAGATCGCGCGCCACTTCTTCCAGCGGCGAGCCGCTGATGCTGGCATGGTTGCCTCCTAAACCGGTACCGCCGCCCCAGCCCATGGCGGCGAAGCCGAAGCCATTCTTCTGGTTATTCGCTTGAAAAGTCTTGGAGGCAATAATGCGCGCGCGGCGCACATCGACCACGCGGATGTCGATATTCATGTGCACTTTCGACTGCTTGTAGTCGACCGCACCAGCGATGAAACCAAGGGGTCCCTTGAGAAAACTCAGACCGCCCAGGCCGGTGGAACTCTGCTCGAAGCCCAGCGACGTGATAGAGCCGGTGATCATGTAATCGGCCGCCTCGGCCTCCACGCGCTTGCCCATGAGCGCCATTTCGCGGTGGATTTCTTCGAGCTCGGCACGTTCCTGGACGTCGAAGCAGCCGGTTTGCGTAAGCGCGGTCGCCAGCATTTCGGTCATGCCGGTGCCCACGCCCGTGTAATGCGGCTGCGAGACGGTGCCGCCCGACTGCCACCAGCGATACTGGCGCGGGTCTTGCTGCCCGGCGCCCGAGCTGCAATCGGCGGACTTGCATTTAAATTCGGTAAATACCACCTTGGCCGCCGGCGCGGCGCACCTGGGCACGTCGATCTGGCGTTCGGAGACTTCGCTCGGGTCGGCCCGGCATAGAACGGGAATGAGAAGCAGGCCACACAGCAGAGCTGGCAGCGACCGGCGCAGCGGTGAGAAACGGGAGGTCATGGGAGTATTCCCTGAGAAATGATTCAGTTATGACAATAGTCAAAGAACCATTATGCTCCGGCCCACCTGCCTGAATTGTGGCGCTTATACCGACTGCTGGGGTACCTTGATACCGCTCAATCGGCTGCCAGCTTCATCCTCGGCAAGATTGCCTTGGCCGCAGCCGTGCTGGCAACAGCCACCTCCTGCACAGATATCGCGCGCAATTCGGCCAACACAGCGCCAATGCGCGGTACCTGGTCCGGGCTATTGCGTCCCGGATGCACCCACGCCGGCGAAATATCGGGCGCATCGGTCTCCAGCACGATGGCGTCGAGCGGCAGCTCCGTCGCCAGCCTGCGAATCTGCAGCGCGCGCGTAAACGTCATGGCGCCGCCGAAGCCCAGCTTGAAACCGACATCGATATAACCCTGGGCCTGCTGGAAGCTGCCGTTGAAGGCGTGGGCGATGCCGCCGTTGGGGGTGATCTGGCGCACGTGCTTGAGCACCACGTCCTGCGACTTGCGCACGTGGGTCAGGATCGGCAGGCCGAAATCGCGCGCGATGCGCAGCTGCTCGCGAAAGAAAAAGACCTGCTTTTCGCGCATGGCCGGCTCGCACAGCATGGGGATGAAGAAATCGAGACCGACCTCGCCGATGGCCACAAAACGAGGGTCGTCCATGGCGGCGGCCACCTGCTCGCGCATCACGCGCAGGTCGTCCTCTTTGGCGTGCGGTACGAAGATCGGGTGGATGCCCAGCGCGTAGCAGCCGTTCGGGATGCTGGCGGCCAGCTGCGCCACGGTGGCAAAGGTTGCCACCTCCACCGCCGGGATCACGATCATTTCCACGCCCTGCTGCTGCGCCAGCGAGGCCTGGGCGATCGATTCGTCGCCGAATTCGCCGGCGTCGAGATGGCAGTGGGTGTCGATCCACATGGCGCTGCTCCTTAGTCCTGCCAGGGTTTGAGGCCTTCTTCGGTCAGGCGCAGCACGCGGTCGCAGCGGCGCGCCAGCTCGACGTCGTGGGTGACGATGATGAACGCGGTGCCGAGGGTTTGCGACAGTTCCAGCATCAGGTCGAAAATCTGCTGGGCGGTGGCCTGGTCGAGGTTGCCGGTCGGTTCGTCGGCCAGCACGCATGCCGGCTGCGTGACCAGCGCGCGCGCCAGCGCCGTGCGTTGCCGCTCGCCGCCCGAGAGTTCGCCAGGCACGTGGCTCACACGCTTGGCCAGGTTCACCCGCGTGAGCATCTGCTGCGCCACGCTGCTCGCCTCCGCGCGTTTGACACGGCGGATCAAGAGCGGCATGGCGACGTTGTCGAGCGCCGAGAATTCCGGCAGCAGGTGGTGGAACTGGTACACAAAACCCAGCGACTTGTTGCGCAAGTCGCCGCGCGCAGTTTCGCTCAGCGTGGCGAAGTCCTGATCGAGCAAAGTGACGGTGCCGCTGGTGGGCGTATCGAGGCCGCCCAGCAAATGCAGCAGCGTCGATTTGCCGGAGCCCGAGGCGCCCACGATGGCGACACGTTCGCCACGGCGCACGTCGATGTCGATCCCGGCCAGCACCTGCACCGAGTAGCTGCCCTGGGTGAAGGTTTTACCGAGGTTGCGGCAGGAAAGAACCACCGGTTGATTGGTATTAACAGCATTACTCATAGCGCAGCGCCTCCGCAGGTTTGACACGTGACGCCCAGCGGCTCGGGTAGAGCGTGGCCAGGAAGGCCAGCACCACGGCCAGGCCGCCGATCTTGAATACGTCCGGCCAGCGCAGGTCCGATGGCACGGTGCTGTTACTGTAGATATCCTTGGACAAGAACTGCACTCCCAATAAATGTTCAATGAATGGCACGATGACGTCGATATTGAGCGCCACCAGCACGCCGCCCGCCACGCCCAGCAAGGCGCCCAGGATGCCTACCAGCGCGCCCTGGATCACGAAAATCTTCATGATCGAGCCAGGTGACGCGCCCAGAGTGCGCAAGATGGCGATGTCGGCCTGCTTGTCGGTCACCGTCATCACCAGGGTCGAGACCAGGTTGAAGGCGGCCACCGCGATGATCAGGGCCAGAATGATCGACATCATGCGTTTTTCGATCTGCACGGCGGCAAACCAGGTGGCGTTCAGCTGCGACCAGTCGCGCACCGTGAGGTCGCCCGTCATGCTGCGCTTGAGCTCCTGCGCCACCTGCGGCGCGCGATGCATGTCCACCAGGCGCAGGCGCAAGCCGGCCGGGGCATCGAGGCGCAGCATCTTTTCAGCGTCGGTCAGGTGCACGAACGCCAGCGACGAATCGAACTCGCTGTGGCCGGCCTCGAAGATGCCGGTCACCGTGAACGAGCGCATGCGCGGCAGCACGCCGGCCGGCGTGGCCTGGCCCTGCGCCAGTGCCAGGGTCACCTTGTCGCCAAGCTGGGCGTGCAGCGAGCGCGCCAGCTCCACGCCCAGCACGATATTGTAGGCGCCCGGCTGCAATTGCGCGAAGCTGCCGCGCCGGGTTTGCGCAGCGACGTCGGAGACGGTCGGTTCGAGATCGGGCAGCACGCCGCGCACGATGGCCGGACGCAGGATGTCTTCGCGCACCAGCATGCCCTGCATCTCGGCGAATGGCGCCGCGCCGATCACTGCCGGGTTCTTGCGAGCGGCAACGATCTGGTCGCGCCAGTTGGGCATCGAGCCGCTGGCGTCGAAGATCTCCACGTGCGCCAGCACCGACAGCATGCGGCCGGTCACTTCCTTCTGGAAGCCGTTCATCACCGACAGCACGATGATCAGCGCGGCCACACCGAGGCCGATGCCGGCCATCGAGATCAGCGAGATGAACGAGATAAAACTGTTACGGCCGCTGCGCTTGCCGGCGCGCGTGTAGCGCAGGCCGACCAGCCATTCGTACGGCAAATTTTTCATGATGCTCATGGGGTCATTCCAGAATTATTCATAACGCAGCGCCTGCGCCGGTTTTACACGCGCGGCGCGCCAGCTCGGGTACAGCGTGGCCACGAACGCCAGCAGCACCGAGACGGCGCCGATACTGAGCACGTCGCCCCAGCGCAGGTCCGACGGCAAGGCGCTAATGAAATAGATGTCCTTGGACAGGAACTTCATGCCCAGCAGCTGCTCGATGGCCGGCACGATCACGTCGACGTTCAGCGCCAGCAGCGATCCCAGCGCCACGCCGATGGCGGTGCCGGCGATGCCCACCAGCGCGCCCTGGATCATGAAGATCTGCATGATGGAAAACGGCGAGGCGCCCAGCGTGCGCAAGATCGCGATGTCGGCCTGCTTGTCGGTCACCGTCATCACCAACGTGGAGACCAGGTTGAACGCGGCCACCGCCACGATCATGGTCAGGATAATGAACATCATGTGCTTCTGGCTTTGCACGGCGGCGAACCAGGTGGCGTTGAGCATGGTCCAGTCACGCACGTACAGCTGCCCGGGCATGGCCATCTTGAGTGCGCGCGCCACCTGCGGCGCCTGCTGCATGTCGGCCACGCGCAGGCGCAAGCCGGCCGGGGCGTCGATCTTGAGGATGCTCTCGGCGTCGGCCAGGTGCACAAAGGCCAGCGTGGAATCGAACTGGTTGTGGCCGGCCTCGAAGATGCCGACCACGTGGAAGGTGTGCATGCGCGGCATCACGCCCGCGCTGGTGGGCTGGCCGTCGGCCAGCGCCAGCGTCACCTTTTCGCCCGGCTTCACATCGAGCAGGCGCGCCAGCTCGATGCCGAGCACGATGTTGTCGCTGCCCGGGGTCAGTGCGCTGAAGCTGCCCTGGCGCATCTGCTTGATGACGTCCGACACTTGCGACTCCATCTCGGGCAGCACGCCACGGATGATGGCCGGTTTGAGCACGTCGCCGCGCACCAGCATGCCCTGTGCTTCGGCAAACGGCGCCACACCGGTCACTGCGGGATTCTTGCGGGCCTCGAGCGCCTGCTGGCGCCAGTCCGGCATCTGGCCGCGCAGGTCGAACAGTTCGGCGTGGGCCAGCACCGACAGCATGCGGTTGGTGACCTCTTTCTCGAAGCCGTTCATGACCGACAGCACCACGATCAGCGCTGCCACGCCCAGCGCGATGCCGGCCATGGAAATTGCGGCAATAAAGGAGATAAAACGGTTACGGCCGCCGCGCTTGCCGGCCCGCGTATAACGCAGGCCGACCAGCCATTCGTACGGCAAATTGCTGACGACACTCATAAAACTCATAAAAAACGGTCACGCGTGGTGGGTTGAGGGCGCAGTGTGCCACAACTTCACGAAATTGCCATCACGCACTGCTTTCCCGGTACTGAATTACCCCCAGATTACCCCGAGTTATCAAACGAATTTTTCGTCGCCCAGCACTTCGCCCTTGCGGCGACGGCTGCCCATCACGCCCAGCAGGCCCAGTCCCAGGCCCATCATGGCCCAGGTCTGCACTTCCGGCACCGGCGATACGGCCGGCGACGCGCCCAGCATTTCCTGGGACACCTGGTTACCCAGCGCACCGGTAAAGCTGGTGTAGGTGTACAGGTTTTTCAGCTTGTAACCGCGGATATTGTCCAGCAGGGCCTGGGCGGCTTCCACGTTGACGTCATTGCCGGGGGTGTAGTACTGCATGCCGCCGGTATTGAACAGGTCGCCGTCGTCGCTATGCAGCTCCCACAGCGCCAACTGGAAGGCGATCTGGGCGTCAGTGCTGGCGCCGGTCCCCACGCTGGTGATGCTGTTGGCATACGCGGTTTCGAACAGCGCCTTGACCGTATCCTTGACGACCACGTTAAAGGTCGCGGTATAGATGGCGTTGGGGATGGTGTCAACCGCCGGCGCGAAGCAATAGGCGTAGAACTGGTTGGCGTAGCTGTCGTTGCTGGTCATCTGGTACAGCGATACGCCCTGGGCGTGGAAACCGGGAATGATCGGTTCCTTGAAGAATTTGGCGCCGTCATCGACGACGAAGCCGCCGTCGACCGGGCTCTGGTTGTAGGTAGCAGCCGGCACCGGCGCAGCGTGGCTGACGCCGGAAACAGCGATGGCGATGGCGAAAGCGGAGGATTTAAGGACGTTTTGCAAGGTGATGTTCATTTTTATTTTCTTTAAATGGTTATTTGTCAGAGTTGAAAAGTCAGGTTCAGCCCATGTACACCGGGCACTGGCCCACCAGTTGTACCTGGGCGGCGTCGGCGATCAGCTGGTCGATGGTCGGCGCAGTGATGCCGGCATCGGCCGCGTCGCTGGCGGCCACGTTGAAATACACGTCGGTCATGGCCGCGCTGTGGCCAGTGGCCAGCGTGACGGTGCTGCTTTCCATGTGCAGGTTGTTGTTGGCATCGAGGAATGCCAGGTCGGTGTAGGCCAGTTTCAGGCTCACCACGCCGGCCTGTGCGAGCGACACCAGTTCGCCGGCGCCGGTTTTGCCGTCGCTGTTGGCGTCCTGCCAGATCAACAGGCTGGCGAAGTCGCGGTCCAGCCCATCGACCACACCGTCGCCGTTGCTGTCGAAACTGGCCAGCTTGGCAAAACCGTCGCCCTTGCCCATGCCACCGAACAGCTCGCTGATGTCGTCGATCCGGCCGTTGTGGTTGCCGTCGATGGCCAGGAAGCCGTCGTCCCCGGACAACCAGCCGGTCTGGATCGCCTTGCCGGTGCCCAGCAGGTCGAAGCTGCCAGCCATGTCCTCGCGCGCAATGGTGTGGATACCGTCGCCGTTCAGATCGATGGCGATCGGGGTGATCGCGGCATCCCAGCTCATGTCGTTCTTGCCCGAGGTGAGGGTGATGATGTCGGTCTTGGTGATGTTGTTGAACATCTGGCCGTCGCCGGCCACGTCGGAGTCGACGGTGTCGTTGGTGCCGGTGTTCTTGACGCCCCATTTCCAGGTGCTCATGTTGACACCCTTGAAAATCACCTCGGCCTTGTTGAACTCGACGTAGTATTTACCAGGGGTCAGGTCGGCAAACTTGTAGTTGCCGTTGGCGTCAGTCTTGACCGAGGCGCCCAGTTGCTTCCGGGTTGCTGCATCGTACAGCGACACCGTGATGCCGCTGATACCCTCTTCACCGGCTTCCTGCAAGCCGTTGTGGTTGCTGTCCCGCCAGACCTTGTCGCCAATACTGGCCTTGCGATAAATGCCGGCGTCTTCGGTGGTGATGTTCTGGCCTTTGCCCAGCGCGATGGTGCCGGTGCGGCCCGTGCTGCCGTTGACACTGGTGATATCGGAATCGGTGGCGTCGCTGCCCATGCCCGACTTGGTGAAGAACCAGCCGGCGCTGTTGGTCACTTCCACCTTGTAGTTGCCGGCAGCGAGGCCGCCGAACAGGTACTGGCCGCCGTCATGGGTGACGGTGGTGGCCTTGAGCACGTTGTTGGCGTCGTAGAGCTTGACGGTCACGCCATCGACACCTTTTTCGCCCGCGTCCTGCACGCCGTTGTAGTTGGTGTCTTCCCACACCCGGTCGCCGATGCTCGATGCCTTGACAAGGCCGGCGTCACGCGACAGATCGACGGCGCCCGAGGCCAGCGTGAACTGCGAGATCAGGCCGTTGGCGTCGGCATCGGAGTCGCTGCTGTCGTAGTAGCCCTGGTTTTGCTTGGTGAACAGATAGCCGTCCGGCGCATCGAACTTGACCGAGTACTTGCCCGGACCGACATCGGCGAACAGGTACTGGCCGTAAGCGTCAGTGACGTCGGTGGCAATCGCCTTGCCTGCTTCGTTGAGCAGCGTGACTTTCACGCCGCGCACGCCGGCCTCGTTGCTTTGCTGGATGCCGTCGCCGTTGGCGTCGTGCCATACGCGGTCGCCGATGGCGCCGGTCTGGTAGATGCCGGCGTCCATGCTGGTGACGTTCTGGCCGGCGGCAACGGTGACCGAACCGAGGTTGCCACTGGCGTTGGCGTCGCTGTCGAGCGCGTCGCTGCTGCCGGCGTTTTGCCTGGTGATCGCAAAGCCGTTGGGCAGTTTCATCGCCACGCTGTAGGTGCCTGCTTCCACTGCAAACTTGTAGTTGCCGTTGCTGTCGGTAGTGGTGGTCTTGACCACTTTCCCGGTGCTGTCGCGCAGTTCCATGGTCACGCCCGACTTGCCGCTCTCGCCGGTGTCCTGGATACCGTTGCCGTTCTTGTCGAGCCACACGCGGTCGCCGATGGTGGCAGCGCCGACCACGCCCGCATCCACCGACTTGTTGACCTCGCCGGACGCCAGCGTGAAGCTGTGCGACAGGCCGCTGGCATTGACGTCGGAGTCGATGTTGTCGTTGCTGCCGACATTGGCAGTGGTGAAGCCCATGCCTTCGGGCAGTGTCGATTTGTCGAACTGCACGCTGTACGCGCCGGGTTTCAGGTTAGTGAACTGGTAGTTGCCGTTGGCGTCGGTATACACTGCGGCGCCCACAGGTTTGCCGGCAGCGTCCAGCAAGGTGACCTTGACGTTGCAGATGCCGGCTTCGCCGCTGTCTTGCACGCCGTTGCCGTTCTTGTCGAACCACACGCGGTCGCCCACGCTGGCGGTCTTGTACAGGCCGGCGTCGATGGTGTTGTTCACTTCGCCGTTCGCCAGGGTGATCTGGCCGCTCTGACCGGTACTGCCGACGTTGCTGTCGAGACTGGCATCGCCGCCGGCGTTGGCACCGCTAAACACGTAGCCCTTGGGCGCGGTCACGGCCACCGTGTAGCTGCCGGCGTCGGCCGAGAAACTGTACTTGCCGTCGGCGCCGGTGGTGGTGGTCTGCACCACGTTGCCGGTGCTGTCCTTCAGCTGGACGGTGGCGCCGGTGATGCCGGCTTCGCCCGCGTCCTGCACGCCGTTGGCGTTGCTGTCTTCCCACACGCGGTCGCCGATGGTGGCTTTCTGGGCCACCAGGCCGGCGCGCACGGTCACGTCGTCGCCCGAGGCGAGCGTAACCTTGCCGGTCGTGCCGGTATCGAGGCTGGCGTCGGAGCCGCCGCTGCCCGGCGCGCCGGTGCTGGCGGTGGTCAGCGAGTAGCCGGCCGGCAGCGTCGCCTTGTCGAATTGCACGCTGTATGCACCCGGCTGCAGGCCGGTAAACTGGTAGTAGCCGTTAGCGTCGGTGGTGGCGACGGCGCCTGGCACGGCGTTGCCGTTGGCGTCGAGCAGGGTCACGCGCACGCCGGCAGCGCCGGTTTCACCGTCACTCACCAAGCCGTCGCGATTCTTGTCGAACCAGACGAATTCGCTCAATGACGCCGGGCGGTACAGACCGGCGTCGATGTCGAGGTTGTTCTGGCCCGGGGCCAGTACAACGCTGACCTGGCCGTTGGTGCCGACGTCGCTGTCGAGTGCGCCATTGGCGCCCTGGCTGGCGGCGGCGAAAACGTAGCCGGCCGGTGGCGCCACCGCCACCGAGTAGGTGCCAGGATCGACGGTGAAGTCGTACTGGCCGCCGTCGTGGGTGGTCACGCTGGCCACTATGTTGCCATCGGCGTCCTTGAGGTTGACGATGACGCCGTCGATGCCCGCTTCGCCAGTGTCCTGCACGCCGTTGCCGTTGACATCTTCCCAGACCAGATCGCCCAGGTGCGCTGGCGGCACCTTGAAGGTGAGGTAGTTCGGGGTGGCGCTGGTATCGGCTGCGCCGCAACCGACCAGCCCCCCGGCATCGCGGACCTTGAAGCCGATTTCGAAGGCGCCGGCGGTGCTCTGGCTCGGCTCGAAGCTCAGCTTGCCAGCCTGGATGTCGGCGGCGGAGATTTCGGTATTGAGGGTAACGGCCACGCCGTCGAGCTTGAGGACACCGGCGGTGGGCAGCGCAGTGATGATCACCGACTGAAACATGTCATGCTCGACCATATCGACGAAGCCGAAGTCGGCCTGGGTGAGCGCAACCGGGCTGCCGTTGTCGAGATTGAATATCTTGTCGGCGCCGGTTGGGGCGTCGTTGACCGGATCGACCACCACGCGCAGACTCAGCGTGATGGTATTGCCCTTGGTGCCTTGGTCGAGCACGAACTCGTAGGTCACGAACTCGCCATTGTAATTGGCAGCCCACTGGCCGGGCCGGACGTAGAGGGTGTCCGCGTCCACCTTGCCGAACAGCGGGCTGTCCTTGCTGGTGACAGTCCCATCGGGCAGCACCACCGAGACAGCGTTGATTTTCAGCGTATTGCCGGCGTTGGGCGTATAGCCGATGTTGGCCAGGATATCGCGAATGTCGAAGGTACCGTCAGTATCTTCGCATATGTGAATAGTGGTAGCAAGATTGATCGAGCTCATGCTTTCTCTTTCGTCAGTTCGTTTTTTTTCGACAATGAGCCGGCGCGGCGGAACGATGGGGGTGGAGCAGCGGCGGTAGGGATGTTACGTCGTCATGACGGGGGCTGAGTAATGACTTTCTTTCATTTTTGTTGTCGAGATTATAGCTAAGATTTTATTTGGATAACTAAAATTTTTTATTTGTAATGATTTTGTGCGCGAAATAATACAGTTTTCTCATATGCAACTATTTTGAAACATTCCGCCTCGCGGGCCGCAATCGCCTACAATCTCGGGATGACCGATATTACCCTCGCCCTGCCCTTCGCCCTGCCCCCAGCCGACATGGCGCCGCACCTGCTGCGCGCCCTGCAAGCCCCCGCCCTGGCAGCCCTGCTGGGCCGCCACAGCCGCCAGCAACGCCACAGTTTTGCCCAGCACAGCCGCGTATTGCCGCATGAAGCCTGGCTGGCCCGCACCCTCGACCTGGCGCCGTCGCCGATCACCTTCCAGACCGGCGCACCGCTGGCCACCGCCTGTATGCGCGGCTGCGGCTTGCAAACCCAAGCTGCCGAAGGACACTGGCTAATTCTGCAACCAGCGCATATTCAAGTGTCGAGCACCCACCCGTCGCTGGCCGACCCGCGCGCGCTGCAACTCGATGAAGCCGACGCCCGCGCCTTATATGATGCCGCGCGCCCCTATTTCGAAGAACTGGGCAAGCCGCTGCTGTTCGGCGCGCCGGGCCTGTGGTTCGTGCGCGCCGACGACTGGGCGCAGTTGTCCACCGCCTCGCCCGACTCGGTGGTCAACCAGAACCTGGGCGACTGGCTGCCCGAGGGCGAGCGCGCGCGCGACTTCCGGCGCCTGCAAAACGAAATCCAGATGCTGTGGCACCAGCACCCGGTCAACGCTGCGCGCGAGGCGCGTGGGCTGCCGGCGGTCAATTCTTACTGGTGCTGGGGCGGCGCGTCTGCGTCTGCGTCTGCGTGTGCGTCTGCCGATACTGCCGCAGTTGGGGCGGCCACGCTGGCCGTGAGCGGCGGGCCGTCGTGGCTGCAGGCACTGGCCGCACCCGAACTGCGCCAGGCCACGGCCAACGGGTTGATCGGCCGCCAGGACAACACCGTAACCAATACCGTGGCGGTGGTGGCCGACCTGATCGCGCCGGGCCAGGCCAGCGAATGGGCCGAATGGATCGCCGCCCTGCAGCACATCGACCAGCACTGGTGCGCGCCGCTGCTCGCGGCCTTGCAGGATGGGCGCGTAGGCCGCGTCAACCTGATGCTCAGCCACCGCGAGAGCTGGCTGGAAGTGTCCAGCACCAAAATGGCACAGCGCAAATTCTGGCGCCAGCCGAACCTGAATCTTTTGAAGTAACCGACGAAATAACCGACATGACCCGTATTGCCATCCGCCCCATTCCGTTCCGTGAATCCGAAGTGCTGCGCCAGGACGGTATCCACCCGGTGCTGGCGCGCCTGTACGCGGCGCGCGGCCTGACCGACGCCAAGGACCTGTCGAGCGAACTGTCGGCAATGATCCCGCCGTCGGGCCTGATGAACATCGGCGCCGCCGCCGTGTTCCTGGCCGATTCCATCGCTGCCAAAAAACGCATGGTGATCGTGGCCGACTACGACTGCGACGGCGCCACCGCCTGCGCCGTGGCGCTGCGCGGCCTGCGCCAGATGGGCGCCCACATCGACTACATCGTGCCCAACCGCTTTGAATACGGCTATGGCCTCACGCCCGAAATCGTGGAACTGACCGCGCGCGAAAAGCAGCCCGACATCATCATCACGGTCGATAACGGCATTGCCAGCATCGACGGCGTGGCCGAAGCCAACCGCCGCGGCATCGAAGTAGTGGTGACCGACCACCACCTGCCGGCCGACACCCTGCCCGCCGCACGCGTGATCGTCAACCCGAACCAGCCCGAGTGCGGCTTCCCGAGCAAGCACATTGCCGGCGTGGGCGTGGTGTTCTACGTGCTGCTGGCCTTGCGCGCGGAGTTGCGCCAGCGCGGCGTGTTCGACGCCCAGACCCAGCCCAAGCTGCAAACCCTGCTCGACCTGGTGGCGCTGGGCACGGTGGCCGACGTGGTGCGGCTCGATCCCAACAACCGCATCCTGGTGGCGCAAGGGTTGAAGCGCATGCGCGCCGGCCAGATGCACGCGGGCGTGGCCGCGCTGTTCCGCGTGGCCGGGCGCAACCCGCGCACGGCGTCGCCATTCGACCTCGGTTTTGCGCTGGGCCCGCGCCTGAACGCGGCCGGCCGGCTGCAGGACATGTCGCTCGGGATCGAATGCCTGGTCACCGACGACGAGGACCGTGCCTGGGCGCTGGCCCAGCAGCTCAATGACATCAACCTGAAACGCCGCGAAATCGAAGCGGACATGCAGGACACCGCGCTGCTGCACCTCGACACGTTCGAGCCAGCCAACAGCAGCACCATCTGCGTGTTCGACGACAGCTGGCACCAGGGCGTGATCGGCATCGTGGCCTCGCGCCTGAAAGAGAAATTCTTCCGGCCGACGATTACTTTTGCGCCCGCTGGCGACGGCTGGATCAAGGGCTCGGGGCGATCGATCCCCGGCTTCCACCTGCGCGACGCGCTCGACCTCGTGTATAAAAAGGCACCGAGCCTGATCGACAAGTTCGGCGGCCACGCCATGGCCGCCGGCCTGACCCTGCGCGCCGACGCCTTCGAAGCATTCTCGATCGCCTTCGAGGAAGTGGGCAAAGCCTGGCTCACCACGCAGCAACTGGAACGCGTGATCGAGACCGACGGCCCGCTCGAAGACGCCTATTACACCACGTCGTTCATTGACCTGATGGCGGGCCAGGTATGGGGACAAGGATTTGCGCCACCGGTGTTCTGCGATGAATTCCGCGTGGTGAGCCAGCGCATCCTCAAGGAGCGCCACCTCAAACTGCTGCTGGAAAAGAACGGCGCCCGCTACGACGCGATCTGGTTCGGCCATATCGATGCGCTCGGTGATCGCGCCAGGGTGGCGTTCCGCCTGGACGCCAACGAGTTCAACGGCGTGACCAAGGTGCAGCTGCTGGTGGAGCATGCCGAGGCGGCCTGAGCCCGGGTTCGACAGGAAATCGGATTGCCTTTCATCCGAAAAAAGAGTATAACGACTCCATTACCGGAGGATTTATGCTCAATTTTGCCTACCCCCGCAGCCGCTTCGAGCCCACCGTGCTGGTCGATCTCAACGCCAGGGCCGAGCGCGAACGGTTGTCAACCTCGGCCCTCAAGGGCTTTTTCAAGCTCGCCGCCACCTGGAAGGTCCGCGACGAGGATGCGCGCCAGCTGCTCGGCGGCCTGTCCAACAGCGCCTGGTACGACTGGAAGAAAAAACCGGAACGCACGCTGGAAGTGGACTGCATCACGCGCATTTCCTACTTGCTGGGTATCTACAAGGCGCTGCACATCCTGTACGGCGACCAGCTCGCCGACGAATGGATCAACCTGCCCAACTCCAACCAGATTTTCGAAGGCCGCACGCCGCTCGCGTACATGCTCGGCGGCGGCCTGCTGGCCATGCAAACCGTGCGTCAACTGCTCGACGCCCGGCGCGGGGGCTTGTAAATGGCGGTCAGCCTGGTGCCACCACTGACGGTCCTGCGCCAGTTCGACACCTGCCGCCTGCTGCCCTCGCGCTTCGCCGACGTCGAGGATTCGGTGCTGGCGCCGCTGGCCGACAACGACGCCCACTTGCGCGACCTGTTCGACCTCGATAACGCCACCAATGCCAGGCTGAAGACCCAAAACGGCGGCGGCGCGGCCGGCATCAATCTCGATGAACTGGTATTCGGCGTGCCGAACTTCCGCATCATCAACGCCGCCTACACCTACGCCCATCCGCAGGGCAGCCGCTTCAACGATAGCCGGCGCGGCGCCTGGTACTGCGCGTTCGACGCCGAGACCGCGCTGGCCGAAGTGACCTTCCACAAGACGGTGGAATACGCCGAGATCAACCGCTTCGACGACAGCGTGCAGTACCAGTGCATGCTGGCCGACTTTACCGCCACCTTCCACGACCTGCGCGGCCAGCCGCGCTACGAGGCCTGCCTGGCGGCGGACAGTTACGTGGAGTCGCAAACGCTGGCCGAGCGGCTGGTCGATGGCGGTTCGCTGGGCGTGCTGTACCCGAGCGTGCGGCGCCCCGGTGGCACCAACCTGGCGTGCTTCCGCCCTGCACTGGTGGGCAATGTCCGCAAGGGCGCGGTCTATCGGTTAACATGGCAAGGCAGCCCGCAACCGAACATCGAACTTATTTAATACCTTATTTGATATGCAAACCAAACCAGAAAAAGATACCGAACTGCGCGACAAGGTCAACCGCGAAACCGCGCGCATGCCATGGACCGAACTGCTCAAGCATTTCGCCCAGGGCAACGTGGTGTGGGTGGCCGACTCGCTCGACCTGGTCGATGTAGCCGTGCGCATCTCGCACGACGACAAGGCCAGCATCGGCAAGTGGATGGAAGCGGGCCTGCTGGCCAAGGTCAACGACGAGCAGGCGCAAGGCTGGCTCGAATCGAACGCCCAGCTGTGGGCGTCCGTGGTCAGTCCATTCATCCTGGTGCAGCAGCAAAAGGCCGTACCAGCGAACCTGCACTAATTTTTAAAACTGCCGCCGTCGAGCGTGAGCGAACCGCCGCAGACCGGCGTGGTCGCTTCGCGGTTGCCGCTGGCGGTCGTTTGGTTACTTTCCCACACGGCCGAGCCGCCCGCCTTGACGAACTTGTACTGGATAGTGGTGGCCGGCGGCAGTTGCACGGTGCTCGACCACGGCACGTTGGCGCCACTGCCTTCGATGGTCATCTGGGTATTTGCGCCCGGGGTCCAGTTGCCCAGGGCCGGCTGGTTGCCCACCACGTTCAGGTTCTGGCCGAACGCCGTATTGGCGTTCGCCACGCGGAACGTCACCGGCACCGTGGTGCAGGTGCCGCCGCCCGCGCCACCGCCGCTGCCGGCAATTTTCTGGTTGACGTGCAAAGCCACTGCCGGCACGCCCGATCCGCCATTGCCAGGAATACTCACGCTGATGACGCCATTGCTGGCCACCGTCACGCTGCCGCCCGTGCACGCCGAGGCGGTACTGTTCAACTGTCCCTGCACCACGTTGCAGTAGGTACCGGCCGGCAGCTGGGTTTGCAGCGACACGTTCCACGGTGCGCTGTCGTTGTTGATGGCCACATAGCCCTTGGCGCCGCGCGCAAACGCGACCTGGTTGCCGGTGCCGCTGGTGAAATTGTCCACGCCCTGGCCACGTGAGACCGCGCGGAACGCCACCATGTTCGAGATATCGCTCCAGCGGTGGATGAAATCCCACTGCTGGTTGATGACGGGATTGCCGCTGGCATCGAACGGGCTGGCCGATGGCGGCGCCTGGTCATAGCTGGTGAAGCGGAAACCCGAGTGCAGTTGCGCCGCGCCGTATGGCCACGCCAGCATGAAAATGTTGGCCAGGTCGTAGCGCTTGGTGCCCTGGGTGTCGTTGACGCTGCCCGAAATGTAATTGCTGGCGACCAGCGAGCTGCCATTGCGCTCTGTATCCCAGTTGTTGACGAACACAGTCGCTTTCTCGCTCGGGATGAAGCCCCAGCTGCCACCCCAGCTGCCGGGCGTGCCCATGATGGTGCGCACTTGCGCCAGGTTGGCGCCGTTCTCGTTGCGGAACATGGCTTTTAACGCATACGCATACTGGAACTCGTTCAAGGTGCCGGCGGCAAAATAGGTCGAGCGCACCACGTTACTGTCCGGGATCACCTCCTGCGTCACCCACAGCGCCTCGCCCGAGGTGGTCGTCTGCGTGATGCCGCCCAAGATGGCCTGGATATCGGACGGCTGCATGTGCTTGGCCGCGTCGAAGCGCAAGCCATCCACGCCCAGCGCCACCAGCTTGTTCAGGTAGGTTTTCACCTGGCCCTGCACGTAGCTGCCCTCGGTTTTCAGGTCGGGCAAGCCGCTCAGGCGGCACACCATCACGTTGTTGCGATTACCTGGCGCGCCGTAGTCGCCGCCGGCGATGTCACACGCCGGGTGGAAATCGCTGGCGCTGAAAAATGGGTACGTCAGCGAAGTCGAGTTCCAGGTCGAGCCGTCGGTGGCCGTACCGGCGCCGGCCGCCACGTGGTTGACCACCACGTCCACGTAGATGCGCACCCCGGCCGCGTGGCAGGTGTTGACCATGGCCTTGAACTCGGCCTCGGTACCCATATTGCTCTTGAGCGAATTGAAATTGACCGGCTGGTACACATCCCACCAGGTGCCAAGACTGGCTGCAGCCGTTGGCGGCGACACCTGCACGGCGCCGAAGCCCTGCGGGCCCAGGAAGCTGGTGCATTCTCTGGCGATATCGTTCCACTTCCAGCGGAACATCTGCACCGACGTGTCGCCGGGGTTGAGCGCGGCGTGCGCGGGGGCCATGGCGGCGGCGCCGAGCAGACCGGCGGTGAACAAGGTGGCTGGGATGTTGCGCAGTCTCGTGTGGGTCATCATCGTGTCCTTATCGTTATGTTTTTGGGAAGCATGTCTCCCACATAAAATGTAGCAGAACTACAGCTGATTTAAAGCGCGATTTTCAAATATTTCTCCGTTTCCCCGCGCGTCTCAGTAATTCGACTACAGAAAGTTTTGTAGTCGCGATATGGATCCCGGTATCGCTGCGCGCAAAAAAATGATTAGACGACCCGCGCTGGTCGGCACAGCATGGCGTACTGCCGCGTTGACGGCATCGATAAAAACGGAGACCAAATTGAACATCATGAAAAAATGGGTGGCCGCAGGCTGCCTGGTGCTGGCCTCGGCCGGCGCCGCTGCCGCCACCTGGACCCTGACCGGCGACATCGTCAGCCATGACCCGCACCTGTACAAGGCGGCCAATACCTGGTGGATCGTGGAGACCAGCGATACCGGCGTGGGCGTCAAGTACTCGGCCAATGGCCGCGCGTGGACCCAGGGCGTGCCGATTTTCGGCAACGGTTTGCCATGGTGGGGCCAGTACAACGGCAACAAGAAACAGGCATGGGCGCCAGACCTGCACGAGTGGAACGGCAAGGCCATCCTGTATTACGCGGTATCGACCTTCGGCAGCCAGAAGTCGGCGATCGGCCTGGCCACCGCATCGAGCATCGCCCAGGGTAACTGGGTGGACCAGGGCGCCATCCTCACGTCCGCACCCGGCGATAACTTCAATGCCATCGATCCCAACTTTTTTGTGGACAAGGCCGGCCAGCCGTGGCTCAGTTACGGCTCGTTCCAGACCGGGATCTACATCACGCGGGTGGACGCCAACACCCTGAAACCGTTCGGCGCCAAGACCCGGCTGGCGACCGATTCGATCGGCATCGAGAATCCGTTTATCGTGGCCAACGGTTCGTACTACTACCTGTTCGTCTCCAAGGGCAAATGCTGCGACGGCGCCAACAGCACGTACCGCATCGCCTACGGCCGCTCGACCAGCGTGACGGGGCCTTACCTGGACAAGAACGGCGTGGACATGCGCAACGGCGGCGGCACCGTGCTCGATGCGGGTGGTGGCCGCTTCATCGCACCGGGCGCGGAATCGATCAGCAACGGCGTGCTGGCGCGCCACGCCCTCGACACCCAGAACAACTACACGCCGGTGCTGTTCATGAGCGACCTGTTCTTCACCAACGGCTGGCCGACGTACTGATGAAAGCGGTGCCGGTCGCAGTGATCGCGGTGGCGGCGATGCTGGTGATGGCGGCCATGGTGCTGGTGGCGGCGATGGCGCCGGGCACATGGTCGCCGGGATCGGCACCGGCTGCGCTGCCCTCCGGCCAGACCACAGCGCGGGATGCGGCTGGGACGCCGGGCGACCTTGTGCACCGGGCGGACGGCGGCGCTGACGCAGCGGCGTTGGCTGCCCTGCCCGCGCCCACCGCGCCGCTGCACACCGGGCCTGCTTTGGCACCTGCGGACAAGCCCGCACTGGCGCTGACCGAAGACCACCACCTGATCGCCGACCAGGCGCTGCGCGCAGTGATGGAGGCGTATCTGTCGGACCGGCGCAACCCGCGCCGCTTGCAGCAACTCGATGAACACTTGCGCGAACGGCTGCCGGCCGGCGCCGCATCCGAAGCGCACACATTGGCGGCGCGCTACGATGCCTACCTGGCCGCGCACGCTACACTGCTGAATGCGCAGAATTTCGCCGACGAACCGGACCTGCAGCGGCTCACCAGCTGGCAGGCGCAGCGCCGGCAACTGCGCGAGCGCATGCTGGGACCGGAGGTTACCGAACAGTGGTTCGGCACCGAGGACGCCTACCTGGAGCAGGCGCTGGAAGAGCGCCGCCAGCCGGCACCGGCGGTCACCGGCGAAGAGCAACTTCGCGCCCGGCACCTGCGCGCAGTCGTCGACGCCGCGACTGGGCGACTGCGGCGCTGACCTAAGGACGCTGGGCAAAGCACTGACGGCAGCGCACATGAAAAAAGGCCGCATCGCTGCGGCCCTCAACTGTCACCCTCAGCTGTCACTCTCAACTGTCACTGTGCAGCGCTGCCGATCAATTCGACAGGATCAGCGTGGCGATCACGCCGGTGGCAATGCCCACCAGCACGTAGTCGGCGCCGGTCTGCACCCAGTGGTAGCCGCGCGGTGGCGCGCTCAGGCGGTGCGTGCGCCAGTTATCCACCACGTACTGCTTGCTGCGGTACTGCGGCGGCAGGCGGTGGCCCTTGTACAGGTCGTGGCGCGGACCGGCGCCGCGATGGCCATTGTTGGCGCCGCGATTGTCGTGGCGATAGTCGTAGCGGTCGTTGCGGCGATCGCCGTCGAAGTCGCGCCGGTCGTCGTGTTTGTCCTTGTACTTGTTGTTACCATTGCCATTGCCATTGCCATTGCCATTGCCATTGCCATTGCCGCGATGGTCGTCGTTGCCGCGGCCTTGCGCCATGGCGCTGCCCATTGTGCCCACGAATGCCGCCAGTACTGCGCCGAGGATAATTTTCTTGTTCATGTCAGCTCCTTCAGTTAAGCCCGAAGATTGCTCCGGGATGACTGAAATATACCGTTGGAAAACTTTTGGTTCCGTTCGGTAGCATACATAAGGGTTTTACGTAGGCGCATCAGGTCGGCGTATCGACCTCGTCCCAGTCACGGTCCTCGAAGCGCACCAGCCAGTTCAGCGCATGGTGGCGCTCCTGCAGCACGCTGTCGTTCAGGCCTGCCGGTACCGCAGTTTTCTTGAGCAGCGCCTGGCGCGACGCCCAGTGCAGGCGATAGTGCAGGTCGAGCGCGTCGAGCACTTCGCTGGCGGTGCGCACGACCGGCTGCTTGCGCAGCCCCTCGGTGCCGCGCTCGATGACGGTGCTGGAAATGGCCGCGACATCGCAAATCTCATCGGGGAACGGCAGCGCCTCCTGCAACCCCAGCGCCCATTGCAGCACCAGGATCGCCTCGTAGCGCCACAGGAACTGGGTGATTTCGTGGGCGGTGGGCGCATCCTTGGCCAGGAAGTCGCGCTCCAGTTCGGTGAGGCCCGCAAACGCCGGCGGAAAGCGCTGCTGCAAATCGGCCACCGCGATCGGGCGCTCGCCCGTCAACGACTCGGCGCGGATCGCCACCACGAACAGCGCCAGCATGCGGCGCAGCACATCTTCCGGCGTGCGCAGGCGCAGTTCCGGTTCCGACACCACCGGCGGCAAATCGGCAGGCACCGTGACCCCGCGCTGGGCGATGACCGCATCGGTGCGCGCCTTGCGGTCCCAGGCCGCAGGAGGGTATGGCAGCGCCGCCTGCGGGTCGCCGTCGGCAGCCGCTGGCTTGAGCAGTGCGCGTCCCTGCGGATCGAGCACGCTGCCATCGGCCATGAACAGGATCGCGTTGGCGGCTTCGGCCCAGGCCAGCATGGCGGGCATGTCGGCCGGCGCGATGGCCAGGCTGGCATGTTGCTGCACGCGCTGGATGTGGCGGATCACGTGGTAGCGGGTGCGCGTCAAGTTGCCTTTGCCCGCGTCTGCCACATGGTGCATGAAGCCGTTGAGATGCTTGCCCAGTTCCGGATCGGCCAGGTTGCGCAGGCCGCCCGTCACGTGCGGAAAATCGCGCGGCGGCAACGGCGCCACGGTGGCGTAGGCGTTGACCAGGATTTCGTCGCCTTGCGGGGCGGAAGGCGTGGCGGAGAGCAGTTGCTTGAGTCGTTTGAACATAATCGTTGGTGGCAGTAGTTATCTCATGTCCAGCGCACGCGCGCGGCGCGGCGGCGGAAAGGCGCGGTCCAGCGCGGCCAGGTCGTCGCTGGTCAGCACGATGTCGGCGGCAGCGCGGTTGGCGCGCAAGTGTACAGGATCGACCGCCTTGGGGATAGCGATCACGCCGTCCTGGTGCAGCACCCAGGCCAGGGCAATTTGCGCGGGCGTCGCGTGGTGGGTATCGGCCACTGCCCGCAGGGCAGCATTACCCAACAGGACTGACTGTTCGCGCCCGCTGCTCTCGAGCGGCGAATAGGCCATCACCGGCATGCCGCGCGCGCGGCACCACGGCAGCAGGTCGAACTCGATGCCGCGCTTGAGCAGGTTGTAGAGCACCTGGTCGGTGGCGGGCGCACCGTAGCCGATGGCCTCCTCCATGCTGGGCAGATCGAGGTTGCTCACGCCGTATTCGCCGATCTTGCCGGCCTGCTTGAGGGCCTCGAAGCCATCGAAGGTTTCGGCCAGCGGGTGGTGGCCTTGCCAGTGCAGCAGGTACAGGTCGATAGAGTCGACCTTCATTCTCCGCAAGCTGCGCTCGCACGCCTCGCGCACGCCGTCGAAGCTCGCATTGTGCGGATAGACCTTGCTGACCAGGTAGACCTCCGGGCGCCGCCCGGCAATCGCCGCGCCGACCACTTCCTCGGCACCGCCTTCGCCGTACATCTCGGCGGTGTCGATCAGGGTCATGCCCAGGTCGAGCCCCAGCTGCAAGGCGCGCACTTCGTCTGCCTTGCGCGTGGCGTCCTCGCCCATATTCCAGGTCCCCTGCCCCAACACCGGCACGGTCACGCCGGACGCAAATGTGACTGTTTTCATGACAGTACTCCTGTGACATCAAAGACCGGACAGTGTAACGCTTCGGGGTCAGTGCCGACATTCGGACATTTTTGAACTTTATTGATCTTGCATAGTCACCCTTCGTCACGGAAGGGTTAGCTTTGCATAATGACCAGACCATTAAGAGTGCAGTACGCGGGCGCCCTCTACCACGTCACCTCGCGCGGGGATCGCCGGGCAGCGATCTATCGCGACGACGTGGACCGTAGGGTGTGGCTTTCCATACTAGAACAGGTATGCCAACGCTACAACTTCGTCGTGTTGGGCTTCTGCCAGATGACCAACCATTACCACCTTGTTGTGGAAACTGTCGACGGCAACCTGGCGCAGGGCATGCGGGTATTGAACGGCACCTATTCGCAGTATTTCAATCGCCGCCACGAGGTCGTGGGGCACGTCTTTCAGGGCCGTTACAAGGCGATACTCGTGCAGCGCGAATCATACCTGCTCGAGCTCACCCGGTATGTGATCCTTAACCCGCTGCGCGCCGGGGCTGTGGCATCGATCGAGGCGTGGCCCTGGAGCAGCCATGGTTATCTCACCGGGAGCATGACAGCACCGCCATGGTTCGAGGCCGACGCCATTCTGGGGCACTTTGCCGCCGACCGCACCGAAGCTATAGCACTATATTGCCGCTTCGTGCTTGCAGGGATAGGGGCCGCCAGCCCACTGAAACAGACCAGGCATCAGCTGTTGCTGGGAGATGAACATTTCATCGCCCAAGCCTACGGCAATCCGGCGTTCAACAACATGGTGGCAATAACGAAAGCCCAGCGACGCGCCACCCTGCTGTCTCTGGCCGAATATTGCGCGGCCTATCCGCGTCGCGACGAAGCAATGGCGCGGGCATATTTTTCCACTGCTTACAGCATGCAGCAAATTGCGGCATTCTTTGGCGTGTCGTCAAAGACCGTCAGCCGTGCGGTTAGAAGCATCGAGAAGGCCGAGCTTGTGTCCGAATGTCGGCACTGACCCCGAAGTGAAAAAGGTGGCCATGGCGGTGATGTCGCGGCCTACGCCGCGGTAGCCGATGAAGCGGCTCGCTTCGTCGAATACCGGTTCGCCGCTCACTTGCAGGTACTGGACGGCGCCGCTGTCGGCGGTGCGGCTGTAGATGAAATCGAGGAATGGCTTGCGGTCGGCGATGTTCGATTCGAGCTGCGCGCGTTCGGCCACGTCCCAGCCGCCGGTGTCGGCGCCCGAGAGGCCCACCATGTCGGCCACCGGCCCGTGACAGTTCACCAACTTGCCCTCGGCGTCCTGTTCCCAGTACCAGTCGGTGGACAGCTCGGCAAAGCGCTGGAAGCGCGCTTCGCTTTCGCGCAGCTGCGCCGTGCGTTCCAGAACCGTGAATTCGAGCTGCTGGTTGTAGCGGCGCAGCTTGCGGTGCAGCAGGCGTACTTCAAGCATGTTCTGGATGCGGGTTTCCACTTCCAGCAAATCGAACGGTTTGCCGATGAAGTCCTTGGCGCCCGCCTGCAGTGCGCGCAGCTTGTGGTTCGGCTGGGCCGTGACCACCAGCACCGGCACATAGCCATCCGGCTCGATGTCGTGCAGCGCCTTCAGGACCGCGAAACCGTCCATGCCCGGCATTTGCAAGTCGAGCAAAATCAGGTCGTAGTGATGCTCCAGGTGCAGGCCGGCGACCTGGAACGGGTCCATGGTGCTGTGCACATTGGTATAGCCGGCGTTGGCCAGCATCTGCTCGAGCAGCATGACGTTGGCTTCCTGGTCGTCCACGATCAGGATCTGCGCGGCGCGGATGTCGGATGGATCTATCATGATGCGGTTTCCTCGGTGGGTGTGTGCGGGCTGCCATGAACGGCGGCAAAGGCCAGCGCTTCGTCGAGTGCGCGCATGAACTGCGTGACATTGATCGGTTTGGTCAGGTACTGGAAGAAGCCCGCTTCCACACCCTTTTCGACGTCGCGCGCCATGGCGTTGGCCGACAGCGCCAGCACCGGGATGTGCGCGGTCGCGGCATCTTCCTGCAAGATCTTCAGGCACCCGAAGCCGCTGATGCCGGGCAGGTTGATGTCCATCAGGATCACGTCGGGCTGGTAGGTGCGCGCCAGTTCGATGCCGGCATAGCCGTCGATGGCCGTCAGCAGCTTCAGGTCGCTGCGGCGCAGCACCAGCTGCTCCACCAGGTTCAGGTTGGCCGGATTGTCTTCGATGTACAGCAGGGTTTTGAGCGGCGCATCGGCGCCTTCGGCCACTGCAGGCGGCAGGTCGGTGGCTGCGATTTCCAGCACCGGCTCGACGCTGGCTGCGAGCTCGATCCAGAACGTGGTGCCCACGCCCACTTCGCTGAAGACGCCGATCACGCCGCCCATCAATTCGGTCAGCTGCTTGGTCACCACCAGGCCGATGCCGGTACCCTCTTCCGCGCCCTCTTCCTGGCCCAGCCGGTTGAACGGCTGGAACAGCTGCTCGACCTGCTCGGCGTTCAGGCCGGCCCCGGTGTCGGTCACGCTCACGCGCACCCGATCACCGTCGGCATGGGTGCATTCGACGATCACCATGCCGCCACGGCGGTTGTACTTGATGGCGTTCGACAGCAAATTGATCATCACCTGTTTTACGCGGGTGCGGTCGGCATGCACGAAGAACGGCTCGCTCATGGCGGCAAAGAACAGCCGGATGCCGCGCTTTTCCGCTTGCGGCGCAATCAGCGACTGGCAATCCTTGAGCACTTCCGCCAGCCCCATCGACTCCTGCGACATGGTCACCTTGCCCGACTCGATCATGGCCAGGTCGAGAATCTCGTTGATCAGCTGGAGCAAATACCAGCCGCCCTTGAGGATCTGGTCGAGCGAGCGCTGTTGCGCGACGGTCGGCGGCGGCTTGTCCGACGCCAGCAACTGGGCAAAGCCCAACACCGCGTTCAGGGGCGTGCGCAGCTCGTGGCTCATGGCCGACAAAAACTCGGACTTGGCCAGGTTGGCCTTTTCGGCCAGCGCGCGCGCAGCTTCGAGTTCGACGTTGGTGTCCTGCAGCGCCATCTGCTGTTCGCGCAGGCGCTGGTCGAGCAAAGCCTGCTCGCGCTCGGCCTGTTTGCGGGCTGTATTATCGGTACCCATCAGCAGGTAACCGATGACATTCTGGCCGGCGTCGCGCAGCGCGCTGACCGACATGCTGGCCGGCAGCCGGCTGCCATCCTTGCGGATGAAGGTCATGTCATAGGTATCCTCGATGCCGCGCGAGGCCCGGAAAGTGAGCGCCTCGAAGCCCGGCTGGATCGTCACACCGGCCTCCAGGCTCAGGGCGGCAGCGCGTTCGACGTCTTCCAGCGGGTCGGCCAGTCCGGCCGGCGTGACGTGGTTGAGTACCTCGGCCGCGCTGTAGCCCAGCATGCGCTCGGCGCCGACGTTGAAGATCTGGATCACGCCATTGACGTCGGTGGCGATGCTGCAAAAATTGGCGCTGTTGTGGATCGCCGTTTGCAGCGCATCGGCCTCGAGCAACAGCTTCGCGACGGGCAGGCCGGCGTTCATTTGACCTCCTGGCGCTGGCGCACGTCCGACATCAGGCGGGCAAATTCTTTTTTGACCACTTCGTAGCACTCGCACACATCGCCCTCCAGGCCATGGCGGTCCAGCACCGAAATATGGCCGCGACGGTTGCTGATATAACCCTTGGCCTGCAGGCGGCCGGCCGCCACGGTCACGCCTTCGCGGCGCACACCCAGCATGTTGGCGATCAGTTCCTGTGTCATGGTGAGCTCACTGGTGGGTAATCGGTCGAGGGTCAGCAGCAGCCAGCGGCACAATTGCTGGTCCACCGTGTGGTGGCGGTTGCAGATCGCGGTTTGCGACATTTGCGTAAGCAGCGCCTGGGTGTAGCGCAGCAGCAGGCGCATCACCGGGCCGGCGCGGTTGAATTCTTCGAGCAGCAGGTGCGACTTGAGGCGATAGCCATGGCCGGCGGTCTGCACCACGGCGCGGCTGGGCGTGGTGTTCCCGCCCATGAACAGGGAAATGCCCAACATGCCCTCGTTACCCACGCCGGCGATTTCCGACGAGCTGCCGTTTTCCAGCACGTAGTGCAGCGAGACGATCGACGACGTTGGAAAATAGACGTGGTTGATGGCGGCGCCGGACTCGTAGAGCACATCGCCCAGGCGCATCATGATCGGATCGAGGTGCGGCGACAGCCGGTCGAACTCGGCGTCGAGCAGCGCCGCCAACAGGTGATTTTGATTGGGATTATTGAGACGCATGTGACGGTCCTGGGTTCCAGTCGTTAACTAGATGGCTACTTGGACGGCTAACGATGACCGTCGCGCACAGTAACACACAATGCCTCACATCATGCGCGCCCCAAGGATTATCGACCTGTCAATGCGAGCTGTCACTGCGCCAGGTCGACCGCGTACCGCGCAAAGCCCTTGCCGCCGCCGTCATCCGGCTGCAATTCGGTCACGCCGCTCAACCCCGCCTCCGCTGCCAGGGCTATCATGCCCGGCGCCGCGTGGAACACCACCGGCCCGGCCACCTGCACCGGCGCAAAGCGCCAACTGCGGGTGCTGCCGTTGGCCGCGCGCGTGAGGTTTTTGGTTTTCTGGATGTAGGCGATCAGCACATCGCGGCTGCTGTCGGGCGCGGCGATCACGGTCTGGCTGCCGTTCAGCCCCGGGAAATTGCCGCCCCCGCTGGCGCGGTAGTTATTGGTCGCGACCAGGAACTGCTGGCCGGGCGTGACCGGCGCGCCCTGCCAGTTCAGCGCCACGATGCGCTGACCGACCGGCCGCGTGACGTCGATCTGGTAGCTGATGTCGGCGTTGGTAAGCATGTCGAAGTTATAGCCGGCCGCACCGGTGTTGATCAGCTCCTGCGGCGCGGTGGCGGCCGGATCGATGCGGTTGAAACGCTCGGCCGATTTTTCCAGCCAGGCCTTCAGGCCCGCGCCATCGACCTTGACCGCATGCAGCTCGTTCGGATACAGGTACAGGTCGGCGGCGTTGTTAAGGGCCAGCTCGCCCGGCTTGACATCGGTGTAGTCGCCCACGCCAGCAGCGCCGGTCTTGAACGGCGACGCCATCGACAGCACCGGCAGCGACGCATACTGCGGCAAATTGGCCTGCACGTAATGGCGCACGTAGTCGGTCTGGGCCTGGTTCACCAGCTGTACCGCGCTCACATCACCGACGTCGGCAAAATACGACGACATGCGGAAGTCGCTGCTGCCCACCGGCGTTTTCACGTAGCCAATGGTGGCCTCGTGCTCGGCCGCCACCAGCCTGGCCACGGCCGGATCGGCCTCGACGTAGCTACCGTCGGCGTTGCGGATGCTGCGCGCTTCCACCGTGGTGCGGGTTTTGTCGATGTTCCAGCGCTGGCCGTCGTAGGTCATATGCAGCGCGATCACGCCCAGGTGCTTGCCCCACAGGCTGGCCATCACGGTCGGCACGCCATGCACGGTGCCCTTCGCCTTGTCCACGCCGGGCAGATTGAATTGCGCGACCGTGCTGGTGGCGAGCGGGAACGGCAGGTGCGAGTGGCCGATCAGCATGGCGTCCACGCCCGGCACTTGCGCCAGGTAGTAGTTGGCGTTTTCCATCGCCGGCGTGTACGGCGCGCCGTCGATGCCGCCGTGCGACAGCGCCACGATCAGGTCCGCACCCTGGGCGCGCATGAGCGGAATGAATTTTTGCGCGGTCTCGCGCACGCCTTCGGCATAGACCTTGCCATCGAGCCAGCGCTTGTCCCACGCCAGGATCTCGGGCGGGGCGAAGCCGATGATGCCCACCTTGATGGTGGCGGTAACCGATTTGCCATCGGGGCCGGTGGCGCCAATTTGCCGGGTGAGGATGCTGTACGGCGCGAACAGCGGCTTGCCCGAGCGTTCGCTGACCACGTTGGCCAGCACGATCGGGAACTTCGGCCCGGCGCAGCGCGGCGCATCGGCCGGCACGCCGGCGACGTCGAAAGCGCTGCCGGTAACCTGGTTCAGGTACGGCAGGCCGTAGTTGAATTCGTGGTTGCCGATGCCGGCGCCGTCGAAGCCCAGCAAATCCATCGCCTTGTAAATGGCCGGCAGCTGGCCGCACTGCACCGGCGCGACCTTGGCCTGGTAGTCCGACAAGGCCGTGCCTTGCAGGGCGTCGCCGTTGTCGAGCAGCAGATTGTTCGGGTACTGGGCGCGCGCCTGGCGGATCAGCGTGGCGGTGCGTTCCAGTCCGATCGACGGCTCGGCTTTGAGCTTGTAATAGTCGTAGCTGAGCACATTGGCGTGCAGGTCGGTCGTTTCCAGCAGGGCCACGGTGGCCTGGGCGCCGGCCGGGGTGGCGCCCGGATTGGCCGCTGTGGCGGCAGTTGCAGCCAGGCTGCCAGCGCCGGCCAGCAGCACGGTGGATAACAGGCGAAAACGGGGGGAAGGCGGCAGCAGCGGCATAAGTCGTCGGATCAGGGAAGATCGCAGCATAGGATCGGGAACAGGATCGAGCATGATACGCAGCGATCCGGCGTGAATCAAGGCATTACAACGGGACGCAACGTTAATTCTTGTGCCATCCCGCGAATAATTGGCGCAATCCGGGCCCATTGGTCCCTGTCGGTGAAGGCGCGGTTCCGGTATCATGCGGGGTATGAACAATATCCCATTCCAACCGTTTATTATTGGTGTCGCAGGCGGTAGCGGCAGTGGCAAGTCCACCGTGTCCCAGCAGGTGCTGGCAGCCTTCGGCGCCGACATGGTCTCGGTGGTGATGCAGGACGATTACTACTGCGACCAGTCGCACCTGGCGCCCGAAGTGCGCCCCGAGCAAAATTACGACCATCCCAATGCGTTCGAGTGGCCGCTGCTGGTGCAGCACGTGCAGGCGCTGCGCCGCGGCGAATCGATCGAGATGCCCGAATACGACTTCACCCTGCACAACCGCTCGCAGCGCACGATTGCCGTCAAACCGGCGCCGGTGATCGTGATCGAAGGCCTGTTCGCCCTGTACGACGCCGACCTGCGCGACATGATGTCGCTGAAAATCTACGTCGATACCGCCTCCGACGTGCGCTTCATCCGCCGCATGCAGCGCGATATCACCGAGCGTGGCCGCTCGGTCGAAAGCGTGGTAGTCCAGTACATGGACACGGTGCGCCCGATGCACAAGCAGTTCATCGAACCGACCAAGCGCAACGCCGACGTGATTTTCCCGCACGGCGCCAACGGCCCGGCGATCGATGTCATCACGGCCAAGGTGGCCAGCGTGATCAAACAGCTCAAGATGTCCTGATCAGCAAGAACGAAGTTCGGACTTCCATAGCGTATAATCTGGGGTTTGATTTCGCCCTTAGAGAAGAAGAAAACATGGAAGCCGAACGCATCAACTCCCTCTCCGCCCTGCTCGCCGATCTGACCTCGCGCGAAGTCGAACTTCGGAGGTATCTTTGACTTCGATAAAAAGTCAGAGAAGCTCGAGCAAGTAAACGAAGAAATGGAAGACCCGACGATCTGGAACGACCCTAAAAAGGCCCAGGATCTCGGCAAGGAAAAAAAATCGCTGGAAGCCATCGTCTCGGCGCTGACCAAGGCCGACACCGACCTCAAGGACATGGCCGACCTGTTCGCCATGGCCAAGGAAGAAGGCGACGACGACACGCTCGAGGCGCTGATCGTCGACGCCGAAGCCGTGCGCGTGGTCATCGAGAGCATGGAATTCCGCCGGATGTTCAACAATCCGATGGACCCGAACAACTGCTTCATCGACATCCAGGCCGGCGCCGGCGGTACCGAAGCGCAGGACTGGGCCTCGATGCTGCTGCGCCAGTACGTGCGCTATTGCGACCGTAAAGGCTTCAAGGTCGAGGTGATGGAGCAGTCCGACGGCGAAGTAGCCGGCATCAAGACCGCCACCATCAAGGTCGAAGGCGAATACGCCTACGGCTTCCTGCGCACCGAAACCGGCGTGCACCGCCTGGTGCGCAAGTCGCCGTTCGACTCGGCCAACGGCCGCCACACGTCGTTTACGTCGCTGTTCGTGTACCCGGAGGTCGATGACTCGATCGATATCGAGATCAACCCGGCCGACCTGCGCATCGATACCTATCGTGCGTCCGGCGCCGGTGGTCAGCACATCAACAAGACCGATTCCGCCGTGCGTCTTACCCACGCACCATCGGGCATCGTGGTGCAGTGCCAGAACGACCGTTCGCAGCACCGCAACAAGGCCGAAGCGATGGAAATGCTGAAGGCCAAGCTGTACGAAATGGAACTGCGCAAGCGCATGAGTGAGCAGCAGAAACTGGAAGATTCCAAGACCGACGTCGGCTGGGGCCACCAGATCCGTTCGTACGTGCTGGACCAGTCGCGCATCAAGGACTTGCGCACCAACTTCGAGACCGGCAACACCAAGGCGGTGCTCGACGGTGAACTGGACGACTTCATCTCGGCTTCGCTCAAACAAGGCGTATAACTCATGACTTCCACCGCATCACCGCGCGCGTTCATCTTCGACATGGACGGCACCATCGTCGACAACATGGCCTACCACACCGAGTCGTGGCTGGCCTTCTTCGACAAGCGTGGCCACAAGCTCGACCCGGACGCGTTTTTCCGCGACACGGCCGGCCGCCAGGGCCATGAAATCATGCGCACCTACCTGGGCAGCCACCTGACCAACGAAGAAACCGCTGCGCTCGATGTGGAAAAGGAGTCGCTGTACCGCGAACTGTATGCGCCGCACCTGGCCGTCACCAAGGGCTTCGAACAGTTCATCGCCCGCGCCAAGGCGGCCGGCGTCAAGCTGGCCGTGGCCACCGCCGCGCCGCCGGCCAATATCGACTTCACGCTCGATGGCCTCGACCTGCGCAGCCAGTTCGACGCGATTGCCGGCGCCGCCGATGTGGCGCGCGGCAAGCCGAACCCGGACGTGTTCCTGCTGGCCGCCGAACGCGCCGGCAGCGTGCCCGCCAACAGCATCGTGTTCGAAGATGCGCCGCTGGGCGTGGAAGCGGCCCGCCGCGCCGGCATGCGCGCGGTGGTGCTCACCACCACCCTGCCCGCTGAGGCGTTTGCCGAATTCGACAACGTGATTGCGATTGCCAGCGACTTCAGCGAGCTCGATGTCGCGGCGCTGTTCGCGTCCGAGCCTTACATTGCCGCCTAATTAAATATTTACCCCACCAAAGAAACAGACCATGACTACGGATCTCCAAGACCAAGCAAGCGCTTCTGCAAACCCGCCCGACGAAAACAAGATCATCGCCGAGCGCCGCGCCAAGCTGGCAGCCCTGCGCCAGCAAGGCGTGGCCTTCCCCAACGACTTCAAACCGCAACACAAGGCTGCCGACCTGCACGCCGAATTCGGTGCGAAGACGCGCGAGGAACTCGAAGAGCATCCAGTGACCGTGGTGCTGGCCGGCCGCATGATGCTCAAGCGCGAAGCCGGCAAGAAGGCCGCTTTCGCCACGCTGCAGGACTCGTCCGGTAAAAACGCCGACGGCCGCATCCAGATCTACGCCACGCTCGACCTGACCGGCGAAGCCGCCATGGCCGCGCTGCACCACTACGACCTGGGCGACATCCTGGGCGTGACCGGCACCCTGTTCAAGACCAAGACCGACGAGCTGACCATCAAGGTCACCGAACTGCGCCTGATCACCAAGTCGCTGCGCCCGCTGCCTGACAAGTTCCACGGCCTGGCCGATCAGGAAACCAAGTACCGCCAGCGGTACGTCGACCTGATCATGAACGAAGAGACGCGCCGTACCTTCAAGGCCCGTACCGCCGCCATCTCGTCGATGCGCCGCTTCATGGAAAAGAACGAGTTCATGGAAGTGGAAACGCCGATGCTGCACACCATCCCGGGTGGCGCGTCCGCAAAACCGTTCACCACGCACCACAATGCGCTCGACATGCAGATGTTCCTGCGCATCGCGCCCGAGCTGTACCTGAAACGCCTGGTGGTAGGCGGTTTCGACCGCGTGTTCGAGATCAACCGCAACTTCCGCAACGAAGGCGTGTCGATCCGTCACAATCCTGAATTCACCATGATGGAGTTCTACGCGGCCTACACCGACTACCAGTGGCTGATGGACTTCACCGAAGCGATCATCCGCCAGGCCGCGATCGACGCCCACGGCACCGCCACCCTCACGTATGGCGGCCGCGAACTCGATCTGGCCAAGCCATTCCACCGCCTGACCATCGTCGAAGCGATCAACAAGTACGCGCCGGGCTACACGCCCGAGCAACTGGAAGACGCAGAATTCATCAAGAAGGAACTGCTCAAATTCGGCGTGAAACCCTTCGCTACCGCCGGCCTGGGGGCGCTGCAACTGGCGCTGTTCGAAGAGACTGCCGAAGCGCAGCTGTGGGAACCGACGTACATCATCGATTACCCGGTCGAGGTCTCGCCGCTGGCGCGCGCGTCGGACACCCGCGAAGGCATCACCGAGCGCTTCGAGCTGTTCATGGTCGGCCGTGAAATCGCCAACGGCTTCTCGGAGCTGAACGACGCCGAAGACCAGTCGGCTCGCTTCCTGGCGCAGGTCGCCGCCAAGGATGCCGGCGATGAAGAGGCGATGTACTACGACGCCGACTACATCCGCGCACTGGAATACGGCATGCCGCCAGCCGGCGGTTGCGGCATCGGCATCGACCGCCTGATGATGATCATCACCGACTCGCCGAACATCCGCGACGTGCTGCTGTTCCCGCACCTGCGCCGCGAAGAGTAATCTTCAGTAGCCAGGTCAGAAAAACCGCTCGTCATGGGCGGTTTTTTTTCGCCCGCATTTTTGCGGCATTGCGTGCGGTGGGGCCGCTTCGCCCTTGCAAGCACCCTTCCCTTGCGCGGCATGCTGCCTAGAATGAGACGATTACCGTTCATGAAATGGGAGCATGCACATGCACATCACGCTTGAAGATCAAACCGCCATCGTCACCGGCGCCAACTCCGGCCTCGGGCGCGGCATCGCGCTGGCCTTTGCCAGGGCCGGCGCCAATGTCGTGGTCAACTACCACTCGCACCAGGACCAGGCCGACGAAGTCGTCGCTGCGATTACCGCCGCCGGCGGCAAGGCCATCGCCTTCCAGGCCGACGTCGGTGAGGAAGCCGATGTGCAGGCGCTGTTTGCCGCCGCCATCGAACGCTTCGGCGCGATCGACATCGTGGTGGCCAATTCCGGTCGCCAGGACGATGCGCCCAGCGCCGACATGACGCTGGCGCAGTGGGAAGGCGTATTGAAAACCAACCTGACCGGCCAGTTCCTGTGCATGCGCGAGGCGGTGCGCACTTTCCGCCAGCAGGGCCAGCGCCAGGCGTCGCGCGCGCTGGGGAAGATCATCTGCATGAGCTCCGTCCACCAGCGCATCCCGTGGGCCGGCCACGTCAACTATGCAGCCTCCAAGGGCGGCGTGCACCTGCTGATGGAAACCATGGCGCAGGAAATGGCGCCCGAGCGCATCCGCATCAACGCGATTGCGCCGGGCGCCATCAAGACGCCGATCAACGCCGAAGTGACCGCCGACGGCGGCACCGACGATCTGCTCAAGCTGATTCCATATGGCCGCGTGGGCCAGCCGGACGATGTGGCCAACGCCGCGCTGTTCCTGGCCTCCGACCTGGCCGACTACGTGGTGGGCAGCACGCTGTTCGTCGATGGCGGCATGGCGCTGTACCCGGGCTTCGAGGACAACGGCTGATGGCTGCCGCCAAGCCACGGACCAAATCCGCCAAGCCGGGAGAACCGCAGCAGCCAGCACATGACCGCCAGCGCAAGGAACGCGACATTGCCGACCACGGCGTGATCGGCAACCTGGCCACCATTGCGCTGGTGGCGTGCGACGGCGCCATCGACTACATGTGCTGGCCCAACCTCGACAGCCCCAGCATCTTCGCCGGCATTCTCGATGCGGACCAGGGCGGCGTGTTCGAACTGGCGCCCGACATCGCAGAACCACGCGTGGTGCAGATGTACATCCCCGACACCAACGTGCTGCTCACGCGCTGGATGGGCAGCGACGCTTCGGCCGAATTGACCGACCTCATGATCGACACGTCGGAGACCGGCGAGGCCCCTACCCGGCTGGTACGGCGCATGGTCGTCACGCGCGGCACGGTAACCATCCACGTGCGCTGCGCGCCGCGCTACGACTATGCGCGCCTGAAACCGTCGGTGACGATCAAGGACGGCGCTGCGCTCTTCAAGGCCACGGATTGCCCGTCGCTGCGATTGAGCGGCGCCGACTTCAGCAAGGGCGACGGTGAAGTCCGTGCCAGCATCACGCTCAAGGCGGGCCAGTGCATCACACTGATGCTCGATGAACCCGGCGAACCGCTGATCGACGCCGACCAGATCGGCCAACTGATCGAAGCGACCATCAACCGCTGGCGCGCCTGGTCGGCGCAATCGACCTACCAGGGCCGCTGGCGCGACGCCGTCGGCCGTTCGGCCCTGGTGCTCAAGCTGCTGACGTCACGCCGCCATGGTTCGATCTCGGCGGCCGGCACTTTCTCGCTGCCGGAAGCGGCGGGCGGCGTGCGCAACTGGGACTATCGCGCCGCCTGGATCCGCGATTCGTCGTTCTCGATCTACGCGCTGATGCGCCTCGGCTACCACACCGAGGCCAAGGATTTTTATCGCTGGCTGGGCGACCGCGCCATGCATTCATCCAAGGGCGGCGAGCTGAAAGTGATGTATGCGCTCGATGGCGGCACGGTGCCGGCCGAAACCTCGCTCAAGCACCTCGGTGGGTACGGCGGCGCCGTGCCGGTCCGTATCGGTAACGATGCGGTGACCCAGCTGCAGCTCGACATCTACGGCGAGCTGATGGACTCGATCTACCTCAGCAACAAATACGGCGAGGCGATCTCGCACGACCGCTGGCTGGGCGTGTGCCGCGTGATCGATTACGTCGCGCGCCACTGGAAAGAGCCCGATGCCGGCATCTGGGAAATCCGTGGGCCGGCGCGCCACCACCTGCATTCGCGCCTGATGTGCTGGGTGGCGATGGACCGCGCGATCCGGCTGGCCAGCAAGCGCTCGCTGGCCGCGCCGTTTACGCGCTGGATCAAGGTGCGCAACGCCATCCACGACGACATCTGGAAGAACTTCTGGGACGAGAAGCTGGGCCACTTCGTGGAAGAACGCGGCCGCAAGGACCTCGATGCCTCCATGCTCTTGATGCCGCTGGTACGATTCGTCGGCGCCACCGATCCGCGCTGGCTGGCCACGCTGGACGCCATCGGCAACAAGCTCACCGACGACGGCATGGTATACCGCTACAAGCGCGACGACGGCCTGCCCGGCAAGGAAGGCGCGTTTTCGGCCTGTTCGTTCTGGTATGTGGAGTGCCTGGCACGCGCAGGCCGCATGGACGAAGCACGCCACATCTTCGAAAAGCTGCTACGCTACGCCAATCACGTGCAGCTGTATGCCGAAGAATTCGACGAACGCGCGCACCTGGTGGGAAACTTCCCGCAGGGGTTCACCCACCTGGCGCTGGTCAGTGCCGCGTTTTATATCGATCGCGAGATGGAGGGACGCGGACCGCGTGACTGGCCCGCCTGAGCGCCTATCACTACTGGATCACCCGGTAGCAGGGCTCATAGGCCTTGCCCGGCAACTTCATCCTGCTCTGCTCCACGAACGACGTCAGCAGCGCATCCATCGGCCCCATGATGGCCTTGTCGCCATGGATTTCGAAGTGTCCATGCTGTTCGATGGCGCGGATGCCTTCGTTCTTGACGTTACCGGCCACCACGCCCGAAAACGCCCGGCGCAAATTCGCTGCCAGCAGGTGCACTTCCTGGTCCTTGTGCAGGCTGAGGTTGCGCATGTTTTCGTGGGTGGGCGCGAACGGCATCTGGAATTCGCGGTCGATCTTCAAACCCCAGTTGAAGTAATAGGCGTCGCTGCGGATCTTGCGGTACTCGCGCACCTGCTTGACACCGGCCTGCATCTCGCGCGCCACCGCTTCCGGGTCGTCGATGATGATCTTGTAGCGCTCTTGCGCTTCCGGTCCCAGCGTGGCGTGGATGAAGTTATTGATCTGCACAAAATACTCGCGCGAGGTTTCCGGGCCGGTGAAAATCAAGGGGAACGGCAGCTCGGCATTGTCCGGGTGCAGCAGGATACCCAGGATGTACAGGATCTCTTCGGCCGTGCCGGCGCCGCCCGGGAACACCACGATGCCATGGCCGGCGCGCACGAACGCTTCGAGGCGCTTTTCGATGTCGGGCAT
Source organism: Duganella sp. 3397 (assembly GCF_031456625.1). Lineage (NCBI taxonomy): Bacteria > Pseudomonadati > Pseudomonadota > Betaproteobacteria > Burkholderiales > Oxalobacteraceae > Duganella > Duganella sp. 3397. Next base: position 895,793 of record NZ_JAVDVB010000002.1, read on the forward strand.
GATCACCAGCTGGTTGACGATCGGATTCGGCGATTCGGCAGCGATGATGCCCGGCTCGGTAATGCCCAGGTAGCGGCCATTGGTCAGGCGCTGCTTGGCGTGGCCGATGGTGGCGCCCTTCATCGGGCCCTTCATGGCGCCCGGGCCGCAGCCGGTGCAGATATCGAGTTCGCGCAGGCCCATCTGATAACCGACTTCCTTCGAGTAGTTGTACTCGGCGCGGTTGATCGAGTGGCCGCCCCAGCACACCACCAGGTTCGGGTTGAGCATCGGCTTCAATACGCCGGCATTGCGCAGGATATGGAACACGGCGTCCGTGACATCCTCGGTGCGGCTCATGTCGAACTTGTCGGAGTTGGTGACTTCGTTGCTGACGAAGACGATATCGCGCAGCACGGCGAACAGCTGCTCGTGGATGCCCTTGATCATTTTGCCGTCGACAAAAGCGGAAGCGGGCGCGCCCTTGATATCGAGCTTGATGCCGCGCTCGCGCTGGATGATGCTGATCGAGAACGACTCGAAGCGCTCGAGCAGTTCCTTGCCGTCGTCGATGGTGCTGCCGCAATTGAGCACGGCCAGCGCGCAATTGCGAAATACGTTATACAGGCCGCCCTGGCTGGTATCGAGCAGTTTGTTTACTTCGGCCTTGGACAGCACTTCGAGCTGGCCTTCCGGCGAAATCAGGGTATCGATAACGTCATGTTCCATGTTGCGTAAATCCTTATATTCAGGTGCGCAGATTCGGTGTCTCGCAGGGTCCCCTGCCCTGCCAATATACGACAAGTCGGCGCGCTGCGTGCGGAGTTTGGTGCAGCGCAGCGCGCAAAAAGTACTTTCTAAACCATTTGTAGATTAAAATGGCGCCCGATTTGGCCCCTCACGAGGGGGCCCGAGACATTTTTAAACAGATCATCGAAGAGGAGACCCCGCATGAGCGGTGCCACCATCAATAAATCGGAAGCAGTCGTGCCCGAGTTCAAACAGATCATGGGACACCCGGCCCCGCTGTGGATGTTGTTCATGACCGAGTTCTGGGAGCGCTTCGCGTTCTACGGCATCCGTTGGGCACTCGTGCTTTACGTCGTCGCCCAGTTCTACAACGGCGATGCGTCCGGTGAATCCGCCGCCAACCTCGTGTACGGCTCCTACCTCGCGCTGGTCTATGCGGCCGCCCTGTTCGGCGGCTACGTGGCCGACCGCGTGCTCGGCTACCAGCGCTCGATCCTCATCGGCGCCGCCTTCATGGCGGCGGGCCTGTTCATGATCGCCGTGCCGCACGAAGAAGTGTTCAAGTTGGGCCTGGCCACCATCATCGTCGGTAACGGCATGTTCAAGCCGAACATCTCGACCATGGTCGGCAAGCTCTATACCACCGGCGATCCACGCCGCGATTCGGGCTTCACCATTTTCTACATGGGCATCAATGCCGGCGCCATGGTCGCGCCGGTGCTGACCGAGTGGCTCGCCGCCAAGGTGTTCGGCACCGATGGCATGCCCGCCTACAAAGTGGTGTTCATGTCGGCCGGGGTGGGCATGCTGATTAGCCTGGTATGGTTCTTCATCGGCCGCGCGCGCCTGCTGGGCATTGGCGCCCCGGACGCGCAGCATGCCGATCCAAAACGCCTGCTGTACGTGATCATCGGCTCGCTGTGCGTGATCCCGGTCGTGTACTTCCTGCTGGCCGCCGGCGCCGCCAACCTGCAGATCGTGCTGACCATTTTGTTCATCATCCTGTCGGTGATGGTGCTGGTGGAAGGCTTCAAAAACGGCAAGGTCGCGCGCGACAAGGCGCTGGCGATGCTGATCATCTTCTTCTTCAATATCATGTTCTGGATGTTCTTCGAGCAGGCTGGCAGCTCGTTCACCTTCCTGGCCGAAAAAATCGTCGACCGCGACATGTTCAACTGGACCTTCCCGGTGGCCTGGTTCCAGACCGTGAATTCGCTGGCCATCATCACGTTCGCGCCGCTGATCGCGTTCATCTGGGTCAAGCTCGGTCGCGCCAATCCGTCGATTCCGCGTAAATTCGGCCTGGGCCTGCTGTTCAACGCCCTGGCGTTCGGCCTGTTGATGTATTCGCTGTCGATGCTGGTCAATATCGACAACAAGATCCCGTTCTGGACCCTGTTCATGGTCTACGTGCTGCAGTCGATCGGTGAGCTGTGCCTGTCGCCGATCGGCCTGTCGATGGTGACCAAGCTGGCGCCTACCCGCCTGGTGGGCCTGGGTATGGGTGGCTGGTTCCTGTCCACCGGTATCGGCAACAACCTGTCGGGCATGTTCGCCTCCCACGTCAGTGGCACGGGTGGCATGTCGATCACGTCGGCACTGTCGGGTTACACCGTGGGCTTTTATTCGCTGCTTGCCGGCGGCGTGCTGCTGTTCCTGGTCGCTCCGCTGATCCAGAAGCTGATGCACGGCGTGAAGTAAGCGCAATGACGTCGCTCCCGCGCAGGCGGGAGCGCAGTTGCAAGATAAACGGCGCTCTCGGGCGCCGTTTGTCGTTTAAGCTGCGCTATTTGAACTGCATCGGGTGGGCGGTGAGCCACGCCTGCAGTGTGGTCGCCGCCTCGGGCGGCAAATGCAACCCCAGCTTGGAGCGGCGCCACAGGATGTCCTGCGCCGTGCGCGCCCACTCGTACTTGCGCAGGTACGCCACTTCCACTTCATACAGGCCGGGGACGATTTCGGCGCCCATGTCGGCCACCGTAGCGCGGTCGCGCAGCAGCGTGTGGATGCGAGTGCCGTAGGCGCGGGTGTAGCGCACCACCAGTAGCGGCGGCAGCCAGGCGTAATGGTTCTGCACGTTGCGCACCCATTCGTCGAAACCCAGCACCGACTTGTTTTGCGGCTCGGCGCCGTACAAGTCGCCGCCCGGCAGGCAGGCGTGGGCGGTCCAGTTGCCGTGGCGGTTGTCCAGGGCCTTGGCGATCAGTTCCACCGCTTCTTCGGCCAGCTTGCGGTAGGTGGTGATCTTGCCGCCGAAAATGCTCAGGATCGGCGCGCCATCGCTGTCGACTTCGAGCTTGTAGTCGCGGGTGACGGCCTTGGCGTCGGCGCCGTCGTCGAGCAGCGGACGCACGCCGGAATAGGTCCACACCACGTCGGCAGGCGCCACCGGCTTGACGAAATACTCGCTGGCCAGCTGGCACAGGTAGGCGATTTCGGTGTCGTCGATCGCCACGCCGTTGGCGTCCCCCTTGTAATCGATATCGGTGGTGCCGATCAGCGTGAAATCGCGCTCGTACGGAATCGCGAACACGATGCGGCCGTCGCGGTTCTGAAAAATATAGGCGTTATCGTGATCGAACATGCGCCTGACCACGATATGGCTGCCCTTGACCAGGCGCAGGTGGCCAGCGCCGTCTTTCGGCGTTGCCGTGTGCAGCATCTGCGCGGTCCACGGCCCGGCCGCGTTGACCACGTATCGCGCGTTGACGCGGATGCCGCCGCAGGTGGGCTTGTCGATGATCGCTTCCCAGCCGGCGCCCTTGCGGCTGAGCGTGTCCACCCGGGCCTGGGTGAGGATGGTAGCGCCCTTCTCGCAGGCGTCCATGGCGTTGAGCACGACCAGGCGGGCATCGTCCACCCAGCCGTCGGAGTAGGCGAAGCCGCAGCGAAATTCCGGCTTGAGCGGCTTGCCGGCCGAGTGGCAGCGCAGGTTGATGGCGGCCGAGCGCGGCAGCAGTTCGCGCTTGGCCAGCGTGTCGTAGAGCCACAGGGCGGCGCGGATCAGCAGCGCGGAACGCTGACCTTTTGAATGCGGCATGACAAAGCGCAGCGGCCACATGATGTGCGGCGCGGCGCGCAGCAGCACTTCGCGCTCGATCAGCGCCTTGCGCACCAGGTTGAATTCGTAGTACTCGAGATAGCGCAGGCCGCCGTGTATCAGCTTGGTCGAGGCCGACGACGTGTGCGCCGCCAGGTCGTCCTTTTCGCACAGGACGACCGACAGCCCGCGTCCGGCCGCATCGCGCGCGATACCCGCGCCATTGATGCCGCCGCCCACGATCAGGACATCGCAATCGAGCGTGTGCTGCGGTTCCGCCATGAGTTCCCCGAGGTGACTTGTAATATGGCAAGATTTGCCACATCCCCTACGGTACGACAAATTTCACTTTGATGATAGAGGGCAACCGTATCGTCCTTCTAAAATTCACCGTGAAAGCCACGTTCGTTATAAGTTTGCTATTTAAGCTGGCTCAAATTTCGTTGGTCTATAATCTGCGCACCGTATTGATAGCGAGACCTACGCTTTGACTGCTACTACCAACAAACTGCCCCAGTGGCTCAACCGCCGCAACACCCTCCGTGGCGTGATCGTGATCGGCCTGGTGGCCCTGATCGGCGCGGTCGCGCTGGCGGCGTACATGTTCCTGGCGATTGCGCCCAATTTGCCGTCGCTCGATAAAATCTCCGACTACAAGCCAAAGATTCCGCTGCGCGTATACACCGCCGACAATGCCCTGATCGGCGAATTCGGCGAGGAGCACCGCGACTTCATCCCCATCAAGGAGATGCCGGACCTGATGAAAAAAGCGGTGCTGTCGATCGAGGACAAGCGCTTCTACGAGCACAATGGCATCGACTGGGTGCGCGCCATGGGCGCCGTCAAGGCCAACCTGGGCGGCTCGTTCCGCCAGGGCGGGTCCACCATCACCATGCAGGTCGCGCGCAATTTCTTCCTCACCCGCGAAAAAGTCCTGGGCCGCAAGCTCAACGAAGTGATGCTGGCCCTGAAGATCGAGAACGCCCTCTCCAAGGACGAAATCCTCGAGCTGTACATGAACCAGATCTACCTGGGCCAGCGCTCGTTTGGCTTCGGCAGCGCGGCGCAAACTTATTTCGGCAAGTCGCTCAAGGAATTGAACGTCGCCGAAATGGCGATGCTGGCCGGCCTGCCGCAAAACCCGGCGCGCCATAACCCGATCACCAACCTCAAGCGCGCAAAGCAGCGCCAGCAACTGGTACTGAAGTCGATGCGCGACCTCGATTACATCAGCGCCGACCAGTACGAGGCGGCGCTCAAGCAGCCGATCCATATCAGCGCCAAGGGCCAGCAGTTCGAGGTGCACGCCGAATACGTGGCCGAGCTGGCGCGCCAGGTGGTGTATGCGCAGTTCAAGGACGAGGCTTATACGCGCGGCATCAGCGTATACACCACCATCCTCAAGGACGACCAGAACGCGGCCTACGAGTCGATGCGCCGCAACGTCATCAACTACGACCAGCGCCACGGCTACCGCGGCCCGGAAGCCACCATCACCCTGCCCGCCGACGCCGACGAGCGCGACGACGCCATCGAAGATGCGCTGCAGCGCCGCCCCACCAGCGACCGCCTGATCGCGGCCGTGGTGCTGGCCGCCAGCACCAAGTCGGTCACGGTGCAGAACGAAGCCGGCGACGAGATCAACATCACCGGCGACGGCCTGCGCCTGGCTGCCAGCGCCCTCACCGACAAGGCCAGGGAATCGCTGCGCGTGCGTCCCGGCGCCGTCATCCGCATCATGGACAACGGCAAAAAGGGCTGGGCCATTTCGCAGGTGCCGCAGGTGGCGGCGGCGTTCGTGTCGATGGACGCGGTCAACGGCGGCTATCACGCCATGGTCGGCGGTTTCGACTACAACCTGCAAAAGTTCAATCACGTCACGCAGGCATGGCGCCAGCCCGGTTCCTCGATCAAGCCGTTCGTGTATTCGGCGGCGCTGGAAAAAGGCTTTTCGCCGGCCACGCTGCTCAATGACGAGCCGCTGGAGCTGACCGCTGCCGAAACCGGCAGCCAGCCCTGGAGCCCGCGCAACGACGACGGCAAGTACGAAGGCCCGATCACCATGCGCTACGCGCTGGCTGAATCGAAAAACGTGGTCACGGTGCGCATCCTGCGCGCCATCACGGTGCCGTACGCGCACGATTACCTGGGCAAGTTCGGCTTCGATCTGGCCAAGCATCCGAAGAACTTCACCATGGCGCTGGGCACCGGCTCGGTCACGCCGGCGCAGATGGCCGGCGCCTACTCGGTGTTCGCCAACGGCGGCTACTCGGTGGAGCCGTACCTGATCGCCAAAATCGTCGATGGCGACGGCAAGATCATCTCCGAAGCCAAGCCGCGCACCACCCTGCCCGACGAGGCGCGCGTGCTCGATCCGCGCAATGCGTATGTCACCGACAGCATGCTGCGGGAAGTGACACGCACCGGCACCGGCGGCGCCGTCGCGCGCCTGGGCCGCCACGACATGGCCGGCAAAACCGGTACCTCGTCGGAGGCGGTCGATGGCTGGTTTGCAGGCTACGGCGGCGGCATCGTGGCAGTGTCGTGGATGGGTTACGACGATTCCAAATCGCTGGGCAACAAGGAGTTCGGCGCCACCGTGGCGCTGCCGATCTGGCTCGACTACATGAAGGTGGCGATGAAAGACCGGCCGGCACGCGACCGGCCGGTACCGGTGGGCCTGATGCAGGTGGGCAGCGAATGGCTGTACGATGAGTTCACCGGCGACGCCGCGCGGGTGTCACTGGATCTCGATGCAGCGCCACCTGGGGCGGAGAACATCGTGCCGATGCCGACTGGCGCCGGTGCGCCGCCGCCACCACCACCGCCACCGACACCGGCGCCGCCACCGGCGTCACTGCCAGCACGCTAAAAAGCTATCCGGGCCGCTGGTGGCGTCCCAGCGCCGCCGCCAGCCCGATCTTGTTCGACACCCCCAGTGCGCGGTAGGCGTCGCGCAGGTAGGTGCGCACGGTGGACGGCGACAGGCCAAGCAGGCGCGCGACCTGCTTGCTGCTATGGCCCTGCGTATAGAGCAGCGCCGCACCCAGTTCGCGCGGCGACAGCGGCAATTGCGCCGCCGTGCTGCTCCTGACCGTCACTGCCATCAACTGTCCCACCGGTTCGAGCCACAAGCTGGCGCCGGCCAGGCGCAACGCACAGGGCGCGCGGAGGAACGCTGCGCTCACTGCGGGCGGCAATACGGTACCGGTCCAATCCGGCGCATAACGCGCTAGTACTTGCGCCATGCCCTGCCCCAGGTAATGCAGCCGCCCGGCATGGTCGGCCAGCGCCAGCACCGTGCCGGCGCAGCCGCCGGCAACCGTCCCAGCCCCTAACCCTGCAACAGTACCAGTACCAGTAACAGTAACAGCGCCGGCGCCGGCACCGGCCATGGTCAAGCTCAGCAGATCGGCTACCCGGTGCTGCCAGGCCTGGGCCAGGTGCCGGGTAACATCGGCAAAGAACGCGCTTTCGGCATCGCTGAACCCTGCCTGCGGATCGTGGCGGTACAGGCAAATGAAAAACAGCAGTCCGCTGTGTTCCAGCGCGATGGTCATGGTCAGGATGCAATACAGGCGATGCCGCACGACGAACTCCGCGACCGCACCGGGCGGCCCCCGGTAGTGGCCGCTGACGCGAAACACCGTGCCCAGGTCGGCCATGGTGCTGAGCGCAAACGTGTCCACGGCGGCCACGTCGCGGTTCCACTCCTGGGCAAAGGTCGGACTGAGGCCAATGCTCGCATGGAGCAGGTTGCGCGGGCCGGCGCCGGCACCAGCAGCGGGCGCTGCGTTGATCACCTCGCCCCACCATGCGGCATCGAAACCGACGTGCTCGCGCAGCGCCAGCATGGAGGCGTGCAGAAACTCGGCGGGCGCAGTCTGCCGCGCCAGTTGACCAATGCGCAGCAGGCACGGCCCCAGCGCGCGGTGCAGCGGCGCCGGTGCGCCGTCGCCGTCTCCGGTGCCGGTGCCGGTGGTCCAGTCGCTATCAAGACTATCAAGACTCTCGAGATGCATGGCGTTGCTCCTGCCCCCACCTCCGCATTCGAGGAGGGGTGTTTATCGCGTGACGGACAGTATGATGGATTGTATCAGGCCACCTGATATAAACCACGACAACAATTATGGAGACAATCATGAAAACAACGACAGGAACCGTGGCAGCGCTGCTGTGCGCCGCCACTGCCGCACTGGCGCTGGCCGGTTGCGGCAACAGCGGCAGCGTCGGCGTCGGCGATGCCCACGCGGCCACGCTGGCGCCGTTCAAGGAAGTGGCAATCGGCACCGACTTCTGGGCCGTCCAGGAAGCGCCCCCGGCCGGCGCCAAACCGGGCGACATCCTGCGCGCGCAAAAGCGCGGTGACGCGCCTGCCGGCGCGCAGGGCTGGAGCGTGGTGTACGTGTCGGAAATCGCGCCAGGCAAACTGGCATACGTGTCGGGCGAAGTCTACTATCCGGCGGCAGCCGCCACGGCGCCGCGCGACATCGTCCTGTGGAACCACGAAACTGCCGGCCTGGGCGATGCCTGCGCACCGTCGCGGCGCAACCTGCTGGAGAACAGCGTGGACCGGGTGCCGGCCATCAGCAGCCAGCTTGCCGCCGGCCGCGTGGTAGTGATGAGCGACTACCCCGGCCTGGGCCTGCCCGGCCCCGCCTTGTACATGGCGGGCCAGCCAAATGCGCGCGCCTCGCTGGACATGCTGCGCGTGGCGCAAAAATTCCCGGACGCCCGGGCCTCGGCGCGCTACGTGATGTACGGCTGGTCGCAGGGCGGCCAGACCACCATGTGGGCCGAAAACATCGCGGCCAGCTACGCGCCCGAATTCACCGGCCTGGGCGCCGCGCTGATCGCGCCGGCCGTGCGCATCCGCGAGCTCACGCTCAACTCGATGAAGTCGCCGACCAACGCCGGCTACGTGATCTCCACGCTGCCCGGCATCCAGGCCTATATGCCGGAGCTCAAATACCGCGACTTCCTTTCGGCCGAGGGCATGGAGCAGCTGCCGGCGCTGACCAATGGCTGCTACGACATCTGGGAACTGGCGACCAGCGTGCGTGACGCCTACCAGCCCGGCGCACTGGCGCCCGGCTCGAGCTGGTGGAACGCGCTCACGGCGGTGGACAACTTCACGCCGCGCGGTTCGATGCCGTTCGTGATGTTCCAGGGCACCCTGGACACCGACACGCCGGTCGCGCTCAACCAGCGTGAACGCAGCGCCCTGTGCAAGGCGGGATCGGCGGTGGAATACAACGAGTTCGCCACGCTCAACCACCTGACCATGGTGCCGGAAGCGGCAAAACGGCTGCCGGCGTGGATGGACGCGCGCTTCAAGGGCCAGGCCCCCGCCAACAACTGCCCCGCGCCTTAGACTACAGCAAGCGTTAAAGAGCGGGTATCGCCAGGTACCCGCGCATCATCCGCACCGCGCTGCCGGCAAATTGATCGGGCGTCACGTCCGCCGCCCGGTATTTCCACCGTTTGACATACCAGTCCTGGAACGTTGCCATCAGGTGCGACGCCAGCAGGTCGGCGCTGCCCGGCGGGCGCGACGGCAGGCGCACGATCACCTCGGCAAACAGCGACTGCACGTACAACTCCGAACGCTTGGCCGCGTGGCGCAATTCCGGCTGCAGCACGCGCGAATCCATGTACACGAAATAAAACCACGGCTGCAAGATCTCGGAGATGTAGATCGACGAGCGTATCAACGCTTCCAGGCGGTCGAGCGGATCGGCGATGGTGTCGAACAGCAGCGGCACCTGGTGAGTGGCGTGGCGCACCACGTCGCCAATCATTTCCGCCAGTTGGTCCTTGTTGCTGATGTAGCCGTACAAGCCCCCCATCGACAAGCCGGTTTCCTGGCACAAATCGCGCAGGTTCATGGCGCGAAAGCCGACATCGTTGGCCAGTTTGAAGGTGGCGTTGAAGATCCGTTCGAGGTTTTCCAGCGCCGGTTTACGGCGCTTGACGGTGATGCGGTCGGCGTAATGGTCGAGCAGGTAGGCCCAGATATTGCCGGCGCCAAGCGGCGTCATGGTCTGAAACTGGGCAAAGGTAAAGTCTGGCTGCACGACGGTCTCTTTAGTTGGTTTTATGGTAAATATTATAGCGTATGCGGTAACATGGTGATCCTTGTCCAGGAATGTTTCCATTGTATACACGTCGCCCCCCACCCAACTTCCTCCTGCCGCTGCTTGCCGTGCTGTCGCTGTTGCTTTTGCTGGCATTGTCAGCAAAAGCCCATGCCGCTGGGGCACCGGTCGAGGTGCGCGCCCTCCACCAGGGCGTGGTGTCGCTCACCGATGCTGTTGCCGTACTCGAAGATCCTGGCCACGCGCTCGATCTGGCGCAGGCGCGCGCGCAAAGCTATCGCTACAGCGGACAGGCCGACCAGGCGATCAGCTTTGGCTATTCCCGGTCAGCCTACTGGCTCAAGGTGGAGCTGCGCAATTCGGGTGCTGCGCCAGTGCGTCGCCTGCTCGAAATCAGTAACGCGCGCCTGAGCGATATCACGTTCTATGAACCGGATGAAGACGGCAGCTATCGTGCGCACCACACCGGCAGCGCAATGCCGTATGCCTCGCGCGATTACCCCAACCGTTACTATGTCTACCAGATCGAGCTGCCGGCCCGATCGCAGCACACTTATTATCTGCGTGTAGCCTCCGAGGGCGCCAAGCTGATACCGCTGCGCCTGTGGGAGCCGCAGGCGTTTGCAGTCCACGCCCAGGGCGACTACCTGGCGCAGGGCATTTTCTTCGGCATGGTGATCGCCATGATGCTGTTCAACCTGGTGCTGTTCGCCATGCTGCGCGACCGGCTGTACCTGATGTACGTGGTCTTCGTGGTGGTTACCGCCATGGGGCTGGCCGCCCAGAACGGCCTGGGTCACGAATGGCTGTGGCCAGCGGTGGGCGGACGCTGGCCCAACCTGTCGGCCGCGATCCTGTTCTCGCTGTCGCACGCCACGCTCACCATGTTCATGCGGCGGATGATCGGCACCCGCACCCTGGTGCCCTGGCTCGACAAGCTGCTGCTGGCGATGGTGGCATGGTTCCTGGTCTCGCCGGTGCTGCTGGTGCTGTTCTACCAGCAGGTGGCCGGCGCCATCACCACGATCTGGAGCATTACCTCGCCGCTGACGCTGGTGATCGCGCTGGTGTGCGTATGGCGCCGCCAGCGCAGCGCCTACTACTTCAGCGCCGCGTTTTGCGTGCTGCTGGTGGGTAACATGGGCAGCGCCCTGGCCGCGCTGGCGATATTGCCGCACAACCTGGGCACCAATTTCGGCGCGCAGATAGGATCCGCCTGCGAAATGCTGCTGCTGGCGTTTGCGCTGGCCGACCGCATGCACGTGATGCGGCGCGAGAAGGAGCAGGCGCAGGCAATGGCGCTGGCCGCCCAGAACGACCTGATCACCGGTCTGAAACTGTCGGAGCAGCGCCTGGAAGCGCACGTGGCCCAGCGTACGGCCGAACTGCAGCAAGCCAACAACAGCCTCGCGCTGATGTCGATGACCGACGTCCTCACCGGCATCCCGAACCGCCGCCGCTTCGACCAGATCCTGGCGGCGGAATGGACACGGGCGGCGCGCCAGCACAGCCTGCTGGCCATCGGCATGCTCGATATCGACCACTTCAAGAAGTACAACGACCACTACGGCCATCAACAGGGCGATGACTGCCTGCGCCGCGTGGCGGCGGCGATCGATGACCAGTTCCGGCGCGGTGGCGACCAGGTGGCGCGTTACGGCGGCGAGGAATTCATCTTCATCGTGCCCGACGCCCAGCCCGACACCGCCATGGCCCTGGCGCAGGCGGTCTGCGCAGCGGTGGCCGCGCTGGGCATCGTGCATGCGGCAGCGCCAGGCGGCATCGTCACGGTGAGCGTGGGTGTGGCATGCGGCCAGCCAGTCGGCGGCGAAGAACCCGAACAGCTGGTGCACGCGGCCGATGTGGCGCTGTACCAGGCCAAAAAGTCGGGACGGAACCGGGCGATGCTGGCCTGAGAACGGCCAGCGCCTGCCACTGTCCAGCTTGACAATGCGGGTGTGTTCACCGTTTGCCTGTGTCTGGGGCTGCGGCTGCAGGTGCAATTGCGGAGACTGTATTGACCGCATCGACAATGGCTTGCACGGCGTGGGCAGGGGGGATTCCGGACTCGTCCTCCAACCCGTGCCCAACGGCATCGATGGTACGGATGCTGCAACGAGGAGATGCCGCACATGCGCCCGGGTCCGGCAGCTGCAGATAGTCGAGCTGGCCAAACAGATAAATCGTTTTTCCAGTGTAGCCTTGCAACTGCACGACGGTACTGGCGCGGGTCTGGAATACCTGCGAATAGTAAGATCCGTTCCACACTGCTGGCACGCGTACGCCGCCGAACGCTCCCGGCATGACCTCGTCACTGACATCGCCGGCATAGTGGGCCAGCGCCTGCCGGTACAGTGCTTGCGCGTATTGTCGGCGCGCTGCCAGCGTTGCAGGCGAAACGGCGGTAGCCCCAAGAAATTCCTGCAGGCCGGCGCGGGTCGCCGCCAATGGCCGGGCCTCGGCGCAGGCGAATACGCGATCGAGGTCCAGTGTCGCTGCGCGGCACCGATCGAACGCTTTTTGCACCATCCCAACATAAAAACCGCGCTGCATCTGGTAAGCCCAGAGCGCTGACAGCGGTGCTGTCGGCCCGCCGGCGCCAACGATGCCCGCCGGTGCGATGCGGCCTTGCCCGGCCAGCAGCGTGACATGGTGCATGCCTTCAGAAAAAGCCAGCGCTACTTGCGGCAATTTACCAGTCAGCGTCAAGGCCGACAGCGCGTGGAAGACGGCCTCGGTGTCGGCAGTGGTGGTGACGAGATTGGCCGTCCCGCGCACCTCGCTGTTGACGCAGTGGGTGGCAAAGTCGGTCGCCCGCGCTGCGAAATGGTCGCCGTGAGCACATTCGCGCAGCGGTGCAAAACCGCGCAGGCTGAAGAAGGCGACGGCATACCCCTGGCCTGTCAGCGCCTCGACCAGGCCCCCGCGATGATCGGGCCGGTAAGTAGCCTGTTGAAGTTCCGGGTCGAAATACGGATCGGCCAGTCCGCCGGAATTTGGTGCAACGATCACCAGCGCGCGGGGGGCGTTAGCGGGCCAATACAGGTCAACCGGAATATCGATGCCGGCTTCGACAGGTGCAAGCACTTGCCGATAGGTCGGCGGGGCAGCGACAGCAGCAGGCAAGATCGTCGCGCAGACTGCTAGCAGCAAGGAGATCCAGCAGCGTCTCACTGCACAGCACCGGAAAGCAGCACCAGGCAGATCATGCTTTTGTGGAAAAGCTTCAAAATGACTCCGTTTGGTTTGAATGTGGGCCAAAAAAAAAGCAGCCACACGGGCTGCTTGACATTACTGCGGTACCAGAAGTGGCTTACCTTTTTGTTTTGCCCAGCCAATATCCGTTGTCACGCAATCCACGTCAATTGAAATGTGCATTACGGCGCGCAGGTGTGGCGCGGCTGGCACGGAAAATCGGTTAAAGTGGCGTGATTGACAACCCAAATACCCATCCATGGCCTATCCGATAGAACACAAGCTGGTGGTCGGCATCGCGTCGAGCGCGCTGTTCGACCTGACCGAGTCGCACCAGGTCTACGTCGAGAGCGGCGCCGAAGCGTATCGCCAGTACCAGGAACGCCACCTCGACGTCGTGCTCGGCAAGGGCGTGGCGTTTCCGTTCATCCGGCGTTTTTTATCGATCAACGCCCACCACCCGCAAGCCTCTCCGGTGGAAGTGGTGCTGTTGTCGCGCAATTCTCCGGAGACCGGACTGCGCGTGATGAACTCGATCGCCCACTACGGGCTCGACATCTCGCGCGCCTGTTTTGTCACCGGCAAGTCGCCGTACACCTACCTGCCCGCCTTTAATACCTCGCTGTTCCTCACCGCCAACGAGCAGGACGTGCGCATGGCGCTCGACGCCCACTACCCGGCCGGCCTGGTGCTGCCGGGCCTGACCGAGGACGACGACGCCGACGGCGAACTGCGCGTGGCCTTCGACTTCGACGGCGTGATCGCCGACGACGAGTCCGAGACGGTTTTCAAGCGCAACAACGACGTCGCCGAGTTCCACGCCCACGAGCGCGAGCGGGTGGCGGTGCCGCATCAACCGGGGCCGCTGGCCGACCTGTTCCAGAAGCTCTCGGCCATGCAGCGGCTGGAAGACCAGGCGGTAGCGGCCGATCCCGGCTACCAGCGCATCTTGCGCATCGCCATCGTCACCGCCCGCAGCGCGCCCGCGCACGAGCGCGTGGTCACCACGCTCAAGAGCTGGGGCGTGTCGGCCGACGAAACCTTCTTCCTGGGCGGGATGGAAAAAGCGCGCATCCTGTCGATCTTCAAGCCGCACCTGTTCTTCGACGACCAGTTGAGCCACCTGAAGTCCCCTGCCGGCAATATCCCGATGGTGCACATCCCGTTCGGCATCGCCAACCTCGTGGCCGGCTCCGCACCCAAGCCGGGGTAGGCGCAGACCGGGCTGCGGTGCATCGTCTATAATGTTGTTCACCTTTTGACCATGCACCACAGCTCACCAGCGTCCACCTCATTGTGTCCCTAGTCCTCGCCAACTCCATTCCCAAACCGGGCAATCGCTTTGCCCTGCCCACCCTGCATGGCTCCTCGGATGCGTACGCGCTCGCGCAAGCGGCGCTCGCCCTCAAGGCGCAAGGCCGCATGCTGGCCGTGATCACGTCCAGCGCAGCGGACGCCCAGCGCCTGCGCGACGAGATCCCGTGGTTCGCCGGCGACGAAGTGCGCTGCCACCTGCTGCCGGACTGGGAAACCCTGCCTTACGACGCTTTCTCGCCCCACCAGGACCTGGTGTCCGAGCGCCTGGCCACGCTGCACGAAATCTCCAGCGGCCAGTGCGACGTGATGCTGGTGCCGGCCACCACGGCGCTGGTGCGCATGGCGCCGCCGTCGTTCCTGGCGGCGTACACTTTCTTCTTCAAGAAGGGCGAGTCGCTCGACGAAGCGCGTTTGAAGGCGCAACTGACGCTGGCAGGCTACACGCACGTCACGCAAGTGATGTCGCCCGGCGAATACTCGGTACGCGGCGGGTTGATCGACCTGTTCCCGATGGGCTCCGCCCTGCCCTACCGGCTCGACCTGTTCGGCGATACGGTGGAAACCATCCGCACTTTTGACGCCGACACCCAGCGCTCGCTGTACCCGGTTGGTGAAGTGCGACTGCTGCCGGGACGCGAGTTCCCGATGGACGAAGCGGCGCGCACCACGTTCCGCAGCCGCTGGCGCGAATATTTCGAAGGCGACCCATCGCGCTCGGTGGTCTACAAGGACATCAGCAGCGGCATCGCCTCGGCCGGTATCGAGTACTATCTGCCGCTGTTCTTCGAGCAGACCGCCACCCTGTTCGACTACCTGCCCGAGGGCGCGGCACTGGCACTGGTCGGCGACATTGACGCCGCCATCAAGCGCTTCTGGGCCGACACCACCTCGCGCCACCGCTTCCTGAAAGCCGACCGCGAACGCCCGATCCTGCCGCCCGACATGCTGTTCCTGTCGGACGAACAGTTCTTCACGCTGGCCAAGCCGTATGGCCGCATGGTCATTTCCAGGGACGCCGACCAGGGCGCGTCCGAATTGTCGGCGCCGATTCCCAATATCGCCGTCAACCGCCACCTGGAAGACCCGCTGACCAACCTGCGCAGCTACCTTTTGCAGGCCGGCACGCGGGTGATGATCTGCGCCGAGACAAACGGTCGCCGCGAAACCTTGCAGCAGTACTTCAGCGAATACGACCTGGCGCTGACGCCGGTCGAAGGTTTCGAAGGCTTTGCCACGTCCGCCGCCAAGCTGGCACTGGGCGTAGCACCCCTGCACACCGGTTTCGAGCTGGCCACGCCTACCGAGCGGCTGGTCTTCATTACCGAGACCGAGCTGTATGCGGGCTCTGGCCGCCGCGTGGGCAAGAAGAAGCAGGAAGCGGTCACGCAGGTCGAATCGATGGTGCGCGACCTGTCCGAGCTGAAAATCGGCGACCCGGTGGTGCACATCAACCATGGCATCGGCCGCTACATGGGCCTGACCAGCATGGACCTGGGCGAAGGCGAAACCGAGTTCCTGCACCTGGAATACGCCAAGGACACCAAGCTGTACGTGCCGGTCTCGCAGCTGCACGTGATCTCGCGCTACTCGGGCGCCGCGCCCGAAGACGCGCCGCTGCACACCTTGGGATCCGGCCAGTGGGAAAAGGCCAAGCGCCGCGCCGCGGAACAGATTCGCGACACCGCCGCCGAACTGCTCAACCTGTACGCCCGCCGCGCGCTGCGCCAGGGCCATGCCTTCGAATACTCGGCGCACGACTACGAGCGCTTCGCCGAGAGCTTCGGCTTCGACGAGACGCCCGACCAGCAGGAAGCGATCAACAACGTGATCCGCGACATGACATCCGGCAAACCGATGGACCGGCTGGTGTGCGGCGACGTCGGCTTCGGCAAGACCGAAGTGGCGCTGCGCGCCGCCTTCATCGCGGTCATGGGCGGCAAGCAGGTGGCGATCCTCGCCCCCACCACGCTGCTGGCCGAACAGCACGCGCAAACCTTCGCCGACCGCTTTGCCGACTGGCCGGTGCGCATCGCCGAAATGTCGCGCTTCCGCACCGGCAAGGAAATCAACCAGGCCATCAAGGGCATGGCCGACGGCACGCTCGACATCGTCATCGGCACGCACAAGCTGCTGTCCGACGACGTGAAATTCACCCGCCTGGGCCTGGTCATCATCGACGAGGAACACCGCTTCGGCGTGCGTCAGAAGGAGGCATTGAAGTCGCTGCGGGCGGAGGTCGACGTGCTCACGCTCACCGCCACGCCGATTCCGCGCACGCTGGGCATGGCGCTCGAAGGCCTGCGCGAGTTTTCCATCATCGCCACCGCGCCGCAAAAGCGCCTGGCCATCAAGACGTTCGTGCGCAGCGAGGGCGAGTCGATCATCCGCGAGGCCTGCCTGCGCGAACTCAAACGCGGCGGCCAGGTGTACTTCCTGCACAACGAGGTGGAAACCATTCAGAACCGGATGGCGATGCTGACCGAGCTGCTGCCCGAGGCGCGCATTGCGGTAGCCCACGGCCAGATGCACGAGCGCGACCTGGAAAAAGTGATGCGCGACTTCGTGGCGCAGCGCTACAACATCCTGCTGTGCACCACGATTATCGAAACCGGTATCGACGTGCCGACCGCGAACACGATCATCATGCACCGCGCCGACAAGTTCGGCCTGGCGCAGCTGCACCAGCTGCGCGGGCGCGTGGGCCGCTCGCACCACCAGGCGTATGCGTATCTGCTGGTCACCGATGTGCAGGGCCTGACCAAGCAGGCGCAGCGCCGACTCGACGCCATCCAGCAGATGGAAGAACTGGGCAGCGGCTTTTACCTCGCCATGCACGACCTGGAAATCCGGGGCGCCGGCGAAGTCCTCGGCGACAACCAGTCCGGCGAGATGACCGAAATCGGCTTCCAGCTCTATACCGACATGCTCAACGAGGCGGTACGCTCGCTCAAGGCCGGCAAGGAACCCGACCTGGCGGCGCCACTGGCCACCACCACCGAGATCAACCTGCACACGCCGGCGCTGCTGCCGGCCGACTTCTGCGGCGATGTCCACGAGCGGCTGTCAATCTACAAGCGCATGGCCAACTGCTCGGTCCAGGACAAGATCGACGACTTGCAGGAAGAACTGATCGACCGTTTCGGCAAGCTGCCCGACCCGGTCAAGGCGCTGATCGAAACCCACCGCCTGCGCATCGCCGCCAAGACCGTGGGCATCATCAAGATCGACGCCCATGGCGAGGCAGCGAGCCTGCAGTTCATGGCCAAGCCGCCGATCGACCCGATGCGCATCATCGAACTGATACAGAAGAACCGCCAGATCAAGCTCGCCGGCCAGGACAAACTGAAGATCACGGCGTCCATGCCGGACCTGGCCGCGCGCGTCGCGCAGATCAAAGGTGCAATTAAACAACTCACCAACAATTAATCAGGTATTGACCGCGAGCGCCTAAGGTCGTACCTTAAACGAGCGACACCCGAACACCAAAGCCTACAACCAGCAAGAACAATGACATCAGCCACCAAATCCATGAACCTGGTTTTACAAGGGCACGACGAAAGCCGTGCGCGACTCGAACGTATCGCGGCGCTGACAGCGCCGCAGTCGCTCACGTGGCTGAGCGACCGCGCCGTGCGCTGCGAAGGCATCGCCTTTTCGCCGGCGCTGCGCCAGACCATCGAAGTGGCGGCCCATGCCGCGCAGCTGGACGCCACCTATGCCATCGGCGTGCAAAAGATGAGCGACTTCAAACTGGTGGCCATGGACATGGATTCCACCCTGATCACCATCGAGTGCATCGATGAAATCGCCGACATGCAGGGCCTGAAGGCGCAGGTGTCCGAGATTACCGAGGCGGCCATGCGCGGCGAACTCGATTTTGCCGCCAGCCTCACGCGCCGCGTGGCGCTGCTCGAAGGCCTGGACGCGTCCGCGCTCGAGCGCGTGTATGAAGAACGCCTGAAGCTCTCGCCGGGCGCGGAAGCCATGCTGCAAGCGGTGCAGCAGGCTGGCCTGAAGACCCTGCTGGTCTCCGGCGGCTTCACCTATTTCACCAGCCGCCTGAAAGAACGCCTGAAGCTCGACTACACCCACGCCAACGAACTTGAAATCGTCGACGGCAAACTGACCGGCAAGGTACTCGGCGCCATCGTCGACGCCGACGCCAAGCAGCAGACCGTGGAGCGCGTGTGTGCGGAGCTGGGCATCTCGCCGTCGCAGGCAATCGTGATGGGCGACGGCGCCAACGACCTGAAAATGATGAGCATCGCCGGCATGTCGGTGGCGTTCCGCGCCAAGCCGGTGGTACGCGAGCAGGCCAGCGTGGCGCTCAATTTCGCGGGCCTCGACGGCATACTGCCGCTGTTGGCATAAACCATGGACAAGTCTGCCGCCAAGGGCTGTCAGCAATGCCGCGAGGCCGAGCCGCTCGGTTTCGACTTCTCTTATGCCTACCAGCCCATCGTCCAACTGAGCACGCAGCAGATCTATGCGCACGAGGCCCTGGTGCGCGGTCCCAATGGTGAGTCGGCCTGGTCGGTGCTGTCGCAGGTGAATGAAGACAACCGCTACGCCTTCGACCAGGCCTGCCGCGTGGCCGCCATCGAAGGCGCAGCCAAACTCAATCTGCAAGGCTATTTGTCGATCAACTTCCTGCCCAACGCCGTGTACCAGCCTGCGGCCTGCATTCAGCGCACGCTGCAGGCGGCCGAGGAATTCGGCTTTCCCACCGAGCGCATCATCTTTGAAGTGACCGAGGGCGAAGAGGTGCAGGACCGCCCGCACCTGGTCAATATCTTCCGCGAGTACCGCCGCTTCGGCTTCCAGACCGCGATCGACGATTTTGGCGCCGGCTACGCAGGGCTTAACCTGCTGGCCGAATACCAGCCGCACATCATCAAGATCGACATGGACCTGGTGCGCAGCATCGACACCAGCGTCGCCAAGCAGGCCATCGTGCGGGGCATCGTGTCGATCTGCCGCGACCTCGACGTCAAGGTGCTGGCCGAAGGCATCGAAACCCCGGCCGAACGCGACACCCTGCGCGGCGCCGGCATCGACCTGATGCAAGGCTATTTGTTTTGCAAGCCGGCGTTGCGCGCGGCTGGCGAGATCGATCCGGCGGCCTGGGGTTGAGCATGGCCACTTGCGGCTGCCGCCTGCTGGAGGTGGCAGACACGGTGCAAAAGGCGATGATCCCGCTGGCGCTGCTGTATCCGGCCCACGGCGTGGAAACCCCCGAGCAGTTCGGCCCTTATTCCCTCGATGTCGCAGTCGATGCAGCACCGGTCGGCGGCACCTTCCCGCTGGTGGTAGTCTCGCACGGCAACGCCGGCACGCCGTGGGCGTACCGTGAACTGGCCAGACACCTGGTGCAGCACGGTTACATCGTCGCCCTGCCCGCCCACACCGGCAACACCCGCCACAACAACAACCGCGCCAACACCGCCGCCAACCTAGCCAACCGGCCGCGCCACATCACGCTTGTCATCGATGCCGCTTACCAGCAGCTGAAAGACCACCTGAAACCCGACTGCGTGGCCGTGATCGGCCATTCGATCGGCGGCTACACCGCGCTGGCGGTGGCCGGGGGAAAGCCGTGGACCGGGCCGTACGAGCGCAAGACCAAGCCGCCGCAGCCTGTCCTGGTGACGCCCGACGACCGAGTGCGCGCGCTGGTGTTGCTGGCGCCGGCCACCGCCTGGTTCCGTCCCGAGGCGCTGCGCGCGGTGCGGGTACCGGTCCTGATGATCACCGGCGACCAGGATGTGAACACGCCGGTCGCGCACGCGCTCAATGTGCTCGATGGCGTGGCCGACCGCGCCCAGGTGGTGCACAAGGTGTTTGCCGGCGCCGCCCACTTTTCGTTCATGAGCAAATTTCCGGCCGAGATGACCAAGCCGGAATTTCATCCGTCGCAAGACCCACCCGGTTTCGACCGCGCCGATATCCAGGCCGAGTTGTTCGACGATATCAGCGCGTTCCTGCTGCGTACGGTCGGTACGGTGGCTGCATTACCGGATAATGAAACTGTGTAAACGCCCGGCGATTCCGCTATACTTTTGACACTCTTGTCACTTTAAAGGAATCGCCATGTCGCAGGATCTGATACTCGATGGTCGTGACAGCTCGGCCAAGACCACCGCCTGGTGGTTGTACATCGTGCACGCCGTCAGCTTCATATTTTCGCTGGGCCTGTTCTCGGTGATTCCGCTGGTGATCAACTATGTGCAACGGCCCGGCACTAGCGGCACGTTCGTGCATAGCCACCATACCTGGATGATCCGTTCGTTCTGGTGGTACGTGGTGTGGATCGCCGTGGGCGCGCTGGCGTTCATCACCATCATCGGCATTCCGCTGGCCTACCTGATCTGGCTCGGCGCATGGCTGTGGAAGGCCTACCGCCTGATTGCCGGCTTCATGCGCCTCAATAACAACGAAGCGGCTGCCGTCTAACCCCGGATCAGCTGCAACGCCTGGCGCAGGCCTTCGATGATCACGCCGTAGGCCTGGCGCCGGCTGGCCTCGTCCGGCGCGCGCAACACGTACGACGGGTGATACACGGTGACCACCCAGCGCCCGTCGTGCTGCACCGGAACGGGGTGTCCGTCGTTCATCATTGCGGTCATGGTGGCGGCCCCGTCCTGCAGCAGCGACTTCAAAGCTGTGCTGCCCAGCGCCACCACCACTTGCGGCTGCACCCGTTTCAATTCCTCTTCCAGCCACAGGTGGCATGCCGCCACCTCGCGCTGCGCCGGCGTCTTGTGCAGCCGCCGCTTGCCGCGCGGCTCCCACTTAAAATGCTTGACGGCGTTGGTCAGATAAATGCTGTCACGGTCCACGCCGGCCTCCTGCATGGCCTGTTGCAGCACCGCCCCGGCCGGGCCCACGAACGGCAAGCCCTGCAGATCCTCCTGGTCGCCCGGCTGTTCGCCGACGAGCATGATGCGCGCCTGCGCCGGTCCCACGCCAGCGACGGCCTGGGTGGCGTTTTCCCACAGCGCGCAGCGGCGGCACTGGTCGAGCGACGTCGGCAGCTCGCGCTGTGGTTGCGCGCGCTCGGGTGCGATCGGGATGCTGGTGGCGCCGCCGCGCTGAGCCACGGTGCCGGTCTGGCCGGTGCGGCGCTCGCCGTTGTTGGCGGCAGTGACCATGGCGGGCACGATCGCGCCTTCGGGCAAATTTTTCCAGAACCGCGAAGGGATATGGCTGCGCAGCAGGTCGGCGTTCACGCGCGCCGGATTGAAGATGCTGCGGTAATAGGTGAGCCACAGCGCTTCGCCGGCATCCTCGATATCGGCCGCGCTGCGCAGCAGCGATGGCGCTTCGATCAGCTTTTCGCCGTCCCACAGGATCGCTTGCCCCGGCGTGGCGATCAGCCAGGTGATCGGCCCCATGCGCCTGGCAAAGTGGCGCGCCACCTGCGGCAGCACATCGTGGGTGGGCTCGAACCAGGCCACGAAGCGCGGCGCGCCGTCTTCTTCCTTGCGCTCGCGGAAGCGCACGTAGGCGTGCATGTCGTGCTGCTCGCGGTGCACGGCTTTGACCATGGCATACAGCCGGGCGCCGTCGGGATCGGCCGGCGACACCACGTCGCGCTCGCCCAGGTGCCAGCGCCAGATCACCTTGTATAAAAACGACCAGCGGTCGAGTGCATTGAAGCAGGCCGCGTCCTCGATCATGTCCATCACCTGGCGCGGCAGGCGCAGCTCGGCGCCCGGCGGCGGCGCGGCCTTGAGCGCGGTCGCGCCGGCCTGCGAGCCGAAGCCGGAAAACAGGTCGCCGTCTTCGGGCTCGCTGGCCCACTCGACGTACTCGGGCGCGATGCTGCGCGCCACCAGGTCGCGCGCGGCAGTGCGCCATTCGGCAAACGTCTGGACCACCCGGCGCGTCATGCCGCTTGCAGCTCCGGCCACAAATTCAATTGCTGTGCCGGCACCGCCATAGCCCGCCGCAACTGTTCGGAAGGACCGGCGTCGTTGACCGGAAAATAGTCGGCCGTGATGATGAAGGGCGAGATCTTCTTCATGCTGCATTTCAGGCGCGTGAGGTCGGCGTAGCGCACCTGGCGCAGGCGGCGCAGGTCGACGATGCGCTGGGCGTTGCGCAGACCGATGCCGGGAATGCGGGCGATCATGTGCGGTTCGGCGCGATTCAAGTCCATCGGGAAGTGCTCGCGGTTGTCCAGCGCCCAGGCCAGCTTGGGGTCGATGTCGAGCGCCAGGTTGCCGGTCTTGGGCAGCAGCTCATCGACCTGGAAGCCGTAGCTGCGCAGTAAAAAATCGGCCTGGTACAGGCGGTGTTCGCGCATCATGGGCGGCGGCGCCAGCGGCACGCTTTTCGGGCTTTGCGGAATCGGGCTGAATGCCGAGTAGTACACGCGTTTGAGCTTGTAGCTGCCGTACAGGGTTTCGGCGGTTTTCAGGATTTGCTGGTCGTCGCTGGCGTCCGCCCCCACGATCATTTGCGTGCTCTGGCCGGCCGGTGCGAAGCGCGGCGACTTCGGCTCCTCGGCCTTTTCGTCGAGCTTCCTGCGGATGGAGCCCATCGCCAGCTTGATGGTGTGCACGCTCTTTTCGGGCGCCAGTTTTTGCACGCTGTCCTGGGTGGGCAGTTCGATGTTGACGCTCAAGCGGTCCGCATAGCGGCCGGCGGCGGCAATCAGCGCCGGGTCGGCGTCGGGGATGGTTTTTAAATGGATGTAGCCGCGGAACTGGTGCACCTCGCGCAGTTCGCGGGCGATCTGCACCAGCTGCTCCATGGTGTAGTCGGCCGACTGGATGATGCCGGAACTGAGGAACAGGCCGTCGATGTAGTTACGCAGGTAGAAATCCTTGGTAAGCTTGACCACCTCGGCCACCGTAAAGCGCGCACGCGGCACGTTGGACGTGCGGCGGTTGACGCAGTACTGGCAGTCGTACAGGCAGTAATTGGTCAGCAGGATCTTGAGCAGCGAGACGCAGCGGCCGTCCGGCGTGTAGCTGTGGCAAATGCCCATGCCGGTGGTGGCGCCGAAGCCGTCCTTGCCGACCGAATGGCGCTTGGGCGCCCCGCTGCTGGCGCAGGAGGCGTCGTACTTGGCCGCGTCGGCCAGGATTTCCAGTTTGTCTGTCAGTTCCATGACCCGTCTCGATATACTGTGTATGCATACAGTATATCAGACGAATCAGGCCAGCAGCTTCTTCAGTGCATCCACGAGTGCCGCGCATTCCGCATCCGTACCAATCGAGATACGCAGGAACTGGTCGATGCGCGGCTGTTTGAAGTGTCGCACCAGGATGGCCCGCTCGCGCAGGCCGGCGGCGATGGTGACGGCGTCGTGGCCGGGATGGCGGACAAAAATGAAATTGGCGCTCGAGGGCAGCACCTCGAAGCCCAGCGCCAGCATCTCGGCGGTCAGCCGTTCACGCGTGGCGATCACTGCGCGCGAGGTTTGCGCGGCATACTCCACGTCGTCGAGCGAGGCCACCGCGCCCGCCTGCGCCACCTGCCCCAGCGGATAACAGTTAAAACTGTTTTTCACGCGTTCCAGGCCGGCGATCAGATCAGGGTGGCCGACCGCGAAGCCCACCCGCAGGCCGGCCAGCGAATGCGACTTCGACAGGGTCTGGATCACCAGCAGGTTGTCGTAACGGTCCACCAGCGCGCTGGCGCTCGCGCCGCCGAAATCGACATAGGCTTCATCGACCACCACCACCTGGTCCCGGTGGTTCGCCAGCAGTGCTTCGATCCGCTCCAGTGGCAGAGCGATGCCGGTGGGGGCATTCGGATTGGCGATGATGACGGCGCCGCACGGCGCGGTGTAGTGCTCGACGTCGATCTCGAAGCGTTCGTTGAGCGGCACCTGCACCGCAGTGATGCCATACAGGCTGCAATAGGTAGCGTAAAAGCTGTAGCTGATATCGGGCAGCAGCAGCGGCAGCTCGTGCTTGAGCAGCGCCTGGAAGGTGTGGGCCAGCACTTCGTCCGAGCTGTTGCCGACAAAGACCTGCTCGCGCTGCACACCGAGTCGGTGCGCCACCGCATCCTTGACGGCGATGCTGGCGGGGTCCGAATAGCGGCGCAGGTCGTCGTCGGCGGCGGCCTGCATGGCGGCGATCGCCTTGGGCGATGGGCCGTACGGGTTTTCGTTGGTGTTCAACTTGATCAGGCCCGGCATGCGCACCTGCTCGCCCGGCGTGTACGGCGTCAGGCCGTGGACGACTTTGCTCCAGAAACGACTCATTTCATCAACTCCAATGCTTGTTCGATATCGGCGATCAGGTCATCGGCATCTTCCAGGCCGATATTAAAGCGCACCAGGATGCCCTGGTCGGGCCAGTTCTTGCGCATGTGCGCGATCCGGTACGGCATGGCCAGGCTGTTGGCACCGCCCCAGCTATAGCCGATGCCGAACAGCTGCAAGGCATCGACAAAGCGGTCGGTCTGCTCTTCCGTGTAGCGCGCGTCGAACAGCACCGAGAACAGGCCGCCGGCACCGGTAAAGTCGCGCTGCCAGGTTTCGTGGCCGGGACAATCGGGCAGCGCCGGGTGCAGCACGCGGGTGATCTCGGGGCGGGTCTTGAGCCAAGCCGCCACCTTGCGCGCGGCTTTGTCGTGGGCCTCGAAACGCAGCCGCATGGTGGGCAGGCCGCGCAGCACCAGGAACGCATCGTCGGCGCCCACGCCCATGCCAAGGCGCATGTGGGACAGGCTCAGCCGGTCGTGGATGGCGCGGTCGCGCGTGATCACGGCGCCCATCAGCACGTCGGAGCCGCCCGACTGGTACTTGGTCAGCGCCTGCATGACGATGTCGGCGCCGTGGTCGAAGCCGTTGAGCGCCAGGCCGGCCGCCCAGGTGTTGTCCAGGGCGACCAGCACGCCGCGCGCATGGGCGGCCGCGCAGATGGCCGGCAAATCGGGCACTTCCATCGACACCGAACCGGGCGCCTCGGTCCAGATCAGCCTGGTGTTGGGCAGGATCAGCTCGGCGATGCCGGCGCCGACCAGCGGGTCGTAGTAGCGCGCGGTGATGCCGAAGTCGGCCTCGAGCCAGCGCCCCAGTTCGCGGTTGGGGTTGTAGACGTTATCGGGCAACAGCACGTCGTCGCCGGTCTTGAGCAGCGCGAAATCGATCATGGCGATCGCCGCCAGCCCGCTCGGCGCCAGCAGGCAGTGCGTGCCGCCCTCGATCGCGGCCAGTCGCGCCTCCAGAGTAAATGTGGTGGGCGTGCCGTGCAGGCCATAGGTATAGGCGTTCTTGTCCTTCCAGTCGCCCGAGCGCATGGCGGCGACGTTCTCGAACAGCACCGTGGACGCATGGTGGATCGCGGTGGGGAACGCGTTAAAGCCTGCTGGAGGTTGGTAAGCGGGATGGATAAGCGCCGTTTGCGGAGACAGAATTTTAGTCATCGGTTAATAATTGCCTTAAAAATACTAAGCGCCTATAATAAAATTTCCCAAAGAAAACATCCATTAAATCGGAGCTGGACAATGATCGTGAAAAAATTATTCCTGGGCGCAGCGACGCTGCTTAGCCTGACCCTCTCGGCACCAGCGCGCAGCGGCATTGATTGCCTCGATAAGGTTACCGAGGTTATTACCCATTCCAATGGCAGGACTTTCTTCGTTACTCAGAATGCTTGCTCGAACTACTGGTGCGAAATCAAGGGCGATACCACCTTCGTCAAACAGGCGTATGCAACCTTGTTATTGGCGAAAGCCACCAGTGGGACAATCTTGTTTCGCTGGCAAAACCTGACCAGCTGCGATGCAAAAAATGAAGGGTATGCCGTGCCGGAATTTATCGTTCTCAAATAAAGCTGCAATCAAAAAGGCGAACTACGGGTTCGCCTTTTTATTATTAACCAGGATCGCGCATTACTGGGCCTCGCCCCACAGGTCGTGGGCATCGGACGTGGTGATCTTGACGTCGACGAACTGGCCGACGACCAGCTTGTTGTGCGGTTCGTACGGCGGCTTCACGTACACCACGCCGTCGATTTCCGGCGCATCCGCGCTTGATCTGCCGATGCCGCCGGTGCGGTTGACTTCATCGATCAGCACGCGCACGGTCTTGCCAACCTTGGCCTTCAGGCGGTTCTTCGAAATTTCTTCCTGCAGCAGCATCACGCGGCCACGACGTTCTTCGCGCACTTCTTCCGGCACCGGATTGGCCAGTTCGTTGGCAGTCGCCCCTTCCACCGGCGAATACGCGAAGCAGCCGAGGCGGTCGATCTGCGCTTCCTTGAGGAAGTCAAGCAGGTACTCGAACTCTTCCTCGGTCTCGCCAGGGAAGCCGGCGATGAAGGTCGAGCGGATGGTCAGGTCAGGATTCATTTTGCGCCAGGCCAGGATGCGGTCGAGGTTTTTCTCGCCGCTGGCCGGACGCTTCATGCGCTTAAGTACATCGGGATGCGCGTGCTGCATCGGGATGTCGAGGTAAGGCAGCACGTGCTCGCCCATCATCGGGATTACCTGGTCCACGTGCGGGTACGGATACACGTAGTGCATGCGCACCCAGGCGCCGTACGACTTGGCCAGCTCGCCCAGCGCTTCCATCAGCTGCGTCATGTGGGTCTTGATCGGGCGGCCGTTCCAGAAGCCGGTGCGGAACTTGACATCGACGCCGTAAGCCGAGGTGTCCTGAGAAATGACCAGCAGTTCCTTGACGCCCGACTTGAACAGGTTTTCCGCTTCCAGCAGCAGCTCGCCGATCGGGCGCGACACCAGGTCGCCGCGCATCGACGGGATGATGCAGAACGAGCAGCGGTGATTGCAGCCCTCGGAAATTTTCAGGTAAGCGTAGTGCTTGGGCGTGAGCTTGATGCCCTGCGGCGGCAGCAGGTCGATGAACGGCTCGTGCGGCTTGGGCAGGTGGAAGTGGACCGAGTCCATCACTTCGGCCAGCGCGTGCGGACCGGTCACGGCCAGTACCTTCGGGTGCACCTTCATGATGATGTCGTCGCCGGCAGCATCCTTCTTCGCGCCCAGGCAACCGGTCACGATCACGCGACCGTTTTCAGCGAGGGCTTCGCCGATGGCGTCGAGCGACTCCTGCACGGCAGCGTCGATGAAGCCGCAGGTGTTGACGATCACCAGGTCGGCGCCGTCGTACGACTTGGCGGTCTCGTAGCCTTCAGCGCGCAGCTGGGTCAGGATTTGTTCGGAATCGACCAGCGCCTTGGGGCAGCCGAGCGAGACAAAGCCGACTTTGGGCGCCGCACCGCTCACGGTGGTGGCTGCTGCTGGCTTGGTGGTACGGGAAAGTGGTTGCGATTGCATGTTGGGTGTCATGAAGATGCCGGGCAATCGGGCATTATACCCGATTGCCCTTGCTGCGGAGAAGCCCCGAGCACCGCGCTGTCGCCGCGATCCTGAATACATGCTCATCCGTATACCTTTCCATACTGCAAGATGGTATCGTGAGGTCTTATCGGAATTCACGATTGGACAGTGTATGGCAGTTATTGTTGGCATCGTTATCGCCTTGGGCGCGATATTTGGCGGCTTCGCGCTCGAGGGCGGCCACCTGGCACCCCTGTTCCAGCCGTACGAGTTCATGATGATTGCCGGCGGCGCGCTGGGCGCGTTCGTCATCGCCAACGACGCCAAGTCGCGCCAGGCCGTGTACGATGCCATGCCCACCCTGTTCCACACCGCGCGCCAGACCCGCGCCCTGTACGTTGAAATGATGAGCCTGATGTTCGAGCTGCTGACCAAGGCGCGCCGCGAAGGCCTGATGGCGATCGAAGACGAAATCGACAATCCGCCAGGCAGCCCGATCTTCGTCAAGTTCCCGCTGGTGATGGCCGATGCCCACCTGGTGGAATTCATCACCGACTACCTGCGCCTGATCATCAATGGCAACATCGACGTGTACCAGATCGAAAACCTGATGGACAACGAAATCGACGTCCACCACCAGGACGGCGAACTGGCGATCAATGCCATCCACAAGGTCGCCGAAGCCCTGCCCGCCTTCGGCATCGTCGCTGCCGTGATGGGCGTGGTCCACACCATGGCCTCGGTCGGCCTGCCGCCGGCCGAACTGGGCAACCTGATCGCCGCTGCGCTGGTGGGCACCTTCCTCGGCATCCTGCTGGCCTACGGCGTGTTCGGCCCGATCGCCAGCCTGCTCGAGCGCAAACTGGCGGAATCGACCGGCGTGTTCCAGTGCATAAAAGTGACCATCATCGCCAGCCTGAACGGCTATGCACCGGCACTGGCGGTGGAGTTCGGGCGCAAGGTGATTTCGGCCAAACAGCGGCCGTCGTTTGCGGAGCTGGAGTCGATTTTAAGGCCGGGGAAGCGTTGAGTCGGCATCTCGCCTCATCGGAACACAGGTTTTTGACGCCCATGTTTCAAGCAAAAACGGCACAGAAGCCAAAGCCGCTGTGCCGTTCAGATTTCGCTCAGTTCAGCTGCTCAGTTCAGCTGATGCGAAAGATTACTTTTTGTCCGTGGGCGGCACCACTGGCACGAACGGGAATGCGCCGAACAGGTTTTTGCTCTGGTTCTGCATCTGCTCCTGCATCTGCACGAACAGGCTCTTGCTCTGGTCGATGTAGTTGTTCATCATGCCTTGCATCATCGGACCCTGGACGTTCATGAACTGAGTCCACATTTCTGGACTAAAAGCTTTGCCGTCGATGGCGCCCGGGGTGGTGCCGGTGAATTTGCGCTGGATGTCGGTAAAGGCCTGGACGTTCTTTTCCAGGTACGAGCCCATCATGCCCTGCATGGCGTGGCCGTAGAAGCGGATGATCTGCGACAGCACGTCGCTCGAGAACATCGGCGCGCCGCTGGCTTCTTCTTCCAGAATGATTTGCAGGAGAATGCTGCGGCTCAGATCTTCGTTGGTCTTGGCGTCGACCACGGTGAATACTTCGTTGTCCAGCACCAGCTGCTTGACGTCCGACAGCGTGATGTAGGAACTGGTCTGCGTATCGTACAGGCGACGATTCGGGTATTTCTTGATCAGGCGGTCAGCATTTTTTTTCGCACTACTCATCACAAGTCCGTTTTTATTGCGCCGCAGCGCGTCTCCAACAATTCGAAAGAAAAAGCGAACTTCGGTCCGCTTTTCACGTGCCTACTTCATCGTATTATAGAGGGGAAAGTCAAAAGATTGC
Organism: Duganella sp. 3397; assembly: GCF_031456625.1. NCBI lineage: Bacteria > Pseudomonadati > Pseudomonadota > Betaproteobacteria > Burkholderiales > Oxalobacteraceae > Duganella > Duganella sp. 3397. Next base: position 925,282 of record NZ_JAVDVB010000002.1, read on the forward strand.
AGAAAGTCGCAATAGTGCTGGCATTTATTGCAACGCAACCAATCGTCGCGCAATCAAGCACTTCCCCTCAGCAACTCACTCAGCCAGCCTTCGCCTTCACATACCGTCCGGGTGCCGGCTCGATCGGCGTGTAACGGGCATTGCCTGGCTTGGCCTTGGGCTTGACCTTCTTGCCGCCGTGCTGAGCCAGGAACTCGGCCCATTGCGGCCACCAGCTGCCCGGCACCTCTTTGGCGCCATCGAACCAGGCCTGGGCGTCTGCGGCGTCGCCTTCGTTGATCCAGTAGCTGCGCTTGTTCTTGGTCACCGAGTTGATCACGCCGGCGATGTGGCCAGACGCGCCCAGCACGAAACGGTTGGCGCCTGGTTTGCCCTGGTTGAGAATGTTGCGCGAACCGTAAGCCGACATCCACGGCACGATATGGTCTTCGCGTGATCCGTAAATAAAGGCCGGGGCGTCGATCAGGCCCAGGTCGATCTTTTCGCCGGCGACGGTGAGCTTGCCCGGAATTTTCAGGCTGTTTTCCAGGTAAGTATTGCGCAGGTACCAGCAGAACATCGGGCCCGGCAAGTTGGTGCTGTCCGAATTCCAGAACAGCAGGTCGAATGCCGAGGGCTCATTGCCTTTGAGGTAGTTCGACTGCACATAGTTCCATACCAGGTCGTTCGGACGCAGGCTCGAGAACGTCGAGGCCAGGTCGCGGCCCGGCATCAGGCCGCCGTCGCGCAACTGCTGTTCGCGCAGCGAGACTTGCGTTTCGTCGATGAACACGTCCAGCACGCCGGTATCACTGAAGTCGAGGAAGGTGGTGAGCAGCGTCAGGCTGGCTGCCGGCTGCTGGCCGCGCGCCGCCAGCACCGCCAGCGCGGTGGCAACGATGGTGCCGCCCACGCAGAAACCGAACATATTCAGTTTTTCCTGGCCACTGACGTCCTGGACGATGCGGATCGCCTCGATCACGCCCTTCTCCACGTAGTCGTCCCAGGTGGTGCCGGCCAGCGATTTATCCGGGTTGCTCCACGACACCAGGAACACGGTGTTGCCCTGCTCCACCGCGTAGCGCACCAGCGAATTTTCCGGCTGCAGGTCGAGGATGTAGAACTTGTTGATGCACGGCGGCACCATCAGCAGCGGCACCTGGCTCACGGCAGGCGTGGTAGGCGTGTACTGGATCAGCTGGAACAGCGGATTCTCGTAAATCACCGTGCCCGGCGTAATCGCCAGGTTGCGCCCCACTTCGAACGCCGATTCATCCGACAGCGAGATATGGCCCTTGTTGATGTCGCCGAGCATATTGGCCAGGCCGCGCGTGAGGCTCTCGCCCTTGGTTTCAATCAGTTTTTGCTGCGCTTCCGGGTTGGTGGCCAGGAAGTTGGCCGGCGACATGGCATCGACCACCTGCTGCACGGCAAAGCGGATTTTCTGCTTTTGCTGGGGCGCGGTTTCCACGGCGTCCACCATCGCGGTCAGGAACCTGGCGTTGAGCAGGTAAGATGCGGCATTGAAGGCCGACATCGGGTTGCCCTGCCAGGCCTCTGAACTGAAGCGGCGATCGGCAATGGCGGGCGCCTTGCCGGCCAAAAATTCCTGCCACAACGCGGTAAAGTCGCGCAAATAATCGTTTTTCAGCTGCTCCATCGCTTCCGGTTTGAGCGCGACGCCGATATCCTGCAACATGGTGGCCATGGGATTGGCCTCGGTGGTGGGCGCCTTGCTGAACCAGGACTGCCATTGGCTCGGGTCGCCGACCTGGGACATCCAGGCGTTGGCAATGGCTTGCGGATCGGGCAAATTCATGTGTGATTCCCTAAAAAATAATGAAGTATCTTTAACTGGGTTGCTACATGCTGATTGTTGCTATTGCTTGGATTTACGTCGTGGGACTAATGGCGCTCACCGAGCCGACCATCGTCGCGGGAATTGTAACGTTTTTGTTCTATTGCGTGCTGCCGCTGGGGACCTTGATTTACATCTCGGGTACCGGCAAGCGCAAGGCACGCCGCAAAGCGGCAGAACAGGCGGCGCAAGAAGCAAAAAAGTCCGGCACGCCCGGGACTCAACGGAGCCCTGAGAAACCGTAGCGAGCGGCTCGCTATCGTCTTGAGTAGCGGAAGCGTACGCAGGTACGCTGGGCAACGCAAAGGCGATAGCGTGACGCGCAGTAGGTTTATCAGGGCTCTCTCATTTGAGCCAGATCAAGCTCGCTTGCCGTCCAGTCACGCCATCGCGGCGGAACGAGAAGAAGCGGCCCGAGTTGGACACCGTGCAGTATTCGCCGCCATGCACTTGCGTGACACCGGCGCGCAGCATGCGGTGCCGGGCCAGCGCGTAGATGTCGGCCAGGAATTTTCCCGGCTTGTGTTCGATGGCAGTAAACGCCGCCGTCACGTGGCGCACGCTCGAATCGTCCAGCGCACCCTGCAGAAAGGCCTCGCGCACGTCGCCGCCCACTTCGAACTGGTAGGCGCCGATGGCCGGCCCCATCCAGGCCATTAGGTCGCCGGCGCCGGCGGCGCGCATGGACTCGATGGTGTTTTCCAGCACACCAGCGGCCAGGCCGCGCCAGCCCGCGTGCGCGGCAGCCACCACGGTGCCTTGGGCGTCGCAGAACAGCACCGGCAGGCAATCGGCCGTCATCACCACGCACACCTTGCCGGCGATGGTGGTCATGCTGGCGTCCGCTTCGGGCACTTGCTGCGGGCCCACCTTGGCCAGATCGGCTACCAGCGTGCCGTGTACCTGGGCCAGCCAGGCCGGGTCGCACGGCAATTGTTCGCGCAGGATCTGGCGGTTGCGGGCGACGTTGTGCGGCTGGTCGCCGACGTGGGTGCCCAGGTTGAGGCCGCCCTGCCCCATGCCGTCGTCATACGGCGCGGGACTGACGCCGCCACGCCGCGTGGTGGACAGCATGACCACATTGGCGGGCATGCCCGGCCACTGTGGCATCAACCATTGTTGATAAGCATTCATTTCAGTGCTGTTCCGGTTCTGCGATGCCGGCCTGGGCGATCAGGCCGGCGAAGTCGGCCGCCAGCGGCACGACCCATTCGCATGCCTCGCCGGTGGCCGGATGCACCAGGCCCAGGCGGCGCGCTTGCAGGGCCTGGCGTGGGAACACATTGGACAGGTGCTGTTTGCCGTAGGTGGTGTCGCCCACCAGCGGGAAGCCGATCGACATCATGTGCACGCGGATCTGGTGGGTGCGGCCAGTTTCCAGCCGGCACTGCATCAGGCTGACCGGGCGACGGTCGAGGTCGCCGCTGGACAGCAGTTCGTAGTGGGTAATCGCCGGCTTGGCGCCCATGCTGGTGGAGACCGCCATCTTGATGCGGTCTTTCGGGTGGCGGCCCATGGAGGCGTCGATGGTGCCGCTGATGCGCGGCGTGCCCCATACCAGCGCGAAATACTCGCGCTTGACGGTGCGCGCGGCCAGCTGGCGTACCAGGTCGGTCTGCGAAGCCAGGGTTTTGCCGACGACCATCAGGCCGCTGGTATCCTTGTCCAGCCGGTGGACGATGCCGGCGCGCGGCACACCGGCCAGTTGCGGACAGTGGTAGAGCAAGCCGTTGAGCAGCGTGCCGCTCCAGTTGCCGGCGCCCGGATGCACCACCAGGCCGGCCGGCTTGTTGATGACGATCAGGTGGTCGTCTTCGAAAACGATGTTAAGTTCTACCGGTTCCGGTTTAAAAGCCTCGTCTTCCGGCGCTGGTTGGGGCAGAATGACGATCTTCTCGTCGCCGTAGACCGTATCCTTGGTGCTTTTTGCCGGTTTGCCATCGACGCTGACGAAGCCGTCGGTGATCCACATCTGCAGGCGCCCGCGCGAAAATTGCGGCACCAGGCCCGAGATCACCTTGTCGAGGCGCTGGCCGCACGCTTCCGGCGTGAGTTCCAGTTCGATCGGCGCCAGGCTGTCGTCTTCGTCGCCGTCGGCATCGAGGACGATGGTGGTGTCGAGATCAGTGTGGTCGAGGGCGAGTTCGGTGGAGGATTCGGTCGAATTCGGCTTTGGAGTTAATATCACAGCATTCCCATCGGCTATAATCAGCCTATTGTAAAACTTTGGTTAAACAGCTTCTTGCAAAACAATATGCAAAAAAAATTATCAGTAGTCGCAGCAACGTTGGTGATGCTTAGTTTGTTCGGTTGCGGAGCATTCTCCGACAAGGCCGATGAAACAAAGGGCTGGACCGCTTCGAAATTATACTCGGAGGCGACCGAAGAACTCGAAGGAGCGCACTACGAGCGCGCAATTCAGCTGTACGAGCGTCTCGAATCGAGCTATCCGTTCGGTACCTACGCTCAGCAGGCGCAGATGCAGATCGCCTATGCCTACTACAAATCGCAGGACCAGGCCCAGGCGCTGGCGGCGGTCGAGCGCTTCATCAAGCTGCACCCGAATCACAACAACGTCGACTACATGTATTACCTGCGCGGCCTGATCAGCTTCAACGACCAGGTTGGCCTGCTCAACTTCGTCTACGAGCAGGACGTCACCGAGCGCGATCCGAAAGCCACGCGCGAAGCGTATGCGGCGTTCAAGCAGCTGGTGGACAAGTTCCCCAACAGCCGCTACACGCCAGACGCCCGCCAGCGCATGCGCTACCTGGTCAACGCCATGGCGTCGTACGAAGTACACGTGGCGCGCTACTACTACCGCCGCGGCGCCTACCTGGCAGCGGCCAACCGCGCCATGGGCATCATGGACGACTACCGCGATTCGCCATCGATCGAAGAAGCACTGTTCATCATGATCCGCAGCTACGACAAGCTGGGCATGACCGAACTGCGCAACGACACCGAACGTGTATTCCGCCTGAACTACCCGAACAGCAAGTTCCTCGACGAGGGAAAGAAGGCCGAGCGTCACTGGTGGAAGTTCTGGAGCAGTAAATAAATACCGATCGCGGTTGAGCCGTCATCCCCGCGAAAGCGGGGATCCATGGAGCGCGTGAGCAGCCCGGGGCTGGTCACTATGGCGATTCACAGGTTCTATGGATCCCCGCGTACGCGAGGATGACGGATCTGTGGCCTTTACACCGATTTACTCCGCCACCTTCCGCCGGAAAATCCACGTCGTCTCGCTCGAATCCTTCGCATCGAACGCATAACCGTCGACGTCGAATTTTTTCAGCTTCTGCGGGTCGACCAGTCCCTTGACCGTCGCATAGCGCGCCATCAGGCCGCGTGCGCGCTTGGCGTAGAACGAGATGATCTTGTACTTGCCGCCCTTGTAATCCTCGAACTGCGGCGTGATCACCGGCACCGCGAGCTGCTTCGGTTTGACCGACTTGAAGTATTCCTCGGACGCCAGGTTGACCAAGGCTTTCGCGCCCTGCTCCGCCGCCAGCGCGTTCAACGCGCGGGTCTGGGTCTCGCCCCAGAAATCGTACAGGTTCTTGCCGCGCGAGGTCGTCAGGCGCGTGCCCATTTCCAGCCGGTGCGGGTGGATCAGGTCCAGCGGACGCAGCAAGCCGTACAGGCCCGACAGGATACGGACGTGCGACTGGGCATAGTCGATCTGTTTGGCGTTCAGGCTGTAGGCGTCGAAACCGGCATAGACGTCGCCGTTGAAGGCCATGATGGCCTGGCGACCTTCTGCAGTGTCGGTGGTCCACGAGGCGTAGCGGCCCACGTTGAGCGACGCCAGCTTGTCGGACAGGTCCATCAGTTCGCCGACCTGGTCCGGCGAAAATTCGCGCAGGCGGTCGATCAGCAGGGCCGACTGGTCGAGAAAATCGGGCTGGGAAACTAACTTGGTCGTGGCAGGGGTTTCGAGATCGAGACTTTTGGCGGGCGACAGCACTATCAACATATTCTGATTAACCTATTTACTGAACTTCCGACATGATACCCGTTCCCCGCATCGTCATCGATACCAACGTCTGCCTGGACCTGTTCGTCTTCAAGGACCCGCGCTGGGCCGCTCTGCTCGATGCGCTGGAAACCGGTAAGGTCGAGGCCGTTACCCGGTCGGATTGCCGCGACGAATACAATATCGTGCTGCATTACAAGCATTTGCCGCTCGACGACGACAGCCGGCCACTGGCGGCCGCCCGTTTTGACGAACTGATCAAGGTGGTGGCGCCAGCCGAATCGGGCGTGCGCCTGCCGGTGTGTACCGACCGCGATGACCAGAAGTTCCTGGAAGTGGCGCGCGACGCCCGGGCCAGTGTGCTGATCACGAAGGACAAGGCGCTGCTCAAGCTGGGCAAGCGCCTGGTCAAGGCTGGCATGTTCCAGGTAATGGTGCCCGAGAAATGGTCGCTCGAAGTTGACGTACACCCGCTGACGCACAACCGCTGACCAGCACCAGCTGACCTGCGCTAGAATAGGCGATCTGTCCACCACCTCGCCGACATGAACAGCAGCCTACCCAGCAGCCAACACAGCAGTAGCAACACCGCCACTCCTGTCCTTGCCAGCCGCCTGCCGGCCGTCGGCACGACCGTGTTTACCCGCATGTCGATGCTGGCCGCGCAAGCGGATGCCGTCAACCTGGGCCAGGGCTTCCCCGATTTTCCTTGCGAGCGCAGCCTGCTCGACGCCGTCACCGGCGCCATGCAGGCCGACTGCAACCAGTATCCGCCCATGACCGGCGTGCCGGCGCTGCGCCAGGCCGTCGCCGCCAAGATCGCCACGCTGTACGGCCAACAGTACGACGCCAACGACATCACCATCACCGCCGGCGCCACTCAAGGCCTCACCACCGCCATCCTGTGCTGCGTGCACCCGGGCGACGAAGTGATCGTGATCGAACCGGTGTACGACAGCTATGTGCCGGCCATTACGCTCGCGGGCGGCATCGCCGGGTGCGTGCAGATGGAAATGCGCGCCGGCGGCTACACCGTGCCATGGGCCAAGGTGGCCGCTGCCGTCACCAGCCGCACCCGGCTGATCGTGATCAACACCCCGCACAACCCCACCGGCAGCATCCTGCGCGGCTCGGACATGCACGCCTTGTCCGACCTGGTGCGCGGCACCGATATCCTGGTCCTGTCCGACGAAGTGTACGAACACATGGTGTTCGACGGCCAGCGCCACGAGTCGGTGTGCCGCCACCCGGAGCTGGCCGCGCGCGCCTTCGTGGTGTCGTCGTTCGGCAAGACCTACCACGTCACCGGCTGGAAAGTTGGCTACGTGGCGGCGCCGCCGGCGCTGATGGCCGAATTCCGCAAGGTTCACCAGTACAATGTGTTCAGCGTGAATACGCCGATGCAGCACGGCATCGCCGACTACATGGCAGATCCGCAGCCGTACCTGCAGCTGCCGGCGTTTTACCAGCGCAAGCGCGACCTGTTCCGCGATGGCCTGGCCGGCACCCGTTTCGAATTGCTGCCGGCCGACGGCACCTACTTCCAGTGCGTGCGTTACGATAAAATTTCCGCGCAAACCGAGGCCGAATTTGCCGAGTGGCTCACGACCGAGATCAAGGTGGCGGCCATTCCCGTGTCGGCCTTTTACCAGCAGGGCAACGAGTCGGGCATCGTGCGCTTCTGCTTTGCCAAGCAGGACGCCACGCTGGCGCTGGCCCTGGCGCGCCTGACCACCATCTAGGAGCCAACCATGGCCGACCTCGACCCCGGCACGCCTTCCGCTTCGGTGCTGCATCTGCTCAATGCAAGCAACCGCCAACTGCAACACCTGCTGGAAAACCTGCGCAACGAACCCGACGCCGAAGGCGCGCTGCGGGACATCGCCGGCGACGTGATCCACGCGGTCGAACAGCACGCCGACATCGCCCTGGCCGCCATTTTGCTCAACCAGATCGCCGGCAGCTACGCCGTGCGCCACTGTATCGAGACCGCCGTGGTGGTGGTGGTGATGGCGCGCCGGCTGGGCAAGACCCGCGTCGAGACGCTGACACTGACCGCCGCCGCGCTGACCATGAACGTCGGCATGCTGCGCCACCAGGACACGTTCCAGAACAAGCACACGCCGTTGTCCAGCGAAGAACTGGCCATCGTCCGGCGTCACCCCGAGGATTCGGCCAACCTGCTGCAATGCGCGGGCGTGCAGGACGACGACTGGATTTCCTGCGTGCTGCTGCACCACGAAAACGACGACGGCAGCGGTTACCCGGCCGGCATCGCCAGCCCGGAGGTCACACTCAACGCCAAACTGCTGAGCCTGGCCGACCGTTATTGCGCGCAAGTGTCGGCGCGCAACTACCGGCGCTCGATCCTGCCCGACCAGGCGCTGCGTGCGCTGCGCGAAGACCGCGCCAATCCGGTCGATGCGGACCTGCTCGACGTCTTTCAGCAGGAACTGGGCGACTATCCGCCCGGCTGTCTGGTGCGTCTGCACGGCGGAGAGATAGGCGTGGTCAGTCGCCGTGGGGCCGACGGGCCGGGGCAAGTGATTTGCCTGCGCGACGCCGCCGGCGCAGTGGTGACTGCCGAGGCGAGGCCGCTGCCCACCACAGCCATCGCCGCAGCGATCACCGAAGACGAAGCCGACACCCGCTTCAGCATGAAACAGGTGTGGGGTGCGCAGGCCGGCCTGTAGTTGGCCGACCGCCCCCTGAAAATGCTTACACCCTGCGGCGGCGCGCCACCATCACCAAAGTGCCCAGTCCCAGCAGCATGGCCAGCCAGGTGGACGGCTCCGGCACCGGCGAGACGCCCAGCAGGTAGCGGAAGCCGTAGTCGGACGCGACCTGGTTGGTGGCAGACCAGGATGCCGCGATCGACAGGTTCTGCATGCCGGCGCCAAAGCCGCCCAGGTCGATCAGCCGGTCCGTCATCAACGCAGTCAATGCGCTACCAGAGAAAAATCCCGTCCACACCGGCACGCCATCATTGGACACTGACAGGTCGAGCGAGAAGTCGTCGCTGGCGATGCCCGGTGCGCCGAACAGTCCCAGCAGCAGGTGCTGGCCGCCGCCGGTGGCGAACGTGTACCGCACTTCGCTCTGCAGCACCAGCGACTGCGAAACATTGCTGTAGGCCATGGCCCCTGCGGCGATCCACCGCGCATCGGCAGCGGCGAGCACGGGACTATCGTTCAACAAGGCAGCGACGTCCGCGCCTGATGGCAAACCGGTGGCAACCGACACCACGGCGTTGGTGCCGGCAACGTTGGGCAAGGCGTACAGCGCACCACCGACGTTGGCAGCGTTCGTTACCTCGCTGTCGGCGCCCAGCAGCCAGGTCCGGCCAGAGGTGGTGATGGTCATACCGCCGCCACCGGAAGTGGCGCGACTTTCGAGCGTGCCGCCGTAACCGCCGCCGGCATTGATGCCGGTCGCCACCGCCGTGGCGCCGCCGCTGCCCACGCTCGATGCTTCGGCAAGAGCGCTATACTCGCCGTACAAGTCGTAGCTTGCGTGACGCGCCTCGGCGCGGGAGGTGCCGCCACCAGCGGTGGTCCTGGCGCTCGCATGCACCTGGGGTGAGTCGAACGGACTGTTGATTTGCGTGCCACCGTAGGAATGCGCCTCGGCCGTCACAGTCACCCTGCCGCTGTCGGACTGGCCGGTGGCGACCGCGCTGGCATTGCCGCCCTTGGTCGGATACGTCGTATCGCTGATCATCGATTTACCGCCCAGTGCCAGCGCCGTGATGGTGACATCGCCACTGCCGCGCGTGATACCGCTGGCAAAACTCTGCGCCTCGCCACCGCCCAACTGGTAGCCGGTGTAAGAACCTTCGTACGTAAAAATGCTGTCGGCGCCGCGCGCCTGGCTGGCCCCCACGATCGTACCGGTGCCCAGCAAGGTCACCCGCGCCGTGTTCAGGCCATGCGCGTTCTCGACGTTACCGGCCAGGGCCCTGCCGGAGATGGCGGCGCTGCCGGTCGCCGCCATGCCGTAGCCCGAATCCACGTGGACGTCGGCACTGGCGCCGCCATAGAACGTGTCGACCTGCGCCAGCGCCGTCAAGTCCACCACCGCACTGCCGCCAGTGTAGGCGCGCGCCGAACTGGTGGCGTGCAGCCCGGTGGCGTTACTGGTGCCGGTGCCACCCGCGCCGCGCAGCGCCAGAGTGGCGGTGGCATCGCGGCCCGATGCGTCAGACCAGCCACTGACCAGGCCGCTACTGGACACGGACAAGTTGGCCGTGGCAACCCTGCCGGCCGCAGCCGACCGGCCGCTGGCAGCGCCGCTACCGAGCACGGTCAGGTCGGCAGTGGCGTCGCCCTGTGAGCCATGCACCAAGCTCCATGGCCCGGGCGGATCGTACGGGGCGCCAGCATTACCGCCAACGGCCAGCACGTCGCCCGTCGCCACACCGTTGATGGCCACAGACGTGCCCCTGGCGAAGGCTGCGCCGCCATCGGCCACCTCGCCACCGGTTCCGCCCGTGGCGCGCACCTGTACCCGGGTATTGCCATTGCCGGTTGCAGCGGTAGCGGTGCCTGCGGCGGCACCACCGGCACCGCTCGGCGCCGTGCCCCAGGGGTTGCAGCAGGCAGAGCCACCGTTGCCGCCATTGCCACCGCGAACATTTACTTCGGCAGCAACGTTGCCAGTGACGCGACCGGCACTGAGCCGTCCGCGTGCCTCGCCGCCGGCGCCGCCAGCGCCCCCAGGGGTGCCCTCCACCGGCGCCGCCTGGCCAGTACCCGCCGCGCTGCCGTAGCCACCATGGCCACCGTTCAATGTGAGGCGACTGGAGGCGTCGCTGGTGGCGACGCGGTGCCGGACCGCGCTACCTGCGCCGCCGGGATTGCCAGGAGCATCATCGGTGGTGCCCCGGACTCCAGGCGCGCCGTTGGCGCCGCTGCGGGTGATATCGACGGCGTATGCCTGACCGACCGCCATGGCGAGCAACAGTGGCGTTAGTGCGACGTTGAGGTGCGAGGTTTTCATTGAATGATTTTCGTGGAGTGGATGGCAGGGTAAGCGAACGGTAAACCGGTTATTGCATATTGTGAATATAATAATTTACTTGGGATAGTTATAATTTCCTCTGAGTCTCTCATTGCTTGATCCAATCTCTCCACCACCGAACCCATGCTGACCACGCCATCGCCCTGCCCCGCCCCCTGGTTCGACATGGAAACCGTCAGCGACTTTCCCGGCACCTTCAAAAGCCAGGCGCTCGGCACGCTGACGTTGTCGCAGGCGGCAGGCACGCGTCACAGCGTGCAGCGCGACATCGCGCAGCCTGGCGACGGCGGCGAACAATGTTTATTGCTGACCTGGCAGCGGCGCGGTACCGCAACCCTGGCGCAGCAGGGGGCCAAGCTGCGGCTGGCCCCCGGCGACATGCTGTTGCACGATGCCGGCCAGCCCTACCACTTGCATTTCGAGGAACCGTTCGAGGTGATGGTGGCGCGACTGCCGGCGGCGCCGATGCGCAACCTGTGTCCGCTGATCGATACCCTGCTGGGCGTGGTGCAGAAGTGTCGCCAGCCGCAGGTGGCGCTGTTGACGGCGATGGCCGATTGTCATGTCGCCACCGATTACGGCAGACTGCCCCGGGCAGCGGCCTTGCACGCCGCCGACGCCTTCCGCCACACGCTGGCCGCCTGCGCACTGGGCGTGGTGGTGGCGGAGCCACAACGCCGGCCCAGTTTGAGCCAGTACCACCTGGACCGGATCCGCCAATACGCGCTCAAGCGCATTGGCGACAGCGACCTGTCGGTCAACCAACTGGTGGAGGCACTCGATATTTCGGCGGCGCACATTCACCGCCTGTTCGCGGGCGAGGCGCAAAGCTTCAGCACCTGGCTGTGGGAAACGCGCCTGCAACTGTGCCACCTGGCCTTGCGCGACCCGGACTGGGGGGACCAGCCGATCAGCCAGATTGCCTACCAATACGGCTTCAGCCATCCGGCGCATTTTTCACGCGCCTACCGCAATCACTTCGGCATGACACCGAGCGCCTGGCGCGCCGGGGCCCCAGCGGCTGCCGACCACGCAGCCGTCAGGCGCCGTCGGCCCTAGCAAACTGTCTTCGACTTGCGGCGGCGCGCCACCAGCAACATGCCGCCCATGCCCAGGCTCATCATCAACCAGGCCGACGGTTCCGGCACGGCCGAGACGCTGTCAAGCGTAGCCACGCCCAGCGCCGAGGTACGGAACAGCGCGCCGCCACCGAGCACGTAATTGAACGCATACGCGCCTTGCTGCGCGTACGTCAGCGACGAGTTGATCACCAGGTGCTGGCTGCCCGCGCCGAACGAACCGAGGTCCAGCACGTGGTCGTTGAAGAACAGGTTGGCGGCCGCCAGCGTGGTGAAGCTTTGCGACAGCAGGGTCACGCCGTTGTTGCTGATGGTGAGATCGAGCGCGTCGAAGCTGCCGCCGGCGAAGGTCGATGACACGAAGCCCAGCAACAGGCGCTGGGCGCTGTCGGTGGCGAAGCTGAATTCACCGGTCGTCGCCAGCACGGCCGGCGTCTCGGAGAGCGGTGCTTCGATACCGGCCGCGTGCACGCCGGTGCCCAGCACGGTCGGGATGGCGGCGGCCACGTTGGCGCCCAGGCCCAGCGCGCCCGGGTTGACCGGACCGGCGCCCACGTGGGCGGTCATGGTGGAAACCGCTGCCAGCTGCGGCAACTGGAAGGCGCTGTCGCGGTAGGCGCTCGAGGCCGAGGTCTGCGCCAGCGTGCCTTGCGTGCTGCGGGCGCCGGCCGCATAGGTGACCGCGCCGCCGGCAGCAGCGATGCCCTGCGCGGTGGCCTTGACATTGAGGGTCAAGGCTTCGCCTTCGGCACGCGCCAGGCTCACACCGCCTCGTTGCGTCGTCACCGCAGTCGCGGCGGCATTGGCATGGCCGTTGCCTGCCTCGTAGCCGTAGCCGTAGACGCCGCCGCGCGCCACTGCGACGCTCTCGACAATGCCGCTGCCGGAACGGCCGTACGCACTGGCGGTACCGTTTCCGCGGAACGCCCGGGCGCCGTTGGCGTCGCCAATATTGCTCAGCGCGGTGGCGGTGACGCTGACGTTATGGGCGCCGCTGGTGATCGCCCTGCTGGTGCTGACGGTTTCGCCGGCGAGGGAATCCGTGGCGCCGTTGCTGGTGTAACCGCCAACGGCGCGGCTGCTGGCCACGATGTCGCCGGCGGCGCGTACGTCGGTGGTGGCGGTGGCTTTTTCGATCCGCTCGCCGCCCAGGGCAACCGACACGGCGCGCACCGCAGCCGTCCCGGCAGAAATACCCGCCCGCACCGTATTGACGACGGTATTGGCGATTGCCGAGCCGATGTCGGCGCCGTTGGCGCCATTGGCCACCGCCTGCGACTGCACGTCGACCGCCCGCATGCCGGTGGTCGACACATTGGTGTTGCTGGTGGCGTAGCCGCCATTGCTCGAGGCCGCGCCCAGCGCGCCGTCGCCCGACAGCGCCAGGTTGGCCGTCGCCGCACCGTAGTTGCTCCTGGTGAGCGGCCACTGCTCGCGACCGGCGCCGGCATTTGCCTCGGCCGTGCCACGCACGGTGCCGGCGCCGCTGACGCGCAGCGAAGCGGTGGCGTTGCCACCGGTGCCGCCCGCGCCACCGGTGGCAACCACCCGGCCATCGACCGCGCCCTTGCCGCGCAAATCGGCGCTGGCGCTGGCGTTGCCGCCGATGCCGCCGCCGAACGGCGTGCTGCCGCCCATGCCGCCAACCGCCGCTACCTGGGCGTCGATGCCGGCGCCGTTGCGTCCCGATGTGAGCGTGAGCGCGCTGCTGGCGTTGCCGCCGGCGTTGGGCGAGATGCCGGTGTCCGACAAGGCGCCGCCGTTGCCACCGGTGCTGGCAATATCGAGCGATAAGCCACTGGCGACATTGTCTTCCAGTACCAGCGTGGAGACCGCGTTGCCGCCGCGAGCATCGCCGACCAGGTCCTGGTACGGCGGGATCGTGTCGAAGCTGTCGCCGGCCTTGCCGCCGGTGGCGCGCTGCGCCAGCGTAACCGAGCCGCCGGTGGTGGTGCCGCGCACCGCGTTGTTGAGCGTGGCGTTGCCGCCGCGCGCGCCGCGCCAGGCGATGTTGGCACCGTTGCCGCCGGCGCCGCCGTTTGCAACGGCCGTGGCCGAAACATTGCCGGTGAGCGAGGTGGCGCTGGCAGCGGCCGTGGCCGCGCCACCGACGCCGGCGATGCCGACGGCGCCGCCATTGGCATTGCCGCCTGCGCCACCGATTGCCACCGCCAAGGCGGTGGCGTTACCGACTGCCGTGGTGCGGGCCGTACTGGTGGCGGCGCCGCCATTGCCACCGTTGCCGTAGGCAGGGCTGGCCGGTGTGAAATTGAACCAGCCCGGGGTCGCGCCGGCATGGCCGCCGTCGCCGCCGAGGGCGCTGGCGCCGGCGTAGCCGGTCAGGTCGAGCGTGGTGGCGCTGGCCGCGCCGCCGTGGCCGCCGCTGCCGCCGGTACCGGCTTCGGCATCGCCTTCCTGGACGGCAGGGCCGCCCGCGCCGCCATTGCCGCCCCGGCCACCGGTGACGGTGAGGTTGTTGTAGACCGCACCGGCATTGCCGGGATTGATGGTGAGCGACTGGCCGGCCTTGCCGGCGGCGCCAGCGGCAAGCGGTGCGGTGGCAGCGGCGCCATTCTGGCCGGCGTTACCGGTGCGCACGACGTCCGCCGCAAAAGCATTGGTCACTGCCAGCGAGAGCAACAAAGGCGTCAGTCCGACGGCCAGAGCTTGCTTTGAAGAGAATTGTTTCATGCTGAGCCTCAATAGTAAGTGTTATATGACATTTCACTTGAAATAATCATCACAATCTTAATATTAAGGCACGCTCAGCAGTATCACCCAACTCTCTTATTAATTGACTGGTGCTCTCACTAAGGTACGGAACGCGCCAACTGGTCGAGCCGGCGGTCGATAAAGGCCAGCAATTCCGGGGTGATGCCGTTGCCGGTGCGGGCGCGCGTAAACGCTTCGCGCGCCTCGGCCGGGTGCTGGTCGGCCTGCATCGAGATGCCGAGGCCCATCCACCACACGCCGTTGAGTGGCGACAGCTTGAGCGCCGCCTGGTAATACCGCGCCGCTTCGGCGTGGCGCTGCTCACGTTGCAGCACGCCGGCCAGGAAACCCTGGTAGTCGGCATTGGCGGCGGCGTGCGGCAAGGTGGTCATCAGGGTTTCCAGCGCCGGACCACCGCGCTCGAGCTGCAAGCGCGCCAGCACCATGGCCAGGCCGGGCTGGCGCGCATCGATGCCGAGCGCCAAACGCAGCTGGCGCATGGCGTCGTCGGGCCGGCGATTTTCCAGCAGCAGCGAGACATAGGTCTGGCGCGCCGCATCGTTGCGCGGATCGATTTCCAGCGCGCGGTCGAGATCGGCCAGGGCCACGCTCAGGCGGCCCTCCTGCAACGCCGCCAGCGCGCGCCGGTAGGTGTTTTCGGAGAGCTGCTTGGGCGTGAGCTCGGGCTTGGTGGTCACGCCCGCCTCGGCGCGCGCGCTGCCCTGGCGCGGCTGGCGCGAAGCGCCAGTGGTGGCATAGGCAGCGGTATCGGCAACGGCAGCGGTCGGCGTTGGCCGGTGGTTGACCGCAGCCGTGCCGGCAGGCGTGGTGGCAGACGTCGTGGCAGACGTGGCGGCAGGAGTCGCAACGGCCGCTGCCGGTCCGGCTTGCCCTTGCGACGCGGACGACACCATGACGGCAGGCTGAGCAAGCACCGGCGCCGCAGTCGGCACTTCTGCAGCCGGCCCGCTGGCCGCTGGCGCCGTCGGCACCGCCGGTGCTGCTGCCGCTGTAGCAGACGGCGCCGTAGCCGGTGGCGCCACCGCCATGACCTGCACCGGTACAGGTACCGGCGTGGCCCGATGCATGGTTTGCCAGCCATACCAGCCGGCCGCAGCTGCGGCCAGCGCCGCCACGCCGACGCCGGCCCCCACCAGCAACAGCGGCCGGCGTTCGCGCTCGGGGGGCGGCGCGGCTTTCAGTTCGCGTTGCTGCAAACCGTCCTCGCGCGCGCCGCCGCGTGCATCGAGATCCTGCAACATTTTATTGATCAGACTCATTTGCTCAGTGCCCATGTGAGACCGCAAGCGGCCACCAGTATTGCCATCCCTGCCGCGCCCCACGCCAGCCGGCTCCGCAGGTGTGGCCGCACCCGCAGTTGCACCGTGTCGCGCGCCGCCATGCTGACATGGCTGCGCGTGACCTGTTGCCGGCCTTCGCCGAAGCACGCCATCAGCGCCTTGTTGGCGATGATGTTAACCAGCCGTGGTATGCCGCCGCTGGCGCCATACAGCCGCGCCACCGCGCCGCGCGTAAACAGCCGGCTGCCATCGTAGCCGGCCACCCGCAGCCGGTGCGCCAGGTAGTAGTCGAGATCGTCGCGCTTGAGCGGTCCCAGGTGGTAATGGAAGGTGATGCGCTGGGCCAGCTGGCGGATCGCATTGTCCTGCAGGCGCAGGTTGAGCTCGGGCTGGCCGAACATAATGATCTGCAACAGCTTGCGCTTCTCGGTTTCCAGGTTCGACAGCAGGCGCAGCGCTTCCAGGCTCTCGATCGGAATCGCCTGCGCTTCGTCGAGCAGCAGCAGCACCTGCTGGTCTTGCTGGGCCAGTGCGATCAGGCGCGCCGTAATCGATTTCAATAACCGGTGCTGATCGACGTCGCGCTCGAACACAATTTCCAGTTCGTCGGCCAGCGCCAGCATCAGGCTGCGCGGCTCCAGCAAGGGGTTGGGGATGTAGGCCGTGACAAAACCATCGCCGATGGTGGCAATGAATTTGCGGCACAGCAGGGTCTTGCCGGTGCCCACTTCGCCGGTGATCTTGATGAAGCCCTCGCCGCTTTTGGCCGCCACCAGCAAGGTATTCAACGCCTCCTGCGAATGCGGGCAGGTAAAGAAATAGCTGGTGTCCGGCGTGATGTTGAACGGCGCTTCACGCAAACCGAAGTGTCTGGCGTACATGGTTACCGGAGCCCCCCGCGCCGCTGCGGATCGAGGTCCTTGATACGGCGGCTGCTATCGAGCAAATCCTGGTTCCAGTCCGACGTCGATTCGATCACGGTCGGCTTGATCAGCACCACCAGCTCGCGCTTTTGCACCACTTCGCCGGTCGAGCGGAATAGCGCGCCCACCACTGGCAAGCCGCCGATGCCCGGCACGCCGGAGCGGTCCGAGGTGGTCGACTGGCGCATCAGGCCGCCGATTGCGACCACCTGGCCGTTCTGGCCGCGCACGATGCTGTCCATCTCCGAGGTGGACGACGACGCCAGCGGCAGCGACAGGCTGCCCAGCGCCACGCCGAGGTTGACCGCCTTGTTGACGGTGGACACCTGGCTCACCGACGGGTGCACGTGCAGGATGATGTTGCCCTGGTCGTCGATCTGCGGCGTCACGTCCAGCACCACCCCCGAGAAGAACGGTTGCAGCGTGACGCTCGGCGTGGTGACCCCGGTGCCGTTGGCATTGTTGTTGGTGGTGGTGCTGACGCCGGTGACGAAGAATTCGTCGGTGCCGATCTTGAGCAGCGCCTTTTGATTGTTAAGCGTGGCAATGCGCGGGCTCGACAACACGTGCACCGTGCCCTGCCCTTCGAGGAAGGAAATCAGGGCGGCGAAATTGCTGGTCTGGAAAGCCAGGCCGAACAACGAGCCCATGGCATCGCCCGCCGCGCCGATCGCCGCGCCGGGATTGGCCACGATGCTGCCGTTGTTGAGCGTGACGCCCGTATTGTTGGCGCCGAGTGGCGCCAGGGCGGTCCCTGGCTGCACCAGCCCGGTGGCAATGCGGCTATTGGTGCTGAGTTTGCCGAAAGCGGACCAGTTGATGCCGCTCTGGAAATTGCTGTTCAATTCCACTTCGAGGATTTTCGCTTCCAGGATCACCTGGCGGTCCACCGACACCTGGGTAGCGCGCAGGTAATCGTCGACATTGCGCAAGGCATCGGGCATGGCGCGGATCACGATCACGCCCGACTGCGGGCTGATGGTGACGCTGCGGCCGTCCTTGCCGCTGTCGACGATGGCGTCGAGCGCGGTTTTCAGTTCCACCCAGAAGTCGCTGGCCGAAGTGGTCTGCACACTGGCAGCGTCGCGCTGCGACTGCGAGCGGCCGCCGTTGCCGCTGTCGCCGCTATTGCCATTGTTATTGCTGCTGTTGCCCGAGTTGTCGTTGCCATTGCCATTGCCGGTATTGCTGCTGCCGCTGCTGCTGGTGCCGGCATTGGCCACCGACGTCGACGACACGCGCAAGCTCGACACGCCCTTGCGGGTGGCGGTCAGGTAATTGACCTTGAACATCTTGGTCTGCATGGTGAGCGGCCGGATGTAGATGCGGGTGCCGTCGATCTTGTAGTCGTAGCCGTACAGTTCGCGTATCGCCTCGAGCGCTTCGAACAGCGTCACGTCCTTCAGATTGGCCGTGATGTTGCCGGTCACGTCGGGATTGATCAGCATGTTGTAGCGGGTGCCGGCCACGATGGAATTGTAGAACTGCTGCACCGGCACGTTGTTGAACGAGACGTTGAAGCGTTCTTCCAGCACTGCGCGCGCCTTGGGCAGCTGTTCGGCCAGTTGCGCCACCGGCGGCAGCAAGGCGCTGGCGACGGCGTCGGCCTGGCTGGCCGCCGGCGGCCTGGCCTTGAGCGCGGCGTCGACCTCGGCGCCGATCTTGTTGTAGGTGTCGGGCTGGGGTGCCGTCTGGCAGCCGGCAAGGATCAGCGTCGTCAGGACGGCAAGGGGCAGGTACTTTTGCATAATCACTTCTCTGGTGCGGTGTTGGGGGCGCTTTGGCGCCGGACCGTGGCGCCGATGTTAGCGTTGGCGTTGGCGTTGGCATTGCCGGCATCGGGATACAGCTTCAAGACCTGGCGCGTGCGGCCATGTTGCAAAACCACGCGATCCTTGCCGACCTGGACCAGGGTGGCGCCGTGGATCTTGTCGCCCACGCGCAGGGCCTGGCCGTCGATCACGGCCACTTGCCGGCCATGATTTCCATTGAGCACAGACTGCAGTTGTGGACCGCTGGGCGCCGGCCCCAAATCAGCTGCGCCGCCAGCGGCAGCCAGGCGCGCTTCGGGCGGCGGCCGGGTGGGGTCGGCCAGTTGCGCCGAGGCCCCTGGCGCGGCGCAGGCCAGCGCCATTGCAAGCACTACTGCCAGCACCGGAGCGGCACCCAGGCGGATGGTGGCGCGGCTCATAGTTTCATCCATTGTTCGTCCAGGCTCAGGGTGTAGAGCGTGAGGGTCAGGCGCGCTTCGGGATACTGCTGGGCATCGAGGCGCGCGCCGCCCCAGAACAGTTGTACCGGCAACGCTTCCAGCGCCTGCATGGTGTTGATCATGTCGAGGTAGCTGCCTTGCAGAACGATTTCCACGCCGTGCCGGTACAGCAGCTCGCGCGGCTTGGCGGTGGCGATGGTGGCAGGGTCGGGCCCAAGCCCAGGCACCGGCATCGGCTGCGGCGCGGTGGCAGGCGTGGTTGCAGCGGTGCTTGCAGCGATGTTTGCCGGGTTGCTGCCCGGTGCGGCGCCTTGGGTGGCCGGTGGCGGCGTTTTTTGCAATGCCGACTGCTGCAAGGCCTGCTCCAGCGCCTGCGCCTGTGCTGACGGCACGCCGTTTGCCGCAGTGCCGGGGGCGGCAGGTGGCGCCGGCGCTGCCGCTTCGTTCATGCCGGTTACCGGCAGCGTCCGCAGCGCCACAAGTGTCAGCTTGCCATTGCCACGCAGCAGGTGCTCGAGCAACGGCGCGATCTTTTCCGGCGCCACCAGTCCCTTCTGCACGGCTTGCAGCCTGGCGCCGACGGTGTCGATCTCGGCCTGTGCCTGGTTCAGTTCGGCGCGGGCCTGGGCGTCGGGATCGACCACGAAACCCTGGGCACGGGCAGCGATTTCGGTATCGATGCCGCTGATCTGGTTTTGCTGCTGGGCGATTTCCGCCAGCAATATGGCCTGCCTGCTGAGCATCGGCTCGACCGCCATGGTGTAGAGCAGGAACAGGATCAGGCCGGTGGCAGTGAGGAACACCAGCGCCCGTTCGCGCAAGGTCATGGCGTCGAGCTTGGTGCTGACCTTGATCCAGGCGTTTTTCAATGGTTTCATTTGGCCTGTCCTCCCGTCGATTGCAGGCTGAACTGCACGTAAGGCGCCGCCGTGGCGGGACCCGGCTGCGCGGCGGCAACAGCACTGGCGGCGGCCGGCGCGAGCGCCGCGTCAGGCCGCGTGATATCGAGGCTGGCAAAGGTTTTACCGCGCATCACGCGCTCGGTTTTCAGGCGGGCGATGTATTGCGGGATCAGGATCGGCTGCATGGCGCGGCCTTCAACGCCGATGTTGGTACCGGCACCAGCGATAGTCACGCCGGTCAGCCACAGGCCGTTGACGTTCTGGCGCGCGAACGCCCGAAAATACTCGGCATAGCCGGCGCTGTTGCCCAGCGCGCCCTGTTGAAGAAACTGCTCCACCCGGTGCAGCGACGCCAGCTCGGCCCGGGCTTGCGCCACATCGGTGGTCAGGGTGGCGCTTTTCTGGCGCGGCGCGAACTGTTTGTTGGCTTCCTGCAAGCGCCGCTCGCGCTCGGCCAGCAGGGTCTTGCCATGGGCGGCGCGCTGCGCCAGCTCATCGACATTGCGGCTGGCGTACCAGGTCATCAACAGTGTGCCCAGCACGATGGCGCCTAGCGCCTCGGCCATCGGCAGCGCCGCGAAGATCTTCTTCTGCTTGAGGAAGATCGGGTTGAACAGGTTGATCTGCTGGCTCACAGCACAACCTCCTCGTGCCGCAGGGCCGCGCCCAGGGTCAGGAAGAAGCGCTGCTGCTGCTCGACATCGGCAAGCGCCGGCACCCGCGAAAGATCGAACACGTCTTCCAGGCCCATGGCTTCGACCGGGGTGTACAGGTTGGCCGCCAGGTATTCGTGCAGTCCGGGCGCGCCGGTGGGCGCCAGCAACAACTTGTTGACGTTGACGTAATTGAACTGGCGGTCGAAATGGTCGAGCGAGCGCTGCAGCTCCAGCGTGATCTTGTCAAAACAACCCTGCTGCTTGTCGGTGTCCGGTTCCAGCAGCTGGGCAATCGTGACGTCGATGCGGCGCGACAGGTACAGCTCGCCCTTGAAAGTAATCGTCAGCAAGCCGCCGTCGGCGTCGAACGACAGCATGGCAAGGCCGCGGCCTTCGGTTTCCAGCAGCGCCGAGATATTGCGTTGCGCCAGGTCGGGAATGTCGATCACCGTCAGCGCCAGCTGGATGTCGGCGAACAGCGCCTGGCGCGCCTGGATCAGCGCATTGCGGGCGGCCACCGCGAACATCGAATGGCCGCGCGACATGCCGTTGGGATCGACCGGGATATCGAGCACGTCGATGGTGGCGTCATCGACGTGGAAGTCGAGCATGTCCTTCAGGCGCCAGCGCACGGCGGTTCTCAATTCGTCCTGGGGCACATTGGGCGCTTCGACTGTCAGCAGCTGGTATTCGCCGCCGCCGAGCATGGTGCCGAGCTGGTAGCTGGCAAGCTTGAATTCCTTGGCGGCGCGTTCGAGCGCCACCGGCGAACGACTGTCGGTGGCGGGCTGAAACGCGGACAGTTCCACCACGGCCTTGCCATCGCGCGCGCGCTGGACGCGGGCGACGCAGAGTCCATCGCGCAAAAAGGAGACGGTGACCCAGCCTTCCTTCTTTTTAGTTCTTGTAAAAAATCCCATGCCCGTGTTTCTCTGTGGTTATGTCGTTGATTATATTCAACTTTCGAATCATTTTTACGCTATTTGACATTCATGCAGTAAAAATACACATTTTCCCGCAGCGCTTGTTTCTTTAAAGCTGCGCCTGCACCACGCGCTGGATGTAGTCGGGACTGTTGTTCGGCGCACAGGCGGTGCCGACCGTGGCATTGCACGCGGTGACGGTGATGGTGATGCGGTTGGCGGTGGGGTCCGCAGCTCCTGACGCGACGCCAAAGCCGGCCGGCGGCGCCTCGCAAGCTACAGTCACCGTGAACCCCGACAAGCTGGTATTGGCCGGCAACGCGAAGGTGTTGGTGGATGGGCAACCGAGGCCGCCCCCTTGCAGTTGGGTGAACAGCGCCCACTCCATCCCGGCTTTGGCCGCCAGGTAGGCGCGCGCGCCCAGTTCGTCCTGGGTGCGGATGACCTGTTGCGTGGTGGTCAGCGACACCACCGCCACGGCTAGCCCGGCCAGCACCACCAGCAGGAAGATCGCCGTCACCAGCGCCACGCCGGACGACTTGCGCAGCCTGCGCGGGTTCATGACAGGTTGGTTCATGGCGTATTGTTCACGTGGATTTGATGGACCAGCGTCACGGTTTCCAAGCCGCTGTCGGGCCTGGTGCGGCCGAGCGTGAGCGTGAGCCCGACCAGCGCCGATTGCCGGTTCGGATTGGTGCCGACGCTGATATTGCATGCCACAACATTGTTTGCCAGCAGCACCCCGGCGGCAGTTGCCGGCTGCGACGGCACCGGGCTGAAACTGGCTGCAACTGACCGCGTGAGCGTGCCAGTGCCGGTAGCGTTGCCCTGGCAGCGAAAGATCACGGGCCTGCCCACCACCTGGAAGCGCTGGTCGGGCGAGGTATTGGGCGGCCTTGGCGTTGCAGCGTTGACCGGCACCGCAAACGGATTGGCCAGTGGCGACACGGCGTTGCCGCCACCGAGCTCGGTCGCCGGCACGGCGCTGAATGAAATCGTCTGCAAGGACGCGGCAATGGCGCTGCCGGTCACGCGCGCCAGGTTGCTGGCGGCATAGGCGTCGGCATCCTGGAAGCCGACGCCGAGGTTGTAGATGGCAATGTAATTCGGCACCCCTGGCGCCATCGCGGCGTTCGCGCCTACCACGCTGAAACTCGTCGCCGCGCCGTTGGTAAAACTGAGCGGCGTGCCGGTCGTGGTGTTGTCTTCCACCGACAGGTAGCGGCCGCCGCCGTAGGTGGGAATGAATTCCAGGAACACCACGCCGCCGACGTTATTCACGCGGGTACTGTTGGGCAACGACGCGCGGATCTCGCGCGCCATGCGGCGCAGGGCCAGGTCGGCGACATCGGTCATCTCGGCGCGGCCCGCAGTGTCGAGGTAACTGGTGACCGGGCGCCGGATGAACAGCACCAGCGTGCCGGCGATGATCGTGGTCAGCACCATCGCGACGATGATCTCCACCAGCGTGAAGCCGCGCTGGCTACGGTGGTGAGCGTGCAACCTGGGCATCATGTTGGACGCCATCACGGCAGCACGTTCGGCGCGTAGCGCGTGCGGTAGGCGTCGAGCCGCACGAATTCGTTGGCCCCGCCGTAGGTGGTGGTAATGGTGATCTGCAGGGCATTGAGGGCGCCGGCGCTGGACGTGATCGCCGCCCCCGCAGGACCGAGCCCGGCGACGAAATTGAGCGTGACGGTAGAGCGGATGGGCGCCAGCGAGGCATTGCCCATGGTGGCGCCGGTGCTGTCCACGCCGAGCCGGTTGCCGCTAATGTCGACGTCCACGTTGTTCACAGCGAACGTGAACGTGGGCTGGCCGGCCACCAGGGCATAGTCGGCGACATTGCCGTACGGGCGATTGGCGCCAGCTGCGCGCGCACCCACCCGCATCGGGGTAGTACAAGCGGCCTGGTTGGCGGCGCTGGCGGCGTTCGGATCGTCGGGCGTACAAAAGGTAAAGCGCGCCAGTTGTACCTCTTCCATCAGCGCTTCGGCAATCATCAGCGCCTGCTTGCGGCGCAGCGGTTCGGCGCTGGACTTGTTGCTGAGATTGATCACGCCGATGATGCCGGCTGCCGCAACGCCCATGATCACCATGAAGAGGATCAGCTCGATGAGGGTGACGCCGCGGGCGCGCCTGGAAAACTGTCTAGAACACATAACCGGTCTCCGCCTCGACATTGAGCGTGGCGGTCTGGTTGCCGCTGCTGAAGTTGAGCGTCAGCCGGGTGAAGCCGGATACGCCGTCGACGGCGTCGCCGCTGTTGAACGGCCGTCCCGCTGCATCGAAATAGAAATATCCATTCTGTGCCATTTCAGTGCGCGGCGCCGTGCTGGCGATGCCGATGCCGGGACTGCCCAGGCATGCCCAGTTGGCCACGTAGGCGCCGCCGACGGGAAACACGCAGAACGCGCGGGTGGCAGTGGTACCGTTGTTGGTGCCGCCCGGCGCCTGGGCCAGGTTGGCGGCCGTATTGCAGACCGTCCCCGTGGCAGGGTTCACGTCGAAGCACACCGCGAAGCCGGCAGGCGTGGAGCGCACGTACACCGGACGGTTCTGGGCGATGGCGAGCTTCTGGGCGTAGCGTATCAGTGCCTTGGCCTGGTCGGCGAACGCCCTGGCTTCGAACACCTGGCGGTCCACGAACCTGCTGCCGACCACCGCGCCCATGATGCCGATCAGGACTATCACCATGATCAGTTCGATCATGGTGAAGCCGGCGCGGCCAGAACACCTGCCTGCCCTGAACTGCAACATGTCCGCCCTTGTCTATTCGGCTAGCTTATGAACGGCAGTTTGCGGGAGTGGGTGCATTCGACACCACTGGCGGGGTGTTGGCGGCCACCGACTGAGTGTAAGTAATGAAGCAATTGACCGCAGTAGCGGTACCGGCAATGCCACGTGGGACCACAGCGAAACCGTTGGCCGGAATTGCCGGGGTGGTTGCCGTAGCGGCAGTGAGCGCAGCGGCACCGGGGATAAGGGTGTAATCATTGGCAGTCAGTCCAGCAGCATCGAATAGAGTCTGACCGGCAAGTGGATAGCCATTGGCATCCATCAGAACCACGATGCCCTCGAACGTCGGATTGACAGGATTGACCAACCACGCGCCACGTGCCGTCGCGGCAGTCGACGCCAACGAGCCGCGTACCGCGTTAAGCGACGCCACGCGCGCATCGCCGCTCAGATTACTAAATCGGGGCAACGCCACCGCAGCCAGAATACCGAGAATCACGATCACAACGATCAGCTCGATCAGGGTGAAACCCGACTGTGCGCCACGGGCGCGGGTGACGGACATCGCTTGCTTGTTCATATACTTCTCCAAATCGGACATTGAATGAGAAAAACCCGCGTCATCACGTCAGGTCTTCACTTGCTCGATGTCGAGACCGACCACCGTACCGGCCGCGTTTTCCGCAACGCCAGATGTGTTGAGCAAGTGCAACAATTTTACCTTGAATTTCAAACGTTTCGCCTGACCCTGAGAAAATGTTTCCGCATTATTTAACAAATAAACGACGCTCTTGTCGCTTCGGTCATAACACCAGTTGCCGGGGCCGATCTGCGCGTCAGACGGAGCGTAATATTCACCTGCATAATTGACAGGCTTGCTCTTTAACCAGTTGAACGGATTTTCTTCGGCCAACATCGTTAAATTTGAGCTGCCACTTGGCAACTTGCCTTGCTCAACGCGGCTTTGCAGCGATAATCGCAAGTTGGCAACAGTTGTTTGCAAAGAAACACGTTCAGCTTGGCCCTGGTAATACGCGATGCGATTGAGCAGGACCGTCGCCAAAACGGCCACGATGGCGACCGCCACGACAAATTCCAGCAAAGAGTATCCGCGTTGTTTTGGCGTCACAAGGTTTGTCATAACACTCACGCCGGCGCACTCAGTGCGGCAGCGCCGCTTTGCCCAGGTCCCAGATCGGCAGGAAAATGCCCAGCGCGAGGATCAGTACCATAATGCCGAGAAACACGATCATGATCGGTTCGATCTGCGCCGACAGCGTCTTGAGTTCGTAATCGACCTCGCGCTCGTACATTTGCGCCACTTCGTCCATCAGGTCGTCGATGGCGCCGCTTTCTTCGCCCACCGCGATCATTTGCAGCACCACCGGGGTGAACACGCCGGCGGCGGCGGCCGTGCGCAGGATGCTGTCGCCGCGCTCGACGCCGTCGCGCATCTGTTCCACCCGCGCCGACAGGTAAGCGTTATCGACCGTTTGCGACACCACGGTGAGCGCCTGCACGATCGGTACGCCGCTGCGCGAGGACAGCGCAAAGCTGCGCGCAAAACGCGCCAGCGTGGCTTTCAGGATAATTTTGCCGGCCACCGGGATGGTCAGCTTGAACTTGTCCCAGCGATAGCGGCCGCTGGTAGTGCGGATCCAGCTGCGAAAGCCCAGGGTGCCGGCCACTGTCACCACCGCCAGCACGGGCCAGTAGCGCACGGTAAAGCTGGACGTGCCGATCAGGATGCGTGTCATCAACGGCAATTCGGCGTGCATGCTGGCAAACACGCCGGCAAATGCCGGAATCACGAACATGTTGACCACCACCATGGCGGCAATCATGGCGAACACCACGAAGCTCGGATAGCGCAGCGCGGTCTTGACGCGCTCGCGCATGTCGCGGTCGAATTCCAGGTGATCGAACAGGCGCAGGAACACGTCTTCCAGGCGGCCGGTCATCTCCCCCACCCGCACCATCGACAGGTAGAACGGCGTAAACACGTCCGGGTGGCGGCGCATGGCGGCCGACAGTTCGCGGCCCGAATCGAGCGACTCGCGCAAATCCTTGATCACCTTGGCGAACGATTTGCTCACCGCCGACTCCTGCAAGCCGGCCAGGCCGCGCATGATCGGCACGCCCGACTTGAGCAGCGTGTACAGCTGGCGGCTGAACAGCTGCACGTCCATCGACGTCACCTTTTTTTCCAGCAGCCTGGCCCACCAGCCCTCGCCGTCGTCGGCCACGCGCTTCTGGGTGACGGTAATTTCGATCGGCGTCACGCCGGTGTTGAACAACTGGTCGGCCACGGCGCCGCTGTCGGGCGCTTCCAGCACACCCTGCATCAGTTCGCCGCGCGCGTTGCGGGCCTTGTAGGCGAAATACGGCACGTCACTCCTCGACCTGGTTGCTGATGCGCATCGCTTCAGCGATGGTGGTGCGGCCTTGCACCACCAGTTGCACCGCGTGGCGGCGCAGGGTTTCGCCAGCCATTTGCTGCTGCGCCACCTTGAGGAAGTGCGACGGGTTCGGATCGTTGGCCGCATCGACCACGGCGCGCGTCATTTCCAGCAGCTCGTACACGCCGGTACGGCCGCGGTAGCCCATGCCGTTGCAATGCGAACAGCCCTTGCCGTGGAAGTAACGCGCCATGTCCACCTTGTCGTTCAATTCCAGGCTCAGCCATTCACGTTCGGACGGTGTCGGCTGGTAAGGCGTGGTGCAGCTTTCGCAAATGGTGCGCACCAGGCGCTGCGCCAGCACCGCCTGCAGCGAGCTGCCCACCATGTAGCGCGGCACGCCCATGTCCATCAGCCGCAGCGGCGTGCTGATGGCGTCGTTGGTGTGCAGCGTCGATAGCACCAGGTGGCCGGTCATGGCGGCGCGCAGGCCGATCTGCGCGGTCTCCTGGTCGCGCATCTCGCCCACCAGCACGATGTCGGGATCCTGGCGCAGCGCCGAGCGCAGCACGCGGGCAAAGTCGAGCTCGATCTTTTCGTTGACCTGGACCTGGTTGATGCCCGCCAGGCGGTACTCGACCGGATCTTCCACCGTGATCAGCTTTTTTTCGACCGAATTGAGTTCGGCCAGCGCGCAGTACAGCGTGGTGGTCTTGCCGCTGCCGGTGGGGCCGGTCACCAGCACCAGGCCGTTGGGGCGCTGGACGATGGCGCGGAATTTTTCCACCAGCGCGCGCGGCATGCCGATGGCGTCGAGCCGCAACTGGGCGCTGCTCTGGTTCAGCAGGCGCATCACCACCGATTCGCCGTACTGGGTGGGCATGGTCGAGATCCGCACGTCGATGCGCTGGTTGCGCACGCGCACGGCAAAACGGCCATCCTGCGGCAGGCGTTTTTCCGAGATGTCGAGGTCCGACATCAGCTTCAGGCGCAACGCCAGCGACGGTGCGATCTTGATATCGGTCTCGGTTTGCAGGTGCAGCACGCCGTCGATGCGGAAGCGGATCTGCAGGCGCCCCTCCTGCGGCTCGATGTGGATGTCGGACGCGCGCACCTGGGTGGCGTCGTCGAACACCGATTGCAGCAGCTTGACGATCGGTGCTTCTTCCAGGTTGGGATTGGCGGCCAGCGCGCCGAAGTCCACCGACACGTCGCCCAGATCCTGCTCGAGCTCGCGCGCCAGGTCGGAGATGTCCTCGGTGCGGCGGTAGATGCGGTCGATCACGCCCAGCACCTCGGTCTCGTTGACCACGGCCAGCTCGATCGGCTGTTTGACGATGCGGGCAATCTCGTCGTACGCGAACAGGTCGGTCGGGTCGGAAATGCCGACCAGCAAGGTGCCCTTGCGATCTTCCAGCACCAGCGCGCGGAAGCGGCGCGCCTGGGTCTCGGGCAGCATGCGCACGATCTCGGGATTGACGTTGAAGAATTTCAGGTTCAGGTACGGAATATCGAGCTGGCGCGCCAGCGCGTTGGCGATTTGCTCTTCGGTGACATAACCGTTTTCGACGAACACGCGCCCCAGCTTGCGGCCGCTGCGCTTTTGCTCGGTCAGCGCCAGTCCCAGTTGCTCTTCCGACAGCAGCTTTTGCTGGACCAGGATTTCTCCCAACCTGACTTTTTCCGGCCTTGCCATACCTGCTCCCTGTTCAATCCGCGATGGCATCAATAAATGCCTCAAAACAACTTGCCAGACATTCTAGACGAGAATGTGACATTTGCGATGAAGAAACACGAAACGATGTCGCATTCCGCGCACGAATACGCTACAGTGTTACATCATTTCCCACCGGCTACTATTCCCTTGCTTCATGACTGAAACTGCCCTGCGCTTCCAGCAAGTCGTCAAACGCTATGGACCGTCCGGCGTGCTGCAGGGAGTCGATCTGGCGGTGCAGGCCGGCGAATGTTTCGGCCTGGTCGGCGTGAACGGCGCCGGCAAGACCAGCCTGATCAAGTGCCTGCTCGATTTTTGCGCACTCGACGGCGGCGCCATTGCCATCTTCGGCCAACCGCACGACCAGCCGGCCAGCCGCGCGCCGCTGGGCTTTTTGCCCGAGCGTTTTACGCCGCCGTATTACCTGACCGGCGCCGACTTCATCAAGTACCTGCTGACCTTGCAAGGCGTGAAGGTGGATGCAGCGGCGGTGGCCGCCATGCTGGCCGCGCTCGACCTCGACGCGGCGGCGTTGAAAAAAACCGTGCGCCATTATTCGAAAGGCATGACGCAAAAGCTGGGCCTGGCCGCCTGCCTGCTGTCGCCCAAGCGGCTGTATGTGCTCGACGAACCGATGAGCGGCCTCGATCCGAAAGCGCGTGCGCTGTTGAAGCAACAACTGCGCACCTTGCAACAGCGCGGCAGCACGCTGTTTTTGACCTCGCACGCGCTGGCCGATGTGGATGAACTGTGCGACCGCATGGCCATCCTGCACGACGGTGCCATCCGGTTTACCGGCACGCCCGCCGACTGCCGCGCGCATTACGGCGCCCAGACATTGGAACAAGCCTTCCTGGCTTGCATCGCTTGATGGAACCGTGGATAAACCTACTGCGCGGCCCGCTACGGTTTCTCGAGGTTCCGGAATGACCACGTCGGCCATGTACCAGCAACACTTCGGGCTGCGCGAGTCGCCGTTCGGCATCACGCCCAATCCGGCGTTTTTTTACGCGGGCAATACGCGCGGCGAGATCCTCGAGGCGCTGCTGTACGCGGTGTGCCACGGTGAGGGCATCGTCAAGGTCACCGGCGAAGTGGGCGCCGGCAAGACCATGTTGTGCCGCATGCTGGAAAGCCGCCTGCCCGGACATATCGAGGTGATCTACCTGGTCAACCCCAACCTGGACCCGGTGGAAGTGCAGTACGCGATCGCAGCCGAACTGGGCCTGGCCACGCGCGGCTACCGGGTCGATGAAATCCAGCGCGCCGTGCACACGCACTTGATCGCCCTGCACGGCCAGGGCCGCAACGTGGTGCTGCTGGTGGAGGAGGCGCAAGCCATGCCACTGGCCACGCTGGAAGCGATCCGCCTGCTGACCAACCTCGAGACGGCCAGCAGCAAGCTGCTGCAAATCGTGCTGTTCGGCCAGCCGGAGCTGGACCGCCACCTCGACCTGCCATCGATGCGGCAACTGAAGGAACGCATCACCCACAGCTTCGAGGTGCCGGCGCTGGCGTCGTCGCTGGTGGCGGAGTTCCTGGCGTTCCGGCTGGCGGCGGCCGGCCATGGCGGCGCGCCGGTATTCAGCAACGATGCGGTGCGGCTGATCGGTGACGCGTCGGAAGGCATCGTGCGGCGGATTAACGTGTTGGCCGACAAGGCGCTGCTGGCGGCGTTCGCCGACGATGCCGGCACGGTCGAGGCGCGCCACGCCCGGCTGGCGATTGCCGAGTCGCCCTATCGGTCCTATCGCACGTCCCGTTTGAAGGGCTTGCAGCCACGTACTGTTGTAACGGCGTGTTTGCTGTGCCTGGTATTTGTTGCAATCTGTTGGAGCGTCCTTGCGACCGCTTCCGAATTGTAAGATCATGGTCGTTATATTGCAAATTCACAACATCATCCTGTGGTGTCACCGGGCCGGAAAGACTCAATGAAAAAACTAGCCTGTTCCCTGTTGCCCGTCGCTTCGTTGATCCTGGCAGGTTGCGCCACGCGCGCGCTGCCGCCCTCGCCCACCCACATCTCGGAGCCGCCGCGCCCGGCCGGGGCGATTCCCGAGCCGGTGCGCCAGAGCGCCATGCTGCCGCCGCCCAAAGCTACCGCCAAGGTGGAAACCTACAGCGTGACCGTGCACAAGGTCCCGGTGCAGTCACTGCTGTTCGCGCTGGCGCGCGACGCCGGCCTCAATGTCGACGTCCATCCGGGCGTGGAAGGCAGCGTCACCCTGAATGCGCTCGACCAGACCCTGCCGCAACTGCTGGCGCGCATCCAGCGCCAGGTGGACATGCGCTACGAGATCAACGGCACCACCCTGACCGTGTTGCCCGATACGCCGGAGTGGCGCAACTACAAGGTGGACTACGTCAACATTGCGCGCAGCACCAACAGCAGCGTCAATATCGCCACCCAGATTTCCACGACCGGTGGCGGCAGCAGCGCATCGAACCCGGTCGGCGCGGCCAGCGGCACCGGCCAGAATGGCGGCAGCAGCGGCGGTTCGTTTGGCGGCAGCAGCGCCACGAACAATCCGAGCAATAACTCGACCACCGTGGTCAACAACCGTTCGGACAACAATTTCTGGTACAGCCTGGAAAAGAATATCCGCGACATGCTGCGCCCGACCACCATCAACGACAAGCTGGTCGATCCGCTGGCGGCGCCGCAGCCGGGCCAGAATGGCCAAACCGGCCAAACCGGCCAAGCAACAGGTGCGCAGGGGGCGAACAGTCAGCAGCAAGCGTCGCCGTCGCCGTTCGATGGCGGCGCCTTCGGCGGCAACCGCAACACCACCACCAATTCGGTGGTGGTCAATGCCGAGGGCGGCCTGATCGCGGTGCGCGCCACCAGCCGCCAGCACGAAAAGATCCGCGAGTTCCTCGATATCGTGCTGGGCGCCGCCAAGCGGCAGGTGCTGATCGAAGCCACCGTGCTGGAAGTCAAACTGAGCAACAACTACCAGCAGGGCATCAACTGGTCGACCATTTCAGGCGGCAACGTGCAGTTTTCACAGAGGGCGATCGGCCAGACCGGTTTGCCCAGCGGCGTCAATCCCGGCACCAGCCCCGGCGCCTTCCTGCTGACCTACTCGGCGGCCGGCAAGCTGGGCAACCTGACCACGGCGATCCAGTTGCTGGAATCGTTCGGCAAGGTGAAAGTGCTGTCGAGCCCGAAAATCAGCGTGATGAACAACCAGACCGCGCTGCTCAAGGTGGTCGACAACAACGTGTTCTTCTCGATCAAGGTCACGCCGGCCGTGCTGGGCACCAACGGCACGCCGATTTCGCAGGCCGTGTACGAATCGAAGCTCGAGACGGTGCCGGTCGGCTTCGTCATGAGCGTGACGCCGCAGATCTCCGACAACGACGAGGTCACCATCAATGTCCGCCCCACCATTACCCGCATTGTCGGTTACGTCAACGACCCGAATCCGGCGCTGGCCGACGCCAAGGTGACCAGCCGGGTGCCGGTGATCCAGGCGCGCGAGCTGGAGTCGCTGATGAAGGTACCGAGCGGGCAGATCGCCGTGATGGGCGGCCTGATGCAGGACAGCGTGGACAACCTCAAGGACGGCATCCCGCTGCTGTCGAGCGTGCCCGTGATCGGCGACCTGTTCTCGTTCCGCAATGAAACCAGCACCAAGACCGAGCTGGTGATCTTCATGCGGCCGGTCGTGATCAAGGACGCCAGCGTCAACGGCGACTACCGCAACTACCGCGACCTGCTGCCGGGCGAACCCGACACCGAACCGTACCCGGTACCGTCCACCTACCCTGTCCCTACCGCCAAGGCCAACGGATCATGAGCTTGTTAATGCAAGCGCTCAAGAAAGCCGAGCGCGCCAAACAGAATGCCGCCGGCGACACCGAGGTGGACCGGCCATCGCGCGAGTTCGACGATATCCTGGCGCTGACGCCGGAACCGCAGGCGGCGGTCGTGGCTGGTAATGCAGGCTCTGCCGCACCTGCCGCAGCGGCTGGCGCGGCGTCGGCCCGGCGCGAGCTCAGCCTGGACTTCGAACCGTCGTTCAGCCTGGAGCAGCCCTCGCCCACCGGCGCTGCCGCCGCCAGCGACACGCTGCGCCCGATGCCGGACCCGGTACCGCCGAACGCACCGCAGCATGAATCTAGCCTGTCTTTCGACCTGGCGCCCGACCCGGCCGCGCCGCCTGCGCG
This sequence comes from Duganella sp. 3397, assembly GCF_031456625.1. Lineage (NCBI taxonomy): Bacteria > Pseudomonadati > Pseudomonadota > Betaproteobacteria > Burkholderiales > Oxalobacteraceae > Duganella > Duganella sp. 3397. The sequence goes on from NZ_JAVDVB010000002.1 coordinate 957,853, forward strand.
CGGGACGTCGGCATCTGCCGCCGCCAGCGCTGGTCCAGGCGACCACGCTTCACTTGGCGCAGACAGTGGCGGTCTCGATGCCGCCGGCCTGTCGCGTGCCGGGACTGCGCCAGCTTCTCGCCAGGGTTCCGGGACCGGAACCGTGACCGGAACCGGGACCGGTACCGGGACCGGAACCGGGACCGAATACAGCGCATCGCCAGCCGGGTTCGATCCGGTCACCGGTGCGCCGCTTCGCACCAGCGCGACAGCCGCCGCCGGCGCAGCTGCCGCCAGCGCCGAAGCGGCCCGGCCGCGCGCCACGCCACGCGCCAGCAACGGCAATGGCAACTACAACGGCAATGGCAATGGCAATGGCAATGGCAACAACGGCAGCAGCAAGGACGCCACACCACGCGCCCGCGTCAGCGCGGCAGCCGCCGCCAGCGCCGAGCCGCCAGGCATGGACCCGGAACGCCTGCGCCTGATCGGCCTGCTGTCGGTCCTGGCGCTGATCATCCTGGGCTTCGGTTACTACTACTGGCAGGCCGTGATGGCGCCGGGCGCGGGCTCGCGCCTGCCACCGGTCGCCATGCCGCCAGCGGGCGCCACCGGCGCTACCGGCCCTGGCGCGGTGCAGATCGTCGGACCAGCCGGCAGCAGCGATCCATCAGCCCTCGGCAATGGTGTCGATCCGTCGGGCGGCGATCCGTCGGGCGGCGATCCGTCGGTGGCCGGCATGCTGGCGCCGTCGCCAATGGGCGGCATGGGCCGCGCCGCCCGCGCCGACCTCGAACGCCGCCTGGAACGCACCGAGCAGGAACTGGCCGCCGCCCAGCAGGCGATCCAGGCGCAGGCGAATACGCCGCGCCAGGAGCGCCTGCCGCCCGTGGCCGCGCCCGACAACACCGACATCCGCGTGGCGCGCAGCGTGCAGCCGGCGCGCATCGCCCCGGCGCTGACCAACGCTTACGAGGCGCTGGGTACGGGCGACCTGGCTAACGCCCAGCAACAATACCAGGCCGCGCTGCGCCAGGATCCCAACAGCCGCGACGCCCTGCTGGGCCTGGCCACGGTCGCCGCGCGCCAGAACCAGGGTGCGCAAGCCTCGAGCTACTACCTGCGCCTGCTCGAGCTCGACCCGAATGACGCCACCGCCGTGGCCGGCCTGGTGGGCATGAGCGGCGGCGACATCGGCCAGAACGAGCGGCGCCTGAAAGCGATTTTGACCGGCAATCCCGAGGCCGGCCCGGTGCTGTTCGCCTTGGGCAACCTGTACGCCCAGCAAAGTCGCTGGCCCGAAGCGCAGCAGACGTATTTCCGCGCCTACTCGGCCGCACCCGACAACGCCGACTACGCCTACAACCTGGCCATCGGCCTCGACCGCCTGAACCAGGGCAAGCTGGCGCTGACGTATTACCAGCGCGCGCTGGCGCTGGGTCAGGACAAGCCGGCCGGTTTCGACCGCACCGCGCTGCGCCAGCGCATGCACGAGTTGAGCGGGGCGCACTAGGAGTTCCATGGCAGAACAAGCAAAACTCCCGCTCGGCAAGCTGCTGATCCAGAAAGGCGTGATCAGCGAAGACCAGTTGCGCATCGCGCTGATCGAGCAAAAGCGCAGCAACGAGCCGCTCGGCAAACTGCTGATCACGCTCGGCTTCGTCACCGAAGCGACGGTGCGCATGGCGCTGTCGGAAAACCTCAACCAGCAAAGCGCTGACCTGACCAGCCTGGTGGTGGACGCCATCGCGTTAAAGCTGATTCCGAAGGAAGTGGCCAAGCGCTACCGGGTGTTCCCGATCGTCTACGAGCGGCAGACGGACAACCTGATCCTGGCCATGTCCGACACCAGCAACATCGTCGCACTCGACCAGATCAGCGCCATGCTGGTCAAGGGCATCACGATCACGCCGCTGCTGGTCAACGAATCAGACATCTCGCGCGCGATCGACCAGTATTACGGTTTCGAGCTGTCGATCGACGGCATCCTGCACGAGATCGAAACCGGTGAAGTGAACTACGCCAGCATGGGTTCCACGTCCGACGAATACAGCCAGCCGATGGTGCGCCTGATCGACGCGATCCTGGCCGACGCCGTGCAGAACAGCGCGTCGGATTTGCACTTCGAGCCGGAGCAGTCGTTCCTGCGCATCCGCTACCGTATCGACGGCATCCTGCGCCAGATCCGCAGCCTGCACAAATCGTACTGGCCAGCCATGGCCGTGCGGCTGAAGGTGATGTCGAACATGAACATCGCAGAAACGCGCGCGCCGCAGGACGGCCGCATCTCGATCAAGTTTTCGGGCCGGCAGATCGATTTCCGCGCCTCGGCCCAGCCGACCACGCACGGCGAAAATTTTGTCTTGCGCGTACTCGACCGCCAGAAAGGCATCGTGCCGCTGGACGGCCTGGGCCTCGGCGAAGCGGAACTGAGCCTGCTGAAGCTGATGATCGCCCGGCCCGACGGCGTGATCCTGGTGACCGGCCCCACCGGCTCGGGCAAGACCACCACGCTGTACTCGATCCTCAACCACATCAACACCGAGAGCGTCAACATCATGACGCTGGAAGACCCGGTCGAGTACCCGATGAACATGATCCGCCAGACGTCGGTGAACGAATCGGCCAAGATGGGTTTTGCCGAAGGCATCCGCTCGATGATGCGGCAAGACCCGGATATCATCCTGGTCGGCGAGATCCGCGACCAGGAAACCGCCGAGATGGCGTTTGCCGCCGCCATGACCGGCCACCAGGTGTATTCCACGCTGCACACCAACTCGGCCATCGGCGCGATTCCACGACTGCTCGACATCGGCGTGCTGCCCGACATCATGTCCGGCAACATCATCGGCATCATCGCCCAGCGCCTGGTGCGCAAGCTGTGCCCGCATTGCCGCGAGGCGCACACAGCCGACGACGTCGAGCGCCAGCTGCTCGGCCTGGCCGACGACGCGCCGCCGCAAACGCTGTACCGCGCGGTCGGCTGCGAGCGCTGCGCGCACCAGGGCTACAAGGGAAGGATCGCCATCATCGAACTGCTGAAAATGACGCCGGCGTTGGATGAACTGGTGGCGCGGCGCGTGTCGTCGCGCGAGCTGAAGACGGCGGCAGCGGCCGGCGGCTTCCACAGCCTGATCGACGACGGCGTGCGCCGCGTACTCGAAGGCGTGACCACGCTCGAGGAAGTGGGCCGCGTGGTCGATCTGACCGAGCGCCTGGGGAGGCTGCACTGATGCCCCAGTATATTTACCGCGCCATGAACACCGCCGGCCAGATCCAGCCCGGCAATATGGATGCATCGAACGAGCCGGACCTGGAACTGCGCCTGCACCGCATGGGCCTGGACCTGATCGACTGCCGCGTGTCGCGCGCGCGCGTGATGGCGCTCAAACGCGTGATCACACGGCGCGACCTGATCAACTTCTGCTTCCACATGGAGCAGCTGACCGGCGCCGGCGTGCCGATCCTCGAAGGCTTGAACGACCTGCGCGAGAGCATCGACCATCCGCGCTTTCGCGAGATGATCACGGGCCTGATCGAGAATATCGAAGGCGGCCTGCAACTGTCGGCCGCCATGGCCGCGTACCCGGAAGTGTTCGACCACACGTTTACCAGCCTGGTGATGGCGGGCGAGCAAAGCGGCAAGCTGACCGAGGTGTTCAAGAACCTGTCGGAAAGCCTGAAGTGGCAGGACGAGCTGGCGTCGCAGACAAAAAAGATCGTGATGTACCCGGCAGCGGTGGGCCTGTTCGTCACCGGCGTGACGTTCTTCCTGATGATCTACCTGGTGCCGCAGCTGACCAGTTTTGTCAAAAACATGGGCAACACCCTGCCGCTGCACACCAAGGCGCTGATCTGGGTGTCCGGCATCTTCATCGATTACTGGTACGTGATCGTGGCGCTGCCGGTCTTCGCTTACGTCGGCCTGCGCGCATGGCTCGGCCACAGCGAGCAGGCGCGCTTTGTCGCCGATGGTTTCAAGTTGCGGGTGTGGCTGATCGGCCCGGTGCTGCACAAGATCATGCTGGCGCGCTTTGCCACGTTCTTTGCGATGATGTACGCGTCGGGCATTTCCATCCTCGAATGCCTGCGGCTGTCGGAGGGCATCGTCGGCAACCGCGTGGTGGCCGCCGGCCTGCGCCGCGCCGGCCAGCTGATTTCCGAGGGCCAGGGCATCACGGCCGCTTTCCAGCATACCGGCATCTTTCCGCCGCTGGTGATCCGCATGCTCAAGGTGGGCGAGACCACCGGCGCGCTCGACGGCGCGCTGCGCAACGTCGCCTACTTCTACAACCGCGAAGTGAAGGAAATGATCGAGAAGGTGCAATCGATGATAGAGCCGGCCATGACCGTGATCCTGGGCCTGATGGTGGGCTGGATCATGTTGTCCGTGATGGGCCCGATATACGACACGATCAGCAAGATCCAGACCTGAGGCTCCCGTGCTGAACCGACATGTACTCTATCTGAGCAACGATACCCTCACCGCCTGGCGCTGGGAGCGCGGCCGCCTGTTGGGCGGCGCCAGCTTTACCAGCGACAGCGCCGGCGTGGATGACCTGCTCGATCACCTCGATCACCAGCGCCAGGTGCCGGTGCTGCTGCTGACCGACCTGATCGAAGAAGATTTTCAACGCGTGCACCTGCCGCACGTGGGCGGGCGCGCGGGCGCCAAACTCACGCAGCGCCGTCTGCTGCAGCAATACCGCGAAACGCCGTTCCGCCACCACGAGGTGCAGGGCCGCGAGCCGGACGGCCGCCGCGACGACATCGTGCTGCTCTCCGCGCTGACCAATCCGGCCATGGTGCTGCCTTGGGTGGAGGCGCTCGAACAAGAACGCATTCCGCTCGCTGGCCTGTATTCGACCACCTTGCTGAGCGAGTACCTGGTCAACAAGCTCGGCTTGCTCGACGAGCACCTGTTGCTGGTGACCCAGCAATCGGCGGGCTGGCGCCAGAGCTATTTCCAGCGCGGCCAGCTGAAATTCTCGCGCCTGACGCCGGCCATCGACCGCGATGGCGACGCCATCAACGTCGGCGCCGAGGCCGCCAAGACCCAGCAGTTTTTGACCAGCGTACGGCTGCTGGCGCGTGGCAGCGTGCTCGAAACTGTGATCATCGCGCCGGCCGGCCAGTTGCCGGCCCTGGAAATGCAATGCGCGGACGGTCCTGAAACCGCGTTCCGCTTCCTGCCGCTGGCGCAGGTGACTGACCGGCTGGGGGTGAGCGCGGCCGTTGGCGACGCTGCCGGCGCGCTGGCCGACACCATGCTGCTGGCCCTGCTGGCCACTACTCAGCCGGCCAGTCACTACACGCTGGGGCCGCTGCGCCGCTACTTCCAGCTATGGCGCGCGCGCCGCAACCTGTACCTCGCGGCCGGCGCCGTGGCCGGCATCGCCGCGTGCGCGGTCGGCCTCAACCTGTGGCAGGCGTGGGACGCGCGCGCCGACAGCGAGCGCCTGGCGCAGGAAGCGCGCCAGTTCGACCGCCGCTACAACGAGGTAATGGCCGCCATGCCGCCGCGCGTGACGTCCACCGCCAATATGCGCGCGGCAGTCAATGTCGAGCGCATGCTGGTCGTGCAGGGACCATCGCCTTGGCAGATGGTGTCCATGGTAAGCGCGGCACTGGAGCAGTCGCCGCAAATCCGCCTGCTGCAACTGGGCTGGAAGGTCGATCTGCCGGGCCAGCCGCCGACAGGCGCACCGGTGCTGGCCAACGGCAGTGCTGGTGGCACTGGTACGGCAGCGGCCACGCCGATGTCGTCGCTGCTGGCCGGCATCCCGGCGCGGCCACCGCAATCGCTCTCGATCGAGGCGGAAATTTTGTCGCCCGAAGATGATTACCGCAATGCCGTCAACACCATGAACCGGTTTGCCCGACAGCTGGCGGCCAACCCGCGCCTGCTGGTGCAGGTGGACAAGCCACCACTCGACACCCGGCCCACCGTGCGCCTTGACGGCAAGGCCGGCACGACAGCGGCGCCTACCCGCGCCAGATTTACCCTGAACCTGGTATGGAAGCCATGAATCCCAATCCTGCCGCCCTGTCCCCAAAAAAGCCTGCGAACACCATCGCCCTGCCGTACTGGATCGCCGAGTTCGCCCAGATACGCACCGCCGGGCTGGCCGCGCTGGCGGCCGTCATCATCGGCGCCACGCTGGTGGCGGTCACTGCCGCCCAGCGCCACGACGCCGACGCCGACCTGCAACACGCCACCCGCCTGCGCGACACCGCCCACTCGCGCTATGCCCACGTCGACAGCGAAAAACGCGACATCCGCAATTTCCAGCGACGCTACCTGGAACTGCGCCAGCGCGGGCTGATCGGCGAGGAGCGGCGCCTGGAATGGGTCGACGCGATCCGCCAGGTGCAGGAGGAACTGCAATTGCCGCCGCTGAGCTACCAGATCGAACCGCAGCAACCGGTGCGGCTGGAAGCGGCGATGGACCTGGGCGACTACCAGCTGCGCGGCAGCCGCATGCGCCTGCACATGGAACTGCTGCACGAGATGGACTTGTTCGACTTCCTCGGCGGGCTGCATGGCCGCGGCTTTTTCGCCGCGCAGGATTGTTCGCTCAAGCGGCTGGCGGCAGTTGGCGGTGGCCAGGCCAACCCAGCCGGTGCAGGTGGCGCAAGTGGTGCCGGTGCTGCGGGCGGCAACCTGGGCGTCGATTGCACGCTCAACTGGATCACCATGGCGCCCAACGCCGGCGCCATCACCTCCGCACCATCGGTGGCGCTGGCGACCGGGAGGCGGCCATGAAACGGCTACTGCTGTCGCTGCCGCTGCTCGCCTTGTGCGCGGCGCACGCCCAGCCGCAGCTGGGCCGGCTGTTCAATACACCGCAAGAACGCCAGGCCATCGACGCCAGCCGCAACCGGCCGGCCGGCGCCGGGGCCGGGATCGGCTTTCAGCAGAGCGCGCCGGGTAGCGCTGGCGCACTGGCGCCGGCCATGTCGCTGGCCGAGGCGCAAAGAGCTGGGGCAATGCAGCCAAGCACGACGCCGGCCATGCCCGCGGGGATGCAAGCGGCGATGCCAGCCGCGCAGGCGATGCCTCAGGGAACTCGCCCCGGGTTCGCGCCCGACGTTGTGCCCGCGTTGCCGCCCAATCTGCCGCCCGGCATGCAAGCCGAGATGATGGCCATGGCGCGCACCAGCCGCGAACTCGCGCCTACCTCGCAGCAGCAGCAGCAGCAGCAGCCGATCCCAACGCAAATGCCGATGCCGATGCCCGGTTCGGCGCCGGCAGCGGCAGCGACAACCGAGACCGTCCCCGAACAGCTGACCATGAACGGCGTCCTGCGCAGCAGCAATGGCCGCAGCACGGTCTGGCTCAACAACGTGCCGCAGCGCGGCGCCGCCAACAAGTTCAGCAACCGCGACAGCAAGGCGGTCACGGTCACCCTGCCGTCGGGCCGGCGCATCGTGCTGCAACCGGGCCAGCGCTACGACCTGGCCGACGGCCGCGTGAAAGACGTCAGCCAATGACGCCACCCCAGCCATCCCGGCCAGCGCCGCCATGCTGCCTGCCCCGCGCACGGCAGCCGTTGACAGTGCACCAGCGACCGGCGGCACGGCATCAGGTGACGCTGCGCCAGGCGCCGCTGGCACGCCAGCGCGGCGCGGCTCTGCTGCTGTTGCTGCTGGTGCTGGGCCTCGGCGCGTCGTCGTTCCTGATCAGCATGTTCAGCCAGCCCAAGGGCGACCTGCATCGCCAGGCGCTCACGCGCGCTGCGCTGGCCGATGCGCGCGAAGCACTGCTCGGCTACGCGGTGCTGCACCGCCGGCTGCCGCGGCCGGCGCAGTCGGCGCTGGACGGGCGTGAACGCGGCCAGCCATGCACCGACGATGCCGCCTGCACCGGCTGGCTGCCGTGGACCACGCTGGGCCTCACGCCCGGCGATGGCTGGAACAAGCTGCTGCGCTACAGCGTCTCGCCCGAGTTCACCGATAACAAGCTCGCGCGCGCGCCCGAGGCCACCAAGACCCTGCTCGACCGCAGCGGCGACGGCGGCATCTTCTACCGCGTGGGCTCGGCCAACTGCGTGGTGGACGACCGCTGCGCGGCAGCCGTGATCCTGTCCAGCGGTCGCCACCTGGGCACCAGCCTGGCCGGCATCGAGCAGGCCGGCGCGGTCACCGACAACCTCGACGAACAGGCCAATGCCGAAGCCGTACGCGACTTCATGGCGCGCGCCGCCACCGACGATGTGCGCAGCGCCGGCGGCAGCTTCAGCAACGAACTCGGCTGGGTGCCGCTGCGCCTGATCCGCGAGCGCCTGCGCGCCACCGCCCCCGTCAAAAAAACACTGCAATAATGCCCATGCCATTCCACTCCCGATTAAGCCAGCAGCGCCGCCAGTCCGGCTTCACCATCGTCGAAATCGCCATCGTGCTGCTGGTGGTCGGCCTGCTGATCGGCGGACTGGTGGCACCGCTGTCGTCGCAACTCGAACAGCGCCGCGTGGCCGATACCCGGCGCGTGATGGAAGACGCGCGCGAAGCGCTGTTCGGCTTTGCGCTGCGCAACGGCTACCTGCCATGTCCCGCCATCTCCGCCATCGACGGCCGCGAAGACCGCGCCGGCAGCCTTTGCAACAAACGCTATGGCTACCTGCCCTGGGCCACGCTGGGCGTGTCGCGCCTGGACGGCTGGGGCCGGGTACTGGCCTATTCCGTCACGCCCTCGTTTGCCGACAGCGTCAGCTTTTTCACTTTGAGTTCGCCGCGCGACATCACGGTGGCCACGCGCGGCATGGACGGCCAGATCATCCCGGCCTCCGACGCCAACGACATCCCGGCCGTGATCGTGTCGTTCGGCCGCAACGGCTACGGCGCCACCAGCGACCAGAACACCCGGCTGCTCGACGCCGGCCTGGGCAATATCGACGAGAAAACCAACCTCGGCGGTGAAGGCGTGGCGTTCGTCACGCGCCCGGCCAGTACCGATCCGCGCGCGCCCGGCGGCGAATACGACGACGTGGTGCTGTGGCTGTCGCCCAACATCCTGTTCAACCGCATGGTCGCGGCGCAAAAGCTGCCATGATGCATTTATCGATGGCGTCGACGATCGCCCGCTACACCCTGCTCGAAGCGCTGCGCAACCGCCTGCTGTGGCTGTTGATCGCGGCCGCGCTCGGCGCCGTGGGACTGGCCGGCTTTTTGCAGGAACTGGCGCTGACCGAAAGCCATCAATTGCAGGCAGCCCTGCTGGGCGCCGTGCTGCGGCTGGCCAGCGTGTTCCTGGTCGCCACGTTCGTGATCACCAGCATGGTGCGCGAAGCCAACGACAAGGGGCTCGAATTGCTGCTGGCCCTGCCGATGCCGCGCGCCGTGTACCTGGCCGGCAAGCTGGCCGGCTTTGGCGCCCTGGCGGTGCTGCCGGCGCTGCTGTTCGGCGCCCTGGCGCTGGCCCTGGCGCCGCCGGACCAGGCCGCCTTATGGGCGTTTTCGCTGCTGTGCGAGTGCTGGATCGTGGCCGCCTTCAGCCTGCTGTGCGTGCTGACCTTGCAGCAGGTGCTGCCGGCGCTGGCGGCAGCCACGGCGTTCTACCTGGTGGCGCGCGCCATCGGCGCGCTGCAACTGATGAAGCAGTCCGGCGCTGCTGCCGACAACCTGGGCCAGCAGGTGCTGGGCGGCGGCCTCGATTTGCTGGCCCTGCTGCTGCCGCACCTCGACCAGTTCACCCGCAGCGACTGGCTGGTGTACCACGGCGGCAGCGGCGCCGACCTGCTGGCGGTCGCGGTCCAGACCGCGCTGTACGTGGCGCTGATGGCCGGCGCCGGCTTGTTCGACCTCTACCGCAAGCAGATCTGATGACTGCCGTCCAGAAACCGGTCAAGGCGGTGCCGCGCGGCGTGTGGCTGCTGCTGGTGCTGGCCCTGCTGTTGCAGGTGGCTTGGCAGACCAGCCGTCCGTCTGAAACAGCCCGGGCGCAGGCACTGCCGTCGGCGCCATCAAGGCAGGCCTTGCAACTGGCGGCGCTGGGTGAGCCGGTGGCGCTGGCGCGGCTGACCATGCTGTATGTGCAGGGGTTCGACGAGCAGGCGGGCGTGAGCGTGTCCTGGCGTGAACTCGACTATCCCACCGTGATCGGCTGGCTGCAACGCGTGCTCGAGCTCGACCCGCGCGGCCAGTCGCCGCTGCTCGCTGCCAGCCAGGTGTACGGCGCCGTCGGCGACCCCGTGCGCACGCGGCTGATGCTCGATTTTGTCCACGCCCGCTTTGCCGAAGACCCCGACCGGCGCTGGCCGTGGCTGGCCCACGCCGCGCTGGTGGCAAAACACCGGTTGCACGACCTGCCGCTGGCGCGCGCGTACGCGCACGACATCCGCCTGCACGCCACCGGCGCCAGGGTGCCGGCCTGGGCGCGGCAGCTGGAAATTTTCATCCTCGAAGACATGAACGAGCTCGATGGCGCACGGGCGCTGGTTGGCGGCCTGCTCGACAGCGGCCAGGTCACCGATCCGCGTGAGCTGAAATTCCTGTCCGAACGCCTGCAACAACTGACTCAGCAGCAACAGAACCATTCCACCGGGCGCTAGCGCTGCGGTAATATAGCGATCGAACCACAGCGTTTGAAATACTGAAAGGAACTACCATGCGCGCGCCCCGTCCATCTCCCCTTATTTCGCGGCAAGCCGGCTTCACGCTGGTGGAAATCGCCATCGTGCTGGTCATCATCGGCCTGCTGCTCGGCGGCGTGCTCAAGGGGCAGAGCCTGATCGACAGCGCCCGGGTCAAAAATATCATCCAGCAATCGACGTCGCTGACGTCGGCAGTCAACGCCTACCAGGACAAGTTCCGCGCCCTGCCCGGCGACGACGTGCAGGGCACCACCCACGCGCCGGGCGCCACCGGCAATGGCAATGGCGACGGCCAGATCGCCGAATACCTGCTGGCGCCGCAACACCTGGCGCTGGCCGGCTTCATCACCGGGTCGTTCAACGGCACTACCGACTTCATGACCAGCGCCCAGGGCGGCGCGGTGTACATCTACAACGACGCCGTCGGTGGACGCGGCGGCAACGGCGTGCGCCTCGACAACCTGCCGGACAGCTTCGCCGAGCAGATCGACAGCAAGCTCGACGACGGCAAGTTCGACACCGGCTCGGTTCGCGCCACCGCTCCCTATACCAATAACGGCAGCGTGATCCAGCGCACCGCCGTCTTCTTCTAGCGCCAGCCAGTGCCGGAAAACTCCCGCCTGCCGTCGATCCGCGCGCAGATCGCCCTGCTGGTCCTGGCCTGCGCGCTGCCGACCACGATCGGCTTCGGCGCGGTGGTGCAACAGTTCTACAGCCGCGAGCGCGACACCCTGATGGAAGACACGCGCAAGGCCGCGCGCATGGTGGCTGCCGCCATCGACCGCGACCTGGTGCAAAGCCAGGGCGCGGCCCAGGCGCTGGCGATCTCTCCCAGCATCCGCAGCGACGACATGGCGACGTTGCGCCTGCAGGCCGGCGGCCTGCTGGGGCCGCATTTCCCGGCGTCGCAATTTTTGCTCAGCGACAGCACCGGCCAGGTCACCATGCACGTCGGCGCGCCGCTTCCCGACACGTTTAATTCAATCAACAACGCCAGCCGCCTGGCGCCGCTGTATCACACGGCGCGGGCGCAACTGTCGGTCGTGTACGTGGCTGGCAGCGCGCTGCTGGCGGTCGATGTGCCGGTGTTCGTGGACAACCAGGTGGTGTATGCGCTGACCGCCCTGCTCAAGCCGGACCAGCTCGACAAGATCCTGCGCGACGAGCGCATCAAGCCGCACCAGATCATGGCCTTGTACGACGGCGAAGGCCGGCTGGTGGCGCAGGCGGGTGGACCGCGCCAGTTGCTGGGGCAAATGGCCGACGCGGCCCTGCGCGCACGCTTCCAGCAAACCCCGGACGCCCTGTTTGCCACCACCGACACCGAAGGCAATGCCATCTACCGCGGCTACAGCCGCTCACCGGTGAGCGGCGCCACCGTGGTCATGTCCACGCCGCAGGCCAAGGCGCTGGAAGAGCTGCTGCGCGCGGTCACCAATATCTCGCTGACCATGGGCCTGGTGCTGCTGGCCGGCTTTTCGCTGGCATGGCTGGTAGGCGGGCGCATTGCACGCTCGGTACGGGCCCTGGTGGGACCGGCCGAGGCGCTGGCCGCCGGCCGCCCGTTCACGCTCGAACCGATGGCCTTCCGCGAGGCCGGTGCCGTGGCGCAAGCGTTCAACGCGCTGGAAATCGATCTGAAAGCGCACCGCCACGGCCTGGAACAACTGGTCAGCGAACGCACCGAGCAACTGGAGCGCTCGCGCAGCCAGCTCGAAACCCTGTACGCGACCGCGCCGGTGGGCCTGAGCTATGTCGATAACGAGCTGCGGGTGATCCGCGTCAACGATTTCCTGGCGCGGCTGACCGGTGAGCCGGTCGTCGCCCATATCGGCCGCCACATCGGCGACATGATCCACGATCCGGCCCTGCGCCGCAGCATCCTGGCCGACTACCGCACCGTGCTCGACACCGGGCGGGCGCTGGTCGGCGCCGAGCGCTCGGGCACCGCCGGCGCCGGCGCCGATCCGCGTACCGGGCCGGTGCAGCACTGGGTAGCCAGCTATTACCCGCAATTCGGCGCGGGCGGGCTGGTGACGGCAATCACCGGGCTGCTGCTCGACGTCACCGACCAGAAACGCATCGCTGCCGAATTGCAGCGCTCGCGCCAGTTGTTGAGCTCGGTGGTGGAAAACATGCCGGCCATGATCTTCCTCAAGCGCGCCTCGGACCTGCGCTACGAGATGGTCAACCGCTACGGCGCGGTGCTGTCCGGGCGCACCAGCGGCGAAGAGTTCGTGGGCAAGACCGACCTCGACTTCTATCCGCCCGAGCTGGCCGCGCTGTACAACCAGGCCGACCGTGCGGTGCTGGCCTCCAATGCCAACGAAATTACCGAAATCGCCGAGGAACCGATCGTCAACGCCGGCGGCGTCACCCGTTACCTCACCACGCGCAAGGTCGCGCTGCGCAACGAGCATGGCGCGGCCACGCACGTGCTGGGACTGGCGATGGATATCACCGAGCGCAAGCAGGTCAAGGAAACCCTGCGCGCCACCGTCGAACAACTGGGCAAGAGCGAGCACTTCCTGCGCACCCTCACCGACAGCCTGCCCGGCATGGTGGCCTACTGGGACGCCGGCCTGCGCTGCCGCTTCGCCAACCGCTCCTTCCTCGACTGGTACGGCATGGACGAGGCGCAGATGCTGGGCGCCTTCATGCCCGACGTCATAAGCGCGCCGGAATACGCCGGCAACGCGCGGTACGTCAAGGGCGCGCTGGACGGCGAGCCGCAGGGCTTTGCCGGCGAACTACGCTGGCCATCGGGCAAGGTCAGCTACACCTGGGTCAACTATATCCCCGACGTGGGCGAGTTCGGCGAGGTGCGCGGCTTCCTGGTGCTGGCGTCGGACGTGACCGCCTTGAAGGAAACCGAGCTGCACCTGCAGGAAGTCAATGACGAACTGGTGCTGGCGCGCGACCGCGCCGAGGCCGCCAGCCGCGCGAAAAGCGAGTTCCTGGCCAATATGAGCCACGAAATCCGCACGCCAATGAACGCCATCATCGGCCTGGCCCGGCTGTTGCAGGAAGCGCAGCTGGCGCAGCGCGAGCGTGGCTACCTCGACAAGATCCAGGTCGCCACCCAATCCCTGCTGGGGCTGGTAAACGACGTGCTGGAACTGTCGCGCGTGGAAGCGGGCCAGTTGCAGCTCGAACATGCGCCGTTCCAGCTGCGCCACATCCTCGACAGCATCAGCGTGCTGATCAGCGGCAGCGCCGCCGACAAGGGCATCGAACTGGTGTACGACATCGACCCGCACCTGCCCAACGAGCTGGCCGGCGACCCGATGCGCCTGCAGCAGGTGCTGCTGAACCTGCTCAGCAACGCCATCAAGTTTACCGCCGCCGGCGAAGTGGTGCTGTCGGTACGCGCCAGCATCGGCGGCGCTGCCCCAGCTGAAGCGGACCTGCCGGCCAACTGCGCCATCCTGGTGGAGTTTTCGGTGCGCGATACCGGCATCGGCATTCCGGCCGAACAGCAGGAGCACATCTTCGACGCCTTCTCCCAGGCCGACAGCAGCACCAGCCGCAGGTTCGGCGGCGTGGGCCTGGGCCTGGCGATCTGCCGCCAGCTCGCCGACATGATGGGCGGCGCGGTCGCTGTGCGCAGCGAACCGGGCCAGGGCGCCGAGTTCCTGTTCACCTGCCCGCTCGAATGCACGGCGCCGCCGCGTGCGCCCGAGGTGCCGGCCGCCGTCGAGGGCCTGGCCGTGCTGGTGGCCGACGACAACCCCGGCGTGCGCCGCGCGCTGGCCGCCGCCTGCGCCTGGCTGGGCTGGCAGGCCGACGGCGCCGCCGACGCCGCCGACGCCAGCGCCATGCTGGCCCAGGGCCGCGAGGACGGCCATCCATACGAATTGCTGCTGCTCGACCGCGACCTGCCGGGCCTCGACGCCGGCTTGCCGGCGACGCTGGCAAGCGCATTGCTGCCAGGAACCATCCTGCCCCCCATACTGCTGATGGTGTCCGAACACGAAGCGGCTACGGTGTTGCAGGACATGGAAGGCAGCGGCGTGGCCGGCGTGCTGTCCAAGCCGGTCAGTCCGCAGCGCCTGCTCGAACGGGTGCGCGGGCTGCTGGCCGGCGACCACGGCGACGGCGCCACCGCCACCGCGCCGCCGTCGCCGCTGCACGGGCGGCTGGCCGGCTTGCGCATCCTGCTGGTGGAAGACAACGAGATCAACCAGGAAGTGGCGCAATACATCCTGCTGCACGCCGGCGCCAGCGTTACCATGGTGAGCAACGGCCAACTGGCGCTGGACCAGCTGCTGGGCGGCGCGGACCGCTACGACGTGGTGCTGATGGACGTGCAAATGCCGGTCATGAACGGCTACGACGCCACCACCGCGCTGCGCGCCGCCGGCCTGACGCTGCCGGTGATCGCCATGACCGCCAACGTCATGGAAGAAGACCGCCAGCGCGCTGCCGAGGCCGGCATGGATGCCCACGTCGCCAAACCGGTCGACGTCGAAATCCTGATTGCCATGTTGCGCAACCTGGCGCCGCACGCGTTGGCGCCATCGGCGCCCGCCGCCAGCACGCCGCTGCCAGTGCCGGCACAGGCCACTTACACGCTGCCAGCCGACCTGCCGGGCATCGATCTCGACACCGCGCTGGCGCGCATGGGCGGCAACTACGATGCGCTGGCCGGGCTGCTCAAGCGCTTCGAGCGCGCCCATGGCGACACGGTGCTGGAAGTGCGCGCGGCGATCGGCGAGGGCAAGCGCCAGCCGGCCGCGCAGGCGCTGCACAAGTTGCGCGGTGTGGCCGCCAACCTGGGCGCCACCGAGGTGGCGCGCCTGGCCGCCGTTGCCGAGATCGCCTTGCAGCTTGACCACCCCGAGATTGCGCTGCACACCGCGCTCGACCAGCTGGCGCTGGCGCTGGACGCAGTGGTGGCCGGAGCCCGCAGTCTGAATATAGACGAAAGAAACGTTCCCACTGACAACATCAACCAGGATGAATTGCTACAAAAGCTGGCGGTGCTGCAAAGTTTGCTTCAGAATAACAACTTGAAGGCCTTGGACTACTTCAAGGAATTAAAGCCGGCCCTCGCCGGCGTGGAACCTGCAGCACGTCTGGCCGAGGCTGTCGACAGCCTGGACTTCGACGCCGCCGCCCGGATCATGGACGAGGTGACACAAGCAATGAAGCAGCGAAAGGATAGTGCATGAGCTGGACCAACCTGGCCCGGAATGGACGGATACTGGTGGTCGACGACGCCATGGAAAACGTTCAGATCCTGCACCAAGCGCTGCGCGACGAGCACGAGGTGCTGTTCGCGCTGTCCGGCGACAAGGCGATCGAGGTGGCGCTCGCGCAGCAGCCCGACCTGATCCTGCTCGACGCCGTCATGCCCGGCATGGATGGTTACGCCGTGTGCGCTGCGCTGGACGCGTCGCCGCGGCTGCAGGACATTCCGGTGATTTTCGTCACCGCGCTGAGCCAGCCGGAAGACGAAACCCGGGCGCTGGAAGCGGGGGCGGTCGACTTCATCAGCAAGCCGTTCAACGTGGCCGTGGTACGGGCGCGGGTACGCAGCCAGCTCACCATCAAGCGCCAGGCCGACGCCATGCGCGAGCTGAGCATGACCGACGGGTTGACCGGCGTGGCCAACCGCCGCCATTTCAACGACCGCCTGGAATCGGAATGGCGCCGCTGCGCGCGCGCCAACCTGCCGCTGTCGCTGATCATGATCGACATCGACCATTTCAAGTTGTACAACGACCACTACGGCCACCAGGCCGGCGACCTGTGCCTGCAACAGATCAGCGCCGCCATGAAGCGCTGCGCCGCCCGCCCGCAGGATTTACTGGCCCGCTACGGCGGCGAAGAATTCATCCTGCTGCTGCCGCAGGAAGGCCCGGAAGGCGCCGAAGTGGTGGCGCAGCGCATCCAGGAAGAAGTGCGCAAGCTGGCGGTCCTCCACGCAGCCTCGCCGACCGCTGCCAAGGTCACCATCAGCATGGGCCTGGCAACCGCCATGCCACCGCTGGACCGCCAGGACGCCAACGCCCTGATCCGCAACGCCGACGCCCACCTCTACCAGGCCAAACAAACCGGCCGCAACCGCTACCACCGCGACTAACCCTCGGGGTCAACGACTAACCCTCGGGGTCAGACTAACCCTCGGGGTCAGTGCCGACATTCGGACATTTTTGAACTTAATCGCGCGGTGGCGGTCATCGTAATGACGGGTTCGTGTCCAAATGTCGGCACTGACCCTAATGCCGCTAAGTTAAGCTTTCTTAGTTAGTCGTTTCTCTGGATATCGCTGCGCCACCGCTTTAACGACCCGGTCGAATTTCCGGCCGGGTC